>DATGZK010000043.1:0-3471 GCA_035489755.1 Myxococcota bacterium
TGGGTCTTGGGACAAGTCTTCCAAGGAGCGCCGCTGGAAACCCGTAGAGCTCGGTGGTCTTCGCCCGCGCACCTGCCTGTCCTCAAGAGGAAGATGATCGCCCCCGCAAGCCCCCCCGCGATCCATCCGAGTGCCCGGCGACGGCTTCGACGCCGCCACTGCGCGCGAAGTCGATAAAGCCCCGCTCCGGATCCGTGTGGATCAGTTTGACCCGCACTCGGTCTCCGACGTCCAGACCGGCCTCGCCCTGTTCGACCCGGCCTTCGGTCGGTGGGTCGAAGATGCGCACCCAGGTCCCCTTTGACGACGCGCCTGTCACGATGCCTTCGAACTCCTGCCCCACGCGGCTGCTCAGCAGACAGGCTGCCGTGGCCTTGCGCACGAGCCGCTCCACCCTCTGGGCACTGTCCTCCATGACCGTACAGTGGGTCGCCAGCTCCTCGAGCCGGTCGCGGGTGTATGGAACTTTGGCCGACGTGAGTGCGGCCTTGATCATCCGCTGCGTGATGAGGTCGGGGTAGCGGCGGTTGGGTGCCGTCGAGTGGGTGTAGTCGCTGACGGCGAGACCAAAGTGACCGCTGACCTCGTCGCCGGGGAAGCTGGCCACATACTCACCTCGGCCGAGCAGCTTGATGATCGACAGCGAGAGGTCGGGAAAGCGCAGCGGATCGGCCGCCCGACGTTTCAGCAGGAGCTCGTTGAGCGCCTTCGCGTCGGGCTGCGCTGGGAGCCGCTCTCCTTCGGCGTGGGCGATCTCAACGATGCGCTGCCAACGTTCGGGCGACCGCACGACCCGGCGCATGATCGGAAATCGGCGTCCATCCAGGAACCGGGCGATCGCACCGTTGGCAGCGATCATGAAGTCTTCGATGAGCTGCTTCGCGCGGTTTCGGGGATCGGCCACGAGCCCACGGACTGCGTCCCCCTCGAACAGCGCCCGGACATCGACGGTTTCGAGCTCGAGCGCACCCTGTGCGTGGCGCAGCGCCTTGAGGCGCTGCGCCACCTCATCCTGCAAGCGGAGATTCTCCGCCAATCCCGCCACACGCGCTGCAGCCGGAGGAAGGGCGCCTTCGCCCTCGAGCCATGCCCCCACGCCGTTGTATGCGAGCTTCGCTTGGTTGCGAACCACGGCTGGGTAGACGTTCGCCGCATCACAGCCGCCCTTTGCATCGACAATCACGTCCGTCACGATCGCGACGCGATCCTGCGCCTCGACAAGCGAGGTCAGATCCGTACTCAGCCGGTCCGGCAGCATGGGAAAATTCTGTGGCGGCGTATAGACCGAGGTGGTGTTCGTTCCGGCGTGGCCATCCAGCGCGGAGCCCGACGCGACCGCAGCGCTGACATCCGCAACCGCGACGAGGATCCTTGCACTGCTGCCGGGGAGCGACTCGGCGACCGTCAGCTGGTCGAGGTCGCGGGAGTCGTCATTGTCGATCGAGCACCACAGGAGCTCGCGTAGATCGCGGATGGTTGATGCAAGGGACGGGCTCGGCAGAGCAAGCCCCTTTAGCTCCCCGGCGACCGCCGGAGGGAAGTCTGGCTCGAGGCCGCGGTCGACCATCGCCCGCCGCGCAACCCGCACCAGCAAGGCGCGCTGTTGTTCTCCGGCTACTCCCACGCGGCGAGTCTAGAGCCTCGGTCGAGCGTCAGGAACTCGGCAGTTGGTTGATCCGCTCCGGCGGGCTCGCTCCGCGACTCCTCTCTCCACCGCACCCGAGGCCACGGCCCGCGCGTAGTAGTCGAAGGGCGCGCGAGGTCCGCGTGCCCCCGGCGCCGCCGCACCGATGGGGCTCCTCTCGGCTCCGTCGCCGGCTTCCGGGGTAGCACGCACAGCCTGGGTCCGACCGCCGTGCTCTTTCTTTCAAAATGGAGCGGCGCTGCGAATGACTCCTCGTCCGGCGGTACCTCCTCGCGTCGATCCCGCCCCGGGGTCGGCGGATGGTTGCGGCCGAGGCTCATGGCAGGACAGCCCCTGCGTGGATTGCCCGCCGAATGGGCGAAGATCGAGACACGTGCCCACGAAGCGGAGCCTCGAGTGTGCGATCGAACTCTCGGATCCGACTGGTTCTCTGGGGCATCTCGCCACGACATCGGGTCCATTCGCCCCAAGCGGGGCTTCAGCGCACGCGTGAATTGTGTTCGCGGCGGTCGCTGCTGCATTGCGATCGCGACGGGAAGTTGCTCTGCGATGGCACAGTTAGTGCAAAACCCTATTCGAGAAAGCTCCAGAACCGAGGCCAGGACCTCGAGGACAGGGCGATGAGGCAAAATGGGGCAGGAGGCCTGCGGGCGGTCGATCGGTCGCAGAGAATAGGCCTCCGGTGGAATCGCAGGTTCCATCCCAAAGAGGCGGTGGAACTGTTGCCCGTTCCGCCCGCGCACGGCGCTGCTCAGGCGTCCCCCCCCATGCAGTTTCATGTGCTCTCGTTTGAAGGGCCCGACGGCTATGCCCGGGCGGGTGGCATCGCGAGCCGGATCGAAGGGCTGGCCTGGGCGCTCGCGGGGCTTGGTTTTGAGACCCACCTGTGGTTTGTGGGCGACCCTGCGCTGCCTGGCCACGAGTCCCCGGGCGGGCTCCATCTCCATCGCTGGTGCCAGTGGATCAGCCGCTACCACCCGGCGGGGGTGTACGACGGCGAGGAGGGCAAGCGCACCGATTTCGCTGGCTCCTTGCCCCCTTACCTGATGAACGAGGTGCTGCGGCCTCATCTTGCGCAAGGTCGCCACGCCGTCGTGCTGGCCGAGGAGTGGCACACCGCCGACGCGGTTCTGCATCTGGACTGGCTGCTGCGCCAGGCGGGCTTGCGCGAGCGGGCGAGCATCCTGTGGAACGCGAACAACGTCTTCGGCTTCGAGCGGATCGACTGGGGCCGGCTTGCCGAGGCCTCGGTCATCACGACCGTCAGCCGCTACATGAAGCACTCCATGCGCAGCCTCGGCGTTGATCCCATCGTGATTCCCAATGGCCTGTCCGCCGATGCCTTCCTTCCCCCCGACCGTGCCGGCGTGGCGGAACTCCAGCGCCGTCTGCGCGGGCGGACGGTGATCGCCAAGGTGGCCCGCTTTGACCCCGACAAACGCTGGCTCGGCGCCCTGGAGATCGTCGGCGCGCTCAAGCGCCAAGGCCACCGTCCCCTGCTAATCGCCCGGGGCGGGGCCGAGGCCCATGGCCATGAAGTGCTGGCCGTCGCCCGCGCCTTGGGCCTGCGCGTGGTGGACCGCAACGGCACGGACAGCGGAGTGCAGGGCCTGCTCGAAAGGCTCGGGGGCCTGGACGACGTGGATATGGTGAACCTCAAGGCCCCGGTCGATCCCGAGAGCCGACGCGTCCTTTTCCGCGGCGCCGACGCCGTGCTGGCCAACAGCAGCCATGAGCCCTTCGGCTTGGTGGGCCTCGAGACCATGGCCGCCGGCGGCATCGCCTGCACCGGGATCTCGGGCGAGGACTACGCCGTGCCCGGCCGA
>DATGZK010000044.1:0-125526 GCA_035489755.1 Myxococcota bacterium
CACAGCACGCCGTCGAGTACGTCGCGCGGATCGCGCCACGGGCGTCCCCGCCCATCGCTCCGTCGCCGCGGCTTGGGAATCAGCGGCTCGACGAAGTCCCACTGCTCTTCGGTCAGGTCCATCTTCCCCCCACGCGGGGGGGCAGACCATGGTGGGAGGGTTCGCAATCCATCGGCGGCCATACCATACCGCCGATCGAGTCACCCCTGAAGTGGGTTTATGAGATAGCCTGTAGTAGCAAACATCCATGTACCGCTTCGCCTGGGAGGTTCACGACGATGGGTTACGGGAGCGAAGGAACGCCAGATACTTGAGGAGCTCTTCCTCTTCTTCGGCGGTCAGATCGTCGATCGCGAAGGCAGCCAGCCTTCGCTGGCGCCCGGCCGGGCCGCCCTTGGACGGCAGCAGGTAGCCGACCTTCTCCATCAACCCCTCGTAAGGTACTCCGTAGACCGCCGCCAAGCTGTGCAGCACGTTGGGCGACGGCTTTCGGATCTTCCCCTTCTCGAGTTGGCTCAGGTACGCGTTCGAGACCGCCTTGTCCGTGGCCTCTTCGACCTGCCGGAGTGAGAGCCCCTTGGCCGTACGCAAATCGGCCAAGAGGCCGCCGAGCTCGCTGGGCCGCCCTACGACGCTGGAGCGCGTGCGCCGGGGTCGTCTGCTGCCGGCCCTCATGCGCCGCAGTATGGCGAATTTGCGTGCTCGATCAAGCACTCTGCATGCTTGCTTGATAAATTTATTTTGCGTAGTATATTTAGCAATCGAAGCCGCTGCTGTTTCCCGGCTGCTTAGCCCGGTTACAGCGAAGAGCATTGAAGGAGAAGCAAATGAAGGTGAGACCGTTGCACGACCGGCTCCTTGTGAAGCGCATCGAGGAAGAAGAGAAGACCAAGGGGGGACTCATCATCCCCGACACCGCCAAGGAGAAGCCCATGGAGGGCAATGTGATCGCCGTGGGCGAAGGGAAAGTCAACGAAGACGGCAAGCTCCGGCCACTCGACGTGCACAAGGGTGACCGCGTGCTCTTTGGTAAGTATTCCGGTACCGAGATCCAGTTCCTGGGCGACGAACATCTGATCATTCGCGAGGACGACGTCCTCGCGGTGCTCGAGTAGGAGAAACGCATCATGTCCGCAAAGCAGATTCAATATGGACAGGACGCTCGGGAGCGGCTTCTTCGCGGCGTCGACCAGCTGGCCCACGCCGTGCGTGTGACGCTCGGCCCCAAAGGCCGCAACGTGATGATCCAGAAGAGCTGGGGATCCCCCACTGTCACCAAGGATGGAGTCACGGTGGCGAAGGAGATCGAGCTTGAGGATCGCTTCGAGAACCTCGGCGCACAGATGGTCCGCGAGGTGGCAAGCAAGACTTCCGACGTGGCTGGCGACGGCACGACCACCGCCACCGTGCTCGCGCAGGCCATCTTTCATGAGGGGATCAAGATGGTCGCCGCCGGGATGAACCCGATGGGGCTCAAGCGCGGGATCGACAAGGCGGTGGCAGTCCTCGTCGAGGACCTCGGCAAGCAGTCGAAGAAGACGCGCACGGGCGAGGAGATCGCTCAGGTGGGGACGATCTCTGCCAACGGTGATGAGACGATCGGGAAAATCCTCGCAGAGGCGATGGAAAAGGTCGGCAAGGAGGGCGTGGTCACTGTCGAGGAGGCGAAGGGCTTGGAGACCACCCTCGAGGTGGTCGAGGGCATGCAGTTCGACCGCGGCTACCTCTCGCCCTACTTCGTGACCGACGCCGAGAGCATGGAGGTGGTCCTCGAGGATGCGCTGATCCTCCTGCACGAGAAGAAAATCAGCAGCATGAAGGATCTGCTGCCGCTGCTCGAGCAGGTTTCTAAGCAGGGCCAGTCCCTCCTGATCGTGGCTGAGGACGTGGAAGGAGAGGCCCTGGCGACACTCGTCGTCAACAAGCTGCGCGGCACTCTGAAGTGTGCGGCCGTCAAGGCACCCGGCTTCGGAGATCGCCGCAAGGCGATGCTTCAGGACATGGCGATCCTGACGGGCGGCCAGCTCCTCGCCGAGGAACTCGGCCTCAAGCTCGAGAACGTGACGCTCAAAGATCTGGGGCGCGCGAAGAAGCTGGTGATCGACAAGGACAACACCACCATCATCGAAGGCGCTGGCAAAAAGAGCGACATCGAGGGCCGCTGCAACGAGATCCGCAAGCAGATCGAGGAGACCACCTCGGACTACGATCAGGAGAAGCTCCAGGAGCGGCTGGCGAAGCTCGCTGGCGGCGTAGCTGTGCTCAAGGTAGGCGCGGCGACCGAGACCGAGATGAAGGAGAAGAAGGCCCGGGTAGAAGACGCGCTGCACGCCACGCGGGCCGCGGTCGAGGAGGGCATCGTACCCGGGGGCGGCGTGGCGCTGCTCCGCGCACAGAGAGCCCTCAACGGCCTCGAAGAGGGCCTCCCCGAGGAGGATGAGCGGGCCGGCGTGAGGATCGTGCGCCGCGCGGTCGAGGAGCCGCTGCGCTGGATTGCTGGAAACGCTGGGATCGAAGGAGCGATCGTGGTGCAGAAGGTGAAGGAAGGTCATGGGGCGTTCGGATTCAACGCGGCGACCGAAGTGTACGAAGACCTCGTCAGGGGCGGGGTCATCGACCCCACCAAGGTCGTGCGAGCCGCGCTCCAGAATGCCGCGAGCGTGGCGTCCCTGCTCCTCACGACCGAGGGGCTCATCGCGGAGAAGCCGGAGAAGAAGGCTGGCGCCGGCGCGATGCCCGACATGGGCGGCATGGAAATGTAGGCCGGACCGTCGGAGAGAGCGGCCCTATTTCGTGAACCGGAGCCTGGATCCGGAGCTCCCGAGGATCGAACGCCGATGAGCTCGCCTGTGTCGCTGTCCGGAATAGACGCCGTCTTCCTCTCTCTGGAAACGCCGAGCACCCCCATGAACATCGTGGGGGCGCTCGTGCTCGATCCTGCGAACGCCAGCGGCGGCTACTTCTACGAACGAGTCCTCCATTTGATGGAGGAGCGACTGCCGCGTCTGGCGCCCTTCCGGCGTCGGCTGGTCGCGGTTCCATTCGGCCTCGACCATCCGGTGTGGATCGACGATCCCGACCTCAACGTTCGAAGTCACATCTACAGGATAGGGGCGCCCGCTCCGGGGTCGGAGCGGATCCTCGCCGATTTGGTGGCCCAGATCGCCGCTCAGCCGCTCGACCGAACCCGGCCGCTGTGGGAGCTCTGGGTGGTCGAAGGTCTGGCTGAGGGCCGCGTTGCCCTCGTGCTCAAACTTCACCACGCCGTGGCCGACGGCGTCTCGGCGACCCAGCTCCTGCTGCAGCTCCTCGATTCCTCACCGGAGGGAGTGGATGCAGGCGAATCCTTTGTACCGGTGCAGCCGGATCCGATTCCGACGGGGAGGGCCCTCTTGGGCCACGCGCTCTCGCGGCTACCCCAGCAGTCCGCGCGCTTCGCGCGGCTCCTGCGCGACACCGCGAGATCGGTCGCGGGAATGGCCCGTTCAGCGGTCGGCGGGGCTGCGGGCGGACCCCGGATGCCGATGCCCTTCAGCGCACCCCAGACGCCCTGGAACGGTGCCACCTCGCACCAGCGCACGGTGGCGTATGGAAGCGCCCGGCTCGCCGACGTGAAGTTCATCAATTCGGAGTTCGGCACCACGGTAAACCACGTCGTTCTCGCAGCGTGCACTCAGACTCTCCGGAACTACCTGGAGGCCCATGGCGGTGTACCGGATACTCCGCTCGTGGCGGCGATCCCGGTCTCGTTGAGAAGCCAGGAGGAGCTGGGAACGTACGGCAACCGCATATCCGCGTTCCTCGTCCACCTCCCCGTCCATCTAGCCGATCCCTTGGAGCAGCTCCTCGCTGTGCGTGACGCTGCGGTGTCGTCGAAGGAGCTCCACACTCAGCTCGGCTTCAGCGCGCTGGGGGAGTGGGCCGAGTTCATAAGCACGCGGCTTCTGGGAGGCGCCGCGCGCCTCTACTCGGACCTGCAGCTCGCGAGCCGACACCGCCCGCTTCACAATCTCGTGATCTCAAACGTCCGCGGCCCGGAGACTCCGCTCTACGCCGCCGGTGCGCGGCTGACCGCTGCCTATCCGCTGGGCCCGCTGATGGAAGGGGCGGGCGTCAACATCACAGTGGTGAGCTATATGGACTCAGTCGACTTCGGAGTCATCGGGTGCAAACGCTCGGTGCCACACGTGGGGGACATCGCGCTCGGGTTCGGTGCGGCGGTGGCCAACCTCTTCAAGATCGCTCTCGAGGAGACGTCGAATACCCTGTCGGTGCGAGGCGAGGGAGCGACACCGCATGCCGCTTCGGCGTCCGCGGCGGCGAACTAGATGTGGAGACGTCTGCGACCCATGCTATCGCGCCTATGGCAACGGTTGCGGAAGGGTCCCGGCGAGCGCCGGACGGCCAAGGCGCGCACCCGCTTCTGGGCCGAGGTGCGCGAGGGACAGCGTGAGGCGGAAGCCTACTCACAGCTTCCCGAACCGCCGATCCGCGAGGACCGTCTCAGATCTAAGATCTCAGACCTGTGAGCGCCGCGAAGATCGAGGAGCACAAGGGAATGCAGCAGCAGCGCTGCGCCAACGACAATCACCGATGAGCGACGACTCAGGAGAGAAAGCGATAAGCAAGAGAGTGTTGAGCAAAGTGTGCGTCGATGCCGTTGGTCATAGGCGCTCGGTCACCGCACGGGAAGACCCGGGGGTATCCCATCGGCGGTTCGAATCCTCTGCCGACGTTGTGCGATGAGTTCGAGCCCGAGATGAGAGGCCGGCTCGACGAGGTGGAGGCCGGCCTGGGCGGAAGAGATCCTCGGCCCGGAGACGACATGAGGAGGCGACGTCCCGGAACGAGATGAAGCGAATCCATGTCGGCTCGCGAGTTCGAATCGCTGATACGTCGATTCTCAATGCGGCGCTCCGCATGCCGGCAGATCTCCGGCCGGAGCCGGGCCAGATGCTCTGGGCGGGCCGGGAGGCGAGCGTCACGGGCTATCGCCGCAGCCCCGAGGACCGTTCATTGTACGTGCTGAAAGGTGCGCCAGGGCTCTGGTTGGAGGAATGGATCGATCCTATCTGACGCGGCTGCGATTCGTGAAGCGGACCGTCGGTCGGGGAGGATGACATGGACCAAGTCGTCGCACGCACGCGTGAGTTCTTCGGTCAGCGGGCGCGGTAGTGTACGAGAGCACCGTAGCCGCCGCCGTCTAACGGCGCGCGGATACACGGGAGGCTTCCGCGCGGAGGGCGAGGGGCTAACAGATGGAGTTTCACCGTCGCATCTTCGTTGATTACCCTCTCGCACCAGACGCCTGCCCGCGCCGATCCCCGCTCCCGAGCTCAGCCAACCGCGCCCACGACGACCCCGGATCAATGCGAGGCGGGAGCGCCGGAGCCACGCTGTGTTGACGTCGCAGGCTAGGCGAACGCCAGCTCCGCGAGGAAGATGACAAACGCGAACCCGCTCAGTGCACTCCGAACCGCATGAAGGCGCCCCCATTGCCGAAGAAGGTGCTCCGTATCGGGGGCGTCGGACGCGCGACCCGGATCGAGAAGCTGATTGTTGATGGGCATGATCCGAATGTAAGTCAACGGCATCACCGCGAGGAGGAGCAAGCCGCCCACGAGCCAACCAAGCCCCGAGCCCGCCAGCCATGAAAGAATCGCCGTGACCGTGCCCACAACGACCAACGGGGCTTGCATACGGGCAGCCCGCCTGTACATGGGTCCGAAGAAGCGACCGGCGAACGGAACACCCACTTCCAGAGTGGCCGGAAGCTGGGCGAGTGAGATGTACAGCGCCGCGCCAAAGAAGGCGCCGCAAGCAAACGTGGCAACGAAGGCGAGCATTCGGAACTCCTGCCGACCGCCGACCGGCTAGCCAATTGGCCCCGACCAGGGGCTGAGGGCAACGACCGAACTTCGCACACTTGCCGTGCCGAAGACCAACACTAACTCCGAGATGCGACCGAGCCCATGGAGACGCACCGATCGGGCAGGTTGCGCCACAGGGCTGAATGGCGGCCGCGCTTCCGTCGCGCGCACCCGCTGTGGGTGGGTCTCCCCGCCCATACCCTTCGGATCCGCCCGCGTCCGCCTTGTGGGTAGCGGAGGGTTGCCGAAGGGGAGGGCACCCGAGGGTCTCTTCCGAGATAGAGTTAGGCCACGGTTCGCAGCGACGCTCCTCCAGCCACCGGAACACCTCGATCGCAGGAGCGTGCGAGAGAAACCGACTGGTAGGACTGCCTTACAGCCTTTCTCAGTGTATGCCATGGCAGCTCCGCCCATCCGCCCCGTCTCAGGACAACCTGGCGCGTCACCCGCGGGTGGCTCATGCCCAAGACGCCATCACAAGCAAGATCAGGCCCGCGAACGCGGCGGCCAGGGTAAACGCGAAGAACGCACTCAAGACTGCCCCTTCTTCAGACTCTCACGGAAGTACCTGGTGAGCATGTCGTTCCACTTCTCGAAAAGTGCCACCATTCCATGCAAGTCGTCCTCGCGTAGCTCGGCCAATCCGTGAGACACTGAACCCTCCGGCGTGTGAGGGTGGACGATTGCGGACCTGCCAACCACACGAACAACCGCGGCGGCTCGATCTTCCCGCCCCCCACGTCGGTTCGCGCTTCCCCAGCATTTGCGGCCGATCTTACCGCTTAAAGTGTCACTCTCACCAATAGCCGTCGACGTGCGCTCACTCCCCCCATAGGGCCGGGTGGGTGCCAAGTGCGTCAATGACGCGATAGCAACGCGTTCTGGCGTTGACAGCACCGAAGAAGCAAACTCCACGCCGGCTCAGGAAGGAACGCGCGTGGGCATAATCATCGCGGAGGGATGAACGTTGATTAACTACAAAGTCACGATCGATGATCTTCTAAAGGCAAGCGGAACCACGGATGTGACAGCCCAGGCCATTCTCACGGTCGGACTGGCAATCTCGGAGCGGTTAGAAGCCATGATTGCTGCGATTAATAACGCGGCGGAGGCCGGGGTGGCTCAGAGACGGTAGGTCCTCGGGGTAGGACAGCAACGGAGTTCGCTGCCTTTCGGAAAACCCCCGCGTGAGTGACTCGCGAACCCCACGTCGTCATTGAGCCCCTCGGAGTGGGCACGACCGCTCGGGTGAGGCGGCGCCGCTGCATCATACTCTATTTGGTGTATACTCACTCGCACACAGAGAGCCGGCCGGACGCGGGCCCCAGTGGGTCCGTAGCAAGCAGACACCCCGATTCACTTGAATCTTAGTAGATCGAGATGGGCGTTCAACGAGACGAACTGCGTATTAGGCCGCCTCTCCCTTGAGCTCTCGCTTCACTCGCTCAGCAAGAAACAGTTTGATTAATGATTGATACGGAACATCGCGCTTGTGTGCGAGCTGCTTGATCTCTTCAACGATGAATGCCGGCAGTCTCAGCGAGATTGTTGTGAGTGAAGGCTTCAGGTTGGGTAGCGTTACCCGCTTGGCCTTGGACCAGTTGACTACATCCGCTGAGTCCTGCTTAGACCAGAACTCGCGCTCCTCGTCCTCCGTTTCAAATCGACGTCTCTTAGGCATGTGTAGTAGACCTCACGTTCTCGTTTGGTCATATCGCGCGCCGAGATCACGCGGACGAGCTGCCGGTGAATCGCACATACAACGAACAGGTGTCTACCCGAGTCTGTCTTCCCGAGAACCAAGATGCAGTCTTCCAGTTCATCGTCCGGTTCCGCCGCGAGTGGTTGATTGAAGAACTCCTGCTCGCACTCGCCGTCCGAGACCTGATGCTTTTCGTCGTTCTTGCCGGAGTTCCCGTCATCCCAATCGAATCCCGTGCATGCGCGAAGGCGTTCGAGAAGATTCACCCGATCGATTGTATATGGATACCATATACATCGGCAAGAGCGCACTGTCCCTGGAGCCGCTCCGTTTTGACATGGTCGACATGGCCGTAACCCATTGAAACGAAAGGGGGTTTTCGGGGACTCCCCCGCGGCAAAGCTTGGAGACCGTTCTTCATCCTGGGCATGGATGGTGCGGGTGTCCCACGACGGCACGGTTTTCGAATGTCGCTGGACGCGTTGGCGCAGGAGATGGATGGGTCGGAACGCTCATCTGGATTCCGACACGCGGGTGCGTCGGGATCGCCCACCGGAATGTGTCGTGCATGTGCCAGCGGGAAGAGATATAAGCGCTTGAAATTAAAGGAGAGTTTACACTCCCTGAATCTGGTGCGTCTACCAATTCCGCCACCCGGGCAAACCTGCTGAGGTTGCTTGGTATTCCCCCTTGCTTCCAACCGACTCAGGGTGCAGCGGTATTGGCGGAAGCGAAGGAGCCAGGTTGGCAGCGAAGGGACGTGTTCGCAAGCGCGACCGCACACCGCTGCGGTCGCCACCCGCGGCTGCTCGAGCGCTACGTCGGCCTCCCCGGAGCTCCTCGATCCTCGGCGGCGTGAGATCCTAGCGCGGAGCCTTTCCGGGCGAAGCTCGGCGAAGCCGTCGCGTCACGCGCTGCGTCCGGCAGCCGGAAGCCGAGAACGCGCAACAGCTCCACCTGTTTCTCCAGTGTGATATCTCGCGCGCGGTAGGTCCGGGCCGAGCTCTGCGCTTGCGGCCTGCGGACAGCGACGCCGGCCAGAACTTCTGTTGCTGCTTGCGCCAGAAGCTTTCCCGTGAGCACGACGTTCCGGTTGCGAAGGCGCCAAGGGCAAATGGGGAAGCTCGCCTCGACTCGGCGCTGAAGGGTTACGTCGCCGCTGTCCACGCCGGCGTCAATGAAATGGACCGTCACACCCGCAGATTCGAGGTCAGCGTGCAGCACCTGCCAGAACTCGGGGAACATCCCGCGATACTCCGGGAGAATCGAGGTATGCGCATTGAGAGCACCGATCCTCGGAATGTGGATCAGGGGCTCCTTCAGAATTGAGGTGCCGCAGACCAGGAGCAGATCGGGGGAGCGCTCTTGGCACCAGGCCAAGGTTTCCTTGCGATTGATGTTCTGAGTCGAGTGGATGGGGAGATGCTTCGGCCAGGGCCCGGGCGTAGAGCCCGTATCGCGCAGGAACTCGCGCTTTGCTTCCAGGATGAGCCGTTCTCCGATGAACTGAACCCGGGCTCGCAGTCGCTCTCCGCGAAGCCAAGTTCTCGTGACCGAGAGGTAGCTGTGAAGGCGATCCACGAAGAGGGTGCGAGGGGCACCCCTGCGCAAGCGCGGAACGCGGAGCCGAGGGTCCTCGACGACGATGCCCGCGAGTCCCAGCGTCTCGTGAAGCTTCTGTGCGACGTAGCGGCCGTGGGCGCTCGGATTCGTCAGTAGGAGGACTGTGTGCTCAGGCACCGTCGCGATTCTCAGGGGGTTCGATTTGCGGGAAGCGGATCCGGACCGTATCGGCCTCAACCTGGTCGAGCTCACACGCGACAGCCTCCCCTTGGCAGGTGATGCACACGTCGCCGCCCCCCTTGCGGAAGAAGCCGAACTCGAAGCCTCCTAGGTCCGAGAGGTTGAGCGAAGGGAAGCGAAGCCCATCCGCTCGAAAGTCGACGCCCGCGGGACCCACGCTCGCGTGGTCGCGCAGTACCAGGTAGTCGAGGAACTTCGATGTCGAAGAGAGCAGGATGCGACCTTCGGCGTATGCCTCTGCGAGGCGCCCGAGGGCAGACCTCGTCCCTTCCGGAATGTGTCGGCTCTCGCGAGCGCGGCCGGCCCGGCGCTTTCCGAGGTGGGTATAGATCACCGCGGAGCCGCGCACGGCCTGCAAACGCTCGAGGAGCGCCGGCGAGAGCAGCTCTCCCAAGCCATCGATGTCGGCGAGATTCCAGACGCCGTAGCGCCGGAACAGGTAGAGCGATGATTGATCGGCGAAGCGGTGGGCCACGTAGGGGTGATTGGCATTCTCGTCGTACGAGAAGATCTCCGGGGAGAGTAGGCGTCGGGCCGGACTTAGGATTCGATCAAGGTTCGCCCGCAGCACGGCCTTCGCCGGAGTCGAAGACAGACCGGCATACCACTCGCGGCGACCGACCGGCCGATCCTGCCCGACCAGGTGCTGGGTCAGGTTGCCGTCCCACGCGTAGCGGACGCCGGCGGCGCGGATCAGATCCAAGCTGTAGTCGACATTGGGATACTCGTGCCCCGAAGCATCCGTGAAGCTCGCTCGACCCCCGGTTCCTCCGCGGTGAGTCAGGTTGCACGAAGACCCCGCATGGTCGGTCCAGATGAGCGGTCGGAGGGCCGCCTCGGCCATCCGCCGGAGGCCGAGCTCGGCCTCTTCGCGGTTGAAGCGGCGCTTCGGAGTCCCCATGTAGTCGCCCCATGTGTGCATGGAGTCGTGGGGGTGGGCATCCAGGATTTCGGGATGGTCTACGAGGTTCACCTGATCGGGCAGAGCCTCGTTGTGGTTAAACACGAAGAAGCTGTCCGCAAACGGGAGCGCCAGTTCCTCCCAGACCAACTCATGGATCTGCTTCCAGTGCTCGATGATGGTGTTGTCGGGGTCGTTGCTAAGGGTCAGCCAGGCCCGAAAGGGAGGCGGGTAGGCGAGCAGCGACCAGGCTCCCGACGGATCACAGCGACGCCAAACGGGGTTCACGTTCTCTCGCCCCGCTGGGAGGCATCCTTCGGCTTTTGAGCGATCAAGCAATAGCCGAGAGGAATGCCCGCAGACGTACCGGCCGAAATGCGCCGCACGCTGCGGAGGCCCAGGAGCCAGCGCGCCAACCTGGAGTGAATTTTCGAAGCCAGCTTCCGGCTGGCGAGCAGCTTCCCAGTAAGGTCGGCCAAGACCTCCGGGGCTCCTCCATAAGCCTCGACGGAGAGCACCGACAGTCGGCTCGCACTGCAGAGTGTTCGCAGCTGGAGCTCGCTGTAGCGGTAGCGGTCGTCAGGACCCGTGAGCCAATAGAGAAACGGTGAGCCCACGATCAACTTGCCACCCGGACGCAGCACCCGCGCCATCTCGAGCCAGAGCCGATCGGGCTTCGCGCTGTACATCAAAAAATCCGTCGCGAGGACCGTATCGGCTCGCTCGTTGGGCAGGGGAATGCCCTCGTCGAGATCGACCTCGTAGTCCAGCAGCGAGTTGGAAGGCTCCGCTTGTGGCCGATCGATACACAACACCTCGGACACTTGATCCCGGTAGACCTCGTAAAGCGGGGCTCGCGCGCAGCCGAGATCCACGAGCACGCCTCGGGCGTGTTCTCGAATGGCGGCTTCGTACACTCTTGCCAAGACGCTCGTCATGAGTCGCGATCCGGCGCCCACTTCGCCCGGATCCCGCGAGGTCTCCAATCCCGAAGCAGTCAGGACGAACTTCGTAGGAGCCCAAAGGTGCGCGTTCTTCAAGCGAAGCCCCTTGCAAAGACCGGTCGGGCCACCCCCGATACGACGACAGTGATTGCCGGGAGAGGAACTGAGCCTCGTGCGGGGCTATTCAGCCCCGAATAGTTCCGACTCCCGACGGATGCGACTCCCGACCGTGCGAGTCGCAGGATCGGCAAGAGAGACAAACTTCTTGAGCAGAAGGTGCCCCGAGGCTCCCGGAATTCGACGGGAATCGACCCGCCGGGCGCAGCGCAGACGCATTCCACGAGTCTGCGCCGAGCGAGCCACCGAAGACGCGCCAGGATTTCGCCGAGTCCGCTCAGGCAGTCGGCGGACGGTAGGTTCGCACCCAAAAGCCGCTTGGCAGCTCTGCGCTCGAGTCGAGGTGCCCGAAGCGCCGGGTCAGCGCCGCACGCAGACTCTCCGCTGCCTCCGCGATCTGGCCATCGCTAAGGCGCCATGTCCACGACCAATCCCGCCGTACAAGTTGTTCGACGAGCCTGCGCGGCTCCAGAAAGCGCGAGAACGCAAGGCGGCACGGTGTGCCTACGAGGCGCCAGCCCTCCTGTTCCGGGAAGCTCTCGATCTGCTCGTACGATACGCCCGCATTCTTAAAGGGGTGAGCCTGTCCAAAACCCTCAAGCCATGCCCAGTGAGCGGCCCGGTCGTCCGCTCCATGAACGAATACACCGTGGGGATGGAGAACGCGCGCAACCTCTCGCAGCACATCACGCCAGCGCGGGATGAGATGGAAGACATGCACGCCAAGGACGGCGTCGAAGCTCGTGTCCTTGAAAGGCAGCTGCGCCGCGTCGGCATGCACAACGTCCACCGGGAGACTGCCGCGCTTGGCAAGAAGCCGCTCCATCATGCTTCGGGAGAGATCCACGCCGGTAACGCGCAGGCCGCGTGCCGCAAGCGGCAGCGCGAGGCGTCCTGTACCAACTCCAATTTCGAGAAGGCGTGCGCGTGGCTTGAGCTCCGCTGCTTCCTGGACGAGCGCCGCAACCCGTTCTGCGACGCCGGGAGGGAAGCCGCGCGTTGCATCGTACCTGTCGGCGGCACGGTCGAAGACAATGGATTCATCGGGTCTTTCAGCGCTTCTCTCGGTCATCTGACTTCTCGGTCCGCACGAAAAGAGCGTCCGGTCTTGCGGAGGCCGGCTCCGCTATGGGTTGGATCCAAGGCCCATACCATTTCACTTTGCCTCCCCTGCCACGAACCCGCATGTTCGACACTCTCTGCGCACGGACCGCTTCCCCCCCTAGCGATGCCTCGCGCTGCGCGGGTCCGCGCAGTCGCATTCGTTTCACGCGGCGCTCGCTTGCTACCCGATCCCTTGCGCTTCGGGTCATTCGCGACGTGGGGTAACGTTCGCGAGATGCGCGGATGGGCCCTCGTAGTCGCGGCGCTGGCGGTGTGGACGGCGTGTAGCCGTTCCAGCGAGAAGACCGCACCAGCTCCCCCGCCCGTGCCCAAGCCTGCCACGTTTGTCGGTTCGCAAAGCTGTGGCGGCTGCCACCCCGCACAGCTCGCGCGCTGGCAAACTTCGCATCACGCGCGCGCCATGCAGCCGGCTTCGGACGCGAGCGTGCTCGGTGACTTCACGACGCGCGCGCTCATGGATTCCGGTGCGAACGTGCGTTTTTTCCGCCACGACGGTCGCTTTGTCTTTTCGACGGAGGGGGCGGAGGGTCGGGTCCACGACTTTGAGATCGCATACACCTTCGGTGTCGATCCTCTGCAGCAATATCTCGTCCCTTTCCCTGGTGGACGCATGCAGGCCACGGGCTTCGCCTGGGACAGCCGCGCCGAGGCCAATGGGGGTCAGCGCTGGTTCGACCTTCATGGGCGCGAGAAGATCCCGCCGAGTGATCCGCTCCACTGGACGGGACCCGCGGGTGCTTGGAACTTCCAGTGTGCGGAGTGCCACTCGACGGATCTTCAAAAGGGCTGGAAACCCGCCGAGTCTCGCTATGAAACCACCTGGGCCGAAGTCTCTGTCGGCTGCGAAGCCTGTCACGGCCCCGGATCCGCCCACGTAGGGTGGGCCAAGGACCGGACCGAGCGGAGTCACGCCGATGCGCCGTCCGAGGGCGCGGGCCATGGACTCGTGGTCGCGCTCGCAGCGAAGCAGAGTGCCGCATGGGTCTTCGACAGCGACGCGCCGATCGCAAGGCGCAGGGGCGAGCCCCCGTCCCATGCCGAACTCGAAGCCTGCGGGCGGTGCCACAGCCGCCGCAGCGTCATCGCAGAGCCCTACAGCTACGGCCGACCGCTTCTCGACACCCATCTCCCTTCACTCCTCGAACCGGATCTCTACTTTAGCGATGGCCAGATCCGCGATGAGATGTACGAGTGGGGCTCCTTCTTACAAAGTCGCATGTATGCCGCTGGCGTCACTTGCAGCAATTGCCACGAGCCCCACAGCGGCGAGCTCCGGGAAAAGGGGAATGCGACCTGCGGCCAGTGCCACCAGCCCGCGCACTACGACACCGTTTCCCATCACCACCACGCGGTGGGATCGGCGGGTGCGAGCTGTGTGTCGTGCCACATGCCGACGCGGGTCTACATGGTGGTCCATGCGCGCCACGATCACTCGCTCCGCGTCCCACGTCCCGATCTCTCCGTGCGGCTCGGCACGCCAAACGCGTGCGAGAGCTGCCACCGCGAGCGCACGCCGAAATGGGCGGCGGAGACGATCGCCCGCTGGCGTGGAGACGGCCCGGCGCCGCGCGCGCACTTCGCAGAGGCTCTCGACGCGGGACGACGGGGAAGGGCCGACGCCGAGGAGCGTCTGGCGGCACTCGCGGACGACAGCTCCCAGCCCCCGATCGCACGGGCGACCGCGGTGCGTGAGCTGACGCCGTGGCTCACCATCCGCTCGCTCCCAAGCGTGGAGCGGGCCGCCGGGGACGCGGAGCCGTTGCTGCGTCTTGCTGCAGCAGAAGTTGCGCAGGCCATAGGTCCACAGCCTGGGGTGGCGCTGGCAGCTCCGCTCCTGCGCGACCCGCTCCGCGCCGTGCGAATTACGGCCGCGCGTGCGCTGGCCGCGGTCCCGCCGACATTGTTGGCCGCTTCCGACCAGCTTCCGCTCGCCGATGCACTCGCCGAGTGGCGTGCATCTCAGCTTGCGAACGACGACCGCCCCGAGGCGCACGTCAACCTTGGGGCGCTGCATGCACAGAAGGGCGAGGACGAGGCGGCGCGGCGGGAGTACGAGACCGCGCTGCGCCGGGGTCCGTGGTTCGTGCCCGCGTACTTGAATCTCGCGGACTTGGAGCGCTCAGAAGGCCGCGATGGCGCGGCGGGTGAGTGGCTGGAAAAGGCGCTCGCCTTGGCGCCAAAGAACGCCGACGTTCACCTCGCGATCGGTCTTCTCCGCGTGCGGGAGCGGCGCCTCCAAGACGCGGAACAGGAGCTCCGGCTCGCTGCCAGCCTCGCCCCGGAGGACGCCCATCTCACCGTGGTTTATGCGATGGCGCTTCAGGCCGCGGGGCGAGTGAGCGAGGCGCTCAGTGTCCTCGAGGCCATGCACCGCAGCCGCCCCGGCGAACGTGAGCCCCTGCTGGCCCTCGCCACGATCGCACGCGATGCGGGTCAGCCCGGGAGAGCGCGGCAAGCGGCCCAAAACCTCCTCGCGCTCGTGCCCGACGACCCGGGTGCAGAAGCCCTGGCGCGTGAGCTCGCTGAGCCCGTTCCCAAGGAGCGAGAAGCGGGGTCCCGTTGAGTCTGCCACCAAGGCCCCGCACCCCGGCGCCATGCTGCGCGCCGCGCCGGCATGCCATGATGGCTGCAGCTGCAGTCGTCTTCTCAAAGAAGCGCTGCCATTGGAGGTCCGGGTGAGGACACATCATCCCACGACAAAGCGGCGACCCGGAGCCTTGGGCGCAGTGGGACTCTGCCTTTCGATTGTGCTCGTTGCAGCAGCGAATGCGCAGGGCCCTCCGCAGACGCCCGCCCGCCCGCCCGCCGCTGCGCCCGCGCCCAGCGAGGCGGGTATACCGGTGGCGTTAGATGGCGAAGTGGTCTTCTACATTCACAACCCCCTCGGGCCCTTTAGCGCCGAAGAGCGGGCGAAGTCGGCCCGGCGCAGGCTGATCCGCATCGCGGAGGACCCTTTCTACAGCGAGGGCCTCTTCCGCATTCAAAAAACTGACACCGAGACGCTCGTCTTTTATCGGGATGACCTCGTGGGCATGGTCACCGCGCAGGACGCAGCGACCTTACATCAGTCCCAAGAGGATTTGGCTTCCGAAAGGATCCAGATTGTGGAGGGCGCCGTCGCCCGTTACCGCGAGAGGCGAACTCCAATCGAGTGGAGGCGTGCGCAGATTGGTGTCGCGGTCGCAACGGTCGCGTTAGTCACCGTGCTTCTGGGTCTACGGAGCGTTCATCGGTGGCTCTCCGCGATTGTCGAGCGCCGACGCAGAGCGGGCGTCGCGCTGCGCTTGCAGGAGCAGATCGTGATCGATCCGGGGCGTCTCGCGAGCGTGGAGCAGCGGGCGGTAAGATTGGGCACCGCGGCCACAGCCTTGGTGCTGCTGATCCTTTACCTGCAGATCGTTTTCTGGTTCGTGCCCCTTACCCGTGGCTATGCGCTCGCTCTGCTGGATTATCTGCTCGATCCTCTTACGAACCTGTGGCACGGCTTCCTGGCCAATGTGGGCAATTTCTTCTCGATCCTCGTGATCCTGGTCCTCGCGCGATACCTCTTGAAAGGGCTCCGCAGCCTTCTTCTCGCTGCTTCCGCCGACCTCGTCAAGCTGCCAGGCGTTGCGCCAAGCTGGGCCCCGCATCTATACCGGATCGTTCGGCTCCTCGTCATCGGGATCACGGGCGTTATGATCTACCCCTACATCCCTGGCTCAAACACCGACGCCTTCAAGGGTCTCGGTATTCTCGGAGGCGCTCTCCTCACGGTGGGCGCTTCGAGCGCTGTTGGCAACTTTATCGCCGGCCTCATGCTCGTCTTCAGTGACACCTTCCGCATCGGAGACCGCGTGAAGGTGGGAGAGACGATGGGCGATGTGCTGGAAACGAGCATGTCTCTCACCCGGATCCGAACGCCCAAGAACGAGGTGGTGACCTACCCGAATGCCATGCTGCTCAGCGGGCATCTTGTGAACTACAGTGCGAAGGCGCGCGAGGAGGGTCTCATCCTCCACACGTCAGTCACGATCGGATACGACGCGCGGTGGCGGAAGGTGCATGAGCTGCTGATCGAGGCGGCGCTTCGAACCCCTGGAATCGTTCCGCAACCGGCGCCATTTGTGCTGCAGACCGCGCTCAACGACTTCTACATCACCTACGAGATTAACGCCTACACGCGAGCGGCAAACGAGATGCTACGGATCTACGGAGAGCTTCATCAGAATATCCAGGACGCCTTTAATCAGGCCGGCGTCGAGATCATGTCACCGCACTTTGCGTCGCTGCGAGACGGCAACACCAGCACGATTCCGGGGCCCCAAAAGCCGCTGGAGCACGAGCCGCGCCGCTTCTCAATTCGGTTGGAAGAGGGCTCGTGCAAGGAGAGTGCGAAGACCTGACGCTTCCCTGCGCGATGCTGCGCGGTCTGTGGACGACCCGGGGTGGACCAAGCTTCGGCCGGACAGCCGCGACAGGCTCGGGGAAAACGCAACTCACGCTGGGGCAGGTCGGATTGCGCGCAGCGCTGGGCTGAAACGGGCTGCCTCGAAGGCGAGATTCAAGGCCTGCCTGTCGCGGTTCCACCTTGAGCCCGGACCGTGGCGGCACCCAGGACGACCCTTCTCTCCTAAGCCTGGGAGCGCTACCCCTTCGCCGCCCAAAGCGTCGCAGTCGTCCCCTGCGAAGCAGTGCATGGGCCAAGAAGAGCGCGTCGCGGCTCCGCCGATCGCGGGGGTCGCTGGGGGGGAACTCGCGAAGAATGCACCGCGCTCTCGTTCCGCTCGCAGCTCTAGCGGCTCTTGGGATTCTGACTGGGTGTGCAACGCCCATCGGCGTCCGCCCTCTGCGACCTGCGCAGACCGAGCGAGCCCTCGAGAGCAACATCTTGGACGATGGGCGGCCAAGCTCGGAGACCCTTTCACAGCTCTTACGGAGGGGGCTCTACGATCGATACCAGAATTACCCCAACGAGACCCTTGCCGAGCTCCGCGAGGAGGAGAAGCGGGGGGGTGACGAGGATCTCCTCTTCGCGCTGGCAGAGCTCTCGTTCGAGCACGGTCTGCGTTCGGGGGACAAGCGCTACTTCCTCGCTTCGGCTCTCTACGCCTACGCGGCGCTCTTCCCCGAAGACCACAAGCAGTCCCTCCCGCCCGTCGATCCCCGTTACCGACTGGCGTTCGATCTGTATGAAAGGGGTCTTATCCGCAGCTTCCTCGCGCCGGACCGGCCTGAAGTGGTGATCGAAAGCGGCTCGTTTGCGCTGCCCTTCGGCACGCTCCACGTCACGGTTCCGCCCGAAGGCTTTACCTGGGCGGGCTACCGCCTAGGGCACTTCGTATCGGGCGCCGACTTCGAAGTTCGCGGCCTGCGCAATCGCTACCGCACACCCGGAATCGGCGCGCCGCTCCTTGCCGCAGTTTCGAGGGACGGGGCGCAGCCCCTCTCGCCTGCAGCCGCCTACATCCCTGCGCGTTTGCGCATCCCGGTGAGCGCCCTTTTGCGAATCGACCCCCCACGCTCCGTCCTCGCAGAGGGCGACGTGGACGCGACCGTTGAGCTCTACGCCCGGGGTGAGGCCGAGCGCGTGACGATTGCGGGCCAAAAGATTCCCCTCGCGTTCGAGCCGACGGCTGCGCTTGCCTACACGCTGGAAGGAGCCCCGATCTGGGACTTCGAGCTCGCGGGTTTCTTCTCAGGGATGTTCCGACCGGGGGGACTGCAGAGCCTCCCCGATGGTCTCATCATGCTCGAGCCCAATCGGCCCGGCAAGATTCCGCTTGTGCTGGTGCATGGCACGGCATCGAGCCCTGCGCGCTGGGCTGAGCTTGTGAACGAGCTCGAGAACGATCCCCGGATTTGGGCGCGCTACCAGATCTGGCTTTTCATCTACAACACGGGAAACCCCATCGGGTACTCCGGAGGCCTCCTGCGCAAGGCGCTGACCGATGCCGTGAGTACGCTCGATCCGAATGGGCAGGACGCAGCGCTAAACGAGATGGTGGTGATCGGTCACAGCCAAGGAGGTCTGCTGGCGAAGCTCACAGCCATCGACAGCGGGACCCGCTTCTGGGACGCAATGGCCAAGGTCCCCTTCGACCAAGTCGAGGCGGACGACCAAACGCGCGAGCTCCTCCGCAGGTCGCTCTTCTTCGAGCCGCTTCCCTTCGTCAAGCGAGTCGTGTTTGTGGCCACGCCCCATCGGGGTAGCTACCTCGCGGGCTTCGGGATCGCGCAGCTGATCTCGAAGTTCGTGAAGCTCCCCGCGGATCTTGGCGGGCGATTTTTCGACCTGGTGAGCCAAAATCAGGCTGCGCTCGCCATCGACGCGCTCAGGCCGCCCACCAGCATCACGAACATGACGCCCGGAAACCGCTTTCTTCGCGTCTTGAGCGGCATTCCGGTCGCGGACGGGATCGCCGTAAACTCGATCATCGCCGTGAAGGGCGATGGACCCGTCGAGGGCGGTAGTGACGGAGTCGTGGACTACGAAAGCGCGCATATCGAGGGCGTTGAGTCGGAGAAGATTGTCCGATCCCGGCATTCGACACAAGGAGCGCCCGATACAATCGAGGAAATCCGCCGGATTCTGCTCAAGCATGCGGCACAGTTCGAACACGAAAAGACGTACTCGGGCGGCTGGGTGAGGGCACCAGCATGCTCCGTGCGGCTCTGCCGGGCGTCCTTTCTGACTCCCACCACACGAAGCCGAGCGCGATCGGCCCGTGTACGCGTACTGCCGCAGAGCGCGCGCACGCTCGAATCCGCAGCGCCCCGCTCTTAAACGATGCCGGGCTCGCGGGCTTCGCTTCCGCCCGCCCTTGCCTGATCCACAGGGCAGGAGAGCCGGCGCTTCGCGGCGCGATCGGTCCTGAGGGCCCGGTCGGTCACTTCGCGTCGTCTCTACGGGGTGGAAGCGGGGGTCGGCGCGTTGTCGGAGCGCGTAGCCTAGACTACACGCCTGCATGGCCCTCACACGCGAAGCGGTTCTTGAGGCGCTCGGGGGCCGCGCGCGGCCCATGCTTAGCGAAAAGGCACTCTTGCGGGAGCTCGGTGGGCGCGGCGCGAAGGCGGGCACCCTACGGCCTATTCTTCAGGCGCTGTTGCGCGAGGGCAAGCTCGAGCGCGTAGCGGGCGGCTACCGACTTCCGCGCAATGACGGCCTCGTGGAGGGCGTCTACCAGGGCGCCGGCGAGCCCGCTCCGGGCCGCCCCCGACGCGGCGGGACCGATGCCAGCAGCGTGGGTCGCGGTTCGCCGGGCCTCGTGCGCGACGACGCAGGGGTGGCCTGGAGCGTGGGGAGTGGGGCCGGGGCCGAACCCGGCGACCGCGTTCTACTTCGACCTGTGGGCGACCCTCGGGCTCAACGCGGCGAGGTCGTGCACGTTCTCGGCGGCGGGGAACGCCGCAAATGGATTGGGATTCTCTCGCGAGAGCGCCACGGTGGCCTCGTGACACCCTATCGAGACGACGGACACTGGGGCATCTCGATCGCGGCGGCGGACCTTGGAGGTGCGCGGGACGGAGACGTCGTAGAAGTCGTTCCTGCACGACGCGGTGGAGGCAAAGGGGCGCCGCGTGCCTCCGGCCGGATCGTCTCGGTCTTTGGGCCTCCCGGCCACCCTGAAGCCGACTTCAAAGCCGTTACCTGGCGTCGGCGACTGCCGGTGGATTTTCCGCCCGGCGTCCTCGCCGAAGCCGAGGGGATCGAGGTTGAGCCGTCGCCCGAGGAGCTCGCACGGCGCGTCGATCTGCGCTCGCGTCCTTTCGTGACGATTGACCCCGCGACTGCCCGCGATCATGACGACGCGGTCTGCATCGAGTCTCTCCCGGCTGGGGCGACACGCCTTTGGGTTGCGATTGCCGATGTCGCACACTACGTCGGCGAGGGATCGGCGCTGGATCTCGAAGCGCTCCGGCGCGGGAACAGCGTGTACTTCCCCGACCGCGCGATCCCCATGCTGCCGCACCGCCTCTCGGGCGAGATCTGCTCGCTCTATCCGCAAGTCGATCGTCTCGCGATGATCGTCGAGCTCGATCTTTCGGCGGCGGGTCTGGTGGAGCGCCGGAGCTTCTATCCGGGAGTGATCCGAAGCCGCGCCCGCCTCACCTACGAACAGGCCGCGGCAGTGATGGAAAGGTCTGGAGACGGTGGCATCGGAGAGCCTGAGATCCGGGACCAGCTGCGCGGGCTTGCCGCTTTCGCGGGTACGCTGACTGAGCGGCGCTTTGCTGCTGGATCCATCGACTTTGATCTCCCGACCGCAGAGATTGTGCTCGGGGACGACGGACACCCCGTGGATATCGTCGAGGCACCTCGCACCATCGCGCACCGCGCGGTCGAGGAGTGCATGCTGGTTGCGAACCGCGCCGTCGCCGACGCGATCTCCGCGGCGAAGGTTCCAGCGATCTATCGGATCCACGATCCACCCGAGCCCGAGAAGATCGAGCTTCTGTGCGAACTCCTGGCGGCTTTCGGTCTCCTCGAGAACAGGGACGCGAAGTCGCTCTCTGCGCGGGAAATCGCCCGCGCCGTGCAGCGTGTTGCCGGGCGACCAGAGGAGAGACTCGTAAACCTCGTGGCCCTGCGTTCCATGCGGCAGGCACGCTACGACGATGCGAACCGCGGTCACTTCGCTCTGGCGTTCGACAGCTACACACATTTTACTTCGCCCATTCGCCGCTACGCCGATCTGGTGGTTCACCGCGCGCTCAAGGATCTACTCCAAGGCGGGGGCCTCGCGGCCTCGCGCGCGGCGGCGCGAGAGAGCGTGGTTGGCAGCGTTGCGGCGCGCGTCTCCTGGCGCGAACGGGCGGCCATGGAAGCGGAACGGGAGATGATCGATTTGAAGAAGTGCGCGTTCATGGCAAGTCGCGTCGGCGACGAGTACGACGGTACAATTACGGGTGTTGCGAAGCACGGGTTCTACGTAACGCTCGATCCCTTTTTCGTGGAAGGCTTGGTGCACGTATCGCGGCTCAACGACTACGTTGTGCTCGATGAGCGCGCTCATGCTCTCGTGGCCCGTCGCAGCCGCGAGCGCTGGCGCATCGGCGACCGCCTGCGGGTTCGGGTCGATGATGTCGATCCCGTGAAGGCGTGGATCAACTTCTCCGTGGTGCACCGGCTCTCTGGAGGCGAGGCCGAGGTAGCTCCCGCCGTTCCGCCCGGGAACCGCGCCGGTTACCCGAGAACCTCGTCGAGGGCTTCGAGTTCCGCCGCGAGGCGCTCCCACTCGCGATAGAGGACATCGATCGCGTCCTTGGCAGCCGCGCGCTCCGCTTCGAGCGCCCGCACCTTTTCTCCATTCTTGTAGATCTCGGGATCGCCGAGCTTCCAGCTGAGTGCTTCCATCGCACTCTCGCGGACCAGAATATCGGCCTCGATGGCCGCAATTTGCTTTGCCGTCTTGTCGCGCGCCTTGCGGCGGAGACGCTCCTCCTGACGCCCCGGGGTGGCCGGGCGCTGGGGGACCAATGCCCGCCTTCCTTCCGAGTCCTGCGGCGCGGGGGGCGGAGGAGTCTTTTCGGGGGCGTGCGGCGCGCCATGGCCTGCGACCGCGCCTCGCCCCGGGGCCTGCGCCTCGGCGCTTACCCGTTGATACTCGTCGAAGTTCCCGAGGAACTCGCGCAGCCGTCCTGCCCGCACCTCCACCACCCGCGTCGCCACGGCGTTCAAAAAGCTCCTGTCGTGGGAGATCAGCGCAAGCGTCCCCTGGTACTCGCGGAGAGCTTCCTCGAGCACTTCGCAGGCGTCGACATCGAGGTGGTTGGTCGGCTCATCGAGCACGAGGAAGTTTGCCGGCCGCAAGAGCATCTTCGCGAGGGCAAGGCGCGCCTTCTCTCCGCCCGAGAGAACGGAGACCTTCTTGTCGACGTCTTCACCGCTAAACAAGAAGGCGCCGAGATGTCCGCGCAGACGCGGAATGTCGTCGCTGCGCGCGGCGCTGGTCAGCTCCTCGAGCACGGTGCGCGTCGGGTCGAGGGACTCGAGCTGGTGCTGGGCAAAAAAGCCGACGTGCACGTTGTGGCCGAGTTCGCGGCGCCCGCTGTCAAAGGGGAGAACCCCGGCCAGAATTCGGAGCAGGGTGGACTTGCCCGCGCCGTTCGGACCCACAAGCGCAAGCCGATCCCCGCGCCTTAGCTTGAGGCTCGCGCCCTGGTACACCCGCGTAGCGCCGTAGGACTTGTGAACATCCTCGAGTGCGATCACCACGTCGCCGGCACGATCCGGCGGCGGGATCCGAAAGCGCAGCCGCCGCTTCGACGGCGCCTCGACCACAATCCGCTCGACCTTTTCCAACGCCTTGAGCCGACTCTGAACCTGCCGGGCCTTGCTGGCCTTGTAGCGAAAGCGTTCAATGAAGCGCTCGACCTGCGCAATTTCGCGGTCCTGCGACGCCTTCCGGGCGAGGAGCTGGGCGCGCCGCTCCTCGCGCTGGGCGAGGTAGCGGTCGTAGCTCCCCTCGTAGAGCGTGCAGCGTCCGCTTTCGAGCTCAAGCACGCGCGATACATGTCGGCGAAGGAAGGTGCGGTCGTGAGAAATCACGATGACACCGCCCCGGAAGCCAGTCAGCGTTTCCTCAAACCACTGGATCGAAGGCAGGTCAAGATGGTTCGTCGGCTCGTCGAGGAGCAGAACGTCTGGCGCGGAGAGCAGAAGCTTTGCGAGCTCGACGCGCATCAGCCAGCCGCCACTAAAGGAGCGAAGAGGGCGCCCCCGGTCATCGGGCTCGAAACCAAGGCCCGCGAGCACTCGCTCGACCCGCGCCTCGCGCTCGAAGCCCCCACCCAGCTCAAATGCCGCACGCGCGTGGTCGTAACGAGCGGCGACCTCGGTGGAGACCTCGCCGCTCCCGACCCGTGCGATCTCGGCCTCGAGGTCGCGGAGTTCCTGCTCGAGCGCGTCGAGCCGAGCCAGCACAGACGCCACCTCCTCCCGCACCGGCCGGTCAAGCGTCGGATCAATCTCCTGGCGCAGCATCCCCACCCGGACCCCACGCGAGATGACTACGCGTCCGGCGTCCGGGGCCTCATCCTCCGCCGCAATGCGGAGAAGTGTCGTCTTGCCGGCACCATTCGGGCCCACCAGCCCGATGCGGTCCCCCACGCGCACGTCGAGGTCCACACCCGAGAAAAGCGTGCGCCCGGCGAAGCTCTTGGAGATGCCGTCGAGACGAAGCAGCACGGGCGAAATCTACCGAGGTCGCGCCTAGAGCGCTTCCACGAGCGCGTCGATCTCGGCCTCGCTGTTGTAGAAATGCGGCGATGCGCGCACCCCGCCGCGCCGGGCCACCACGAAGATCCGGCGGGCGCGCAGGCGCGCCGCGGTGTGCCTGGGTTCCTCACGAGGCCACTCGAAGGACACGACCCCCGACCGCTCGCCGGGCCCACGGGGGCTGCGGACGAGCGCTCCCCGGCGCTCTAGGCCGACTACGAGACGATCGGTCAATCCGAGGACCCGTTCGGCGATCGCCCCAATGCCGAGCTCGAGCAGCAGGTCGATGGCGGCGCCGAGGGCAAAGATGCCGGGCGCATTGGGCGTCCCCTCCTCGAAGCGGCTCGCCGTCGGCTTGAGCTCAAGGTGGTATCGGTCGAAGTCGGTATCGTCGGTCACGCTGTGCCAGCCGATCACTCGCGGCGCCAAGCAGTCAAGCACACGCCGCGCGCAGAAGAAGATGCCGCAGCCTTCCACCGAGAGCAGCCACTTGTGGCCATCGGTGGAGAGGAAATCGATCCCACAAGTCTCTACATCGAGCGGAAGGCAGCCAAGGCTCTGAATCGCATCGACGCAGAACAGCACACCACGCTCGCGGCACAAGCGCCCAAGCGCCGGGAGGTCCTGGCGGAACCCGCTCCCGAACTCGACGGAAGACAGTGCAAGCAGGCGCACCGAAGACGCGCGCAGCGCCTCCTCGACTCGGTCGAAGGGCAGCCGGCCGGACTGACCGCGCAGCATCACTGTCTCAACGCCGCGATCCCGGAGCGACCACCATGGGTAGACGTTCGATGGGTACTCAAGGTCGCACGTCACCACCCGATCCCCCGGACGCCAGTCAAGGCCCGCCGCGACGAGGCCGAGCCCCTCGGTCGTGTTCTTGACGAACGCGATCTCCTCGGGTTTTCCCCCGATTAGCGTCGCGGCACGTCCCCGTACGCGTTCGATCTCGGCTTCGTAGAATTTCTCGTAGGCGAAGGCGCCGCGGTGCACGGCTTCGGCTGCGAACCGCTGGAGCGCCTCTTCGACGCGGGTCGAGATCGGCGCGACGCCCGCATGGTTCAGGTACACGAGCTCCTTGGTCACAGGAAAGAAGCTGCGGGCGCGCTCCCAACTCACCGGCAGTTCTCGTGCAACGGGCCCGATTCAATCTCGCGCCCCCGCCGTCCGATGAGGAGGTGGTGACCGAAGAGGGCCCGCCAGGAGGGCGCGGGGCGCGGGGGACCGGCATGCAAGCGCAACGGCTGCTCGACTGCGGAGAGCGCGGCATCCATCTGCTCTTCGACACACCCCTGATCGCCGAGGCCTTCGAGCAGGATGCGAAAAGCCTGCGTCGGATTGTGGACGAGCATCTCGCGGAGATCCAGTCTGCGGTCCAGCATGTGCTCGAACTTCCCTCGCCGGACATCGCGCGCGAGTTCATTTCCTGTCTGCCGCGCACTTTGCAACACGTCCTTGTGCTGCTCTACTTCGAGCTCCTCGACGACCGGCTGCGCAAGCGCGAGACCCGCCACTAAGGGGTGTCCCGCTTCGGGGCGGCCCCATCGATCCGCAGTCCCGCCAAAGCGAAGAGGGCACCGGCTACCACGTAGCCAATTCCCCGTAGCGCGTCGCCCGTCGCGAGAGCGAAGAGCAGGCCGGCAATCCCGAGGGCCACTGCGAAGCCGTACCCGGCAAAGAGGCAACGGGCTCGAGTCTGCGCTCGAACCTGCCATGACGCGATCTGACGTGCCACGATGGCTCCGAGGGCCAGCACGATCACCACCGTCGTCACCAACGAATCCGTCTCGCTCGGCTCGGGTCGTGGCTTGAGGAACGTCATCGCGGTTACCGCGAGGCCACAAGCGCCAAGGACGATCAAGACCGAGCGTCGCGTGTTCGCTAAGGATCGTGCTGTGGCCTCGGGCAGCGGGACGAGCCGGCTCATGCCGCGCTCCGCGACGACCACGCACTGCAGGGCGGTTGAGGGGAAGCCGCGCGCTGCGCTGCACGCGCTCCCTCTCCCGGCTTGTCGATAGACCCACGGGTCGTCACTCGGACGCGTTCTCCTGCCTTCGTGCGCAGCAACAGGTAGCCTTCGCGAAGGCCGAAGTCGAAGGCTCGCGAACCGGAAAGACATCCTTGCGGCGATCCTCTTCGAGTTGTTCAAATGCCCTCCGGCGGAAGCGATTTGGCCCGACACGGCGCTCGGACCTCCCGTTCTTGGCGTGTGTTTGCCAGGGCATGCGAGGCCCGCAAGCCGATCCCAGCGCGGGTTCGGTTTGGTTCGCGAGGCCTTTTCGGGGGCCCCGTCAGTCTTTCTGGCGAGCGCCCGGCGCGGGAGCCCTCGCACCAGGTTTTCGATGGCATCACCGCGCTCATTCTTGCAGACTGCAACCCGCAATGAGGCTCTCCCTGCAGGTCCAATACGCCGTCTGCGGAGTGTTCGACCTCGCGTACAACGGTCAGGGGGACCCGGTCCAAATCCGGGTGATCAGTGAACGTCAGGGGATTCCCGCCCGCTACCTCGAACAGATCTTCCAGCGTCTTCGCCGCGCCCGGCTCGTTCAGAGCAAACGTGGTCCCGGAGGAGGCTACACGCTTGCGCGACGTCCGGCCGAGATCACCCTGCGTGACATTGTGGAGGCGGTGGAAGGTCCACTCGACGGCCGCGGAGCCAGAGCGCGTCGGCGCATCGGTGGGGACAAGCACTCCCCTACGCCGTACCGGCCATCCTTCTTGTGGCCGATGCTTTCGGAGAGCATCGGCGACGTTCTCGCCCGCACGACCCTCGAGGCGATGTGCCGGGAGGCGCAGCGCTCAAGTGTGCGCCGTGCGCACTCCGACGTCCACATGTATTTTATCTAGAGGTGTTCGAGATCTTTGCGGATCGCGCCTGATTGTACGCACCCGCCATCGACCATCGCGCTTCGAGACGCACCGACGGTGAAGATCGCTCTCTGAGGGGTTCGACCCCAGGGAGCCTCGGGGGTCCTGTCCGCGTCGTTGCTTTGATCCACCAGAGCTCCGCGTCGCGTCCTTCGGCGAGCGTCGAAAATGAGAGGGAGCACAGCACGGTGTCCCCGGGCCCGGGTCCGCCGTCGGCAAGTCCCTTCGCGTAACCGCTCTACCCATCTCGACGTAGTACCCCTTGACGCAAGGGGTCGCCTCGCCTAGTCGTCGCCACGCCGCCTCCAGCGACGGAGCGTGCAAGGGATCCCGCTTGTGCTGGAATCGGCGGAACGCAAGCACGTTTGGCTGGATCGTGGGCTGTGCGGCCGCATTCGGGTAGGTGAGAGCACATCTCGGACGCTTCGTGAAGACCCGTGGTGATGAGCACTTCACGCGAGATCAGGGCTCGTCCGGCAACATGATTGTTCTCGTCCGATGTGAATACCCCGAGCGACATCGACCGTCGAGGTGTAGAGTGAAGTTCCGTCCTCTGGTATTCGCAGCATTCGCCGCCACCATGGGCAGCGCCGCAGCCGGATGGGGTGCATGGCGCGTCGCGACGGAGGTCGCGGTCGAATCGGGCTATGCCCAGACGATCGTCTTCGTGAACAGCCATACAGGGACCGGTACAGTCGAGACCCCATCCGATGTCTGGCATACCGTCGATCTCTCGGGGTCTATCCCGGCGGACGCTCAGGCAGTAGCGCTTGACGCCTGGCTCATTATCACGCACGGAGTAGCGCCGGAAGTCGCAGACTTGACGCTCGCGTTTCGGCGACCAGGCGATACTACGACTCCATGCACGTCGTATCGCTATCAAACCGTCGAGGGCAATGTGAACGGTGGCCAGCGGCAAGTCTTTCCTACCTACGTCCCGGTAGATCGTGCCCGATTTGAGTTCTGCTGGACACGATCGACCCGCGGCGAATGGCCGCAAAACTCAAGCTACGCCGTGAATCTGAAGCTCACCGGATGGATACGCTGACGATCCGCCGAACCTGCCGCGGGAGTCTGCGAGTGGACTTCCCCGAGGCCATTGGCATGCCCTCGTAGCGAGAGAGGGTTTTCCCCTCGGCCAGGGTGAGTCGCTTTGCGGTGGGGCACACCCCGCGAGCCGCTGCTTTCCGGCGCCTCGTCTTGCCCCCGCGCCCCGACGGTTCAGCGGAAGTTTGGACCGGCGCCGGGCCCGAGCGGGTCCCGGCCCGTGGGGATTCGCGCCTAGGGAATCTCCCTACGCGGACCTGGATGAAGCTTCGCTCTCGCGGGATGCGGGTCACGGTTGTGTCGCTACCGTACGCCCACACGACCCAGGCCGATCTGTGCCGCGGCGACCCAGCGCGCTCACTTCACGCACCCGGAGGACCAGCTACGGGCCGAGTCGTGCGGCTTCTAGGGCAAGGGGAGGTCGCGCGTGACGGAAATGCAGCCGCTCCTCCTCGGTTGGACGCGGCGGGGCACGCTTGCCCTGCGCCGGGTCACCAGCGAGCGGCGCCTGCGCGCCGAATTAGGCTGGGTCGTCGCAAACAACCTGGGTGAGTTCTGCATCGGCTTTGTGCTGCTCAAAGTGCTGACGAACCTCCTCGGCAAGCAAGGTTTCGGGGAGTTTAAGCTCGCGGAGACCGCGATCCTCTTCGTGGCGAGCGTGCTTCTCTCTCCCATCCACGAATCGTACTTGCGAGACTATTACGGCGTTCTCGACCGTGGACAGGGCCGTCGTTTTGGTCTGCTTCTCGTTCGCTGGTATGCCGTCGTAACCGTGGGTTTCGCAGCTCTCGCGGCCCTTCTTTCGGTGAGGTTCGCGCAGTGGTTCGATATGGGGCGCTGGACCACCCTTGCGGCGGGGCTTGTGTTCCTCTTTCTGCCGTGGCGCATCCTTCGCCAAGACATCCTGAACATTCGTCGCGAGCGTCGGCCGCAGATGCTTCAGAACGTCGCCTACCTGACGCTACAAGTCGCCATGATCTGGGGGGTCCTCTCGGTCTGGAACGCGACGCCGAGTGCGGCCCTGCTCGCGTATGCAGGCGCCGCGGCGATCTTCGCATGCGTTTGCGGCGTGCCTCTGGTCCGAGAAGTCCTACGCCTTCCCATAGGCCCCCCCACGCGGCTTATGCCAATCGTGTGGAGCTTTGGAATTCCCTACGCGGCGCTCCTTGTCCTCCAGTGGACTCAGGGAGTAACCGACCGCTACTTGCTGAAGGCGATGATCGACACGCAGACCGTCGGGCTTTATGTCGCCGCATATCAGGTGTGCGGGATTCCCTACCTTCTTCTGCTCAAGGTGTGCCACAACCTCTTAAGACCCATTGCCTACGAGCGCGGACGTGACCCGCAGGATGCGCGGGGTCTGTGGCGAGCCGACAGGGTGCTGCTCGGAGGCGTCGCCGTGCAGGCGGTGCTCGGGGCTGGGATGCTTGTGTTCTACGCGATTGCGGGCCAGCGGCTCCTCGTCTTGCTCACGAGCCCCCAATTCCTATTGCCCACCACCACGATCGTCGCACTCACGGCCAGTCGCTTCGTGCAGTCGATGACCCAGTCCTTAGAGTCCATCTTCGCCGTGCATCACCGGATGGTGAACATGCTCGGCTTTCGCTTTGTGGGCGCGGTGTTCACCGTAGCCATTTGCTGGTATGCGGTCCGCTGGTATGGAATCTTCGGAGCCGCCGCCGGAACTCTCGTTGCATATACCGCCTACTTTTTATGCCTCGTGCTTGGACCGAGTGGATGCATCTGGCTCGTCATGCGCGCGCGCCGCGATGCCCGGGAGGCGCAAGGCGCCTAACTCTGCCTGGCCCTTACCCCGAGAGGCGCCCTGGGACGCATCGGCGGGCGGAGCAGCTCCGCGCTCGCTGCGTCACTTCGACGGAGGCGGGGCCTCGTGGGCCGGGGAGGGCGCACCCCCGCCCGTCGGGGGCCCGACCATCCGTTCGTCGCAAAGCACGCTGCCCTTCGCCGCCGCTCGCTTTTTCATCTCTTCGTGGTTGGCCCGGCGGAACGCCGCGCGCTCCGCGTCGCTTTGCAGGCTCCCCATCTTCGCGCGGTGCTCGGCGACCTCGGCGGGTGTCATGAGATCGCGTCCGTGGACACACGAAGGTTGTGCCGGCGTGGGCGGCGTCTGTTCCGCCGCGGCTTGGAGGGCGAGGCACAACGGGACCCACACTCCGATGCGTGCTCTGTGAAAGAGGCGACGTCTCATCGATTCGCTCTCCCCCTGGCAGCGGCGTGCGCCCCCGAAAGCCGTCCATAAGCGGGGTTTGCGCCGAAGAAGTCTATCGCGACCCCGCACGAGGCGCCGTTCGATCCCCCGCGCGATACGGTATCTGATTCTTGCTGCTAAACGCATTGCGCGCGCGTGGGTGGGCTCGGCAGTCAGCGCCCGTGGGGTCGGCCGGAGGAGAGAAAAATACGTGCCCTCCGCGCGGCGATCACTCGGCGTCACGCGGTCTAGGCGCGATTCTCCTTCTCCTGCGCACAAGCCACGCAGCATGTAGTCCCCGGGAGGGCGCGCAGCCGTGCGATCGGGATATTCCCCCCGCATAGGTCGCACAGCGTAAGCACGCCCTCCGCGGCATGAGCCAGGGCGCGATCGATTGCCGCGAGCCGACCCGCTGCGAGCTCGCGCAGCCGATCCGTAAGACCGATCTCGTGTTCCTCCTCGCTCCGTTCCTCTTCGTCGATCCCGTCCTCCCGCACGCGCACCGCAAGCTCCCGCTCGCTGCGCACACAAGACTCGAGTTGGCGCTCGATCCGGGTGCGCTCGTCGCTTAGCTCCGCCAAGAGGCCACTGAGTTCGTCCTCTCGCGTCTCATCCTCGTGTGCCCGCTTGGCCCAAAGGGAAGTCGCGAGTGCACGCAAGGCGTCCGTACTCGAAAGCATCCCCACGATGCGGCCCTGCCCGTCCACGACGGGAAGGCAGCCGATGCGCCGGTCCGCCATGCGTTGCGCCGCGTCTTCGAGCGAGGTCTCCGGATGAGCCACCTCAGGGAAGTGGGTCATGACTTCGCCCACGGCGTAGTCCCGGACGAGGCCACGGTCGCCGACACTTATGCCCGAAAGCAGACTCACAGGAACGGGCAGTGCGGCACGCAGGTCGTTGATGGAGATCACCCCGACCACGCGCCCCGCCTCCACGACGGGCAGGTGTCGGATTCCCCGCTCGACCATGGACTCGAGAGCCGCTAGCGCCGAGGCTCCGGGATCGATCGCCACGGGGTGCGCTGTCATCCAAGTCTTGACCAGCCCTTTCATGCCTCGCCTCCTCGTCGCCAGAGGAGCAAGACATGTGCCCGCTCTGGACCTCTCCTCCGCGCGTCTCGCCACAGAGTGGGGGTGCTGCTGAGGCCTAGCGCCACAGGTTGCGACGAGACAGCTCGCGTGCAGTCCCGACGTGGCGGTACGCCACTTGCACTCGTGAAACCTGAAGACCGGCCTTGGACCTGGTCGGAGCGAGCGATGGTCTCTTCGCATACGAAAGGAATCATCTACGGACCGGTCTGGTCGCCGCAGCTTGGGCGCTCCCTTGGCATCGATCCCCTGCCGCCTCCTTACCGGGTGTGCAGCTACGACTGCGTGTACTGCGCGTTTCGGCACCTGCCTTCCGGACTCCGCGGCACACGCTGGCCCACACCCGGTGAGGTCGGCTCTGCCCTTGCGAATGCGCTGCCCCAGGCAGGTCCGCTCGACTCCATCACAATCTCGGGTCATGGCGAACCGACGCTTCATCCGCGCTTCGGCTCGCTCGTGGCCGAAGTGCTCTCAGCAGCGCGGCACGCCCGGCCGGGCGTTCCCGTGCGCATCGTGACGAATGGCAGCATGGTGTGCCATGAAGATGTGCGACGTGCGCTCGATCTCCTCGACGAGAGGATCGTGAAGCTAGATGCAGCGGCTGAGCGGGTATGCCGGCCCGACGCAGGTCACCCCCTCGGAGCTGTGGTCGCAGCTCTCCCGCTTTTGCGGGATATGACAATCCAGTCCTGCTTCATCGAGGGTGCTGTCGAGAATACAGACGCGGATTCGGTTCAAGATTGGGTGGATCTCGTCGGCGAGCTGCGCCCGCAGGCAGTGCAGATCTACACGCCATCGTGCGTCAGCCACGAGGTCGATGTGGTTCCAGCGCCGGCCTGGCGCCTTGATGAAATCGCCGCTCAGCTTGAAAAGCAATCAGGAATACATCCATCGGTGTATATATGAGGACCGGTCAGAACTCCCAAGGAGGAAAATGATGGCCAAGGCAACACGCACGACCATTCGCAAGAGCACTCGACGTCGCACTGCCCCGGTGCGCGGCAGGGCAACGGCACTCGCCCGACTTTCGAGCAAGCTTCAGCCTACGCTGCGACAGTTTACGCGACGGCTCCGGCCAGGATTGGTGCGCCTCGAGCGGCAGGTGGAAATCGCGGAGGCCCGCACGCGGCGGCAGGCGGCTCGACTCTTGCGCCGCGCGAGCGAAGAACTTGGCCGACTTGAGGCCAAGGGCGAGCGCCGCTGGCAGCATCTCACCGAGCGCGCCCGGCGCGATGCGGTGCGTTGGCTCCGTCGGGTCGAGCAGGCGCTTGAGAAGGCGGGACCGCGTCGCGGACGGACTCGCGCTCGAGCCTCGCGCGCAAAGCTGGACGTCGCGGCGGGCATTTAGCGCTGGCATTACCCCGGGTCTGGCAGCGGGGCGAGTCGCGCAAAGCGGCCCGCCCCGCGCTATAAAGGCGCCGCTTCTTAGCGCAGCTCGGCCGCCGCGCCGCTCGCCGAGGGTAAAGCGCTGCTCGAGACGATTCCCACCTCGCCCCCGTGACAGATCACGATTTCCGCGAGGGCCTCTAGCACGTCGTCGTCTGGCGCACCCGGTAGAACGCGACCGGTGGCTTCGTCGACACTGCCGGGAAGAGCGCGGTCGCCATCCAGCCAAAGCCTTCGGATGCGACCGGCCACCGCCGCAGCTCCGATGTCGTCGAGAAGGTCGACCCCCTTGCCCGTGTTTCGCGCCCGCTCCCACGATTCGGGCGTCGCGGCGCTCAGCGATGCCCGTGCCCGCTGGACGTGCGGCCAGGCGTGCTCGTGTAGCTGCGCTTCCGTCCAATAGTCTGGGCTTGCGGTGACGGCGGCCTCGATCAGTCCTGGCACGCGGAGCTCAGCCCGAAGGCCAGACTGGTGCGTTGTGTCCGCGGCGAGAACGAGGGGAACCGCATCGTTTGCAAGACGCGTATTGAGTGCGACAGCAATCGCGTGATGGAAGCGCTGTAGATCGATCTTGCGCTCTTGGCTGGCATCATGATGGGCGTAATACACGGGGGCATTGCCGCCGGGCCCGGTGCCGCGAAGCCGCAGCTGCTTCTCGGTCTTTTCGCTGCCGAGCGCATCTTCGAGACTCTTCGGGAGCGTCCCTTGCTCCGCACGTCGGAGTCCCTGCGGGTCACCCTCGTACAAGGCCACCTGCTTCGTGGTAACGGTGAGGACCCGATAGGGGCCCTCGATCTGGAGTGCCCGCAGCACGGGCCGGAGGGCCAGGTGCTTACCGACGGAAATCAGGAAGGGGAGGCGCTGGACAAGGGCAATGCAGCGCACCTCGGAACCGGACTCAAAGCCAGCCAAAGTGCCCCGGGGCGGGACATGATGCGCGGACTCCCGTCGGAGGGATGCGCCGAGCAGTTCGGAGCGGCGCACCGCGTCTTTTGATGGCACACCGAGAGCTTCGAGGCGCTTCCCCACTGCATCGACCACCTGCCGGTGCAGGACATCGTTTTGCGCCGCATCCGGAGGGGGCGCGACGGGCAAATAGACCGAAACGCGCGGCCCGGTGGATCGGCTCAACACGGAAGCGAGCGCTTGGCGCGCCTGTGGTGTGAGCGGTGCAAGAAGCCTCTCAGACACGATCCTTCTCCTTGCTGCGGCGTCAGCGCGTGGGTCTGAGAGACAGCAAAGCTCGTGCCGCGGCGTGTGACTCCTCGAAGGAGGGATGGCGAGCCTCTGTGACGATGCGTCCCACAGCCAATGGCGTCCTGTGGCCGCGCGGCACAGGAGCGAAAGCTCTTGCTCCACAAGGACGGAAGAGCGGTCGGCACGTCGGTTGCATTTCTGCACCACGGGTCACCCCATCGTGGCGATGCGAATTCGGTTCTCAAAAGGAGGCAAGCACCATGCCGGAGAAGCAAGAGAAGAAGGAAGCCAAGAGTCTCGCGCGCTGGGATCCATTCGAGGATCTTGAGGCGTTCGGACGCTGGTCCCCGTTCCGCGAGCTTGGACGTCACGGACGGCTTGGCCGCTTGGTCGAGGAAATGTTTGGCGAGCGGTTCGCCCGTGGCGAGCATGCGCCGGCAGTCGACATCCATGAGAGCGAGGGCGAATACGTGGTCACCATCGAGCTCCCCGGTGTCCGGAAAGAGGACGTCAGTGTCGAAATCACCGAGGGTGTTCTCAACATCCATGGAGAGAAGACGTCGGGGAGAGAAGAGAAGAAGGAGCGAAGCCGCTGGGTCGAGCGAGTTTATGGATCATTCCAGCGCGCATTTACCCTGCCTGCGAACGCTGCGAGCGACCGGATCGATGCGTCCTTCAAAGATGGTGTGCTGATCGTGCGAATTCCGAAGCTTGAGCAAACCAAACCGAAGACGATCGCAGTCAAATGAGCACGCGCGCTCCGCGGCAAAAAAAGGAGGCTGCCAGTCGGGTCGAGCATCTGATGACGAAGGAGGTTCGCGCGTGCCGGCCTTCCGATTCACTAAACCACGCGGCACAGATCCTCTGGGAGCATGATATCGGCACGCTGCCTGTCGTTGCGGATGATGGATCGAACCGCCTCGTGGGGATCTTGACGGATCGCGATATCTGCATGGCTGCCTACACGCAAGGCGGGAGCCTTGGCAGCCTGTCCGTCGCTTCAGCAATGTCGCGCGATGTCAAGGCTTGCACGCCTATCGCGACGCTTGAGGAAGCTGCTCACGAGATGGCACAGGCGCGGGTGCATCGTCTCCCGGTCGTGGATGGTGCGCGCCAGCTGCTGGGCATGTTGTCGTTGGCCGATCTTGCACGCGAGGCTGCGGGCAAGCCATCGGCGAAGGGTGGCAGCGCGGGCTTCTCGCTTGTGGGGAAGACACTTGCCGCAATCGTAAGTCCGCGACCGGTTTAGGACGGGCGAGGCCGGATCGGGAGGACGCTTGATCCCGGGGGTTGATCCTGCCGCCCGGAGGCGTGCCCGAGACGGAGCGCGGGTGGCGCGAGGGCCCGGCGAAAAAGGCGGAGCGGAACCTGGCCACTTCCCCTTGCGCGTTGGCTGGGGGGAGTGGCGCCTGCTGGCCACGGCGGAGAAGGAGAGCGGTTCATCGAGAAGACCGCCTGGAACCGTTCCTCGCCTTTAGCGCAGCCGGCGAACGGCGAGCTCCGGTCGCGGCATGTGGCTCTCCAGACGAAGCTTCACATCCACTGCCGTGACGCCTTCTTGAGACACGATCACCGGGTTGAGATCGAGTTCCGCGAGTTCGGGGACCTGCTCGGCAAAGCGCGCGACGCGGAGCAAGAAGTCCTCGAGCGCCGGGATGTTTGCAGGCGGCGTTCCTCGATAGCCGAAGAGCAGAGGCGAGGTCCTGAGTCCCCGGACCAGTTCCCCGGCATCGCGGTCCGTTAAGGGAAGGATGCGGAAGGCGCGGTCGTGAAGCAGCTCCACCGCGACCCCGCCGATTCCGAAGAGGACGAGAGGGCCAAAGCTTGGATCTTGTGTCACACCGATGATGGTTTCGATCCCCAACGCCACCATCGGTTGCACCAGGGCGCCGCCCATCCTTTCTCCGAGGCGTTCCCTCATTGCGAGAAATGCAGCGCGCACCTCATCGGGAGTCGCGAGGTCGAGGACCACGCCACCGACATTCGACTTGTGCACGAGCTGGGGATTGCCGGCCTTCAACACCACGCGACGTCCCAGTCTCCGTGCCGCCAAGACAGCTTCCTCGGCAGAAGCGGCGCGCTCAGTTGGAACCACCCGAATGCCGTAGCAGGCGAGGAGTGCGTGCGCCTCCTCGGCGGAGAGCCACAATCCCTTCGGTGCCGCGGCGACAGCCCGGTCGACGCAACGCCGCGCCGCAACCGCGTCGGTGCCCGGGAGAACGGCTTCGTGACCCGCCGGACGTGAACGCCATTCCGCGTAGGCCGCGGCGCGGGCGAGTGCATGGGCCGCCTGCTCGGGGAAGGCGAAGCACGGCACGCGAGGAGCGGTGCCGCTCTCGGCGCGCAGCGCGAGGGGGGATGGCTGCGTGCTGAGGAAGCTTGCGATGACGGGTCGCGGGCCGGCTGCGCGAGCCGATCGAGCAATGGCCTCCGCGACTTCCTCCGGCTGGCTCACGCGTGGGGGCGTGTACACGACCAGCAGCGCATCGATCCCCGGCTCGGCCAAAAGGAGCTGGATCGACGCTTCATAGTGTTGTGGGCTTGCAGCCGCCACCAAGTCTACGGGATTGCGGACGCCCGCCCCGGGCAGCAGAAGACGTCGGAGGCGATTCTGCGTCGCCAGGGGGAGCTCGGGCACGACGAGGCCGTTGCGTTCGCAGGCGTCGGCGGCCAGGATTCCTGGGCCACCCGAGTTGCCGACGATTGCCACGCGCCGGCCTGCCGGCAGCGGCTGGGTGGAAAAGAGCTCAGCGACATCGAACAAATCCTGCATCGAGTGCACTCGCACGATGCCCGCTTGAGCGCAAAGCGCGTCGACCGCAGCGTCGGGACTCGCCAGTGCCGCGGTGTGAGACGATGCACCCCGGCGACCGGCTTCTGAGATGCCGCCCTTTAACGCGACGATGGGCTTCGTACGTGAGATGCGGCGGGCCAGCCGCGCGAACTTGCGGGGATTGCCGACGGCCTCGAGATAGAGGAGCACAACGTCGGTGTCCGGGTCTTCCTCCCAATACTGGAGAAGATCGTTTCCGCTCACGTCGGCCTTATTCCCGGCAGAGACAAAACTCGAGATTCCGAAGGCCCCTGTGGCCGCCGAGCGCTCGAGGATCGCGATGCCGAGTGCACCCGATTGGCTGAAGAACCCCACGCGACCTGGCGCGGGCGCCGTCGGCGCGAATGTCGCGTTCATGCGCACGGCGGGCGCTGTGTTCGCGATCCCCATACAGTTTGGCCCCACCATTCGCATGCCATTCGCGCGTGCAAACGCGACGAGTTCGCGTTCTGCATTTGCGCCTGCTTCACCGCTTTCCGCGAAGCCCGCGCTAATCACCACGATCCCGTGAACCTGCTTCTCTGCACAATCCTCGATCACCCCGCGCACCTTCGGCGCGGGCACCGCGATCACGGCGAGGTCGACTGTGCCTGGGATCTCGATCACCCGGCGATACGCGGGCAAACCGAGCACGGTCTTGGCCTGCGGGTGGATGGGATAGAGCTTACCCCGATAGCCACCCGCGATCAGGTTGCGCAGAATTTCATGGCCGATTTTTCCGGGCTTGGATCCTGCGCCAACCACCGCGATGGTGTTCGGCGCGAGCAGGCGGGCTACGGACTCGGCTTCAGCCCGGTGCTCGCGCGCCTCCAGCTTCCCGCGCGATTCGGGCGTCGGGGCGATCGGGAACCGGATATGGACGGTGCCGTGGTCGGGTGCGGTTTCGAGCCGGTAGCCCGCGTTGCGAAAGACTTGGAGCATCGAGCGGTTGTGTGGAAGGGTGTCGGCCGTGAAGCTCTCGATTCCGCGCGATCGCGCGATCTCGGCAAGGTGCTCGAGCAAGAGCGTGGCGAGCCCGCGCCCGTGGTGGGCATCGGCCACTGCGAAGGCGACCTCCGCTTCCTTCTTGCCCGGGGCCCGGTCGTAGCTCGCCATTGCGATTGCCTTGTCCCCGAGCAATGCAAGAAGCACCATGCGAGAGTCGTAGTCGACGTGGGTGAAGCGATGCAGTAGCGCATCGGGCAGGCGTTTGAGCGCGGAGAAGAAGCGGAGGTAGATCGATTCTTCGGAGAGTCCGGCATGGAAGCGAATGACCTCGCTGGCGTCGTCCGGTCGCACCGGCCGGATGTGGACGGGACGGCCGTCGGCCAGCACGGAGTCGCACTCCCACTGCGCAGGGTAGGCATCGGGCACTTCCGGCGGCGTCGCTGCTATGCGCTCGCCGAGCGGCGCGTCGGGCGTTTGCGGCCCTGCCATGGCGTCTCCTTCGGAGGCACTAGCTGATAGCACGCCTCGGACCCGTCGCTAACATGCCCCCGGTGCGCGGCCGCATTGAGGTCAATCGGGAGCTCCCGCCGGTTCCGATTCCGGCCTTCCTCTTGAACGAAATTTGGGCCCACGCGCTCGAGAGCGATCCTGAGGAGTGCTGTGGTCTCGTCTCGGGTGACGACGTGCGCCGCTTTCGCCGTGTTCACCGCTGCCGCAACGAGATGACAGCGCTTCATGAACGAGATCCCATCACCTGGCCCCGCAACGGTCGCGAGGCGTTTCACATGAACGAGCTCGACTATCTAAAAGTCCGGGATGAAGCGGAGGGCCGGGGCGAACGCGTGACGGCCGTGTATCATTCTCATGTCGGACCTGGCGCTTATTTTTCGGAAATGGACCAGGAATTCGCCGCCCGCTCCGACTTCCCATTCCCCTCTGCAGACCACATTGTGATCGCGGTGTTTGGGGGTAGTGTGATCGGCCAAGGAATCTTCCAGCGAGACGGGCGCACGGGAAGCTTCCGGGGCAGTCTGCTCGTTGCGGCGGCACCGTGATTGTGCCCAAACGCGTGCTCGCTGCGATGACCGCGGCGGGCCTTCTTCTCGAGGGGGCATGTGCAGGGGGCGTCCGCACCCAAGACCTGCCCGAGAGTCCGCTTGCCCTCTTGCACCGGACGGCGGATGAAGCCCGGCGTCGCGCCGAGATCGTAAACGAGGCCAGCGGCAAGGGCCCCAGCACACCGACCGGATTTTTCCGCCCCTCCGACGTGCAAAAGATTCTTGGCAAAGACGTGAACGCGGAGTTCGCGGATCTCTCCGGCCATCTCTCGATGCTCAATCCACGTACGGGCGAGATCAAAGTGGTGGACTCGGCGCCAAAGGGGGCGGAACCGATGGCCTACTCGCCCGACCGCCAGCAGCTCGTGTTCCGGGTCCGGCGAACCGACTCCATGCAGCTTATGCTCCTCGACATCGGTCGCAACAGACTCCAGCCCCTGACGCCTTCGGACGTCTTCGCGACTTCGGGCGCCCTGGCGAGCGACGGGCGCTTGGTCTACAGCGCGATCCGCAAGGCGGATACGGGGCCGACCATGCGCCTTTTCCTGCAGTCGCCCGGCGCAGGCGCGGCTCGCCCCTTGACGGGGGGACCGGCCGATGGAACTCCGGTCTTCTCTCCGGATGGAAGCCTGGTGGTTTTTGTCACCCATAATAAGGAGGGCGCCGATGAGATCGCGCGTCTTGATCCGCGAGAAGATGACCCCGTGACGCGGATCATCGCCCGGGGGCGCGACCCGGTCTTCGTGCCAGACGGCACGTGGATCGTCTACAGCGCCCTGGTCGGCCGAGAACATCACTTGTGGAAGATGAGACCCGACGGATCCGGAAAGCTTCCTCTCGGTGCCGGGCCTACGGAGACGAAAGATGAGGTCCACCCCGCCGTGTCGCCGGACGGAAACTTCGTTGCCTATGTCTCCGAACTGGAGGGGCGGAGCTACCTGCGCGTGCGACGCATCGATGGCACAGGGGACCGCTCGTTGCTCGACGAGGGTGACGGTGCCTGGCCGGTTTGGTAGGAATGCGCCCCATTCGTGAGGATGCGGAAACCACAGGAGCTCATCCCCGATGTCGACCCAGCGCCATGCCAATGATTTGGTACCCGTGCACGGGGGTCTCCTTGAGCCGGTGGATTGCGTGGTCCCCCTCAAACACCGCAAGCTCTTCCTCACAGAGGCTGAGAAACTCCCCTCTGTACGCGTTACGAAGGCCGACCTTTCCACGGTATATCGACTCTCGGACGGAGCCCTCTCCCCCCTGCAAGGACCGATGGATGCGGAGACGTGGCACCGCGTCCTAGACAAAGGTTCGATCCACGGGGGGGATGGCGGCTGCTACGCCTGGACGATCCCCATCGCGCTGCCTGTCGCCGACGACGAGGTGCGCGCCCTGCGCCGCGGCGGGTCGGCCGCCTTGCGAAGTGAGGAGGGCACCATCGTTGCGATCCTCGACGAAGTGGAGGTCTACCCCTGGGACAAAGCCAAGTACGTAAGCATCGTCTATGGAACGGACCGCTTCGACCATCCCGGAGGTCGCATGGTGCAGGACGATCCACGCGGAAAACTCGCGGGGGGACGCGTCCGGGCGCTGCCGCAACCCCTCCACCCCGAGTATGGCGAATACATGATGTCGCCCCGCCTCGTGCGGGCGCTTGTGCGCGAGCGCAAATGGGAGTGCGCCCTCGCGTTCCAGACGCGCAATCCCTTACACCGCGCCCATGAGTATGCGCTGGTGGCGGGCGCGGAACGGCTTACCCGAGAAGGGTATTTCACCGGCGTGGTCTTGAACCCGCTGGTCGGCGAGCTCAAAGGCGACGACGTTCCGGCAGCCATCCGAATGCGGGCCTACCGCATGCTTCATGATCGCCGCCTGCTCGGCGAAGGGGACAAGGACGCAGCGCTCTGGGAGTCGGTCGGCTACGACCTCGCAGACGTCTTCGAGCTGATCGGCCTTGACATGAGAATGTTCTATGGAGGGCCGAAGGAAGCGGTCATGCACGCCATCTATCGCCAAAACTACGGCTTCAGCCATCTGGTGATCGGCCGCAAGCACGCCGACGCGCCGTTCGACGACGGTAAGCCTATCTGGGGCGACTTCGACGCACAGCAGATCTTCGATGAGCTGGAAGGCGAGCTTCACGTTCGACCCGTGAAGGTTGGTTTCGCCGCGTACTACGAGTCGCTGGGTCGTGTGGACCTCACCGAGAACCATCCCAACGAAAAGCCGGTCACGGTGAGCGGTACCCAGGTTCGGCTGCAGCTCCAGAGCGGGCAGAGGCCGGATCCTCGGATCTTGCGCCCTGAGGTCGCGGATGTCCTGATCGAAGCCTACCGTGGCCTCTCTCAAGCAGGAGCGGGCTAGGGAGCTGCGGCCGCCGTCGGAATCCGGGCTCCGACGTAGCCCGGCGCAACCGGGACCACAGGCGCACTGTACTTTTGCGCGAGTGCTTCGAGCTCATGCTGGCCCGACTCGTCCGCGAGCAGGAACAGGGGACGCTTGCGCTCGGCAACCCTTGTTTCGAGTTCGCTGCCGCGCACCAGGCTCCGCGGCCAAGGGTCACCCCGCTCGAGTGCGAACTTCACGTAGTTGCTGGAGAGTTCGGAGCCCGTCTCCGTGACCACGGTAATTGTTTGCCCGAGATAGAAGGGAAGGGAGATCGGGAAACATCGCACACACACGATCTCCGCCCCCTGCGCAAGCAAATCCACCGCTGTCGCAAGGGACCGTGCAGAGCGCCGCTCGGCCACGCGTGCCCACGGCCCGAACCCGATCAGGACGACGGCCAGGGGCAGTATGGTGAAGGCCGCAAACGCGATCCGTGCGCTGCGAGTACGCCACGCGCCGATCGCGAGACCTGCCGCCAGGACGAACGCTCCGACCAGGTAGACCGAGCGCTGGATGAGCTCCTCCACCACCATCGCGTCGAGCTGGCTGGCGGCCTGGCCCAGCTGCGGCACCGAGACGGCGAGGACGAGCGCAGCTGCGAGTCCCAGCGAGAAGATTCCAAGCGCAAAACTTGCGCGCGCGAGGGCTTTCGCGATGGCGGCGCGCGAGTCCTTGGAGATCGCTGCCTCGAAGCAGCGCGAGGCTAGCAGCGCAATCGGCACCGCAACGATGAGGAGGTATCCAGGCCGCTTCGAATGGGAGAGAGAGAAGAAGATGAGGACCACAGCAATCCAAATTAGGCACAGACGCTCGATGGCCTCGAGCTGCCGGTATGCGCGCAGCGCGCGGAGCAGCGGATCCGCCAAGAAGAGACTCCACGGAAAGAATCCGCCGAGGAGAACCGCGGGGTAGAAGTAGAAGGGCTGGTCGCGGTGAAACTCGTCCGTTGTGAAGCGCAGGATTGACTCGTGGACGACTCCGTAGGAGGGGAAGTCGGGATAGAGGTAAGAAACACCGAGAAACCAGGGAAGAACAACCGCGCCGAGGACGAGGAAGTTTCGCACACCGAAGAGCCTCCGAAGGGCATCTCGCCGGCCTTCTAAGAGGAAGAACGCACTCAAGATGAGTGCAGGAACGACGAAGCCCACGGGTCCCTTGACGAGGGTCGCGATGCCCGCTGCCAACGCGCCCGCGGCATGCCAGCGAGCGCGCAGAAGACCGGGAAACATCTCCGCGCAATAGGCAGCTAGGATGGCGGCGCTGATGAAGAACGTGAGCGCCGAATCGAAGATCACAAGCCGCGAGTACATGATGAAAAGGGGGCTCGTAGAAACCATGATAGTCGCCATCGCCGCACGCTCGGCCGTGTACTGGCGCTGGCACAGGCCGTAGACAAGCCCGAGCGTGCACAGCCCGAACAGGGCGGAGGGCAAGCGCGCCGCCCACTCAGACTCCCCGAACGAGCTCAGCGAGAGTGCCACGACCTTGAAATAGAAGGCGGGCTTGTCCAAATAGGGGACATCGTTCAAGGTGGGGATCAGCCACGATCCCGACCTCTCCATCTCCCGCGCGACCTCGGCGTTCCGGCCCTCGTCCGGCTGGACGAGGGGGTATCCGCCCAAATGCCAGAGCAGGGCGACCGTTGCGACAGCAATGGCGGCGAGGAGCCAGAACTTTTGGACGCGCGTCGCCATCGCTCGCTGCGGGCCTCTCGCAATAGAGAGCTATTGTGAAGCTCAGGTGAAGAGCCTGGCTCGAGACTGCTTGGGGTTGCGCCAGTCCTTCGCCAATCTCCAAAGGTTGTTCTACAGGGCTTGGCAAATCAAGCCGCTGAAGACTCCGGCGGGGGGAACTCGAGGCGAAAGCGACCGCGGAGCGGTTGCGCGACGCGCACCTGCGGTGGCCGGCGAGGGATGGCGAGGTGTATGTGAGATCTTGGACCTTTGACGCGGCTGGGCCCACCTGACATGTGCGGCATCTGCGGAGTCGTTCGGTTTGGACGCGACCTTGATGACACCGCGGTGCCTCAAGTTTCGCGCATGCTGGATGCCCTGGCCCATCGCGGCCCCGACGACTCCGGCTCGGAGCGGCGTGCACGCGCCGCGATCGGTGCCACCCGGCTCATAATCCGCGCCCCAGGCGATGGAATACAGCCCATCGTCGGGGGGGGAGTCATCGCGGTCTGCAACGGGGAGATTGATAACCATCAAGAGCTGCGCGAATGGCTCGCCGGACGCGGTCGTATCGTCACGGGGAGATCTGACGTCGCCATCCTGCCAGCGCTCTATGCAGAGCTCGGTGACGCCTTCGTTGAGCGCCTCATCGGGGCCTTCGCGCTCGCAATCTGGGACGGTGACCGCGAACGGCTCGTCCTGGCCCGGGACCGTGCGGGTGAGCGGCCGGTCTTCTTCGAAGCCACGGCAGACGGCCTCCGCTTCGCGAGCGAACTGCGCGCCCTCGCGGCGGCGGAGCCTCGCAAGCCGCAGATGTCTCCCACGGCCCTGCGCGACTACTTGGAGCTCGGCTATTTCCCCGCTCCACAAACCGCGTTCGCGGGGATCAAGAAGGTTCGCCCCGGGCATCTCCTGGTCGCCGACGCGGCGGGCATTCAAGAGCGCTCCTATTGGCGCTGGAACCTCGCGACGACACCGAAGCGGGTGCCCTCTGTCGAGGGCTTTGACGCGGTTTTCCGGACTGCAGTGCAGCGCCAGACCGACGTGGATGTGAATTTCGGCATCTTCTTGAGCGGCGGCGTCGACTCCTCCCTCGTGGCGGCAGTCGCGCGCTCCCTCCACCCGACACGCTCGCTCCCTGGCTATTGCGTGAGATTCGGGGATGCCTCGTTTGATGAGGGTGCCTTCGCCGAGGAAGTTGCAGGTCAGCTCAAAATGGAGCTCGTGTCCGAGTGGATCCGACCCGAAGACGTCCCCGCGTCGATCGCGGAGCTTGTGCGAGGCGTGGGCGAACCGCTCGCCGACCCGGCCTGGCTTCCGACGGCAGTCCTCGCGCGCCGCGCGCGCCGCGACATCACAATGGCGCTCGTGGGGGAAGGCGCGGACGAACTGTTTGGAGGCTATCCGACCTACCCCGGGGCGCGAATTGCGCCGCGCTATCACCAGCTGCCCTTGCGGGTCCGGCGTGGGATCAAGTGGCTCGTCGACCGGATCCCGGTGAGCGAAAAGAAGGTGACGCTTTCGTCTTTGCTCAAGCGGTTTGTCGCCGGCGAGAGCCTTCCTGGGATGGTGCGGCACAGATCCTGGGTATCGCACGCCGACCCTTCCATCCTCGAGGCGATCGGCGTGCGCCTTCCCCGAACGATAGAAGCCGACTCGAGCATCGGGAGTGCGGTCGATCTTGCTCAGCAGTGGGACTTTGAAGTAGCGCTCGGGGAGGGCCTCCTTACCAAGTCCGATCGCGCAGGGATGGCTTCGGCCCTCGAACTTCGTGCGCCATTCCTGGACCTCGCCGTGCTCGAGTTCGCCGCATCGCTGCCTGTGGGATCCAGAGTCTCAGGACTCTCGACGAAGCTTTTTCTGAAGCGCTATGCGCAGCGCTATCTCCCTCGCCGGATCGTTCACCGGCGAAAGCGCGGCCTCTCCGTGCCGATTGCCGGGTGGCTGCGCCGTCCTCTATTCGACTGGGCGGAGAAGCGCCTGGGCGCGGGTCTGCTCGAACTGCTCGGTCTCGACGGCAGGCGGGCACTGGCCCTCTTAAGCGATCACCGCAGCTCCAGAGCGGACCATGCCCGGCTTCTCTGGGCACTGCTCGTCCTGGCAGAGTGGGTGGAGTGGGCATCGGCGGAAGGCGTCTCAAAAGGCAGCGACAGGGCAGGATCTGCGGCCTAGATACCGGTCCAGCAAAGAGGCTTGTCGGAAACTCAGCGTCTCCGCAGCCTCCTTCACCTGCGTGGAGTCCTCGGGGGCGTGGCTTTCACCGGCGCTCTCACTCGGCGAGCGAGTTGCGGAGCGCGCGACTTCGAGGGCCTTTCTGTCCTCCTCTCTCATGCGCTGGCGCGACGCACTCGGCCGGCGAAGCACAAAAGGCGCTCTCGTTGACCGCTTGCAGGGTTCGCGAACGCGGACTCGGCTCCTAAATCCGGACGTCGCGTCCAGCCGGCTCCTGCGGCAGCATTAGAATGCTGAGCAAACCAAATCCATGCAGATTGGCATACCGAAGGAAAGCAAGGACCAAGAGTTTCGCGTGGGCGTTGTGCCCGATGGCGTCCGCATCCTCGTGGCCGCGGGTCACGAGGTGCTGATCGAAGCCGGGGCCGGAGCCGGTAGCGGTGTTGCCGATGCGGATTTCGAGCGTGCCGGCGCGCGAATCGTGTCGGCGGACGAGGCTTGGTCGTCGCCCAGCCTCGTGATCAAGGTGAAGGAGCCGAATGAGACTGAGGTCCGGCGGCTGCGCTCTGGCCAAACGCTCTTCACCTACCTCCACCTCGCAGCCGCGCCTTCTCTCGCCGATGCGCTCCGGCGCGCGGATGTCGTGGCGATTGCCTACGAGACGATCCAGCAGCCCGACGGCGCGTTCCCGGTGCTGGCGCCGATGAGCGAGGTGGCCGGGCGTCTCGCCGTGCAAATCGGGGTGACACTCCTTCAGAAGGATCGGGGAGGGAAGGGCCTTCTGGTGGGGGGCGTGCCCGGGGTGTTGCGCGGGCGCGTGAGCATTCTCGGAGCCGGTACGGTCGGCATCAATGCTGTCCGCGTGGCTCACGCCCTCGGCGCGGAAGTGGACGTGCTGGATGTGGATCTCAAGCGACTCACCTATCTCTACGACATCTTCTCCGGCGACCTCAACACCCTCTACTCAAATCCCACGAACGTGGAGCGCTCCGTGCGAGCCAGTGATCTTGTGGTGGGAGCGGTCTACGTCCGCGGCAAGCGCGCCCCACGAATCGTCACGCGGGAGATGGTGTCTGCGATGCAGCCCGGTTCGGTGGTCGTGGACGTCGCGGTCGACCAAGGAGGGTGCATCGAAACGATCCGCCCGACCACGCACTCAAGTCCGACCTATGTCGTGGACGGGGTGATCCACTACGGGGTGACCAACATGCCCGGTGCGGTCCCCCGCACCTCGACCTTCGCCCTCACCAATACGACTCTCCCTTTCGCCGAACGTATGGCGAGCCTCGGCGTCCTCGAAGCGGTGCGCCGCGATCCTGCCCTGGCCTTTGGCGTCAACGTCTTTCGGGGCGAGATCACCTGCGAGGGGGTCGCCGAGGCTCTCGGCGAAAAGGCGCGCGCCCTCTCCGATCTTCTCGGGCGCCTGTGAGGCGGTTTCGACGCTGCGGGGAGAGGCTCGGAGGGGCGGCGGTGCCGAGCCCGGAGTCCCAGGCTCACACCATTCGGATTCTTTCCGCCTGAGCCCGGGAGAGGATCGCGTCGCGGCTGTCGCTCTCGACCCCTGCGACAGCGAGCCCGAACGCGAGCGCAACCCGGACGGGCTCGTTCACGCGTTCGTCCTTGCGAACGTCATCGGCCACCTTTCGAGCCAGTTCCGCAAGCCGCTCGTCAGGGGCTGGACCCGGATCGGGCATCAGAACAGAAAATTCGCTGTCGGCGGTGCGTGCGAGAACGTCGAAGTCGCGGACATGGCTGCGCAGGGCGTCTGCGACGCGGCGCACGACGCGGAGGGAATGTCCAGGGGTCGCAGCCGCGACGATCGCCTCTAGATTCTCGATGCGGCAGGTGGCGATGGCAAAGCTGCCGGCACGACCCGAAGCGCGGGCGATCTCCTCGTCGATCCGCTTCATGAGATACGCGGCATTCGGCAACCCTGTGTCTTCGTCGAAGCTCTTGTGCTGGCGTGTGTATGCGTAGAGAATCGCATTCGCGACGGCCCGCTCCACGTAGGAAACAAACTTTGCGAAAATGCCGAGATCGTCGTCGTTGAACGCACCGGCGCTGAATCGGTCCGCCGCGACCTTGTCGTAGAGCGCGAGGGTTCCGATCACTCGACCGTCCCGCTTAAGGGGTGCTGCCACGAGCGATCGAACGCCCGTGCCGAGCGCTTCGAGCGCTGGGTCGCTCGTCACGTCCCGCACCGTGAAGGCGGTTCGCCGCTTGATCGCATCGACAGACACGCGTTTGTCCAGACGGAAGAGCTTCTCCTGAAGCCGCCCGTCCGCCGACCCGAAGTACGACCGGATCACGAAGCGACCGGTGCTGTCATCCTGGAGCCGCAAGATGGCGTGGTCCGCCTCGAGCACCATCGCTGCCGAGGAGGTCGCAAGGCGCACGACATCGGCAGGATCCGTTGCGGTGATCATCCGGATTCCGGTCTCGTTGATCGCGGAGACCTGGGTGGCCCGCGCCGCCATGCGCGCCTCACGCTCGGCCTGGGCGATCTCGTCCGCCGCCGCCGCCGCGACCTCGAGCAGGGTTTCCTCCGCGGCCCGGCCACGGGGCGCCGGGCTCCCGGCCTGGACGGAGAGGACTCCGACCAGCGTTTCACCGGCGAGCAGCGGCAACGCCGCGAAGGCCAGCGCATCACCCGTGGTCCGCAAGAACGCGGGCCGGCGGTCCGAGGCCACGCGGCCATCAATACCCTGGCCGAGAGTCACGCGGTACTCCCCTCCGAAGCCGCCACCCGACAGCGAGGTCGCGGCCAGACGCAGCTCCTTGTCGTCGGGGTCATGGAGATAGACCGTGGCAATGCCGTTGCCGGCGCGTGCGGCGAGTACTTGGCAAAGCCGAGTGAGGCGTTCGAGCAGGGGTGCGCGTCCGCCAAGGATCTCGCGAACCTCCCGCACTGCCGCGTAGCGTACGGCCTGGTCCCGAAGGGCTGCGTGCTCCTGGGCGCGGGCGATGATCTGGGCGTCGAGGTGAGCAAGCTGCTCCACGAACTCGAGGTCGGCATCGGCGAAAACGTCTGGGCGGGTGCTGTGGTGCAGGTTTAGCACACCCAGCACTTTGCCCTGATGGACAAGAGGGACGCTGAGCGCACTCTCCACGTCGAGGCGCTCGCGCACGATGCGAAACGCCTGTCGGTCCGCCTTTCCACGCAGGCGCAAGGGGCGGGCGTCGGCCGCGACCCGGCCCGCGATGCCCTCACCGAGGGGCACGCGAATCTTTGACCACAGCTCGGGCTCAATGCCAACGGCCACCCGGATTGTGAGTTCATTCGTCTGCGGGTCGAGCAGCATGACGGAGCCACGATCGGCGCCGGTGACGCCGAGGGCGATCTCCAGCATGCGAGCAAAGAGCTCGTCGGCATCCACCGTGAGGTTCACCGACTCGACGACTTCGTGGAGCGCCTGCAGGAGCTCTGCCTTGCGATCGCGGGCCGACACGCCGTAGCCAAAAAGCAGCCTTGCCGTGAGTGGCGCCACGATTTGTACGCCGCGCGCCGCGGCATCGGGGAACCGCTCCACGAAGCTCGGCTCGAGTCCAGAGTCGATCACCGCGTGGAGCTGCACGGTGCTGAGCGCCTTTGGGTCATCGGTCAGCCTTGCCCCGACAAACTCCATGCGCTCGGAGCCGAGTGCGCGGAGGCGCTCCCGGACGAGCCCGGGATCGGGGTCAAAAATGACGGCGATCTCGACCGCGGGATTCGCGTCTAGCAGCGGCAGCAGCGCGAGCACTTCATCGCTCGCGCCGTAGATCCCGATCCGGCGCCGCATCATGCGCTGTCTTCCGCGTCGTCGAGGAGAGCATCGAGCTGAATCGTCAGCAGCAACGAGTGACGACGATGTGCGCTGTCCTTGAGCACGAGCGGGAGCACCAGCGAGCGGGGGCCACTGGTCTCAGGGCGGCCCACACTCGCAATGACGAGCGGAGCCGGCTGGGCGGCGTTCGCTTCGGCCATGGCTTCGGCGTGGATCTCGTTCACATCGGGCCATGACTCATCGAGGGCGCCCTGGGTGTTCGCTGTGGCGCGCGCAATCTCGCGGGCGTCGAGCTCGACCGTCGCCGTGCCCGCCAGTTCAGGCTCGAACTCCGCCGGGGCGAACTCCTCCCGGCCGAGCTCGGTCGCCGGCCGACCGCGCAGCGGTGGGGCCGCGGGCCGCGGCACGGTCGGCCGAGAAGGTGCGGCTGCCGCAGCAGCCGGACGGGCGGAGGGCGCCGCCGCAGGGGTTATCGGGATCGCCGGGCGCGCTGCCGCCGCAGACACCGCGGCGGCCTTGAGCGGCGGAGTGGCCTCCCGCACCTGCGCAGGGAGCGCCGCCTTCACCGCGGCCGACACGTGCGCCGGCGCCGCGGGCGCCCTCGCCGCCTCGGCGGTTTGCTCCCGGCGAGCCCGGATCACACGCTTTGAAATCGTGGTCAGCGTTTGGAGCACACCCGTCCCCTCAGTCGCGACGGCTTCGAATGCGCCGGCTCCTCGGATGTCGAGTTTGCGGTGGAGCTCCTCAAGCGCAAAGGGATCCGCGAGGTCGCGCTTGTTGTACTGGATCACGATCGGAACGCTCTCAAGCGCGCGGCCGTAGGCGGCGAGGGCGCGGCGCAGCTCCTCGAAGCAGGCGACATTCGCATCGATGCGGTCGCGCTGGGCATCGACCACGAACACGACCGCATCCACCTTGTCCAGGAGCTGCTTGCGGGTTGGTCCATGCTCAGGACCGCCGGGGACGGCGATGATTTGGATCCGGGTTCGGACGCCTGCGATCTCGCCGAGCTCGATCGGCAGCATCTCGTAACACACCGATGGGTCGATTCGCGTCGGGACCTCGCGCAGCTCTCCGCGGTGATCGGACCGGAGTTTGGCGTGAATCATGCGCAGGTTGGCCGTCTTGCCAGAGCCCGCCGCCCCCCAGTAGACAATCCGTGCGTTCACGTTCGGCTGCGCGGGAGCGGGCTCCGCCATCAGACTTTCCCTTTCTTTATCAGAATTCGCCGTGCATGTGTGCTGATCACCGAGGGGACGTCCTTGCTCTTCATGATGGTCATCAGATCTCGGTCCTGGAGGTAGTTCAGGAACTTGACGGCGGTCGAGGCGAGACACTTGGGGTTCATGGCGAGGTTCACCTTGACGGTGTAACTCCGCGTCCACTCGCGATTGCTCGCGATGATCCGGAGCACCTCGTCGGACATGTTGCGCATCTTGGCAAAGCCCTCGATCTCGTTTTCGGTGATCTTCGGGCTGCGAATCGCGGCTGCAGCCACAATTTTGTTGCGGTCACGGATCAGGAGACCACGGGCCTCCTTGTTTCCCATGCGCGCCAGCTTCACCTTCTGGAAGACGGAAAGCGTTTGAATCAGGGCGAACAGATTTCCACGCTGGGACTCATCGAGCTCGCCCGTCTCCTCGAGGAGCTCCCTTGCGAAGTCCCCGACATCGTCGCCGAGGATCGCGCGAAGAGCCGCGAGTGCCGCCTCGTCGGTCACCTCGCCGCTCGGCGGGAGGTCCTCGCCCTCGTGCGCCCCCTCGTCAGGCTCCTCGGCCTTGCCCTTCTGGATGCCGAGGAAAGACAGAATGCGGTCGATCACCGAACGACCGGTAAGGGGGTTCGAGCCGAGCGCTTCCACGATGTCCGGGCAGCGCAGCATCCGCTGCTGATTATTCGAGACGATATCGACGATGCGCTTGTGGGGGAGCGATGCGAGCCAAGCGATGGTGGTGTCGTCCGCCTCGGGGTTGAGCGCGAGCTTTTCGAGCAGCTCGGCGTCGTCCCCATGCGCTCGCCCGAGGTAGGACAGGACTGACGGATGCGCGGGTCCGGAAAGTACCGAGCCGACGATGGAGCGGGGCAAGGCGTCCAGGCTTTCCCGCGCCCGTGCCTTGGTCTGGTCATCAGGATCGTGGAGCAACACGAACAGCACCGTGGCCAGCTCTGCCGGCGGCAGCGGCAGGGCGCCGCGAGCCGCCATGCGACGCACCTCGACCGGGCCGTCGCGACGCACGTAGCGTTCGGCTTGGGGGGAGACCGTGAGGCGGATCTTCACTGGGGCTCGGCCTGCCGCGCTTTTGCCTCGGCAACGACGCGGTCTCGGAACTGAGCGGGTACTTCGTCGTAATGGGAGAAGGACATGTGGAATGAGCCCTTTGCCCCGGTCATGCTGGTGAGCGTGCTGGCGTACTCGAGCATCTCGGCCATCGGCACCTTAGCCCGGACGGTCTGACTCGTGCCGCGCGCCTCCGTCGACTGCACGCGGCCCCGACGCTGCGAGATGTCGCCCATGACGTCCCCCACGTGTTGGTCCGGCGCCGACACTTCCACGTCCATGATGGGTTCGAGGAGTGTGGGCCTCGCCTGCTCGACCGCCGCCTTGAAACCGTACGAGCCGGCCAGCTTGAACGACATCTCGTTCGAGTCGACAGGGTGATGCTTGCCATCGATGCAACGCACGCGCACGTCCACCACGGGGTAGCCTGCAAGGGGACCGCGCAAGAGAGCCTCCTGCACACCCTTTTCGACGGCCGGGATCAGGTTGCGCGGAATCGAGCCCCCCACGATCTCATCCACAAACTCGAAGCCGCTGCCGCGGGAAAGCGGCTCGACCGTGAGGTAGCAGACACCGAACATACCCTTGCCCCCGGTCTGCTTCTTGAGTTTGCCCTCCACGTTCTCGACCCGGCGCGTGACGGTCTCCCGGTAGGGGACCTTCGGTGTCTTGAGCTCCACGTCCGCATCGAACATGCGCTTGAGCCGCTGTACCGCCGTGCGGATGTGCAGCTCGCCCATGCCGGTCAGAAGAAACTCCCCCGTGGAGGGCTCCCGGCCGACATGGAGCGTCGGGTCCTCTTCCACCAATCGGCCGAGCGAGGTATAGACTTTATCCTCATCCCCCTTTGATTTCGCCTGGATGGCGTAGGAAAGCACGCCCTTAGGAATGGCCAATTCCGAAACCCGGACCCCCCCTTTTTCGGCCGTCAGAACGTTTCCGGTATGCACGTCCTTCAGCTTCGCGACCGCGATGACATCGCCCGGCTCGGCCTCCGGGACCTCGATGTGCTCGCCGCCGCGCATCACGAACAGCTTGCCGATGCGCTCGCGCGAGCTTGTGGTGGCATCGAGCACCGTCATCTCTGGCTTCGCAGTTCCGGAGATGATGCGCAGCACGGAGAGTGTCCCCGTGTAGCGGTCGATCACGGTCTTGAGCACGACGGCCGCAAACGGTCCGTTCGGGTCGGCCTCAAGGGGGTGCACCGCTCCGTCGGCGACGTCCCGGGCCGGCCAAGCCTGGCGGTCGGCCGGGGAGGGGAGCAGCTCCACCGCCGCGCGCAGCAATGTGTCTGCGCCCACCTCGAGCGTCGCCGAGCCACACAGAACTGCGAGGATCTGGTGCTCGCGCACGCCCTTGAGCAGGCCCTTGCGCACCTCCTCGTTGGTCAGCTCACCCTCTCCCAGGTACTTCTCCAAAAGCGCGTCGTCGCACTCCGCCACCGCTTCCACCAGGCGTTGGCGTTCGGTGGCGGCCGCATCGGCGAGCTCGGGGGGGATCGGTATCTCTCCGGTCGGGGAGTAGGCCTTGAGCTCACGCAGGTCGATCACTCCCCGCAGCTCCTTCTCGGCGCCGATCGGAAGGGCCAGCACCACGGGATTGGCTCCGAACTTGCGGAGCGAGGCGAGGGCGGCGCCGAAGTCGGCGCGCTCTCGATCAAGGCCATTGATAAAGGCGATGACCGCATCGCCGGCGGCGGTGGCGGAGCGCCACATGCGCTCGGTACCCACCTTCGCACCATCGATCGCGGAGACCACAAGAACCGCGCCGTCGAGTGCGGGCAGCTCAATCTCGCCGTCCGCCAGGAAGTTCGGGTCCCCTGGCGTGTCGATCAGCGTGATGTGCTTGCCTTGCCAATCGAAGGCATAAAAATGGGAGGATAGGGTGTGGTGGCGCTCCTTCTCCTCGGGCAGCGGCGAGAGTACCGAGGTCCCCTTGTCCACAGAACCCAGGTCCTTGGTCGCCCCTGCGCGGTGCAAGAGGGCCTCGCCCAGCGAAGTCTTGCCGTCCCCGGCATGACCAATCAGCGCGAAGTTGCGAGTGTCGCGGACGCCGACGTCCTTCATGCCCTATCTCTCCTTTCGCGGACCCTCCGGATGATTCTTCTCGAACAAGATGCGCAGCCCTTCGAGGGTGAGAAAGGGCTCTACGCGCTCGATCGTCGTGGTCTCGCTCGCGATCCGCTGAGCGAGGCCGCCCGTCGCGATGCAGCGGGCCTCGGCACCGAGCTCAGCGCGGATGCGGCCGACCATGGCGTCGACCATGCCGGCGTAGCCGAACAGGAGCCCCGACTGGAGTGCCCCGGTTGTGGTCTTGCCGATGACACTCTTTGGACGCGACAGCTCCACACGGTGGAGCAGCGCGGTGCGCTGGAAAAGCGCGTCCATCGCGATCTGGATTCCAGGGAAGATGGCTCCACCCAGGTACTCTCCCTGTGCGGAGACGCAATCGAAGGTGGTTGCCGTTCCGAAATCCACCGCGATGATCGGACCTCCGTACACCTCGAAGGCCGCCACGGCGTTCACGATACGGTCCGCGCCCACCTCCCGGGGGTTTTCGTAGCGGACGGGCATCCCGGTGCGGATGCCGGGACCGACGACCATCGGCGCACGCTCAAAGAGCTTGGCACACACCCTCTCCCAGATCGGAAGCAGCGGCGGGACCACGCTCGAGACAATGCCATCCGTAATCTCGTGGGTTCGGCGGCCCGCCTGATCAAACAGCGAGCGCAACACGACGGAGACCTCGTCCGAGGTTTGATCGCGGTGAGTGCCGATCCTCCAATGGTGCGCCAAGGTCCCGCGGCTGTCCGCGTAATCGAAAAGTCCGAGCGTGACGTTGGTGTTGCCGATGTCGATGGCGAGGAGCGTCGTCATGGGGTGTCCTTGGGCTCGTTCCGCCTCGTCATCGGATCACCGTCACGTCGCCGGCGAGAACGCGTGCGATCTCCCCGTCGCGCTGTTCGACCCGGAGGGCTCCGTCGGCATCGATTCCCCGACACACCCCGGCAGTCTCGACGGGGGTGCCGCCCCGAGAACCGATTTCGAGCACGCGCACCGCACGACCCGGCATCCGGAATCTCTCCTCGAATCGCGGCCGGAGCGCCTGAAAGCCGCCCTTCTCAAACGCGTCGAGGGCTTGCTCGAGCTCATAGTACAGCCGGCGCGCGAAGGAGATTCGGTCCACGGGACGCCCAGTCGCGCTGCGAAGGCTCGTGGCGGTCGCCCGGAAGTCGTCGGGAAAGGATTGGCGATCGATGTTCAGGTTCACCCCGATCCCGAGGACCAGGAATGCCACGCGAGAGGCCTCGGCCGCGAGCTCCATCAGGATCCCCGACGTCTTCAAGCCATCGATCAGTACGTCGTTCGGCCACTTGATCTCAACGTCGTGATCGGTGCCCGCACTCTCCGCGACGACCTGGGACACGGCCACCGCTGCGGCCAGAATCAGCGTCGGGGCCTCGGCCAAAGCGAGCGAAGGGCGAAGGACACTGGAGCTGTAGAGGTTCAAATAGGGCGGAGAGAAGAACGACCGGCCGAGGCGACCGCGGCCAGCGGTCTGACCCTCGGCAATCACGGTCGCGCCGTGTGGGGCGCCGTCCCGCGCCCACTCGAGCGCGACGCGGTTCGTCGAGTCGGTGCTGTCGAGGTGACGGATCTCGCGCGCGAGCCAGCGGGTCGCAAGGCACGCGTGGATCTCCTCCGGGAAAAGCCGATCGGGAATGCCGGTGAGGTGGTACCCGCCGCCGGGCTCTCCTTCGATCTGGTAACCCTTGGCCCGCAGCGCCTCGACGTACTTCCAAACCTGCGCCCGCGACACTCCCAGGCTCTCGGACAAGGACTCGCCCGACGAGGCCCGCGGGCCGGCGCGGCGGAGAACTTCGAGAATCCGCGCCGCGCCATCACTCACACCCCTACACCTCCTGGCAGGAGCTCGAGGGCCACATCCTTGGCCGGAGCGGAATGTGTGAGCGCCCCGATCGACACGCGATGAACACCGCTTGCCGCGACCTCGTGGAGGTTGTCGATCGTGATGCCGCCCGATGCCTCGAGGATGGCGCGGCCCCGTAGGCGCTCGGCAATCACACGAAGCTCCGCGGGGCTGCGATTGTCGAGCAGCAGGAAATCGGCACCTGCGTCAACCGCGGCGACCGCTTGCTCAAGGGATTCGACCTCGACTTGTACGCGAAGGTGCGCAGGCGCGGCGGCGCGGGCAGACTTCACCGCCTGGGAGACGCCGCCGGCCGCCGCGACGTGATTGTCCTTCAGCAGGATTCCATCGAAAAGGCCCATCCGCTGATTGATTCCGCCTCCCACCGCGACGGCGTATTTGTCGAGGACACGCCAGCCCGGGAGCGTTTTCCGGGTGTCCACGATGTCGACGCCCATACCCTTCACGCGAATCACGTATCGCTGGGTCAGGCTCGCGATTCCGCACATCCGTCCAAGGAAGTTGAGCGCCGTACGCTCGCCCGCGAAGATGGCGCGGAGCGAGCCCGCGACCGTAGCGAGCGGGGTGCCCGCTGCGACGTCGGTGCCGTCGTGAACCTCCTCGTGGAAACGCAAACTGGGGTCTACGGCCGCGAACACGACTCTTGCTACGCCGAGGCCGCAGACGCGGAGCGGCTCGCGGGCCTCAATCACGGCGCAACCCTCCTGCGAAGCGGGAATCACGAGCGCGCTCGTCACATCGCCGGCCCCTACATCCTCCGCCAGACTGCGCGTGACGAGCTCACGCCAGGCCCATTCCGCGGGCAGGACCGGCGAGCCCGTCATGCGTCCGCCCCGAGGATCTGACGCAGGCGTGAGATCCGCTCCCGCGTGGTCTTCAACTCGGTCTCGAGTCGGGCGCGCTTGTCCCGTTCGGCCTCCACGACATCCTCCTTGGCGCGGGCGAGGAAGTCTGGATTGTCGAGTTTTTTGGCGGAGATGGCGAGCTCTTTCTCGAGTGTCTTCTGCGCCTTTTCAAGACGCCGAAGCTCGTCGCCGAGGAAGCTCGGATCGCTCAGCTCGACCCGGACCAGGTATCCACCCGCTTGTACCACGGCGGCGGTCGCTGGGGCCGGGCCGTCGTCAAAGCGCAGCTCTCCCGCACCCACCAGGGCCCGCAGGCCTGCGGCGTGACGCTCGACGAAGGGGAGGGCGGCCGTCGGGAAGCCGACCTGCACGCGGGTCGAGGGCGCAAGGCCAAGCTCGCCGCGAACCTGCCGCACGCGGGTCACCACCTCGACCAGGGTGTGCATCTCGCTGGCTTCGTTCTCAGAAAGGGGGGACGCGGTCGACGGATAGCCGCGTTCGAGCGCGAGCCGTGAATCGCCCGTGGGCAGCGCCTGGAGAATCTCTTCGGTCACAAACGGCATCACTGGGTGGAGCCCGACGAGAGCGCCCGCCAGCACCTCGACGAGCGTTCGCTGGGTGGGGGCGCGGGTTGCCTGGTCGGTCGCCTGCAGCTGTTGCTTTGCGAGCTCGATGTACCAGTCGCACAGTTCTCCCCAGACGAACTGGTAGAGAGCGTTCGCGGCATCGTTGAAGCGAAATGCGTCGATCGCGCGGTGCGCGTCCGAAAGCGCCGCATCGAGGCGGGTACGGATCCAGCGGTCATAGAGCGAGGCGGACCCCAGCGGGGCTCGCGCAGGTTCGTAGTCGCCCAAATTGAGCAGCGCAAACCGCGCCGCATTCCACAGCTTGGTGACGAAAGCGCGGCCGCCGTCAACCACGTTCACGCCGAACCGAATGTCGCGGCCTTGCGCTGCGAGCGACGTCAGAGTCCAGCGCACCGCATCGGTGCCATAGACGTCCATCACCTCGAGGGGATCGATGCCGATCCCTTTCGACTTCGACATCTTCCGTCCCTTCTCGTCGCGGACGAGGGGGTGAATGTAGACGTCGCGGAAGGGCACATCGCCCATGAAGTGCAGGCCCATCATGATCATTCGGGCCACCCAAAAGAAGATGATGTCGAAGGCAGTGGACAGCACGGAGGTCGGGTAGAAAGCGCGAAGCTCCGGCGTATCCTCCGGCCAGCCCAGCGTCGAGAACGGCCAGAGAGCACTCGAGAACCACGTATCGAGCACATCGCTCTCCTGCACGATCGCCGCGCTCCCGCAGTGGCTGCAGCGCTCCGGGTCCTCGAGCTCCACCGTCCATTCTGCGCAGCTCGCGCAACGCCAAGCGGGGATGCGGTGCCCCCACCAAAGCTGCCGAGAAATCGCCCAGTCGCGGATGTTTTCCATCCAGTGGAAATAGGTGTTCTCCCAGGATGCCGGGTGGAATCGTACGCGCCCCTCGCGCACCGCTTCGATCGCAGGTCTGGCAAGGGGCTCCATGCGCATGAACCACTGCTCCGAGAGCAGAGGCTGCACGAGCGTGTCGCAGCGGTCGCAATGGGGGACCTCGTGTGGGTGGTCCTTCACGCCGACAAGAAGTCCCGCGGCCTCCAGATCTGCGACCACCCGCTTGCGCGCCTCGCTCACCGAGAGACCGGCGTACGGACCGGCGTTCTCATTCAAGGTCGCGTCGGGGTGGAGAATGTTGATGGCGGGCAGGCCGAGCCGGCGTGCGCAATCGAAGTCATGCGGATCATGGGCCGGCGTGACTTTCACGACACCTGTACCGAATTCGCGATCCACGAAAGCATCGCTGACGATGGGGATCTCGCGGCCGAGGAGCGGGAGCCGCACCTGTTTGCCCACGACCGCTCGCCAGCGCGCATCCTCGGGATGCACCGCCACAGCGGTGTCGCCGAGGAGCGTCTCCGGGCGCGTCGTCTCGACCACGAGCTCGCCCGTCCCGTCGACCAGCGGATAGCGGATCGCATACAGCTTTCCCGACACCGGCCGGTGAGGGCTCTCGAGGTCCGACAGAACCGTGCTGCAGCGCGGGCACCAGCTCACCAAGTACTCGGAGCGGTAGATCAGGCCCTGGTGGTAGAGACGGACGAAGACCTCGCGCACCGCACGGGAGAGCCCCGGATCCATGGTGAAGCGCTCTCGCGACCAATCGCAGGAGCAGCCCAGGGCCTGGAGCTGCTCCACGATGCGGGCGCCGTAACGCGCCTTCCACTCCCAGACGAGATCGACAAAAGCCTCGCGGCCAAGGTCGTGGCGAGTCTTGCCCGCTTTCGCGATCTCCTTTTCGACCACCACCTGGGTGGAGATGCCGGCGTGGTCGGTGCCTGGCATCCACAGCACGTTCATACCCTGCAGCCGCCTGTGACGAGCAAGGAGGTCCTGGAGCGTATTGTTTAAGGCATGGCCGACGTGCAAAGACCCGGTGATATTCGGCGGTGGGATCACCATCGAGAAGCGAGGTCGCGGGTCCGGCGGCTCGCCTGGACCCGGAGCAGACGCGCGAAAGAGCCCGCGCGCAAGCCACAGTCGGTACCAGCGCGATTCGGCGGGCTTGGCTTCGAATCGTGTGGGGAGCTGTCCGCCAGTCGCCGCCAAGGGAGGCGGAGTGTACCGGAGCCTACTCCTCCTCGCCCTTCATGCGGCGGATCTCCTCTCTTACCAGCGCTTCCGCCATCTGTGGGATGACCTCCCACGCGATGGCCTCGAAGCGCTCGAGCACCTGCCGCACGATCGTGTCGGAGAGATCACTGAAGGCCTCCCACGCCACCTTTTCCAGCGTGTCGTGGATTCGCTGCCGCATGACCGGGGAGATATCCGGTGTCGTGGGTCGGGAAGACCCGGCGGTCTGGACGGGTTCGGTCGGCCCGCCGCGCGGGACCACAGGCGCTGCGGGCATGCGAAGCGGCTCTTGGGCGCGGGGGATCTGGGACAGCGGCTGCGGCGCCGGTGCGCTGGGCTCTGAAGCCAGGCGCGCCGGCGGGTTGATCCGCGGCGGTGGGAGCTGGGTGAGCGTTGGAGCCGTTGGTGTGAGCGTTGGAGCTGTCGGTGTATGGTCACTCTGGCTCATCCCGCGCATCGAGACACCCCGGTCAGGCGGGGCGAGGGGCTCGCCGAGGTCCGACCAGGAGACGTCATGGCCGCGACCCGCTTCTGGGTCGAGGACGGTTTCGCGCGCCAGGTCATCCGGGTCGAGGCGCGAGAGCGGGTCCTCTGCGGGGCGTGCACTCGCCAGCGCCGTCGTCGGCGCGGCCGCCGAACGCCCCATCGGCATCGGCTCATCCTCGAAAAGGGCTACCGTCCCTGCGCCGCCGCCGCCGGTCGCGCCCAGCGCATCTTCGACTTCAAGCCCCGAAAGCTCGTCCTCGAGCCCTCCGTGCTGCACGGAATCGCCCTGCCACGGACCATCCGGATCATCCGCAAAGATCGCGACCGTCGCCTCAGGCCCCGAGCGCGGCGCCGCGGTCTCCGTGAGAGGTCGGGTGGGCGGGGCGGAGGAAATCAAAGGCGCCCCGGTCGGCATGCGAACCGGGTCCAGGGCCGGCTCCCCGAAGTCCAGGCCGACTTCCTCTCCTTCACCAAGATCGAAGGTTGCGCCGCTCGGATCGGGCCGATCGAGGAGCATCGTCCGCTGCCCGTCGCCCGTCGTTTCGTTTTGGGTCTCGGTCTGCGGATCCGCGAGTCCGAGCTCACCCTCGTTCAGGAGCTCGTCGTCGAAGAAGTCATAGGCCTCCTCTTCCACCGGCACCGCGGAGCCTCCGGGGGCAATCGCCGCTGCGGCGGACGCCACCGGTGCGCGCACGAACTCCGGGGGTGCGGGGGCTGGAGCGGGCACCGGCTGTGCAGCCGGCTTCGCGCTCTTTGCGAGCAGACCGTTTACTGTGTCGACGAGTGCCTGCGCCTCGAAGGGCTTTGTGATGTGACCGTCCGCGCCGACGCGTCGCGCACGCTCCTCGTCGAACGCCTCGAACGTTCCGGTCAGCAACAGAACGGGAATGTGTCGAAAAGCTGGGTCGGATTTGATCGCCTCGCAGACCTCATAGCCGTTCTTGCCCGGCATGACGACATCCGCGAGCACGATGTCGGGGTGCGCCGACCGGACTTGGGCGATGGCGTCGTCTCCGTTGTCGACCGTGAGAAGGGAAACGTCCTCGTTCGCGAAGGAGAGTCCGACGACCTTCTGGATCGTCACGCTGTCGTCCGCAAGCAGCAAGGTCTTGGGCATGATCCCCCCGGCGGCGCTCGGGTCCCCGGCGCCGATTCCACCACACTTCGCGTGTATTATCGTCGGTAAGCGCTCCGGGATTGAATGCTTTCTTTGGTCCCAGCTCAAGGGCCAGGGTTCGCCGGCCGCCGCAAGGGGCAATCCGGGCCGGATCAAGTCACCCCGGGCTGACTCCGATACGCAGGGGGTCCGGGGCCGCTTCCAAGGACCCCTCGGAGCCCTTCGCGATGATCCTGCGCTCCTCTGCCGCCTCGGACGTCGGCCGCCGCCGGCGCATCAACGAAGACCGCTATGCCCTTGTTCCCGATCTCGGCCTGTTCCTTGTGGCGGACGGCATGGGCGGGCACACCGCGGGCCAGGTGGCGAGCGCCCTCGCGACGGAGGCCGTCACCCGCTGCGTGCGCGGGGGAGGCCCCGGCAAGGGCAGCCTCGCCGAGTGCCTTCGGGAGGCGGTTTTCGCCGCGAACCTCGAGGTCTTCCAGACCGCGCAGGAGCGACCCGAGCTCTCCGGCATGGGCACAACGCTCGTGACGATGCTCTTTGCGGGGGAGCGTGCGGCGCTCGCTCACGTGGGCGACAGCCGGGCCTATCTCGTGCGCCGGGGGCGGATTCGTCAGCTGACCGATGACCATTCGCTGGTGGGCGAGCTCCAGCGCCGGGGCGAGCTCAGCGCGGACGCCGCCCGCGATCACCCGCACCGACACGTGTTGACGCGCGCGCTCGGCGTACGCCGTGCCGTGCAGCCCGACCTGGCCGAGCTGGAGATCGCGGGACAAGACGTCTTTGTGCTGTGCACGGACGGTCTCACGACCCATGTGCGCGACGAAGAGATCGCCAAGGCAGTGGCAGGGGACGCCGATCCTGCGGAGACCGCCCAAGCTCTCGTCGCTCTCGCCAACGCACGAGGGGGCGAAGACAACGTGACGGTCGCAATCCTGCGCTGCGATGGCGAAGCGGGAGGCGCGCCCATTTTCTCTACGGGCTGTTAGCGCTCCGTCATGCCTTTCAGCTTCGAGCGCAGGCGCAGCACCGCCTTGGTGTGGATCTGGCATACCCGGGACTCGGTGATGCCGAGGATCGAACCGATTTCCTTCATGTTGAGATCTTCGTAGTAGTAGAGCGACACCACGAGCCGCTCCTTCTCCGGCAGCGTGGCGATCGTGTCGCCAATGATCTCTTTCATTTCCTGGAGCTTCAGGGACGCAAACGGATTCTCGGAATGCACGTCCTCGACGATGTCCGCGAAGCTTCCGTTGCGATCCCCGTCCGGGCTCGAACCGCGGATTTCTTCAAGATTTACCAGCGAGATGCCGCGCACCTGGTTCAGCAGCTCGTGGAACTTGTCGATCTGGAGACCCAGCGAATCGGCGACTTCCTCTTCGCTTGCCGATCGCCCAAGCCGCTGCTCCACCTCTCCATAGGCGCGCTCGAGGCGCCGGCTCTTCTGGCGGACGCTGCGGGGCACCCAGTCGAGCGAGCGGAGCTGATCGAGGATGGCCCCTTTGATTCTGAACTCCGCATAGGTCTTGAACTTGCAGTTCTTGTCGGGGTCGTACTTCTCGATCGCGTCCATCAGGCCGATGACGCCGGTGTTGTGGAGGTCGTCAAGGTCGATGTGCGAGGGAAGCCGGACGGCGATGCGGTTCACGATGTAGCGGATGAGGGGCGTGTGCTCGAGGACGATCTGCTCTTTAAGGGTCGGCGGGACCTCGGAGTTGCTCTCCTTCAGCTCGCGCAGCAGCGTCTCCATGGATTGTTCCCCCTGTTTCGGTTCATCTGCCATCGGCTTGCCTGCGTGCTGCCGGCAGAAGCACGCCCCATGCCAAAGCACGGGCTTGCCTAGCCGTCAGGGCTCGGCGAGCCGTCCTGGATATGCGTAAGGGTCCAGAAGCACGCGAGTTTCCGCAGACTCGGGTGAGCTGCCGAGCGGCAGACAAAGCGCGGGCTCGCGTGCAGCCGGCTGCGGCGGCAAGGCGGACGGCTCGCAAGAGCGTCAGCGTTCCGACGCGATCGTCGGGATGGCGTTACAAATCGGTTCTCGCGGGGTGGGTGTGGCTCGAAGAAAGGCGGCTCACCCTTCGGGTGTGTCGAGGCCTTTCTTTTTCATTTTTTCCAGCAGGGTGGTGCGATTCAGACCCAGGAGCTGCGCGGCGCGGTTCTTGTTCCAGTGCGTGTGCTCGAGTGCCTGGCGGATCAGGTCGGTTTCGAAGCGGTCGACCACCTCATTGAACGGCAATCCGCTTGCCGGCACGCGCGGGGCGGCGAAGGCGGGCTCGGAAGCCCTGTCGCGGATCGACCGTGGCATGTCCTCGACACCGATCTCCCCTTCACCGCGCAGGATCGCGAGCCGCTCCATGAGGTTCTCGAGCTCGCGCACGTTGCCCGGCCAGTCGTACGCGCAAAGGCGCTCGACCGCCTCTGCTGTGATCCCCACCGGCTTGGCCTTGCCGTGGTTTACCCGCTCGAGGAAATGGTGGATGAGAAGCGGCACGTCGTCCGAGCGTTCGCGCAGTGGCGGCATCTCGATCGGTATGACGTTTAGGCGGTAGAACAGATCTTCGCGGAAGCGGCGCTCGCGGATCGCTTGCTCGAGGTTCTGGTTCGTGGCGGCGATTACCCGCACGTTCACGCGCACAGTCTTCGAGGAACCGACGGGCTCAAAGGTGCGGTCCTGCAGGACGCGAAGCATCTTCACCTGGAGGTTCGAGCTCATGTCGCCGATCTCGTCGAGGAAGATGCTCCCCCCGTTGGCGAGGGAGAAGCGGCCTTCCCGGTGCGCGAAGGCGTTGGTGAAGGCTCCCCGCATATGCCCAAAGAGTTCGCTTTCGAGGAGCTCTTCGGGAATCGCGCCGCAGTTGACGGTCACCAGCATGCGGTCCGCGCGGCGGCTGTTGAAGTGGAGGGCGCGCGCAATGAGCTCCTTTCCGGTCCCGCTCTCGCCAGTGATGAGCACCGTACTTTCGGTGTCTGCGACCTTCTCCACCGTGTCCAGCACGCCGCGCAGCGCAGCGCTGGTGCCGACCACGTTCTCGAAGCGATAGCGCGAGCGAAGCTGGTTCTGGAGCAGGCGGTTTTCCGCCTTAAGTCGCCCGTGCTCGATGGCCTGTTCCACAAGCCGCCGCACCACGTCGAGGTGGCTCTGATCGAAGGGCTTCTCGAGATACCAGAAGGCCCCGGCGCGGAGCGCTTCGACCGAGTGCTCAGCGCTGCCATAGCCAGTGATCACAATGCTGGGCACGTCGGGTTCGAGGTCTTTCAGTTGGCGCACGAGCTCGATGCCGTTGATTCCGGGCATCCGAACGTCGCACAAGACGAGGTCGACAGATTGACCAGAGACAACGGCCAAGGCTTCGCTCGCGTCGCGAGCCATGGAAACCGTGAGCCCCATGCGCGAGAGGATGCGCTCCAGGGCGCGACGATAGAGCTCCTCATCGTCGACGACGAGAACGTGCGCTTTTCGCAGCTTCGAAACCTCCGCGCGGCGGAGGGGGGCGTCGCGCAGTGTAGAGACTTCGGTCCGGGGTTCAAGCGGGGGGCGATTCCCACTCAAGGGTCCCGATTCCGGGACCGATACGTACGCCGTGGACCCCCAGCTGGCTGCGCCCGGGCTTCCCCCGGCGGACGCAAGAGATCCGCGCGCCGATCCCCATTCCCCGGGGTCCGAAGAGCGACCGGGGCTTGTCCTGCTGGTGGACGATGAGCCGCTCATGCTGCGGGCTCTCCGCCGGATCCTCCAGGCCGACGGCCACCGGCTGGCGCTGGCCGAGGACGCCGCCTTTGCCGAGGCAACGCTTCTTGACCCCGACCTTGAGGTGGTCCTGCTTGACCTCGTGATGCGCGGGGTGTCGGGTCTTGAGCTCCTGGACCGGATCAAGCGCGATCGGCCCGATGTCGAGGTCGTGGTGATGACGGGGCACGCGAGCGTCGAGAGCGCGGTTGGGTGCATGCGGCGAGGTGCCTTCGATTACCTCGCGAAGCCCTTCGAAGATGCGCATCGGGTGCGCACCACCGTGCGCAAGGCGCTCGAGCGCCACCGCCTCGTCAAGCGAAATCGTGAGCTCGAGCAGGCGCTGCGCGGCCGGGGTGCGGCGCCCGAACTGGTGGGGGCCTCGCCCAGGATGCGCGCGCTCGCACGCACGATCCAGAGCCTCCGCCACAACGAGAGCCACGTCCTCATCCAGGGTGAGAGCGGGACCGGCAAGGAACTGGTCGCACGGGCGATCCATGCCTCGAGTGCTCGCGCAAGCGGCCCGTTTGTGCCGGTGGACTGCGGCGCCCTGCCCGAGACCATCATCGAAAGTGAACTCTTTGGGCATGAGCGCGGGGCATTCACGGGTGCGATCGGGGCGTCTCCCGGTCTGTTTCGCATGGCGGACCGCGGCACGCTCTTTCTCGACGAGATTGGCGAGATCCCGGGCAGCGTACAGGCCAAGCTTCTGCGCGCGTTGCAACACAAGGAAGTGCGCCCCGTCGGAGCTTCGGCTCCGGTACCCGTCGACCTGCGGATCATCTCCGCCACCCATCGTGACCTTTCGGCGATGGTCGAGGCGCGGCAATTTCGGACGGACCTTTTCTACCGGCTCAACGTCGTGCGCATCGAGATCCCGCCGCTGCGGGAGCGGCGCGAGGATGTGCCGCTGCTCGTGCACCATTTCTTGGCCAAACACGGCAACACGAGTGTGCAAATCGAGGGGATCGACGACGATGCGCTCGAGTTGCTGGTGATGCATGACTGGCCGGGCAACGTGCGTGAGCTCGAAAACGTGATGGAGTCCGCGCTGGCACTCGCCCGTGGACCCCGGTTGCGCGCGAGTGATCTTCCCCTCGCGCGGCGCCGCGCGTCGGGTGCTGCCGCGCGGGTCCCGCTCGAAGTGCCGCTCTCGCTCGAAGCCTATGAATGGTGCGCCCTCGCCCGCGCCCTCGAGGAAGCCAGCGGCGACGCGGCTCAGGCCGCACGCCGGCTCGGCATCGGACGCAGCACGTTTTATCGAAAGCTTTCCAAACACGGCCTGCGAAGCGCTGACTGATCGGGCTCTATTTGGAGCGTTGCGCAAGATTCGGTAGATTTGGGGCTGCCCCCTGAGAGCGCCGCCGACGCAGCGACTTCGCCGCGAGGGGGTTCTTTTGTTGACCCAGACCGAACCTGTCGTTCATGTCCTCATCGCGCAGACCGGGCGAGGTGCAGGGCCGCTCGCCCAAACGGCTGCCATTCTTGGCCGCCTCGGCGCAGACGTTCGAGTCGCAGGAGTCGAGAGTGCCGCCGCATGTCTGGAGCGAGTACGCGCCGGAGGGATCGACCTCGTCGTGCTTGACCTCGGCCTAGGCGCCGAGGCGAAGGAGCTCCTCTCTGCGCTTCGCGGTGTCGGCCCGCCCGTCGTCGCCGTGACCCCCGAGCCCGGCAACGACGTCGTGCGAGACGCGTTCTTGCTCGGGGCAGCGGAGTGCGTGATCGCAGGACCCGAGTACGCACGCGTGCTCCCCGTCGTCGTGCTCGAACAGATCCGCCGCTGGCGTGCGCTCTTGGAGCGAGGCGCGGTGGAGCAGCGCCTGCGGAGACTCGAGCATCTGAATGACGCGATCGTGCGCGCGATCCCCGCCGCGCTCGCGGTGCTTGGCCCCGATGCGCGGGTGGTCGGCGTGAACCCCGAGTTTGCGCGCGCCTTCGCGGTCGACGCGGCGCGGGCCGCGGGTGCGTCGCTCGAAGAGATCCTGCCCGCGGGCCTGCTACCCCGAGAGCGGCTGCTCGGGCTCTTGCGCGAGGCCACGGTCCGCGAGGTCGAGCTCCGCGTCTCGACCCCGGGTCCGGGTCGTGGCGCGGCGGCCCGCAGCTTCGACGTTCGGCTGGCGCGGCTTGACGACGAGGGACGCTTGCTGCTCGTGCTCTGGGACGTCACCGAAGCCGAGCAGCTCAACCGTCGCCTCGCCGAGCTCAAGCGGTACAACGAGAACATCATCCAGAATATGAACAGCGCGCTTCTCGTCGTCGACCGCGAGGGCCGCATCGCGTTCGCAAATCCCACGGCGGAAGGCATTCTGCGCGGAAAGCTCGCCGAGCTGCGCGGCCGCTCCATCTGGGAATGGCTCTCCGACACTCCTCGCGGTCGCGAGCTCCTCGAGCGAACCCTGCGCGAAGGCGTCCGTTTCCGTGGTGCCGAGACTGTGATCACGCATCCGTCGGGCCAGGTCGTCCCGATCGGCATCTCCTGCGCCCCTTTGCAAGGTGCGAACGGTCGCCGCGTCGGTGCCGTGGCCATCTTCCAGGATCTCTCCGAGATCAAGGAGCTGCAGCGCCACGTATCGCAGACCGAGCGGATGGCGTCGATTGGTCAGCTGGCAGCGGGCGTGGCGCACGAGATCAACAATCCGATGGGTTTTATCCACGCCAATCTCTGCCAGATGGCGGAATACCTGTCTGACCTACGCCGCCTGTGGGAGCGCGTGGGTGATCTCCAAGCCGCTATCGCGACGGGACGGACCGATCAGATTCGCGCCCAGTCCGAGAAGCTTGCGGCAGTCTCCGCCGAGGTCGATTCGGAATTCGTATTCTCAGACTTCGCAAAAGCGCTGCGTGAGTCGCAGGAGGGTTCAGAGCGCATCCGCCACATCGTTCAGGACCTTCGCCAGTTCTCACGCAACGACTCCGGAGATCGCACCCTTGCGGACGTCAAGGAGTGCCTTGATTCCACAGCCAACATCGTGGGCACGATGATGAAACACACCGTGGTGCTGCGGAAGGAATATGAGGACCTCCCGCGCATCCGCTGCTACCCGATGCAGCTCAAGCAGGTGTTCATGAATTTGCTGGTGAATGCCTTCCAGGCGATTCAGGAGCGCGTGGGATCGAGCGGTGAGACCGGCGAGATCCGGCTCGAGACACGCCGCCGGGCGGGGGGCATTGTGGTTGTGGTGAGCGATACCGGCATCGGGATCCCCCCCGAGAACCTGCCGCGGATCTTTGATCCGTTCTTCACGACGAAGGAAGTCGGTATCGGGATGGGCCTTGGCCTCTCGACTTCCTTCAGCATCGTGCAGCGGCACGGGGGCGCGCTGCGCGTACAGAGCAAGCCAGGTGTTGGCTCCCGCTTCGAGGTCTTTCTGCCCATCATGAGCGATTCCGATTCGCAGCCGGTGGCATGAGCGCGCCGCAAGGACCGCCGCGACCGGATGCGCCGCAAGTCCGCGGCGTGGTGCTCGTCGTCGATGACGAGACCCGCATTCTGTCTGCGGTGCGACGGTCTCTGCGTCGCGAAGGCTATGAGATCCTGACGGCAGAGACGCCGGCTGAGGCGCTCTCGATCCTCGAGGCGCGGAGCGTCGACGTGATTCTCTCCGATCACAAGATGCCAGGGATGAACGGTCTCGAGTTTCTGGCGCTCGCTGCACTCCGCAGACCCGAGGCGGCCCGGCTCCTCATCACGGGCTGGACAGCGGAGGTGCCTGCGAGCGATCTGGATGCGCTCGGAATCCGGGCGCTGCTCGCCAAGCCATGGGACGACGCTGAGCTCAAAGCCGCGGTGCGAAGTGCGCTCGGCCGTTAGCCAGAGGGATCAGGAGAGTCGGCTCAAGTACTCAAGATCCGTCTTCTGAGAGTTCTTCGCTCCGATCGTCAGAATTCGGTAGCGGCGCACCTCCCCCCGCTGGTAGTAGATGCGTCCCTTGCCTGCAAACCCCAGCTCGAAGATCGCCAAATGCGGGGGCAAGCCTCCCACCTTTCTTCGAATCGCTGCGGTGTCCGGTTCATCGGACAGGCGCTTTATCGCTTCTTCGGCCTTAAGCTTCATCGCTTCGTCTCGCAGCTCAACCAGGTCCTCGATGGCGCGATCGTCGATCTCAAGGCTCTTGTAGAGCGTTCGGAGGCGCCGGCCGAGGTGGTCGGCCTCCCGTGCCCGGCCGCCGGTCGGTGGCTCCTTGGCGGCACGTTTGAGCCTCGCTTCTAAGGCCCGGATCTCCTCTTCGCGACGCGAGACGTCACCCAGCGCCTCGTCGAGCATCTCCTCGAGTGTTCTGCGCTCGCCTTCGAGCTCGACGCTCTTCACGGCCTGCGCGCGCAGTTCCTGCTCCCGGTGCTCGACGGCGGCGAGCTTGTGCTGAAGCGTGCTGCGCTCGGCCTGCAGCTCCCGGATCTCCTCTTGCTGAAACTCCTCGGCCGGCTCGACCTCCGACAGGCGCTGCTGAACCTCGAGGAGTTCGTGCTCGATCTGCACGGCCCGGGCGGCAGTGGCGTCTCGTGCGGCAACGGCTGCGGCGATCCGCTCGGCTTCGCGCCGCGAAGCCGCGCGCGTGTATGTAAAAAGTGCCCAAAGCAGGCCAGAGGCGTAGGCGATGAGGATCCCGTTGGAGAGGACCGCGTTATAGGGCAGGTTGACCGTCACATCCGGGGTCGCCGGCAAAAGGCGCGCGGCCGCCAGGCCGCTCGCCGATTCCGAGACGACGGAACGCCCCCCCACGTAGAGGGGCGTAAGACCGTCCGCCGCCATGACCCAGACGCTGACCCGCACCCCGCCCCAGCGGACCCAGGGGGACCGCGGGACGGCGTTGTCGATTCGCTCCTGAAGCTGGGTCGCAAGGGGTCCGACGAAGGGATCCACCCGGACAGCCTCGGCGACAGTGCGCTGAAAGTGCCAGAGGAGGAGGCGCTCGGTCACCCTCACCGTTGTCACGGTGAGGAGCACGAAGGCAAAAATCGCATAGAGATAAATCAGCTGAAAGTCCGCGAAGCTGGACCAGGCAGGAAGCAGCGTGAGCAAGCGGGGAAAAGGCTTTCCTTCCTTCGGAAGAAAGACGGCCATTGGGGCGCGAAGGTAACGCCGGAAGCGCCCTTCGGCTCGCACGGTTCTTGCACCGCGCCACATCCATGGACCCCTCGGAACCCTACCAGACTGCTCGCGGCGGGGGCCGCGCACGGTTTGAGAGTTGGGTCGAGCTGCGGGCGGGCGCTACGCGGCGCCGCGCGGCCGCACGGGACCTCTCGGTGCGCGGGATGGGGCTCTCTCTCCAGGCTCCCCTACCGGAACGCCAAAGCGCAGTGGTCTCGGAGTTTGCCCTCCCGGGCATCACGCTTCCTCTTGCCCTCGAGGGGGTGGTCGCGTGGACCAACCCCGGGGCTTCGCGCATCGGCATCCGCTTCTTGGAGGTCGATCCCGGGCTTGCAGAGCTCCTCGATAGCTACGTGTCCGGGCGGCTTTAGGGCTCCTAGTCGCTAGATTCCTTCGCGATGCGCGTCTTAGACCTCGACCGGGATATGAGCGACGTCATCCCGACCGGGACGACGCGCGACTCCCAGCACCTCTTTGATCGTATGACGGAGCGAACGCTGGCCCTGGCCGAGGCTGGCCCCGGGCGGCGTGTCCTTGATGTGGCGAGTGGCTTCGGTCAGGACGCACAAACCCTTGCCAGAAGCGGCGCTTGGGTCGTGGGGGCGGAGCCTTCGGGCCGCATGCTCGGCTGGGTGCGGCTCCAGAGCGCCGGTCCTTCTTCCCCACAACCGGCTTGGGTCCAGGCCTGGTCCCACCGGCTCCCTTTCGCCGATGCCAGTTTCGACGCGGTGATCTGCAAAGGGGCGATCGACCACTTCGACCAGCCCGAGGCGGCCATCGGCGAGATGGCGCGGGTGGTGCATCGGGAAGGCCGTGTGGTGCTCGCCATCGCGAACTACGAGTCGCTCGCCTGCCGGTTAGTGCGCGGGATGGACGCCGTTCGCGAAACCTGGCTGGCCCGACCCGTGCGCCGTGGACGCCGCCACTACGATGTGCCGGCGGACCACTTCACGCGCTATGAGATCGATCTCATGCGGGAGCAGGCCTCGCGCTTTCTCGAGCTCGAGCGGTGCGAGGGTGTGTCGCTCGCTTGGGGAATTCCCGCGTGGACCCGTGCCGTGGAGAGGCTCCCCACAGCTGCGGCGGCGCGTGCGCTTCAGCTGCTGAGCGCCGTTGCGCGCCGCATACCATCGCTCGCAGACGTGGTTCTGCTCGCAGGTCGGCCCCGCACTCGCCGGGCGTCCAGGATTTCGCGGTAGACGGTAACCGTCGCCTCCGCCACGCGCGGCCACGAAAACGCCGCCTCGATCCGTGGGCGCGCCTGGCTGCTGAGCCTCGACCGCGCCTCTGGCGCGGCGAGGAGCTCTGCGATCGCCTTGGCGAGGGCCTCTGCGTCGGCAGGAGGGACGAGTGTTCCTGCGCCACCCACCGCCATCACCTCAGGCAGCGCTCCCGCCGCGCTTGCCACAACGGGTGTCCCGCAGGCCATCGCCTCCACAGCGGGCAGTCCGAAGCCCTCGTAGAGCGAAGGCACCACGACGAGTGTGGCCCGGGCGTAAAGCCGAACGAGTTGCTCTCTCGAGACGCGGCCGACCACACGCAGTCGCCCGGCGCAGCCGATCTCGTGCGCGAGCCTGCGACCCTCGTGCTCCGCGTGGTCCTCGTCGACCAGGGTCAGCGTGACGTCGTGAGGGAGGCGGGCGAGGGCGCGGATGAGCGTTGCCACCCCCTTGTTCGGATCGGAGGCTCGGGCTACGCACAGCAATTCACTCGTGCTGCGGGCGACCTCTGGCCGTGGCCGAAACCACTCAGTGTCGATCCCGTTCCAGACCATGCGCAAGCGCTTGGGTCTGACCCTGAAGTCGCGGCGAATTTGTGCTGCACTCGTGCGTGAAGAGGTGAGCACCGCGTCGAGTCGCCGAGCCACGAACGCCTGCATCCCCACGGGATAGAACTCCATGGTGCCAAGCGCTTCACGCAGCGTCCGGTCGCGGGCAAAGGACGAGCGACGGTCCACGGAGAGCGGATGATGGACCGTTGTCACCAAGGGAAGTCCGAGGGCTCGCACAGCAAGCAGTCCGTAACCAAGCGACTGGATGTCGTGTACGATGTCATAGCGCGCCCCTTCACGCAGCGTCGCCACAAGGGCGCGAAACGCGCGCACACTGAAGGCGAAGGGTTCGGGCAAGAAACCGAACCACGTGGCAGCCAGCTCGTAGAAGTTCAACGGCTCAAAGATTCGGAAGGGATTGGGCCGCGGGAGCAGCGCCGCTGGATCGGGATCGAAGCGTTTTCCCCAGAGCTGGGGATTCGGGAGCTCGACCCTGCGTTTGGCGAACGGCATTGGATCAGGGTAGGGCGGTCCCACGAACACATGTACCTCGTGCCCACGCCGCGCGAGCTCGCGGCTGAGGTGCCAGAGGTAGACGCCTTGGCCCCCGCTGTGCATGTTGCCCCGGTAGGCCAAAAAACAAATGCGTAGCGGGCGCATGGGAGTCCTACGCGCTCGAGGCCTTGCGGGCGTACAGGACGAGGCTCTTGGGACAGACGTAGTTCAGGAGCTTTTCAAGGCGATCCATCAGCCGCGACTGTGTCGCTCGCAAAAGGAATACGCGGTACGCCCGCACCAAGCTGTTCCCGTCGGCCCCCGAAAGGCCGACGACCGAGCGCAGCGCCCAATACGGGGTGTGGAGTGCGTGCGCAAAGCCCACCCCCGTGGTCGCGAGCCCTGCCTCGGCAAGGCCGTGTGCGAGCTCGCGCGGGCGGAAGATTCGGATGTGCCCCCCCGGACTCTCGAAGTAGTCATCCCCAAGACGCAGGTAAAGGTGTTCGCTCGTGGCGGTCGGGATCGTGACCGCCACCCGGCCGCCCGGCTTCACGACCCGCGCGAGCTCCCGGGCGGCACCTCGGAAGTCGTGTACGTGCTCCATCACCTCGGAACAAATCACTTGGTCGAAGCTCGCGTCGGCGAAGGGCAGGTGAAAGGCGTTGCCCTGGAGCATGACGCCGGTCGTGCCCACTTCCTTCGCGCGGGCGCGCAGCGCGCCCGACGCGCGGTCGAGCGAAGCTCGATCGAGGTCCAACCCGTAGACGCGGGCGCCTCGGTCAAGTGACCCAAAAGAGTGTCGACCTTCGCCGCATCCGGCGTCGAGCAGACGGTCGCCAGGTCGAATCTCAAGCCGCTCGAGATCGACGGTGAGCAGCACGGATCGTTTCTTGGAACACGTCGACGAGCTGCGCGGCGGCGTCTTTCCAGCGGAACAGCCGCGCGATCCGGGCGCGCGCCGCCTGGCCCATGCGCGCAGCGCGCGCCGGGTCCGCGAGAACGTGAGCCATCGCAGCCGCGAGCGCGCGCGCATCGCGCGGCGGAACCAGGCGCCCCGCCTCGCCGTCGCTGCCGACGACTTCGGGCAAAGCACCCACCGCGTTCGCGATGACCGGCAGTCCGCAGGCCATCGCTTCGCTCGCCGGAAAGCCGAACCCTTCGAAGAAGGAGGGCACGACCGCGGCCCTGGCCGTCGAGTACTGTGCCACGAGCTCGGGCACGGTGAGCATCTTCTGGTGCAGGATCACCCGGCGTTCGAGGCCATGGCGCCGGATGAAGCGTGGCACGAGTCCATTCTCGGGGATGCGTCCGTCAACGATCTTGAGCGTCACATGGTCGGGCAAATGGGTCATGGCCTCGAGCAGGGTTCCGATCCCCTTCTTGCGGTCCTCGGTGCGTCCCACAAACAAAAGGTCGGCTTCGATCGCTTGCCCGTCGACGGGGCGGAAGACGCTTAGGTCGGTGCCGTTGTAGACCACGGGCACTTGCTTCTCCGGAATGCCGAAGTATCGCTCGATCTCGCTGCGCGAGGCCTCGCTCACCGTGACGATCCGATCGAGACGGGGGGCCACCAGCTCCTGCATGAGGAGCGGGAAATAAAGGGTGCGGCGAATCTTCTTCACCAGCGATGGATCGACCGCAAAGTCCGCCTCGCGGTCGATGTGCAAGGGGTGGTGGATCACCGACACCACCGGTGTACCCGCAGCCGAAATGCCGAGCAGGCCCCATGAGAGACTCTGGTTGTCGAACACCACATCGAAGCGGTACCTGCGCTGGAGCGCCTTCCAGCGCAGCAGCAGCCGCAGGCCGAAGGTTTGCATCTCCGGGAAAACACCAAATCGCGACACTCCAAGCTCCCAAAGGTTTAGGGGCCAGAGCAGGTCGAGCGGGCGCTCGCGGCGTGCCCAGTCGGGATGCGGAACGCCAAACACGTTCTCGTTTGGGATCACGTGAAGTGGGATGCCGGGGTCGAGCTGGGGCAGCGGCGGGCCGGCGATCACATGCACGTCGTGGCCGGCGCGTTTCCACTCGTTCGCGAGATGGGCGGCGTAGATGCCTTGGCCTCCACAGAACATGTTGCCGCGATAAGTGAGCAGAGCGATGCGCATGCTTTTGCCGAGGCTAGGCCGAGCTCTCGGAGGTTGCCTTCGCGTCTCCCGTGCTGCCGGGAGGCTCAGGCCGATCCTCGGGCTCGACACGAATGGTGGCGATCGTCCAGCCGACCCAGAACGTGAGCCCGAGGACGAAAAAGACGAGTGCAGCCACGGGAAGAGCAAGTGCCCAGTAGCTCTTGTGGAGCAAGCCGACCAGGAAGAGCAGCCCTACGACGGCGACGCCCACACAGATCAGGCCGCCCTGCGCACGGGAAGAATCGTTCATCCGGCTCCTCGCGTCACGACGCTCAGGAAAAGGTGATCCGCCCTGGCCGTCGGGGAGAGGGCTCAATCCCTGGCAAGCCAGGTGGGTTCCGTGTGGCCGTCTTCCTTCGTCCGATCCGTCCCTGCGGAAGTGCAAACTCTCTCGCACTCCCCCGCGGTGGGTACGGCGCTGGGTCCACGGCCAAGAACGAGTCCCGATTCGAAAGCCCTAAGCGGGTTGAGCTGATCGCTCCCGCTAACGCACCGGGCAGATCCGTAGGGGATTATTCGGACGGATGTGGGCGCTGTCAACGCAAGAGGCCCTCGAACGGCTACCCTGCGCGCGTGCGGGTAATCGGGCTCATGTCGGGCACCTCCGCCGATGGCGTCGATGCGGCCCTTGTTGAATGGCCCAAGGACGAAGCCGCGCGTCCGTTTCGACTCGTCGCATTTCGCGAGGAGCCGTTTCCCCCCGAGCTCCAAGAGCGCATCCATCACCTCGCGGCGGGTCGTGTCCCAGCTCCGCAGGCGCTGCGCGAGCTCGCGAGCCTCGACGTGCTGCTCGGCGAGCGCTTTGCCGAGGCGGCAGCCGCGGTCGCACGAGCGGCCGGCCTCGCGCTCGAGCAAGTGGACGCCATAGCGTCCCACGGCCAAACCGTGGGCCACTATCCTGAGCAGCGGGCAACGCTGCAGATCGGCGATCCCTCTGTCATTGCGGAGCGCACGGGCTGTACGACCGTGGCCGACTTCCGACCGCGTGACGTCGCAGCGGGCGGCGAGGGCGCGCCGCTCGCTCCATTTTTTCACTACGCGGCACTCGGCGATCCCGCCGAGTCGCGCGCCGTGCTGAACCTTGGCGGGATCGCAAACCTGACGTGGATCCCACGAGGGGCAGCGCCTGAGGACGTGATCGCATTTGACGTGGGGCCTGCCAACGCCCTCGTCGACGGCGTCGTGCGCGCACAGACCGGGGGCCACGAGCGCATGGATCGAAATGGCGCGCGCGCGTCGCGCGGGAAGGTGGATGCACGGCTTCTCGCGCGCCTTCTCGACGATGAGTTCCTGCGGCGTCCTCCCCCCAAGTCGACTGGCCGCGAGCGCTACGGCCTGGCCGAGGCGGAGGCCCTGGCCATGGAGTGGGCACGCGAGGGGAAGGCTCCGGACGACCTCGTCGCGACGCTCGTTGCCTTCACCGCGGAAGCGGTCGCGGCGGCGTGTCGTGAGTTGTTGGCCACAGACGCTCCGGTCGATCGGGTCCTCGTGGGAGGGGGTGGGGCGCGCAACCCCGCGCTGCTAGAGGCTCTGCGCAGCGCGTTGGCGGGCGCACCTGTTGAGCCGTTCGACGCCGCAGGCGTACCGGCCCAGGCCGCCGAGGCCATGGCGTTTTCCCTCCTGGGTCGCAATGCGCTCCTTGGGATCCCGAATCACCTCCCGCGCTGTACCGGTGCCCGGCGGGTCTTGGTGTTGGGTGAGATCGTTCCCGGCGCCTGGGGGATCGGACGCTAGAGCTTTAGGACAAGCCCATCGTCCGCCGTCTCGAAGCCACAGCTGCCACGTCGCGACGCCATGGACTCCCCCAAGTGGGTCAGGATCATCCTTCCGCAATCGAAGGTCCCGCGCTGTTGGGTGAGCTCCTCAAGGCTCAAGTGGTACTCGAACTGTGGGGTCAAGAGCGTGCACTCGCACACGAACAGATCCGCTCCGCGGACTTGGACCGGGAGGCCGTCGAACCAGCCTGTATCCCCGGAAAATGCCATGCGCTTGGGACCCACCTGGACGGACAAGCCGTGGGGGCTGGAATCGAGCTGGTGCTTGGTCTCGAAGGTGCGTACGCGGATCGGACCCACCTCATGATCAGCGCCTAGCGGCAGCTCGTGGAAGGAGAGGGGGAACGGAAACTGACGGTCCTCGAAGCTGTGCCCGAGGGCCGCGGCGGCGGCGCGTACCCGGCTTTCGACGCCCCGGGGCCCGGCGATGCGCAAGAGGTGCCTTCGGCGATCCTCGTAGATTGCTGCCAGCAAGAAGGTCGGGATCCCCCCGAAATGGTCGGCATGGAAGTGCGAGACCACGATCGCATCGATCTCGCTGCGCGAGATTCCGAGCGCGGAAAGGCCGGTGCACGTCGTCGTTCCGCAGTCGAGCAGCGCTGCACCCTGCCGGGCACGCAGGAGCATCGCGGATTGGCGACGACCGCCCGCGCCAAAAGCGTCACTCGTACCCACGAACACCAGCTCGCTCATGCCGGCTCGCTCCCGCTCTCTGGGCCGCAGGGATAGAAGCGCCCGCCCGCGAAGACGCCGTCGGATCCTCGAAATCCGGCAGGAACAATTTCGTCTTCCCAGACCACCGCGCGCTCGAGCACGGCACCTTCCCCAATCCGCGCCCGGGCGCCGATGACGAGCATCGGAGCGAAGCGAGTCCCGAGCCGCGAGGCGACGGCATCGGGGTCGATGTACGACAGCCGCGGCGGCGCGAGGTTCACGGCGAGATACTCACCCGGTGTCCCGACCGGCTCCCAGACGCACTCCTCCATGCCTTGTACAACACCGCAGATGTCATCACGGCCCGCAGCCAGGGCGGGCAGTAGCCAATCATCGAGATGAGAGAAGGCCTCCTGATCCGGCAGCCACTCGAAGGCACGGGCGGCGACCACGTTGGCCCAGCAATAGACGCCGGCCCGCGCCTCGCCGCCGAGATCGAAGCGACGGCCCACCCGCCGAACCCGTCCGCTCGCATCCACACCGATCGTACCGAATGAGCGTGCCCGTGGATCGTCGCGCAGAAGGAGTGTCGCCGCCTGCTTGCGCTCTCGGTGCAGCTGCAAGAGCCCGGCGAGATCGCTGTCGAGAAGCATGTCGCCTCCGAGGATCAGACACGGATCGCTCTGGCGCAGGAAGGAGGCGGCCCGGCGGATTCCGCCTCCTGTGCCGAGGAGGTTCGGCTCGTAGGAAAAAGAAACCCGCAGGCCCGGCGGGCAGTGGCGCTCTGCAGCCGCTTGCAGCACGCCGGGCAGGTGGTGGGTATTGATGATGACCTCCGTGACGCCGAGCGCTGCGAGCTCCGCGAGCGGGTAGGCGACGAGAGGAAGGCCGCGTATGGGGAGCGCAGGTTTGGGGCGAAGAAACGAGAGGGGCCGCGCCCGTGTCCCGAGACCTGCGGCGACGATCATCGCCCTCACGGCGACTCCGAAAGGTGGTCCACGAGCTCGGCCAGACGCGCAAGGCGTGGGCTCTCGCCCGCCCGGCGCAGGGCTGCGGAGCGCAGGGCACGCACCGTGGGCGGGAGAAACCTCAAGTAGTGGTTCATGCCGCGAGTCTTGGCCGCGTAGAGGAAAAGCGCGTGGTCCTTCCCCTTCCGGGTCAGGGTGAGCAAATCGAAGCGCCGGGCAAAACTCTCGGGATCGGGCGCATCGGGAAGCGCGGGCCGGATGCGTTCGAGCTGGAAGGCGACCTCGTCGTCCCCGAGCTCGACGTAGGAATCACGGAGCAGGCAGACGAGATCGTACTCGGGGGGCGCGAGGAAGGCGCCTTGAAGGTCGATCATGCAAAGCCTCTGTCCCGGTGGCCGATTCGCGCGGACGAGGACGTTTGTGCTTTGGAAGTCGCGGTGGGCAAGACACTGAGGGGCCGCCGCCGCCACTCCAGCGATTTCCGAGAATGCCTCCTCGACCACCACGCGCTCGCCCATCGTCGCCTGGCGCCCGAGCGCAGCCGAAAGACTCCAGGTTGCAAAGAAGTCCGCCTTGTACGCGAAGAGCGAGGCATCCAGATGCCGATCGAAGCAGGCCACATGCCCTTCGCCACCGGGATCTCGTGCGTTTTGGTAGCGGACAACGATGTCACACGCCTCCGCGTAGAGCTGTTGTCTTTCCTGGACCGAGGCTTGCTCGACAGCCGTCGCAAGGGTGACCGATCCGAGGTCCTCGAGCAGATCCACCCCCGCGACCGCGTCCCCGCCGTAGCGTGCCGGTACGGGAACCCCATGGGCTTCGAGAAAGGCTCGCACAGGCTCGAGGGCAGGCTCGGGCGCGGTTCCCGACGGGCGTCGCCCCGGGTCCTCGGGGGCCTCCACCCGCGCCACCAGGTTCGAGGGGGTGCCGCGTTCAAGCCGGACGCGAAAAAAGCGTCGCAGTCCAAGGCCGCGCTGTAGCTCCTCGACGGAGATCGACCCGCCTGCACCCAGCACACGGCGCACCACGTGGGTGACCGCTGCGCTCACGGAATCAGGAGCCGCAGTCATCGACGGGTTCATGCGAAGAAGATATGACACGCCGTCGTGGCGACCGCGAACCCCGCGAGATCACCGAGCAGGCATGCAGCGAGGGCATGGCGGCCTTCCTTGAGGCCGGCCGCGCCAAAATAAACCGCGAGGACGTAGAATGTCGTTTCCGTCGAGCCCTGATACGTGCTGACGAGCTCGCCAATGAACGAGTCCGGGCCATGTGCCTTTAGGATCTCGCTCATGACACCGAATGCCCCGGACCCGGAGAGCGGCCGCAAGAGCGCCATCGGCAACGCCTCGGCGGGGACACCCAGACGGCTCGTCACCGGGTCGAGGATGCCAATCAATAGATCGAGCGTGCCGGAAGCACGCAGCATCGCAACCGCCACCAGGATCACGACGAGGAACGGCACTATGCGCACAGCAACCTCAAGGCCTTCGCGCGCGCCTTCGACCGCGGACTCATAGACGCGTACCCGCCCCGCGACCCCGACGAGCAACAGGAACGCGATCAGTGCGGGTACAAGCCACGTGGACAGGACGCCCCGGACGACGTCGCCCGCGGACGCGCTCTCAAGGCCGTGGAAGACATGCAGGGTCAATGCGATGGCGAAGGCGGCACCAAAGCCCCAGATCAAGACCCGCGCTCCGCGTGTCGCTGCGACGACCTCCCGCGGACCCGGGACCTCGGGCTCCGGGGTCGTGACGCTCAAAGGAGCCTGCGCCCTAGGAAGCGCTGCGAACGCTTCGAAGCGGTAGCCTGGGAGTCGGCGCAACGCGAAATGCGCGGCGATCGCCGTGACACAGGAAGCAAAGGTCGCGAGAAGCGTCGGAACCCAGATCGACGCAGGTGCGACCGAGCCTGCACCGGCCCGCACCGTGAAGGTTCCAAGGGGCAGCAGATGAATCACCGTCGCGTTGATCGCGACGAAGAGTACGCTCGCGTCGGTCGCGACGCCGGGCTTCGGATTGAGCCGCTCGAGCTCGACCATCGCCTTCAGTCCGAACGGGGTGGCGGCATTGCCAAGACCGAGAACATTGGACGCGAGATTCATAATCATCGCGCCCATCGCGGGATGATCGGCGGGCACATCGGGGAAAAGCCGCCGCAAAAGGGGAGCGAGACCTCGGCTCACAGCGAGCAGCAGGCCGCCGTCCCTCGCGACCCGCATCAAGCCGAGGAAAAAGACCATCGAACCGGTGAGGTCGATGACGAGATAGACGGCGCTCTTGGCGCCGTCGAACGTGGCTTTCTGCAGGGCGTCCATGCGACCCGTGAATGCGGCCACACCGATCGACGCGAGCACCATGCCGAGCCAGATCGCGTTGAGCAACCGATCCCCCACCCCCGCGCCCGGCGCGGCGCGCGATTGCCCCGGCGCAGCCTCGGGGATACGGTCCGCGCCGTCAAGCGAGACGCCGGTTCGTATCGGCGTGTCGCGGCGCAAAGCGGAGAGGGGGTGAGACCGCATGTGGCGCCGACTCTTGAGCGCGCTCTTGGCCGGGCTCGCCCTGGCCTGCGCACCGGCCGGACGTGCGGCCGCACCTCCTCGCGCCGCCGCCGGCGAACCACAGGACGCTGCCCTCGAGGCGGCTCTCGCTGTTCCCTCCTTGCGAGGCGCCCAGATCGCGGCCCTGGTGGTGAACGCAGACGACGGTGGGCTGCGCTTCGAGCGAGATCCCGACCGGCCCCTCGTGCCCGCTTCGAACCTAAAGCTCCTGACCGCCGTGGCGGCGCTCGCGACCTTCGGGCCGTCGTATCGGTTTGTCACCCGTGTGCTGGCCGACACACCACCGGATGACGCGGGAGAAGTCGGGACGCTCTACGTTCGAGGTGGGGGTGATCCGGCGTTGGCATCGGAGGATTGGTGGCGTCTTGCGGCGGACCTGCACCGTGCCGGCGTGCGAGGCGCACGCCGCGTCGTGGTCGATGATTCCGCCTTCGACCGCGAACGCTGGCATCCAAGCTGGGGAGCGGTCTCTTCGCGCGCATACTTCGCGCCGATCGGAGCGCTTGAGGCGAACTACGGTGCCTTCCTCGTCGACGTGCGGCCGGGCGTAAGGGAGGGTGATCCGGCACGCGTGTCGGTGGATCCGCCGGTCGCGTACCTAAAGCTCGTGAATCACGCCACGACCGGCCCCGCCGGCTCGGCCTTCGAGGTGCAGGTGGAGCGCTCGCGGGGCGACGGCGGTGAGCCCGTCTTGGTGAGCGGTCGCGTCCCGCTCGGCAGCGCGGTCCAGAGCTTTCGCCGGAGCGTTCTCGACCCCACCGCCTACGCAGCCGCGGTCCTGGAGATGGCGCTCGAGGCAAACGGCATCCGTGTGGCGGAGCCCGCGCAGACCGGCAGCGCCCTTGCGGGCGCTGTCGATCTCTTGGCATTCGAGGGACGCTCTCTCGGTGAGATCGTCCGGCTGATGCTCAAGTACAGCAGCAACCCGATCGCGGAGACGCTCACCAAGGCGCTCTCCGCGGCACGAGGCGAAGACCCGGCGGCGTGGGTCAGCGGCGTCGCGGCGTCCCGGGCGGCGCTTGTGCGCCTCGGCGTCGAGGTCGACGGGCTCGAAATGGTGGACGGCTCGGGCCTTTCGTATGAGAACCGCGTTTCCCCGCGGACCTTGGTCTCCGCCCTCGGCGTCGCGCGGCGCTCGTTTGCCTTCGGCCCTGAGCTCCTGGTCGCGCTCCCGATCGCAGGGAGTGATGGAACGCTGCGTGATCGGGCGGAAGAGGTTCGGGGCGAGGTCCGCGCGAAGAGCGGGCTGCTCACGCGGGTCGTCGCGCTCTCGGGGGAGGCGCGCACGCGCGCAGGCGTCGATCTGGTCTTCTCGATCCTTGTAAACGGCTATCGCTGCAGCGACGAAGAGGCCATGCGCGCGCTAGACGGATTCGCGACGGCCCTCGTCGAGGGACAAACGCATTGAAAGCCGAGGCGGAGGCAAGACCGAGACCCGAGGCAGGCGAGGGGGGATTCCTTTCGCGTGCCTCGGGATCGCGGACATCCCGCTAGCGCCCGCGGCGTGGCTTGCCCTTGCCTAGGAGAAGCCAGTCGAGTGATACGTTCTCCTTCAGGGCGAGGGTGACGAGGAAGTCGGTATGCGGAGTGGTGCCGCTCTCGTAGCGGTTCACGTTTTGTTGAAAGACGCCCAGATCGCGGGCGAACTGGCGCTGGGACCGATCCCCGCGGACCTCGGCAAGCCTCTTGGGAAGCTGCTTCTTAAGACGCTCGACTGCTGCTGAAGCCATGTTGATGCCTCTCCTCCCTCCCGCGTTTCTACTTCGGTGCAGCACTCCTGCCCGAAGCCCGGGACTTTGTGCCCGATGGGCACGCAATCGTGTCACGCAACTTGCTGCTGAGCCGAAACGCGTTGAACGCTGTTCGCCAATCTAGCACGTCACCCGGGTGCGTCACGACCATAAGGCGAGATTCGAAAGCGTATGTGAGTAAGGGACTGCGACGCGCCCCACCTTCCCCGTGAGGAGCGTCGGGAGACGGAACACGAGATGCGCGTAATTGCCGGACGTCTTGGCGGACGGCGTCTTCGTCCCCCCCCCGACGCAGGCGTGCGGCCGACCGCGGACCGCGTGCGTGAGGCGCTCTTCGCCCAGCTCGGTGCGCTTGAAGATGCGCACGTGCTCGATCTTTATGCAGGCACGGGCGCACTTGGAATCGAGGCGCTGTCGCGCGGAGCCTCAGCGGCCGTCTTCGTGGAACGCTCGCCTGCGTCGCTCGCGGTGCTGCAGGACAATCTTGGGCGCCTCGGGCTCGAGGCGCAGTCGCGGATCGTGAGGGGCGATGCCCTCGCCATTGTGCGACGGCTTGGTCGTGCGGCGGAGCACTTTGACCTCGTCCTCGCAGACCCGCCCTACGCCCTCGAGGTGGGCCCAGAGCTCCTCACGGCGCTGCTCGCAGCCCGGATCGTGGTGCCAGAGGGCACGGTGGTGATCGAAAGCTCGCGAAGGCATCCTCTGCGGCCAGTCGCTGGCTGGCGGGTGGTTTCGGAGCGCCGCTACGGCGACACAGTGGTGACAAGGCTCGCGCCCGACCCCGAGGTCGGGACAGGAACACGAGGCGCCGGGCCGGCCCCAGCTCCTGAGGGAGGAAAAGCAGAGGAATGACGAAGTCTAAATCGAGCGGGCTTGCGCTGTTTCCGGCCAGCTTCGACCCCGTGACCAAGGGCCATCTGGACATCATCCACCGTGCGCGGCCGATCTTCGATGAGCTGGTCGTAGCAGTCGCGACGAACATCGAGAAAAAAGGGCTGTTCACGGTGGACGAACGGCTCGAAATGCTGCGCTCCTCGCTCGCAGGGCTGGATCGCATTCGGATTACTTCCTTCGAGGGGCTGCTCGTCGACTATGCGCGCCAGATCGGGGCCCGCGTGCTCTTGCGGGGGCTGCGCGCGATGTCGGATTTCGAATATGAGTTCGAAATGGCCCTAATGAATCGGCACCTCTTTCCCGAGATCGAGACCCTGTTCATGATGACGAGCCAGGAGTTCTTCTACGTGAGCTCTTCGCGCCTCAAGGAGCTCGTCCGCTTCGGCGGGAACGTGGAGGATTTCGTGCCGAAGGGCGTCGCGCAGCGCCTGCGGGACCGGTTGGGGCGCGTCTAGCGGGTGCGAGAGGGGTGGCGGCGGCGCTGGGATCGCCCAAAGCAGGGGACTTCCGAGGATGCAGCTCGTGGCAAGCACAAATCTGCCAATCCTTTTTGGAACAAGCGGTTGGCGCGGAGTCCTCGCGGAGGACTTCACCGTGGAGCGGGCGCGTGCGGCCGTCACCGGAATCGCGCGATGGCTGAGCGAAGGCGCGGTCTCGCGTCCCGTATTTGTGGCCCACGACCGCCGCTTCCTGGGAGAGCGTTTCGCGATGTTGGCTGCCGCGGTGCTTAACGCCGAAGGAATTCGTCCCATACTTGTCAAAGGCGCGGTGGCGACCCCCGTCGTTTCCCACGGGGTCGTCCGAACCCGTGCTGCAGGCGCCCTTGTCTTCACGGCGAGCCACAATCCTCCTGACTACCAGGGCCTCAAGGTGCTCGGCGCGTCAGGGGGAGGTCTCATGAGCGAGGCCACCCGCCGGATCGAAGCGCTTGCCGCACAGGCGCTCGCGGAAGGTGGGGCAGAGCCCGCTTGGTACCTCGCAAACCCCCGCGTGGTGGATCTCGTGGCACCCTACCTCGCCGACCTGCTCGGCCAGATCGATCGCACGGCCTTGCGGCGTTCGGGTCTCTCTGTGGTCTACGACGCGCTCCACGGAACGGGCGCAGGCGTGCTCGACGTGGCGCTGCGCCGCTGCGGAGTCTCGGTGTTGACCCTCCACGGCGACACGGACCCGACTTTTGGCGGCTTCTCTCCCGATCCGGTTCCCGAGAGGCTGCGTGAGCTCGCGCGTGCGGTTCGTAAGGGCTCGGGGTTGCGCATCGGCCTCGCGACCGACGGCGATGCGGACCGCCTCGCTGTGGTGGATGGCGCCGGGCACTGTCTCAGCGAAACGCACACGTTGGCGCTTCTCGTCGATCACCTTGCCCGCAGCGGACGTGTGCGCCGCGGTGTCGCCCTATCGGTCGCGACGGGATCCCTCGTGGAACGCGTTGCCTCGAGCCATGGCTTGTCCGTCAAACGTCTCCCCATCGGCTTTAAGTACCTGACACAAGCCCTGCTCGACGGCTCCGCCGACGTCGCCGGGGAGGAGAGCGGGGGGTTCGCACTCGAAGCATTCGCACGTGATAAGGACGGGGTCTTCGCAGGCTGCCTGCTCGCAGAGCGGGTTGCCACGAGGCGCCGGCCGCTCCACGCCTGCGTGCGTGAGCTCGAGCGCCTCTTTGGTGCGTCGGCGTGTGGCCGAACCAGTGTTCCAGCGACGGCGCTTGCGTGTGACGCGCTGGCTTCGCTGACCGAAGCTCCACCCTCCCGCCTCGGCCGCGAGGCCGTGCGGGGCGCTGACACCAGTTGTGGTCTGCGAATCGAGCTCGCCGATGGTTTTCTCATGCTGCGGGCCTCCGGGACCGAGCCTGTCATTCGCCTGTATGGCGAGGCACCCAACGCACGGCGTCTTGCGCTGCGGCTTGCGGCGGGTGCAAGGCTCTTGGCAGCGCGTTAATCTGGCCTTGAAACCGCAGGATTTCTCTCAAGGAATTCTCGCCCATGGGAAGCGACCGGGTCGCCAGCTTGAAAGGCCGCGCGGGTCGGATTCTGCTCGCCGTCTCCGGCGGGATTGCGGCCTACAAGGTGCCGGAACTGGTGCGGGCCCTCGTGAAGGATGGCCACAGCGTCCGGTGCACACTCACCGCTGCGGCCGAACGCTTCGTCTCCCCGTTGGTCCTGACCACCCTGTGCGGTGCCCGCGCGCGCAGCTCTCTTTTCGATCCGACCGAGGAGGGCGAGATCGACCACATCGCCCTCGCGGACTGGGCGGAGCTCGTGATTGTGGCGCCCGCCACGGCGCACCTGCTCGCACGGATGGCCCATGGGCTGGCCGATGACCTCACCACCACGCTGCTGCTGGCGACCCGAGCGCCGCTGCTCGTGGCCCCCGCGATGAACGTCCACATGTGGCGCCATCCAGCGACACAGCAAAACGTCGCCCTGCTGCAAGAGCGCGGGGTACGATTCCTTGGCCCAGAGGCCGGAGAGTTGGCGTGCGGCTGGGAAGGGGAGGGCCGCATGTCGGAGCCGAGCGCGATTGCAGCCGCGGCCGGGCTTTTGCTGACGCCGCCTACGCTGGCGGGTGAAGTGGTGCTCGTCACGGCCGCTGGAACGCGCGAGCCGATCGACCCGGTGCGCGCCATCACGAATCGATCTTCGGGCAAGATGGGATTCGCGATCGCCAGCGAAGCCGCGCGACGCGGAGCAAAGGTTGTGCTCGTGGCGGGGCCGACCCCACTGAAAACGCCGGTCGGTGCGCGCCGCGTCGACGTGGAGACGGCCCTCGACATGGAGCTGGCGGTCAAACGGGAGCTCCCGTGTGCGACGGTCGTCATCATGACGGCGGCGGTCTCGGATTTTCGCGTGGCGAAGCCCGCGGACCGCAAGATCCGCAAAGAAGACCTGCCCTCCGGCGCGGGATTCTTCCTTGAGCTGGTGCGCAATCCCGACATCCTGAAGGAAATCGGCGAAGAGAAGTTGGGCCGAATTGTGGTGGGGTTCGCAGCCGAGAGCCACGATCTCATCGAGAGCGCGCGGAGAAAGCTGGCGACCAAGAAGTGCGACCTCGTCGTGGCAAACGACATCACGCGCGAGGGCTCCGGTTTCGACGTGGATGCGAACGCAGTGGTGTTCGTCTGGCCCGGCGGCGCAGTGGAGGAGCTGCCGCTGCTGCCCAAGCTCGAGGTTGCGGGTCGCCTGCTCGATCATGTGGAGAAGCTGCGAGACGCGCGCCGTGGGGGCGCACCGGGCACGAAGGCCCACGGGTGAGGCGCGCGCGCTGGGTTTTCGCTTTGCTGCTGATCCTGTTCGCCGCGGGCCCGGCGGCCGCGGGCCACGTCAACCTGGCTACGATTTCAGGCATGATCAATCCCGCCTCCGCGGACTATCTGCGCCAGGCCATCGCGACGAGCGAACGCGACGGTGCCGCCGCCCTGCTGGTGGAGCTGGACACTCCGGGAGGCCTGCTCGCTTCCACGAAAGACGTGATCCAAGCGATGCTGAATGCGGGTATTCCGGTGATTGTCTACGTCGCGCCGTCCGGCGCCTGGGCAGGATCGGCCGGCACCTTTATCACACTCGCAGCCAACGTGGCGGCGATGGCTCCGGGAACGAGCATCGGTGCCGCCCATCCCGTCGGGATCGGGGGACCCGGCGGCGGCGAGGGTGAGAAGAGCAAGGAACGCGATTTTGCGGCTGAGAAGGCGGAGAACTTTACCGCGGCCTTCATCGAATCGATCGCCAAGGAGCGCAAGCGCAACGTCGAGTGGGCGGTCAAGGCAGTGCGCCAATCCGTTGCCATTCCCCAGGATGAGGCGCTCAAGCTCGGTGTGATCGATCTCGTGGCCGCCGACCGCGAGGAGTTGTTTCGGCGCATCGATGGAAAAGAGATTCTCGTAAAGGGCAAGCCGTGGAAGCTCGCCCTTGCCGGCGTCGAGGTGCGGTCCCTTGAGATGTCGCTCCTGACCCGCATCCTCGACGTTCTCGCAACGCCGGACATCGCCGTCTTGCTGATGCTCGCAGGCGCACTCGGTCTGTACGTCGAGTTCACAACGCCAGGCGTCGTGGTGCCGGGCGTGATGGGCGCCATCTGTCTCCTTCTTGGTTTGTTCTCCCTGCAGATCCTGCCATTCTCGTGGCTAGGACTCTTGCTCATGCTCGGCGGGGTGACACTCATCGTGGCTGAGGTGTTCTTGGCTTCATACGGTCTCCTTTTTGTGGTCGGAGTCGCGTGTTTTCTGATCGGCGGGGCGCGCCTTTTCGACCGCCCCGATCTCTCGGATGTGAACGTTTCATTCTGGTCGGTCCTCGTGCCCGCCGTGGCGGCGGTCGCAGGCTTCGGCGCCATCATCGTCTTTGGGGTGATGCGCTCGCTGCGGCGGGTACCCAAGGCTGGGGTCGGGGAGCTCGTGGGGATGATCGGAAAGACGGCATCCCCTCTCGAGCCTGAGGGCACCGTGTTTGTGCGCGGAGAGTACTGGTCGGCGCGCGCCGATGCGGCCGTCCCAGCCGGTGTAAAGGTCGAGGTGACGGCTGTCGAGGGGCTGCGCCTGCGCGTGCGGCTCGCGCCGCCCGAGCCACAATGAGCGCCTTCGAGGCGTTCGGAGGGGAGATGTTCCCGGCACTTCCGATTGTCGTTGGCATCGCGCTCGTACTGCTTTGGGCGAGCGCAAATGTGTTGAACGAATATGAGCGGGGCGTCGTATTCCGCTTTGGCCGCTACAACGGGACCAAAGACCGCGGCCTGCGTTTCATCATCCCCGGTGTGGATCGACTGGTGAAGGTAAGTCTGCGGGAGATCGTGATGGACGTGCCGCCGCAAGAGGTCATCACGCGGGACAATGTCTCGCTAAAAGTGAACGCGGTGATCTATTTCCGCGTGCTGCATCCGGAAAAAGCCGTGATCTCCGTCGAGAACTATCTGTTCGGAACCTCGCAGATGGCGCAAACGACGCTGCGCAGCACATGCGGCCAGGCCGAGCTCGACGAGCTCCTGGCCGAGCGGGAGACCATCAACCGCAAGCTCGCGGAAATCATCGATCAGCAGACGGAACCCTGGGGCGTGAAGGTGCGCGCCGTCGAACTCAAGCAGATCGACCTGCCCGAGGAGATGCGCCGGGCCATGGCGAAGCAGGCCGAGGCGGAGCGCGAGAAGCGATCCAAGATGATCCACGCCGAGGGTGAATTTCAGGCCGCGCAGCGCTTGCAGGACGCCTCTCATATCCTCTCCCAGGAACCGGCGGCGCTCCAGCTGCGCTACCTGCAGACGCTTACGGAGATCGCCACCGAGAAGAATTCGACGATCCTATTCCCCTTCCCCATGGATCTGCTGCGTCCATTCCTCTTGCCACCGGGTCCGGGGACGGGCCCGGGGACGGGCCGCTAGATGGCGCGCGGCCCGGACCCTCTCCCCTCGGACGAGAGGGTGCGTCGCAGCGTGCGGCGTACCCTTGCAAACATCCTCATCTTTAGTGTCTCACTGGCGGTGATCCTCGCATGGTCTTACTTCGGCTTCTACGAGCTCCAGCCGGGGCAGGCGGCGGTGGTGCTTCGACTCGGCAGGTACTCCGAAACTGTGTCTGATCCCGGTCTGCGCTGGCATTTGCCCCCCCCGATCGAGACGCACGAGATCGTGAACGTGGCCTCGATCGAGCGGGAGGAGTTCGGCATGCACGCGGCGGGCGACGCAGAACCCACGGGAAAGGCGCTGCTCGAGGCACAGATGCAGACCGGCGACAACAACATCGTGAACGTGAGTTTCGTTGTGCGCTACATCGTGAAGGATGCCTTCCAATCGCGCTACCGCGTGGCCGAGCCGCGCCAGACCCTGCGGGACGCGGCGCAAGCCGCTGTGCGAGAGGTGGTGGGGCGCACGCCGATCGACGACGTGCTCTCCCAGAAGCGCGAACAGATCAAGGCCGAATCCGGCCAGATCCTGCAGCAGACCCTCGACCGGTACGAAAGTGGTCTCCTGGTGAATGGGATCGAGATCCAAGACGCGAAGCCCCCGTCTTCCGTGGTGGCCGCGTTTAACGAGGTGTTGGCCGCCGCCCAGGACCGAAGCCGCTTGGTCAATGAGTCCCAAGGCTATGCGAACGAGGTGGTGCCCAAGGCGCGCGCTCAGGCCGTCGAGCAGCGTGAGCAGGCCCGTGGTTACCGCGAGTCGAAGGTGGCCGAGGCGACAGGCGCTGCCGAGCGCTTCCGTGCACTCGAGGCGGAATATCTCAAGGCGCCCGAAGTCACCCGGCGGCGCCTATACCTCGAAACCATGGAGACGGTGTTGCCCCAGGTGGAAACCGTGGTGGTGGATCCCGGTTCCGCTCACGTCTTGCCCTACCTCCCGATCGGCGCAGCGAAGCCAGCGCCGCAAGCTCCGCCGGAGACGAAGAAGTGAGGCGCCTAATTTTTGTCTGCCTCGTCACCATTGCGGTGCTCGCGGGCCTGATCTGGCTCGGGAACATTGACCGGGGTCCCTTCCTGATTACGCGAGAGGATCAGCAGAAGATCGTGCTGCTGTTTGGCAAGCCTCTCCTCGTGCGCACCAAACCGGGGCTGGCCCTAAGACTTCCTTTTCTGACCGATGTGCTGACGTATGACAGGCGTCGGCTCTACCTAAGCACCGAGCCGCTCACGGTGCAAACGCGCGACCAAGAGCTGCTGGTGATCGACAATTACGTGATCTGGCGCATTGAGGACCCCGTGCAGTACCGCTCGTCGTTCCCTCTCGGGCGCAGCGCCGCAGAGGCACAGATCAACCAAGTCGTGAACAACGACCTGCGCGAGGTCATTGGCCAGCGCACGTTCTCCGAGGTGGTGACTACATCACGGGTCGATGTCATGCAGGCCATCACCCACAAGAGCGACGAAAATCTGCGCGCCTCGGGCATTCGAATTGAGGATGTGCGGATCAATCGCACGGAGCTCCCGGCCCCCACCGAGGAGAACGTCTACGCACGCATGCGGACCGAGCGCGAGCGCCTCGCGCGCAAGGAGCGCGCCGAGGGCGAACAAGACGGCCGGACGATTCGCGCGCAAGCCGACCGTGAGTCCCAAGTGATCGTGGCCGAAGCCAAGCGGGATGCCGAGATCGAGCGCGGACAAGGCGACGCCGAGGCCACACGCATCTTCGCGGAGGCCTACTCCGCGGATCCCGAGTTCTACAGCTTTGTCCGCGGACTCGAGGCCTACCGAAAGGGCATCGGTCCGCGAACGACGCTCGTCCTTTCGCCATCGAGCGAGTTCTTCCGACTGCTTGATTCGGCCAAGGAACCCAAGGGCCCGTGACGGGATCGCTGGGCGAGCGCCGCGCGCAGGCCCGGGCGGCGTCCGCCCTAGCGCGCGACGGTGCGCAGGCGCAGGGCGCCCGCCGCGAGGAAGGTTCCTATGATCGCCCACGGCGTGACTGCGGGCGGCGTCACGCCCTCGGCCGCGAGCGTGGAGCCGAGGCTGCGCGAGAAAAACAGGGCCACCAAGAGGACTGCACCCTGCAGTGCGGGGGCGGCGAGCGTTTTGGTCTGCTCGACGCGCAGGGCGAGGGGCACAGCCAACAGGGTCAGCACGAAGACGAGCGTCGGCTCCGAGAGGCGCTCGTGGAGGATCGCCCGAAAGCGCCGAGCCTGTCCGTTATCCGCGAGACGCCCTCCGCTTGTGTCGGCGAGGTCCCGGAGCGAGAGCGTCGACGCCCGCGCGTCGAACAGCACCTGAGGCGATTTCGACGTACCGGCAATCCGCAGCTCAGACAGATGCTCGAAGCTCGGGGTCGCTTGCGGGTCGGACAGGTTGAAATTGCGGACCACCACGTCTTGGAGCAGCCACGTCGATTCGCGTTCGACCACCCTGGCGCCGCTCGCCCGCAGGCTTCGGGTGAGGCGGCCCTTGTCATCGAGCTCGTATACGCTGACGCCGTGCAGCAGCTTCTTGCTCGGATCGGATTCTTCAATGCTGAAGATGCGCTGGCCCGCACGTACCCAATACGAGCCGCGGCGGAGCGAGATCTCCTGCTCGCTCCCCCGATCGAGGCGGTCAAAGGCGCGCGCGGCTGCCACGAGCGCCGTCTCGTTCAAGAGGAGACTGGCGCCCGAGAGGCAGAGCGCGGCGCCGAGCAGCGGCGCGACGGCACGCAGGGGCGAGATGCCGCCCGCTTTCATCGCGGTGACTTCGAACGAGCGTGCGGCGAGACCCATGCACAGGAAGGCCGCCACGAAGGATGCGATCGGAACCAGGATTGGCAGGTAGCGAGCCGGTGTTCGCAGACCGAAGCTCGCAATCGCTCCGATGAGCCCGACGCGAGCCCGCTGATCGAGCAGATCGCCGATATCGAGCAGCATGTCGCCCACCAGTACGGCCAGCACCAGGATGATGAGGATGACCGAGAAGAGCCCGAGATACCGTGCCAGCAGATAGCGCGACAAGATCCGCATGCGGTCGAGTCTAGCCAGTGCGCGTGATCGCCGGAAGCGCCTTGCTCGGTTCCCCGCCCCCCCGCGCCGTCGTGACGATCGGGACGTTTGATGGCGTCCACGTGGGCCATCGAGCGATCATGGACACGGTGGTACAGCGCGCACGTGCGCTGGATGGCACGGCGGTCGTCTATACCTTCGATCCCCATCCGCGAAAGGTGGTGAGCCCCGGGCGTGCGCCGGGATTGCTCACGACGCTTGAGCAGAAGCTCGAGCTCATCGCGGCGAGCGGGGTCGACCTGACGGTGCTCGAGCCCTTCACGACCGCCTTCTCGGGTACGCCGCCCGAACATTTTGTGCGCGAGTATCTCCATGCCCGACTGCGCCCCGTGGAGGTCTACGTCGGTTACAATTTCCGCTTTGGCCATCACCGCGAGGGCTCGATGCGCATGCTGACCGAGCTCGGCCCGTGGCTAGGCTTCGCGGTAACGATCATTCCCGAAGTCACGATTGCCGAAGAAGATGTGAGCTCGACCCGGATCCGGGCGGCGCTCGCACAAGGGGAGGTGGGGATGGCCGCGACACTGCTCGGCCGGCTCTATCCTCTCCGTGGCCTCGTCGTGGAGGGAGACCGCCGCGGGCGGACGATCGGCTTTCCCACCGCAAACCTTGAACCCGAAAACGAGATTCTTCCCGCGCCTGGAGTGTACGCGGGAGCCCTGCGCCTTTTGGATCCCGGCCAGCCGGCCGCGGGGAGCACGTTTGCCGCCGTCATGAACCTCGGGCGCCGCCCGACCTTTCAATCTGCGGACCGGGTCGTCCCGGAGGCGCACCTGCTCGACTTCGACGGCGACCTTTATGGCCGCCGGGTCGAGCTCTCCTTCGAATCCCGGTTGCGGGCGGAGCGCCGCTTCTCGAGCGTGGATGCCCTGAAAGAGCAGATCGGCCGCGACGTCGAGGAGGCGCGTCGGCGCCTTGCGAGGCGCTAGTGGCGGCGCCCGTGCCGAAAGCAGCCCCGGGCCGCGCACGACGAAGCGCGTGGCGACATCCCATCGTATGGGTGGGTATTGCGGTCACAGCGCTTTCTGTCTGGTACACACTCCGGGGCGTTTCCCTGGACGAGGTCGCACTGCATGTCAGGCGCGCAAACTGGCTTCTGCTCGTTGCCGGCGCCGTGCCGTCGAACTTGCTCGGTCTCTACTTGCGCGCCCTGCGCTGGCGGCACCTCACCGACCCGATCCGCCCCATTGCGACAGGGCCTCTCTTTCGGGCGACATCAATCGGTTTCATGGCCAACAACATCTATCCCGCGCGCGCGGGAGAGTTTGTGCGCGCGTGGTACCTGGGTCGGGAGACCGGGACGGACGCGGCCGCCCTTCTGGCCACTGTGATTCTTGAACGCGTAATCGACACCGCCACTTTCCTCCCAATTCTTGCCGGCGTCGCCGCGGTCGTGGGAACGAGCAGCCCGGCGCTGCGCAGCGCATTCGCGGTGGGCGTGCCCATCCTGATCCTCGCTGCCTTGCTTCCGCTTCTGCTGCTGGTGGCCCTACGGCTTGCCCCAGACTTCGTGATCCGGCTCTCGCGGATCGCAGGCGGGCGATTCCTGCCTGGGCGCGTCATGGCGCGGGGCGAGGAGCTGCTCCGAAGGTTCGCCGATGGGCTCGGCTCCCTCTCCGGCGGGATGCATCTCCTTTGGATTGCGGTCCACTCATTTTCGATCTGGATGGTGGTGTCCGTCGTGCCCTTTTTCGTGGGCCTCTATGCGGTGGGGATTGACCTCGGGTCCACAACCCGCAATCTCGAGGCCTCCTACGCCATGCTGGCCTTCGTCGGGCTGGCAGTGGCGTTGCCCTCGGTTCCCGGCTTCTTCGGCCTCTACCAACTGGGCTGCACCATGGCCCTCGCCATCTTCGGCGTCCCCAAAGATCAAGCCGTGGCACTCGGCACCGTCGTGCACCTCACCTTCTGGGCGAGCGTCACCCTCATCGGCCTCCTCGTCCTGCGCTCGGGCCACACCTCCCTGCACGTGCTGGAGGAGGCAGTTGCGGAGTCTGGCGAGCCCGACGCCGAAGGCGCGGACTCCCTCCGCCGCTGAGACAAGCCTCGCCTCGGGGTAAAGATCCGCCCGAGCACCGCCGATAACCCACCGGGTTCTAACGGCTTTCCTGCGTGCGCAGGAAGACGCGCAAACCCCGCAGCCGCAAGGCAGGGTGAATCGCCCACCGGCCTCGCGGCAGATGGCCGCGGCGGCGCAGCCGGGCGATTCGTGTCTTTGACGGAGGGAGCAGCGGGTGAACGAGCGGATCGGGGAGCTTCTCGTCAAGGAGAACCTCCTCACCACCGAGCAGCTGCGGAAGGCGAGGGAGGAGGCGCGCACCAAAGGGGCGCGCCTTGGCGCCCAGATCACGCAACTCGGATTCCTACAGGAGTCCGAGCTCACCGATTTCGTCGCCAAGCAATATGGCGTGCCGTCGGTCAATCTCGACGAGTTCGAAATCGACGGCGCCGTGATCAAGCTCATCCCCGAGGAGGTGGCGCTCAAGCACACGGTGATCCCGGTCAATCGCGCAGGTTCGACCCTGATCCTCGCGACCGCGGATCCCTCCAACATCTTTGCCATCGACGACATCAAGTTCCTGACGGGGTACAACATCGAAGTCGTCGTTGCCGCCGAAGATGCCATCAAGCGCGCGATCGATCGCTACTACGAGCAGACCACCAGTCTCGCCGAGGTGATGGGGGACTTCGACGATACCGGGATCGAAGTCATCGATGACAACGATGAAGTCGACGTTGGCGAGCTTGCAAAGGAATCCGAGGACGCTCCCGTCGTCAAGCTCGTGAACCTGATTCTCACCGACGCCGTGAAGCGCAGCGCATCCGACATCCACGTGGAGCCCTACGAGAAGACCTTCCGCGTCCGCTATCGCATTGACGGCGTGCTCTATGAGGTGATGAAGCCGCCGATGAAACTCAAGAACGCCATTACCTCCCGCATGAAGATCATGGCCGAGCTCGACATCGCTGAGCGTCGTCTCCCCCAGGACGGACGCATCAAGCTCAAAATGGGCCGCGGCAAGGAGATGGACTTTCGCGTGTCGGCGCTCCCGACGCTGTTCGGTGAGAAAGTCGTGATGCGGCTCCTCGACAAGTCGAATCTGCAGCTCGACATGACGAAGCTCGGCTTCGAGCCCGAGCAGCTCCAGGTCTTCAAGGACTGCATCCACCGGCCCTTCGGGATGGTGCTGGTGACAGGTCCCACGGGCTCGGGAAAGACGACAAGCCTGTACTCCGCCCTTTCAGAGCTGAATCAGGTCACGGAGAACATCTCCACCGCTGAGGACCCGGTCGAGTACAACCTCCAGGGCATCAACCAGGTCCAGATGCACGAGGACATCGGATTAAACTTCGCCGCAGCCTTGCGTTCCTTCCTGCGGCAGGACCCGGACATCATCATGGTCGGCGAGATCCGTGACTTCGAAACGGCCGAAATCGCGGTCAAGGCCGCCCTCACCGGCCACATGGTGCTCTCGACGCTTCACACCAACGACGCGCCCTCGACGGTGAACCGGCTTCTCAACATGGGCATCGAGCCCTTTCTGGTGGCGTCCTCTGTGAACTGCATCCTGGCCCAGCGCCTCGCGCGGAAGGTGTGCGAGGAATGCAAGGAGAGAGACCCGGAAGTCGTGCCCGAAGCGCTCGCCGCAGCCGGACTCACGCCCGAGGAGGCGCGCGAGGTGACGCCGGTCAAGGGGCGCGGCTGCAAGACGTGTTCGGATACGGGCTACAAGGGCCGCGTTGCCGTCTACGAAGTGATGGAGCTGAAAGAGGAGCTCAAGGAGTTCGTGCTGAACGGCGCTTCCGCAACCGAACTCAAGCGCGAGGCCATGCGGCTCGGCATGACGACGCTGCGCCGCAGTGTGCTCAACAAGCTTAAGGAAGGGATCACCACCTTGTCCGAGGTCTTCCGCGTGTCCGCGGCAGACCGCTAGAGGGGAGACGGAATCCGATGGCGAATCTCCACCAACTCCTCAAGGCGATGATCGAGAAGGGGGCCTCGGACCTTCACATCACGACCAACAGCGCGCCGCAGCTGCGCATCGACGGCAAGCTCCACCCGCTCAAGATGCCGCAGCTCTCTCCCCCGGAAACGAAGCAGCTCTGCTACTCCGTGCTCACGGACGCGCAAAAGCACCGATTCGAAGAGCAGAGCGAACTTGACCTCTCGTTCGGCGTAAAGGGCCTTTCGCGCTTCCGCGCCAACATCTTCGTGCAGCGGGGAGCCGTCGCTGGCGCGTTCCGGTCCATCCCCTACCAGATCAAGACCTTCGAGGACCTCGGCCTGCCGCGGGTGGTCGCGGACCTCACCAAGAAGCCCCGGGGACTCATTCTGGTGACCGGCCCGACCGGCTCGGGCAAGTCGACGACGCTCGCCACAATGATCGACCGCATCAACACGGAGCGGCAGGAGCACATCGTTACCATCGAGGATCCGATCGAATATCTCCACCCGCACAAGGGCTGTGTGGTGAACCAGCGCGAGGTGGGTGCCGACACGAAGAGCTTCCAGAATGCGCTCAAGTACATTTTGCGGCAGGACCCGGACGTCGTGCTGATCGGCGAGATGCGTGACCTCGAGACGATCGAGGCTGCATTGGTTGTCGCCGAGACCGGCCACCTTGCATTTGCCACACTCCACACCAACTCGTGCGTGCAGACCATCAACCGCATTGTCGACGTCTTCCCTCCCTATCAGCAGGCTCAGGTACGAGCGCAGCTCTCTTTCGTACTTGAGGGCGTGATGTGCCAGGCATTGCTTCCCAAGGCAAACGGCCCGGGCCGCGTGATGGCGCTCGAGGTGATGATCCCGAATCCGGCCATCCGCAACTTGATTCGCGAGGACAAGATTCACCAGGTCTATTCGCAGATGCAGATTGGCCAGGACAAGTTCGGCATGCAGACCATGAATCAGTCGCTCGCCTCGCTCTACACGCGGCGACTGATCAGCATGGACGATGCGCTCGCCCGCAGCCATGACGTGGAGGAATTGCGGAACCTTGTGGCCACGGGCGGCGCCGGATCTACGACCTCGCGGCGTGTGGCGGGGATGGCATAGGGCGAGGGGAAAGAGACGCGCGTCACGCAGTCTGCGGGCGCGCCAGGACGAAAACCGGACGGACTCCGGAGGCAGGGGGGTAGCAGATGGCGGTCTATACCTGGGAAGGGAAGACCCGGCAGGGAACGGTCAAGAAGGGCGTAATGGAGGCGACCAACGAGGCCGCCGTGATGGCGCAGCTTCGAGCCCAGATGATCCTCCCGGTGACGGTGAAAGCCAAAGGCCGCGGAGCCGGGTTCAACCTCAACTTTCTAAAGCGCGGGATCAAGACGCGCGAGCTCGTGATCTTCACACGACAGTTCGCGACGATGATCGATGCCGGACTCCCGCTGGTGCAGTGCCTCGAGATCCTCGGCGACCAGCAGCCGAATCCGACCTTCAAGGAAGTCCTGAAGACCGTAAAGTCGGATGTGGAGCAGGGCGGTACGTTCGCGGACTCCCTTCGCAAGCATCCGAAGCCGTTCGACGAGCTCTACGTAAACCTCGTTAGTGCCGGCGAGGTAGGCGGCATCCTCGACACGATTCTGAACCGGCTGTCGATCTATCTCGAAAAAGCCGACGCCCTAAAGCGCAAGGTCAAGGGCGCGATGGTCTACCCGATCACCATCCTCGTGGTGGCCTTCGGCGTCATGACGCTGCTGCTGGTCAAAGTGATCCCTGTCTTCGAGAAGATGTTCAAGGACTTTGGTGGAGAGCTTCCGGGGCCGACGCAGGCCGTCCTGAACCTGTCGCACTTTATGCAGGATTGGATCATTTGGATCTTGCTTGCGATCACGGGAGTGGTGGTCGCGTTCCTCCAGGCCCGCAAGCGATCGCCGACCTTCCGGTACCGCACCGATGCCACCTTCTTGAAAGTTCCGATTTTTGGACCGCTGCTCAAAAAGGTCGCCGTCGCCCGCTTCAGCCGCACCCTCGGCACCATGATCTCGAGCGGCGTTCCGATCCTCGATGCACTCGATATCTGCGCACGCACCGCGGGCAACAAGGTGATCGAGGCGGCGTTGCAGAAGACCAAGGCGGCAATCTCTGAAGGCAAGACGATCGCAGAGCCACTGAATGCGGCGCGCGTGTTTCCTGGCATGGTGGTGCAGATGGTCGCCGTCGGCGAGCAGACGGGCGCCATGGATGCCATGCTCAGCAAGATTGCCGACTTCTATGACGACGAAGTCGATGCCGGGGTCGCAGCACTCACCGCCATGATGGAGCCCGCAATGATGGTCTTTCTCGGCGGCTCGATCGGTTCCATCTTGATCGCAATGTACCTGCCGATCTTCAAGATCGCGGAAGCGGTGAAGTAGCCGCTCGCCCGCGGAGGCGGGGCGATGACCCTGGACATCCGGACGGAGCGGCGGCTCCGGCGAATCGGGCGGCTCATGGCCGCCCGTCTCGTGTTGCTGCTTGCGATCTTGGGAGCGGCGCTCGCGCTTGCGCGGGTGGATCGCAGCTTCTCTGAGGGCCAAGACCTCGGTCTTTACGGGACGATCGTCTTCGCGTTCCTCTCGACCGTGGCCTTTGCGGCGATCTTCCCAAGCGTCAAGCGCGCGGGCCGCTTTGGAGCGGCGCTTGTCGCAACCGACCTCATCACGATTTCCGCTTTGGTTCACTACACAGGTGGCAGCGAAAGCGTATTCGCGCCGCTCTTCGTTCTGGTCGTGGTCTGCGCTGCGGTCCTTTTCGGCCGCGCTGGAGCGTACGTGGCCGCAGCCCTTGCGGCGACGAGCTTCGGTGCGGTGCTTGTGGCGGAGCGGATTGGGATCCTCAGCATCTATGGTGGAGCCGCGCCGCCCGTCTTGCCCGTCGAGTTCGCGCACTGGGCGGTGCACGCGGGCGCGCAGGTCGTCGTCGGGCTCCTTGCGAGCGGACTGTCTCGGGAGCTCGACCGCACGGGCGAGGATCTCGAGAGAAGCCGCAGCGATTTGCGCCGCCTGCGCAGCCTCCACGAGCGAACGGTGGGAAGTCTACTCTCGGGTCTGCTCACCACCGACACCATAGGCATCATCACCTCCTTCAACCCCGAGGCCGAACACATCACTGCGATCACAGAAGCGATGGCGCTCGGACGGCCGATCGACGAGGTTCTCCCCGGCGCCCGAGAGCGTGTGATGCAGCCCGCCGAAGCGGGTCGCACGGGTCGTACGCGTGCACGGATCCTCTACAAAAACCACCTCGGTGCGACACTTCATCTTGGGCTTGCGGGATCGATCCTGCGGGAAGCGGACGGCTCCGCGGTAGGGCATGTCGTGATCTTTCAGGACGTGACCCAGGTCGTGGAGATGGAAGGCGAGCTGCGGCGCTCCGAGCGGCAAGCAGCGATCGGCCGGCTTTCGGCCGCGATCGCGCACGAGATCCGCAACCCCCTCGCTGCAATTTCGGGATCGATTCAGATGCTGCGCAGTGCGAGTCAGGCCGCAGGCGATGACGACAGCCGGCGACTCATGGAGATTGTGCTGCGCGAAACAGAACGCCTGGACGGACTGATCACCGACTTTCTGCAATACGCGCGGCCCGCCCCCCCAAAGCTCGGGAGTGTGGCTCTTGCACCGCTCGTGCGCGACCTCGTCGAGATGTTCGAGAAGTCCCGCTCTTCGGAAAATCCAATCGAAGTGTGCGTGGACGTCGAGGAGGGTCTCGCGGTGACTGGCGACCCGTCGCAGCTGCGCCAGTTGCTTTGGAACCTGTATCTCAACGCAGCCCAGGCGATGCCCGAAGGAGGTCGCCTCCTTATCGCGGGAAAGGCAGCGCCCCCGCTGCCTCAAGGCCGTCCGGCTGCAGGCCGAAATGCTGCAGAAGAGGAGGGGACCCCCTTCGCGGAGCTCGTGGTGGTCGACACCGGGGTTGGAATTGCGCCAGAGGTGATCGACCGGATTTTTGACCCCTTTTTCACCACCCGGCAAGAGGGATCAGGCCTCGGTCTCGCTACCGTTCACCGGATCGTCGAAAGCCACGGCGGATCGCTGCGCGTGGAAAGTACAGTGGGAGCAGGCACGACGTTCCGCATTCGACTCCCGCAGGCTGAGGAGCCTCAGTGAGCATCAAAGCACGGGTCCTCGTCGTGGACGACGAGCGGAGCATGCAGGAGTTCCTCGAGATCCTGCTCCGCCGCGAGGGCTACGATGTGACGTGCGCCGGTGACGTCGACGGTGCCCTGGTGGCGCTCGAGTCCGATGACTTCGACGTCGTGATCTCGGATCTGCAGATGCCGGGCAAGACGGGCCTTGACCTCCTGCACGCCTTGCGCGAGACATCGCCGGATACCATCGCGCTCGTGATGACGGCCTTTGCGAGCACAGAGACCGCCATCGCCGCGATGAAAGAAGGCGCCTACGACTACCTGACCAAGCCATTCCAAGTCGATGAGATTCGATTGGTGCTCGAAAAAGCACTCGAGAAAAAGCTTCTTGCGCGTGAGAATCGCCGCCTGCGCAGCGAGCTCCGCAGCCAGATCCGGCAGCGAGCGTTGATCGGCGGCGGCTCTGCGATGCAGCGCGTCTATGAATTGATCGGCCAGGTCGCGGAGACGAAGGCGAATGTGCTGATTTCCGGCGAGAGCGGTACGGGCAAGGAGCTCGTGGCGCGCGCGATCCACGCGGCCAGTGACCGCCGCGACCGGGCGTTTGTGGCGCTCAACTGCGGCGCAATTCCGGAGAACTTGCTCGAGTCCGAGCTGTTCGGCCACGTGAAGGGTGCATTCACAGGCGCAGTCTACAACAAAGAGGGTCTATTCGAGACAGCGGACACCGGAACGCTCTTCCTCGACGAAGTGGGCGAGCTGCCTCCGTCGCTTCAGGTCAAGCTCCTGCGCGCGATTCAGGAGAAGGCAATCCGCCGCGTTGGCGGGACCAACGATCGTAAGATCGATGTGCGCATTCTCGCCGCGACGAACCGCAGGCTCGAAGACGAGGTGGCTGCGGGGCGCTTCCGTGAAGATCTCTACTATCGTTTGAATGTCATCCAAATCGCCTTGCCGCCGCTGCGAGAGCGACCGGAGGATGTGCCTCTCCTGGTGCAGCACTTCGTTGAGAAGTACGCGCGGGAGCTCGGAAAGGAGATTGGGGGCGCGAGCGAGGAGGCGATGCGCAGGCTGCTCGAGCACTCCTATCCCGGGAACGTACGCGAGCTCGAAAACGTGATCGAGCGGGCCGTCGCGCTCTCTCGGGGAGGCACGATCGAGGTGGACGCACTCCCGCCAAGCCTGCTTCGGCCTCCGACCGACGGCAGCGCTCGGAGTTCGGTCCTCCCCGCCGAAGGGGCGAATCTCGACAACCTTGTGAACGACTACGAGCGCGGCCTTTTGCTCGAAGCACTCGAGCGTGCGGGCGGCGTAAAAAAGCGCGCGGCGAAGCTGCTCGGCGTGTCGTTCCGATCCTTCCGTTATCGCCTCCAGAAACTGGGGCTCGACGAACCGTCCGCCGACGAGGAATAAATGACGGGATCGGAGGCGCACGGGCTGCGCAGGCCGGGCCTTTTCGCGGAGTTGCTCGCGAGCCTGTCCGTCATCATGTTCGGCGCCACGATCCTTCTCGCGATCGTACTGGTGAGGGAACAAGAAGCGCGGCTGCGGGAAATCCTGGGCCGCGCCCTCAGCGCGGAGGCCCGCGACCCCCTCCGGAGCGCGACCCCTCTCGTGCCCGGCACGCGTTGGTGGACCGTCGGCTCCGACGGAGTCGCGATTCGGCGCACCGCCGGCGCCGGCGAGATTGACGAGGCCACACGCGCCCTGGCTGCCGATGCCCGCTCCTCGGACTCCATCCTTGTGAGTGTCGGGCCACCCTGGGAGCCTGTGCGGTTTGCGCTCCCCATCGATGCGGAAGGCCACGTGGTGGCTGCACGGCTCCCGGCGGGAGCCTCGCTCCAGCGGGGCCTTGCGCCGAGTGCAGTAGCGCTCACCGTGCTGATCGGAGACCTCGCGATTTTTCTCGTGTTTGGCGCGACGCTCCTGCGCGGACGCGTCGTGATGCCGCTTCGCCGGCTCGCGACCGCGGCACGCGCCATTGCCGATGGGGCGCGCGGAGCTCGGGTTCCGGTGGAGGGCGCACGCGAAGCCGCAGAGGTTGCCGCCGCCTTCAACGAAATGACGAGCGCACTCGAACGACGTGAGGAGGCTCTCACCAAGGCGGTCGCAGATCTTCGGGAAGCGAACCGCAGCCTGCGGGTGGCTGAGGCTGGACTCGCGCGCGCCGAGCGCCTCGCAGCAGTGGGGCGCCTTGCTGCGGGCGTCGCCCACGAAGTGGGAAACCCCATGGGGGCGCTCCTCAGCTTCCTGGATCTTGCGGGCCGAGATCCTGGTCTTTCGGGCGCGGCGCAGAGCCACCTCGAACGTGCCCGGCAGCAGGTCGAGCGGGTGCGGACGATTCTGCGTCAACTGCTCGACTTCTCCCGCCCGCCGCGCGCACAGCTTGCGCCGACAGACCTTACGGCGGTGGCGGAAGAGGTTCTGGCCCTCGTTCGAGCGCAGCGGCGCTACGACGGTGTGAACTTTTCCGTGGAGCGCGAAGGCGAGCCCCCCCTTGCGCTCGCGGATGCGTCCTCTGTGGCGCAAATCCTGCTGAACTTGGTCCTCAATGCCGGCGATGCGGTCGGCGGAACTGGCAAGGAGCCAGGCACCCCCCCGCGCTCAAGCCGTGTCAGCGCCCGGGTGCGCAGCGCAGCCCTGGTTCGCCGGGCGGCGGACGGCCCGGGAGAGGTGCCTTCCCGGGTCCGCGCGGACGCGGTCGAATGCGTGGTGTGCGATAACGGACCTGGCATCGCGCCTGAAGACCGCGAACGCATCTTTGACCCCTTCTTCACCACCAAGCCGCCTGGGGAGGGGACGGGTCTCGGGCTCGCAAATGCGCTCCGCCTCGCGGAAGAGCAGGGCGGCGTCCTCGAACTCGAGGAGCCGCGCAATGGGTCCGGCGCGTGCTTCGTGCTCCGGCTCCCGGCCGCCGCCGCCTCCGCAAACCCCGCAGACCACTTCGCAGTGCGCAAGGAAATGCGGTCCTAAAACTGCGGGACGCCCCGGACGGATTCTTCTCATCCTCAAGGAATTCGCCCACTTATCCGAAGAGCTTCCCGTGGCATGGCGCTTGCTGAAGAAGCAGGCGCGGGAGGCCTCGATGGTGACACGCGCGAATAGCCGAGCCGGCTTCACATTGATCGAGTTCGCGATCGTGATCACCATCATCGCGATCCTGGCAGCACTTGCCGTCCCCCAGACACAGCAGTGGATGGCCAACCAAAGGCTCAAGGCGGCGGCGCGCTCGGTGGCCGACGCGTTTACGCTGGCTCGCGAGAATGCGATTCGGACCGGCGATTACCAGATCGTATTCTTCCAGAAGGACATGCTGGGAGCCGCGCTCCTCGGCGGCAACGGCCTTCCGGTTCCCATCCTCACACTGGACGACGGCCGCCCCGGAACCGCGGGGCAGAACTGCCGGATCACCGCCGCAAAAGGACAGACGCCGGTAAACGCGCAAAATGGGGTCAACTGGGGCATCACCTTTGCCACCGCGCGCGCACCGAATGACATAGGCACGGGACCGATGGCTTCCGGTTCGAGCTTCGTCGATCCCACGGGCGCTGCGACGACCTGGGTCATGTTCGGTCCGAACGGAATCCCTGTGGGTGTAACCGCTGCATGTGTTGCTGGGCCAACCGGAAGCGGCGGGGGCGCCATCTACCTCACCAACACCTTCCGCGACTATGCGGTCGTCCTCTCACCGCTTGGCGGCGTGCGCGTCACCACGTGGAACTCGGTGGCCGCGCCGCCGGCCTGGAGGCAATAGGGATGCCTCAATCCACCCACCTTAGGTGCAAGGCCCGTGTCGCCCGGGGCTTCACGCTGATCGAAGTCATGATCTCCGCCACGATCCTGGCGGTGGGGCTCCTTGCGCTCGCGGGGATGCAGGTCAGTGCGATCCGTGGCGGAAAACAGGGTCGTCACACGACGGAAGCGGCTGCGGCGGCCCGCAGCCAGCTCGAGCAGTTCGACCGAATGCCGTGGACGTCGCTCAATGCGACAGGCGGTTGGGTCGCACCCACCCCGGTCAACAATCCCAGCAATACCGTGCAATCCACGGCCGGCTTGCTGGTGGAGGAGCCCTACAACCTCCAGTGGCGCATCACGGACGTCGTTGCAGGCTCGACCAAGAACATCGACGTCCAAGTCACCTGGACCGACAACACCAACGGGCAGCTGAAGACGCTCGTCCTTTCGACGACGAAATACAACGGACCGGTCGAGTAGACATATACCATGCGTAACCGCCAAGGATTTACGATCACCGAGCTCATGGTTTCCGTCGCCTTAATGGCGATTGTGATCGTTTGGCTGATGGGATTCTTTGTGGCGCAAAACCGCAGCTACGTCGTGACCGATGAGGTTGCGGAAGCACAGCAGAACTCGAGGACGATCCTAGACCTCCTCGAGCGTGAGATCCGCGCTGCGGGAATGATGGTTCCGGAGAACGGTGCGGCCTGCGGAGTCGACAATACGAACGGTCCGGATGTTCTTTACGTGGGCGATGCCGACGCGATCGATCCGACGAACCAAAGCGTGGCGACCTTGGGAGCAAAGGTCCTCGCGGGGGTGGGAACGAACACACTCACCGTCAACAGCATTGTGCTGGACGGCTCCCCCTACTACATCACGACGACTCCGGGCGTCCCGACGAGTGACTTCCGGTGCGACACCGGAGCGTGCGGAGGTCCGAATGGAGTCGCGGGTGGAGTGATCCTGATCGACGCCGCAAACCCCGGTCGAGGCGTCGCCTGCGGCACGATCACGGCGATTCCGAATGGCACGACGATTCAGGCCAACTTCTCGAACGCCCTCGGTGGAGTCGCATCGAACCAACCGAACGTTCTCGCCATTCCCGCGCACGTGTATACGATCGTGAACAACCAGCTGCGCCGCGACAATCTTATCCTGGCAAATGATGTCGAAGACATGCAGGTCGCCTATTTCTTCGACGTGATCCCGAACGGTCTCGTGGACAGTGTCGCCCAGGAGTACCCGGGATCCTCGGCCGCCTCCGGGGGTGTGCAGTACAACCCCGCCGCCTGGGATGGAACGCGACTGCGAGAGATCCGCGTGAATGTCGTGGTTCGCTCGAGAACGCCCGATCTGAACCTCACGGGGTCGCAGCCGCAGGCTACTGAGAACCGAACAGGGCTGGTGGCGGACGCGCCGGGTCAGAATTTTCACCGGCGCGTGATGACAAGCATTGTTCGGCTGAGAAACGTGGGGCAACGCACATGAGGACGATCAATCGAGCGGGAGAAGAGATTCGGCAAGGGACTCGACGAAGAGAGGGTTCGGCGCTCCTCGTCGCCGTCATGATGCTCGTGCTGATGGGCCTCATCGGGATCGCAGCGCTCGATACCATGACCAAGGATCGCCAGGTCGCGGGTTTTCAAAACCGCGCCAGACTGGCCTTCTACGCGGCAGACGCAGGTGTCGCCACAGGGCTGAACCTCGTGCTGGGGGTGGGCAAGCGCACTGCGACGCCTCCGCTCCCCACCACCGCGCTCGGGGATGCTGTCATTTACCCGTTTGGGCAACCGACCTTCGCGGGCGACCCGCTGGTTGCGAATCCGATCGTCTACAGCAAGGACGGCGGCCCTGTGCAAGGGATGAACCTTCAGGTGCCGGTGCAGTTTGTGAACACCCTTTGGGATATCCGCGTCGAAGGCCGGACACCGGACGGTGGGAGGTCCCACCTCGAAGCGATGGCCACAAGGATGCTGGACAACGGCTACTAGGCGCGAAGCTCGAGGCAAAGGTTTGAAGTTCCGGAGGGGTCGTAGGAGAGCGCAATGAGGATCTCGACAAAAGCAACGGCTCGCGGCTTTGCGGCGCTGGCAATTCTCGCGTGCGCCCTCCTCGGACCGAATCGCAGCGGCGGAGATGACACCTCCGTCTTCTCGGCGTCGGTGCCGCCGAACGTTCTGATTCTTCTCGACAACTCGGCGTCCATGAACGAGATCATGTGGCATCCGGCGATTGAGTCGCAGGCGGATCTGCCGACCAATTGCCCCATTTTTGGGATCGAGCCTCCGAATGCGGGAGGACCGGTAAACGGCAGCGGGAACTTGAACGACTCCGCTGCTCAGCCTACTCCGTACACTTGCGACCCTCTCACAAGGCAGTGTCGTTTCCAGATTCACCAGAACGTTGCCGGATTTGTGCAGACTGGCACGCGCACCTGCGCGGCGAGCTCGAACTGTGGTACGGGCGCTGGCAGCAACGCCTCGTGCAAAGTCGGCTACATCACGCGGACGTTCTGCGGTCGCACGCGCAATATGTACATCGACGGGGAGGTGGCCTGCGAGGGGAACCAGACCTGGTGGACCGAGCTTTACGTCGAGTGGTACTTCAGTCCGAACGCCGACCCCTACTTTATCAATGGCACGGCAAACTCCAGCAGCCCGAACCAGGAGGCAAACAGCAGTACGAATCCGAACATGATCGATGCGAACCTGAACGGCCAGCTATACATCAATGCCGCACAGTATCCGCTCTTTAAGATTAGCCGGATCCAAGCCGCGAAAACCATCGCAAGAGATGTGATCTTCCAGACCGATACCAACTGCGCGGCGGGTACGGGATCGATCAGCGCCGGGGGAATCGTTACCTGTCCGTTCGGTAGCAAGAATTCCGTTCGATTCGGTATCGCTATTTTCGACAATACCACCGATGCGCCGGGGGCCTATGTAAAAGCGCCGATCGCCGACTACGATTCAGCCGGCGTGCAGGCGGCAGCTCTGGACAGCGCGATTGCCGCGGCGAGCGCCGACGCATCCACACCTCTCGGGAAGTCGCTCTTCAAAGTGTACACCTACTTCATGCCGAGGAGCGGCACGATGCCGGTCGGTGTGGACAACGTGACGCCGTTCCCCGTCTATCAGTACTCGACCGCCAACGGCTCAAACGCGGGAGCGGGTGCGACGGCGGATCCCCTCAAGTGTCCGGGAACGAATGCACCCTGTGCGTGCCAGAAGAACTTCGTGATGATCCTCACGGACGGGTTCCCGACCCATGATGACTTCCAGACGGACGGTGCGGGAAATAGTAACACCGGGGGACGCACCGTTGGATTTGGGAGCTTCTTCAACCTGATCGGGGACTACAACCCGGTTGAGCCGACTCTAGCCGGAGTCCCGATTCCGGACCAAGAATGCCCCCAGGGTTCTGGGGGTGCTAGTGCCTGCGAGGGGCAATGGAACTACCTCGATGACATTGCGATGTACATGCATCAAAACGACTTCCGGCCGGACCTCCCGGGGGTCCAGACCCTCGATATCTACACGGTGGGTCTCGCAACCGGAATCGGCCAGCTTCAGGCGAACGCGAACCAGATCCTGGCGGAAACCGCGCTTGCGGGCGGCGGTGGTGGGCCGGGGGTCGGCTACTTCACTTCGTCTCAGACTACGACGCTGGTGACCGCGCTCACGACGCAGATCCAAGACATCATCCAGAAGTCGCAGTCGTTTACCGCAGCGACGGTTCCGGCCTCGCGAACGGCAGACGGTGGAAATTTCTACATCACCGAGTTCTTGCCCTCCAACACCGATCCCTTCTGGCAGGGCCATCTCTTTGACTACCAGATCACGCTTTCGGGACAGATCCTGGATGCAAACGGGAACTGCGCACTGAACGATCCATCGGGCAACTGCGCCAGCGGCGCGCTCCTCACGAGTGCCGTTCCGTTTTGGGATGCTGGCGCGCTCATCCCGAATCCGGCGTCTCGGACGCTGTACTTTAGCAAGACGGGTGTGACAGCGGGCAATGTTCCGCTTAGCTGGAGTGTGTCGAATGTTCCGGGAACATTTACCAATACGGATCTTAACATCCCGGCAGCGCCGTTCCCGACAGTCTTCTATCCGGGAAGCAATGCCACCAATGCGGTGCAGCTGACAGACGAGATCGCTGCCTACATCACAGGCTGCGTCTTCGGGACCGGGGTTCAGACGCCAGTCTTTGGAGCCGCAGTGCCGTGCACGACCCGGCCGTGGCTTCTTGGGGATATCTTCCACTCGAATCCCGTGGTTGTCGGGAGTCCGGCGGCCCATCTCAACGAGCCTACGTACCAGACGTTTGCGACGACCTACGGGACTCGGACTCGGCTGATCTATGCAGGCGCAAACGACGGCTTCCTGCATGGATTCCAAGCCGGAACGTGGCAGACCACCACGACGGCACAGGTGCCGAATCCGCCGGGCTATGACCGCGGGACCGGTGTCGAGCAGTTCGGCTTCATGCCGTGGACTGCCCGCGCCACGATCAAATACAAGCCGATCGACATCCCGAACCGGAGCCACTACTACGTGGACGGCTCGCCCCATGCGGCGGACGTCTGGTTCCCGTCGACCCCAACCGCCACCACAAAGAACGCCAGCGATTGGCACACGATTCTTGTGGGCGGCATGCGCCAGGGTGGGACGGATCCCAATACCCCCATCTACACACAAAACGGGACGGAGAACTCGACTGTAACGGTCACGGGGCTTCCGTCGACCAGCGGACTCTATGTCGGGGAATCGGTGACAGGAGCACACATCCCAGCCAATACCAACATTGCCACCATCGTGAATGGAACGACGATCACGATGAACCAGTCCGCGACCGGTTCTGTCACGGAGCCGCTCGGCTTTGGCGGCCTCCAGGGCAACTACTACGCACTGGACATCACGAACCCGAACGGGATCGCGGGCGGACCCAATTTCCCCGCGTACCTGTGGGAGTTCCCGAAGGAAGGATCGCCCCCGACTCTGACGCAGTATCTGGGCCAGACGTGGTCGGAGCCCGTCATGACTCGGGTGAAGGTCGCAGTCGGCGGCAACAACAACGGCGGTCAGGGCTTCGAGCGCTGGGTGGTGATTGTGGACGGTGGTTACGACCCGACCGGCGATCCCAACACTGCCAACTACGTCCAGGCCTCAACGATTGGACGGAGCATCTTCGTTCTCGATGCAGAGACCGGGCAGGTCATCGCCCAGAAGGTCTTCTCGCCGTCCAACCCGGCGACGGATCCGCAGACCCAGATGTTCTACGCCATTCCTTCAACGCCCGCCGTCTTCGATCTCAACTTCGACGGCTTTGCCGATGTGATCTATGTCGGTGACCTCGGCGGCAACGTCTGGAAGTGGTCCATTACGAACGTCTGCAACGACCCCGCGGCACTGTGCTCCGCCAGTTGGCCGTTTACCAAGTTCTTTGCGGCTCCCGCGTTCCAATCCAATCCGGCCCCGGCCGGCACACTCGGCACGACCGGTTCCTTCGCTCCAAACGATCCCCCGCCGGCAGCGTCCCACTACAAGAGCTTCTTCTACCCGCCGGTCGGAACCTTCCAGAACCAGACCCTCTGGGTCGGCTTCGGCAGTGGCGAGCGTGCGAACCTCAACTATCCGGGTGTCGCCGGGGCCAACGTCAATAACAACAATCGCTTCTACGCGATGACGGACACGGATCCCTTCGATCAGAACGCGACGCCTCCGCCGACGCTCCACGAGAGCGACCTGCTGGACGTCACGACTCCGCTCCCGGCGGGCCCAGGCAACACGTGTACGCCCATCACCCAACGGGGCTGGTTCTTTAGGGCCAGCACCGACACGGCGGACGATGGGAACGTGAACGATCCGACCGCTGGGCTTGGCGAGAAGTTCGTTACGTCCGCGACGATCTTCGCCAGCAACGTATTCGTGTCATCGTTCATCCCAAATCCCAACCTGGGAACCGATCCGTGCGCCTCGGGCGGCTCGGCCTTCTTGTACACCTTCACCATCAAGTGTGCGATGGGCTTGTATGCGACGAATCCAGGCTCGGCGCAGCGCACTCTTTCACTTGGTGCGGGCATGCCGACCGATCCGCGCATCTCGATCAGCGCGGGGAACGTGACGGCGGGCGGAGGTACGGCTCCCTGTGCCGATGGCACAGCGAACAAGGTCTTCGTGATCACCAGCACCAACTCTGTCTCGGGCGGGTGCAGTGGATCGCCCCCGGGCAAGGGAGTCGGGATTCTCTACTGGCGCGAGCACCAATAGGGTGTTGACGGGAGGGGAGCGCATGGGGACGGCAAGGCGCAGGCGCGCAGGCAGCGGTCGCTCGGCGACCGCAGGGGCAGGGCGGGGAGCGATTCTCGCTGCAGTGACGACGGCTCTCGTTTTCCTGGCCTGTGGGTCGGACGAAGCGCCGAAACCGAGCGGGGCTCCCATGGCCCAGGCGCCGCAGACGCGCACCGACAATCGCCCGCCGGTAGTCGAAAGCGTGCGGCTGGATCCGGCGAGTCCGAAGCCTGGCCAGGTGGTACGCGTGATTGCGAAGGGATCGGATCCGGACGGTGACCCGGTGCAGTTCAAGTACCAGTGGCGGATCGGGGGCCAGACGCTGCCGGACACAACGAGTGAAGTGACGCTAAGGAATGTGCCCAAGGGCACCCGCATCGAAGTGAGTGTCGTGGCAGATGACGGGCACTCGGAAAGCAAGCCGCAGGGGGTCGTGGGCACGGTCGGCAATCAGCCTCCCGAGCTCGTGGCGGTGGCGCTCGAACCGATCGGCGAGATCACCGCGGGGAACCCGGTTGTGGCTCGTCCCCAGGCGACCGATCCCGACGGTGACGAGATCCGCTTCCATTACTCCTGGTGGGTGAATGGCCACGAAGCCGGCAGCGACGATCCTTCCCTCGACACCTCGAAGCTAAGGCGAGGGGATAGCGTCAAGGTACGCGTCGTGGCGAGTGACGGCATCGACGAATCCAATGCGATCGAGAGCCCGCCGATGCGCGTCGGCAATGCTCCACCGAAGATTGTTTCCACTCCCGGCGGCTTCGATCGCGACGGAAAATTCCGTTACACCGTTGAAGCGGTAGACCCGGATGGCGACCGGACGCTCCGCTACCGCCTCGTGAAGGGTCCCGAGGGAATGACCGTGGATTCACTTTCGGGTCTTGTGCAGTGGAAGCCCAGTGCGACACAGACCGGAAAGCAGGCCGTAGAAGTTTCGGTCGATGATCTTCAGGGTGGGACGACGTCGCAGCGCTTCGAGCTGACGGTAGGTGCGGACCAGGCGCAGGCGGCGGCAGCGCCGGGGACAGAGGCTCCGTCGCCCAAGCCCGGGAGTGCACCGACCGCCAATCTGCCGAAACCCAATGCATCGGGCGGGTCCGATACGACCTCGAACAACGGGGACACCACACGCAGTCCTGAGCCTACACGAGCGAGCGGCGCTCCTGTTCCGAAGGCGCAACGGACACCGCCTCCTGCGGCGTCGCCCGCGGCTTCGGGCGATGAGGTGGACGAAGAAGCGGGCGCTGCAGCTCCCCCGCAGCCGAGCCATACGCCGTACCGTCATCACGGCGCGCCGGCGGCTCCGGCTCCGCCTGCGGAGGGGGAGAGCGCCGAGTAGTTCGAAGAGGGGCTTTCGGTCGAAGGGCTCCGCGACGCTAGTCGCGGATCCCGTACTCCTTTAGCTTGTAGAGAAGCGCGCGGTGGCTGATTTGGAGCAGGCGGGCCGCGTGCGTGCGGTTTCCACCCGTGGCCCGCAGGGCGCGCTGAATGAGTTCTGTCTCAGCGGACCGGCGTGCGCGACGAAGCGAGAAGTCGGAAGGCACGGGTCCCTCTTGCGGACCCGATAGGTCGGGCGCGACCACATTCGCGGGCAGCTCCCGCAGTCCAACTCGCTCGCCCTCTGCCAGGATCACCGCTCGCTCCATCACGTTTTCGAGCTCACGTACGTTCCCGGGCCAACGATAGGCAAGGAGCTTTTCGAGAGCCTCGTCGGTGAGGGAGCGCACCGGTCGACCCAGCAGATCGCGGAAGTGGGCCAAGAAGTGGTCGAGCAGCAGAGGAGTGTCTTCCCGTCGCTCCCGCAGCGGCGGCACCTTTACGCGCACGACGTTGAGCCGGTAAAAGAGATCCTCCCGGAATCGTCCGCTCGCGACGTCACTCTCCAGGTCGCGGGCCGTCGCAGCGATGACCCGCACATCGATGCGCCGCGACTTCGACTCACCCACAGGGCGGACCTCTTCCTCCTGGAGCACGCGAAGCAGCTTGGCTTGGAGCGGAGAGGGGAGCTCCCCAATCTCGTCGAGGAAGATGGTGCCGCCGTCTGCCTCGACAAAGAGCCCCCGCCGGGCGCGGTCGGCTCCGGTGAACGCTCCCTTCGAATGCCCGAAGAGCTCACTCTCGAGCAGCGTCTCGGGGATCGCCGCGCAGTTCACCGCCACAAAGGCCTCGTCCCTGCGTGGGGACTGCGCGTGGATTGCGCGTGCGAGGACCTCCTTGCCCGTCCCGCTCTCACCCGTGAGGAGGACCGTCGACTTGAACTCTGCAGCACGCTCGAGGAGCTCCAACACGGCGATCATCGACGGTGAGGCTGCCACGATCGGCCGATCGCCCACTGCACGGTGGACCTCGCGCTTTAGCATGTAGTTCGCCCGGCGCAGACGCTCGCGCTCGTGGGCCTTGCGGATCACGAGGAGAAGCTCGGACGCTGTGAAAGGTTTTGCGAGGTAGTCGTAGGCCCCGCGCCGCATCGCCTCGATGGCGAGGTCTGCGGTGCCGAACGCCGACATCAGGATCAATGTGGCGCCCGGCAGACGCCTTGCGAGCTGTGGCAGCAGCTCAAGGCCGTCGACCCCAGGCATGCGTAAGTCGCACAGCACGACGTCGAAGGGGCTTGCTTCCACGAGCCGGAGTGCCTCCTCGCCCCCAGGCGCGGCGACCGCCTCATAAGACTCGGCCGCCAGCATGAGCTGGAGACTCTCCCGCAGGGCCTCGTCGTCCTCGACGATCAGGATCCGCTCGTCCATGCAACTCCTATCGGACGGGGAAACCCCGCGGTTGACCTCGCGCTGGCACGTCCGGCGTGACTCTCGTCACTTCTCCCTTTCGCAGGCAGGCCGAGACGAGATCACGCGCATGCAGCGAGGGGGCCGCTGCGGCTGGGCTGCGTGAGAGAGGAACGTGATCCGCGACACAACGCGGAGGCGGGAGCCTGCTCAAGTCCCTGGAACCACGGGCCGATAGGCCGACTGGTCGAGCCGTAGTACGCCCTTGGCGCGGGGGCGTGTGCGGCGGAGGGGTGATGCCGATCAACAATGTTCAGCGCTTTCGTGAGAGTCTCATGATGAGCAAGGCCGAGCTTGCGCGACGAGCAGGTCTCTCGACCCTGACCATCGATCGACTCGAAGCCGGCCGGCCGTGCCGGCTCGACACCAAGCGCAAAGTGCTGCTGGCCCTCGGCTTGAAGGTCACGGACAAGGATCGGGTCTTCGGCTCCGCGGATGGCGGAGACGGCATGGACACCGAACCGAAAGCCGAGACCGAAAGCCGTCAGGGCTAAGGACCGGAGGAACCGTGCAGCTTTCCATTCCGAGTTTCGGCTTCGGCAAAAGCAAATCGGTGGTGGGCCTCGACATCGGCTCATCGTCCGTGAAGGCCGTGGAACTCGCGGTCAAGCCGAAAGGCTTCGAGCTGCTCCACCTCGGGATGGCACACCTCCCGCCGGAAGCGATCGTCCAGGGTGCGTTTTTGAACTCGGCCGCGATCGTGGAAGCGATCAAGGAGTGTCTTGCGAACGCCCGGATCAAGGCCAGCCAGGCCGCGGTGGCGGTGTCAGGCCATTCGGTGATCGTAAAAAAGATCAGCTTGCCCGCCATGAGCCGCGAGGAGCTCGAAGAGTCGATTCGCTGGGAGGCGGAGCAGTACATCCCGTTCGACGTGAACGAGGTGAATCTAGACTTCCAGATTCTCTCGTCCGGCCAGGCGGAAGGGCAGATGGATGTGCTCCTTGTCGCCGCAAAGAAGGACCTCATCGACGACTATACGCACGTTCTGACCGACGCCGGGCTCCAGCCGGTCGTGATCGACGTGGCAGCCTTCGCGGTCGAGAACGCCTATGAGGCGTGCCACGACGTCTCCTCCGAGGAAGTCGTCGCGCTCGTCAACATCGGTGCGCAAACTGCGAATATCAACATCCTCGCGCATGGAATGCCGGCCTTCACGCGCGATATCTCCACGGGCGGCAACCAGTTCACTGAGGAGATCCAGAAGGCGCTCTCGATCAGCTTCGAAGAGGCCGAGCGCATCAAGCTCGGCGGCTCGGGTGCCGAGGAGAGCCAGGAAGTCGTACCTCACGAGGTGGAGCAGGCGATGCGAACGGTCAGCGACACGGTGATTGGCGAGATCACGCGCTCGCTCGACTTCTTCAGCGCGACCTCGGCCGACAGCAGGATCGGCCGGATCGTGCTGTCGGGCGGTGGTTCGAAGGTCCCGGGCCTCGACGCGCTGTTTCATGAGAAGACGAACATTCCGGTCGAGCGCATGAATCCGCTGTCCAAGATGCTGCCGAGCACAAAGTTCGAGCCCTCCTACCTGGCGGAGGTCGCGCCCTTCCTGGGTGTGGGAGTGGGTCTCGCACTGCGGAGGGCCGACGAGCGATGATTCGCATCAACCTTCTCCCCGTCCGCGAAGCCCGAAGGAAGGCCGATCTTCAGCAGTTTGGCCTCATGATCGGCGTCGCGCTGGGCGCCGCAGTGGCGGGCGTCGTGCTCTTCCACATGTCGATTCGGCATGAGATCTCGAACGCCCAGGACCGGGTGGTGCAGATGAAGCAGGAGATCGATGCGTTCAAGCCGCAGCTCGCGCAAGTAGAGCAGTACCGCGCCAAGAAGGCGGACATCGAGCGCAAGCTCGGGGTGATCCACGACCTGGATCGCTCCCGCTCGGGTCCCGTGCACGTCCTTGACGAGCTCTCGAGCCATGCGCCGGAGCGTCTGTGGCTGACATCGCTGGAGGCGATCCCGTCCGGCGTAACCCTTCAGGGGATGAGCCTCGATAACGAAGTCGTGGCCACATTCATGAAGGCGCTCGAAGACTCTCCTTACTTCCAAGACGTGGAGCTCCGTTCGACGGAGTTGTCCGAGCGCGATGGACTCAAGCTGAACAAGTTCGAAGTCCACGCCATGCTGAAAAACCCCGAAGTGACACCGGTCCAGCAGACGGGTAACGCGGGCAGCCCAGCAACCGAGGCGCCTGTGCGCACGGCTGCAGCGGCGACCCGCTAGGAGGAGCCGATGGAGCTAGGTCTCGACAAGCTTCAGGGGAGCTTCGATAAGGTGACGAAGCTCCCGCGGCCCTACCGCATGGCGTTCGTGCCGGTGATCGTGGTGATCGTCTTTGCGCTGTACGGCTGGATGTTCTATGCGCCGGCCAGCACAGAACTTGAATCGCTCCGCTCGCAACAGCTCGAGCTTCAGCGCAAGCTCAATGAGGTCCGGTCGGTCACGCAGAATCTAGGGGCTTTCGAGGAGGAGCTTGGACGCCTCGACCGCGAGCTCACGATCGCGCTGCGTCAGCTGCCGAACAGCAAGGAGCTTCCGGTTCTGCTGACCGACATCAGCACGCTGGGCAAGAACGCCGGGCTCGAGTTCAAATCGTTCAAGCCGAAGCCGGAGATTCCGCGCGAGTTCTACGCGGAAGTCCCGATCGAGATCGAGTTTCATGGCCACTTCCATGAGATCGCCGGCTTCTTCGATCAGATCTCACGGCTCCCGCGGATCGTCAACGTGAGCGAGCTCAAAATGAAGGTCGATCGGGAGAGCACGAGCGAGACGCTGCTCTTTGTTCAGGGGAATGCAACAACCTTCCGTTTCCTCGACATGGGGGCCGCGCCGAATCCTGAAAAGGCCGCACCAGCGGGGCCCGCGCCGACGGGGGCCGCACCGGCCGTGCGCAAGCCCGGAGCTGGGGGAGGTGAAGCGTGAGGCGAGCGATTGTGATGGCTGCCGTCAGCGCGCTGCTCTGGGGCTGCGGCCAGGAGAGCGGCACGGTGTCGGTGAGCGAGTATGAAGCCCAGCGCCAGGCGGCGGTGGCGCGCTTGGCCAAGGCCAAGGGTCAAGCCGCCCAGACGAAGGCCGCCCCCGGAGAGGCGGCCCCGGGCCAGCCCACAGAGAACGCGTTCGGGAGCGCGGACAAGGGCTTCACCTACGTGGCCGCGGGAAAACGCGACCCGTTCCGTTCATTCATCCTCGAACAGCAGGCGAGCCGAAACCTCAAGCATGACCGAGGTCCGCTCGAGCAGTTTGAGCTCGCACAGCTTGCGCTCCACGCCGTGGTCTGGGACACGCCAAGACCGCGCGCGCTGGTGACCGATCCGTCGGGCCGGGGCTACATCGTGGCGGAAGGGACTCCGATCGGGAAGAACGAGGGGCGCGTGACAAAGATTACGGACAACCTCGTGGTCGTTCGTGAGACATACGTCGACTATCTCGGTGAGCGGACCGAGAAGGACATCGAGATGCGCGTTCGCCAGAGCCAGGGAGGGTGAGATTCGATGACTCGATCCAACCGTGATCGATGCGGCGGAGTGCTGGGTGTTGTGGGGGCGGCTTTCGCGCTCACTGCGGCCCTGGCGTGGAGCACTGCGAACGCGCAGGCGATGGGGTCGGGGCAGAGCGGCGGAACGCTCTCCAACACGCATCCCCAGACGGTTCTGCCGTCCGTGGACGCCGGTCCGCCGGTAGTGTCGGCAGGGCCCGCGGATGAGGCACCCGCGCCGGAGGCTCAGGCTCCGGCCGCGTCCGAGCCGTCTTCACAAGGCGGCGCGGCGAGCAAACTCGTGGGCGTCGAAGCCCGAACCTCGCCTGAGGGCACCGTGCTGGTGCTGAAGGGCGACGGCCGGATCGATGGCGCGTCGAGCTTTACGCTCGAGAATCCGAGCCGGCTCGTGCTCGACATCCCGGGTGTTCAAAATGCGGTCACGACCCCGCGCATTGACGTCGGCAGTGCCGAGGTGGCGCGGGTTCGCGTCGCTCAGCATGACGGGAAGGTGCGGGTCGTCATCGACGGCGGGAGCGCCGCGTCCTCGTTCGCAGGAAGGCGGCTCGAACCGTCGAGCGACGGCTTGGTGGTGACCCTCGCCGGAAGCTCAGGTGCCCAACCGGCGGCAGCGGCCGCCGCGCCCACGCCGACAGCCGCGGCCTCTGGCGCGGAGACCACGACCGAGGGCTCACAGGCTTCTGCCGCGGAACCCACTCCCAGCGCGGCTCCGGCTCCGACGGTCCATCAGGTGACCGGCGTCAAGCTGGACGCCCAGGCGGATAAGCACCGCGTCGAGATCGATGCGGATGCGACAGTGAAGTATCAGGTGATGCGGCCGGACAAGGAGACGATTGTGGTGAGCCTGCGCAATGCAGCGCTCGCCGATGGAGCGCAGACCAAGATCACTCCGGAGCAGCCGGGTCCAGTGTCGCTCGTGACAGCATTCGCGCAGCCCAAGATGAAGAAGCCCGAGGTCCGCGTCGTGATCAAGCGAGCAGCCGGTGCGAAGCCGACTGTGACACGGGAGGGCGACGCTCTGTTCATCGACTTCCCCGTGGGTGACGCCGTCGCGGCGAAGCCCCCGATGCTCGCGGCGCCCAGCGAGGCTCCGGCCTCCGCGGCGGCGCCTGCGGCGGCCAGCGGGGCTCCGCACAAGGCCATGGCCCAGGCCTCGCAGGCGGCGGCGCCGGCATCGATGGAGTCAGGCAATGCCGCGGACATCCTGCAGGAAGGCGGTCTTGTGAACGGCAAGGAGTACACGGGACGGCGGATCTCGCTGGACCTCAAGGAGGTCGACATCAACGACGTCCTGCGCCTAATCGCCGAAGTGTCCGACCTCAACGTGATCGCAGGCGACGAAGTCACAGGCAAGGTGACCATCCGCCTGGTGGACGTTCCCTGGGATCAGGCTCTTGACGTGATCCTGTTGACGCGGGGGCTTGGCTTCGTGCGCGTCGGAACCGTGCTGCGCATCGCCCCGAACGAGCAGCTGAAGAACGAGGAGGAGGCTCGGCTCCAAGAGCGCCGATCTCATGAGAAGCTCGAGGATCTGACCGTCAAGCTCCAGCCGGTGAACTACGCCAACGTCGATGAAGTGGAGAAGATGGTCAAGAAGCTGCTGACGGCGCGGGGCGTAGTGAATGTCGACAAGCGCACCAATACGGTCATCATCAAGGATATTCCGTCTGTGATTGATGAGTCTACAGCGCTGATCAAGGCCATCGATACACAGACCCCGCAGGTTTTGATTGAGGCCAAGATCGTTGAGGCCAACCTGGACTTCGCGCGTGACGTCGGTACGGTGTGGTCGTTCGGCGCACAGCCGCTCACCGATCCCTTCAGCACGGGCAGTGCGCCGCGAACAGACCTGGGCAACAACGGCTTCCTGCTCAATACGACCAATGCCAATACCAACAACGTCTCGTTCGCGAATCCGATTACGGACGTCGCCACAGGCCTCGCCAACGTGGGCGCCTTCCTGCTGGATCAGAAGTTGAACGTCAACTTCCAGCTCCAAGCGGCTGAGAGCAACGGTGAGGGTAAGGTGATCTCGAGTCCGCGCGTCGTGACGCTGGACAATCGGGAGGCGAAGATCCTGCAGGGCGATTCGATTCCCTTCCAGACCTTCCAGAACGGCGATGCCCAGCTCGAGTTCATCGACGCGGTGCTGAGCCTGGCTGTGACGCCGCACATTACCGCGGACAAGAGCATCATCATGAAGGTGGAAGTGACGCGGAACGCGCCCGACGACAGCGTGAAGACACCGACCGGCTCGCCCGCAATCGCCAAGAACGAGGCCAAGACCGAGACGCTCGTGGCGGATGGCCAGACACTGGTGATCGGCGGGATCTACACGGTGGATAAGTCGGAAAAGGAATCCCGGGTGCCGTATCTCTTCAAGATTCCGATTCTCGGCAACCTGTTCAAGGAGCACGAGATCCACGACACCAGGAAGGAGCTTCTCATCTTCCTCACGCCGCGGGTCGTCGAGCATGCCGAGGTTGCTGGATAGTTCGCGGCTTCGGATCGGTCGGAAACCGGGGGGGAGCCTGCGAGGGCTCCCCCTCGTCGCTTATACTTCGCGCCCGTGAGAACGATCTGGCTGGTCGGGATGATGGGTGCTGGAAAATCCCAAGTCGGCGCTCTCGTGGCCGAGCGCCTCCGGCGTGATTTTGTTGACACGGACGCGATGATCGAGCGGGCGGCGGGAACCCCCATCGCCGAGCTTTTCACACGCGAGGGCGAGGCCGGATTCCGAAAGCGCGAGCGTGAGGCGATCGAGAATGTGGCGGGGGGCGCTCTCGTCGTGGCGTTGGGGGGAGGGGCGATCGCCCAGCCCGGCGCGTGGGAGCAGCTCGCGGGAAGCGGAACCATCGTGTATTTGCGGGCGCGCCCAGAGACCCTGCTCGGTCGGATCCGCCACGCGGCAGACCGGCCGCTTCTCCACGGTCTTTTCGGGGAGGACCGCCTTCGGCGCATCGGCGAACTCCTTGCCGAGCGCAGTCCGAGCTACGAGCGGGCTTCGATCGTGGTGGATACGGACGCCCTCTCCCCGAGCGAGGTGGCGGATGCGATCCTAGGCCGCCTGCGCGGCTCTCCGTGAGCCAGCGGCAGGCCGGAGCGCAGCGGTTCGCGACGGTGCCGGTCGCACTCGGCGACCGAAGCTATCCCATCTACATCGGCTCTGGACTTCTCGGCTGGCTTGGTGGCGAGATCGCTCGACACACCAAGGCGACGCGGGCAGCGGTGGTCACGGTTCCCACTGTGGGTCGACGCTACGCAGGAAAGCTCCTGCGTTCGCTCCGCACAGCTGGTCTCGAGACCGGGCGGATCGCCGTGCGCGACGGCGACTCGCACAAGAACCTGCGCGAAGCGGCGCGCCTTTACGAGGCCCTGCTCGATTTCGGCGCCGACCGTGCAACGGTGGTGGTTGCCTTGGGTGGGGGTACCCTGGGCGACCTCGCGGGGTTTGCGGCTGCAACTTTTCTGCGCGGGTTGCCTTTCGTGCAGGTGCCGACCACCCTGCTCGCGATGGTCGATGCGAGCGTCGGCGGGAAGGTCGGGGTGAACCTCCCCCGCGGCAAGAACCTGGTGGGTGCCTTTCATCAGCCGCGGCTTGTGGGAATTGACGTCGACACCCTCGCGTCGTTGCCGGTTCGGGAGCGGGCGGCGGGTCTCGCGGAGGTCGTAAAGGCTGCTGCTCTGTGGGATGCGGCATTCTTCGAGCAGCTCGAGCGCAATGCGGAGAGCGTCCTCCGGCTCGATCCTGAGGCTCTCCTTGCCACCATCGAACGAGCCTGCGCGATCAAGGCGGAGATTGTGTCGGAAGACGAACGGGAGTCGGGTCGGCGGATGCTCCTCAACCTGGGGCATACCTTGGCGCACGCAATCGAGTCGCTCTCAGGCTACCGCCGGATTCTTCACGGGGAGGCCGTCGCGATCGGCATGGTGTTCGCGGCTCGGCGCTCCGAGGTTCTGGGCCTTTGCCCCCCGGGAGTCGCAGGGAGGGTCGAAACCTTGCTCCGCCGGCTTGGCCTTCCGACCGCCCTTCCGGGCTACCCGAGGCGAGCTTATCTCTCGGCCCTTCGTGTCGATAAGAAGAGACGGGACGCTCGCATCCAGTTCGTCGCCCTGCGCGCCATTGGGCGCGCAGAGACGGTACCGCTGACACCTGCCGAGATCCTTCCGGCGGGGAAGTGAGTTACCAGGGGAGGGGGCGTGGAGGAGCTCGACATCGATTCCGCGCGCGGAGCCAGCGCGCCGAGACAGGTTGCTCGAGGCGCTAGCTCCGGCGGTGCTAGCGACGAGGTGGCGGCGTTGATCACAGCGGGCGCCGGCAATTCGGCCTCGCCCGCCGCCGTGGCTCTGGCCGATGCCTGGCGCCGCGCCGGCCGCGCGGATGAGGCCGTGCGCGTCGCACGGGAAGCGCTGCAGCACCAACCCGAATCCATGTCCGTGCGCGTTGCGCTCGCGCTGGCGCTGCTCGATCTCGGAAAGCCTGGGGAAGCGCGGGGCGAACTCGCGCGAGCCTTCGAGGCCTCACCCGAGCGCGCACTCGGCCGCGCGGCGCTCGAGCGCGTGGCCGCACAGGCCGCCCTTCGACGGGCTCCGCCGGCATCCGTCCAGTCACCACCGCCGCCCGCGCCAGCGCAGCCGATCGAGCTGCTGGAAGAGATTGGTGGCGATGAGTTCGACCGCGCGTTCGAGGCAGCGGAGTCTGAGGACGAGGGCGTGATCGACGCCAATCAGGTGGCGGAGCAGGCCATCCGTGCGGTTGAAGACGGTGCGGCTGACGATCTCGTGTCGGCACCGGAATCTCCGTTCGCGACCGCGACGATGGCGGGGCTTCTCGAAAGACAGGGTCATGTCGGAGAGGCCCGCGCCGTGCGCGAACGCGTGGCGGCAAGGCCAGACGAGAGCAACAAAACCATGGACCCCGCGCGCCAGACTGCCAGCGACGCAAAGGCTCGTGACAGAGCGCGCATCTTGGCCACCCTCGAGCGCTGGCTCGAGAACCTGCGAAGGGGAGCTGCATGAGCTTCAGATCGATTCTCCAGACCATCGTGGATGGTTGCGGCGGCGGCCTGGGCGCCGCCCTCATGGGCAACGACGGAATCCCGATCGAGCAGGTCAGCGCCGGCAAGGGCGCACCGGCCATGCCCGGCGACGATGTGGGTGCAGCGGGTGTCGAGTTCGGGCGGATCCTGGATGAGATCCGCAAGGCGTCTGACGCCCTCGGAGGCGGCGCGCTGACCGAAACCGTTGTAAGCCTTGCGCACTTCAGCCTCATCCTGCGTCACATCGATGACGACACCTTTCTTGTGTTGGCTCTTGCCCCGGATGGCAACCTCGGAAAGGCGCGCTATCTGATCCGGCGTCACTTGCTCGAGCTGCGCGAGGAGCTGTAGCCGGCTAGCGGAGTATTGCTCTCCCGTTTGCAGACCGGGCGCCGGAGGTTGTCATGTCGGAGCCGCTCCGCGTCCTGGTCGTGCATGGGCCCAACCTAAATCTGCTGGGCTCGCGCGAACCCGAGATCTACGGCACCACAACGCTCGATGAGATCAATGCCTCGCTCACTGCGCTGGCAAAGGAGACGGGTGCGGAGGTTGAGTTCTTCCAGTCCAACCACGAGGGAGCGCTGATCGACCGGATCCAAGAAGCCCCCGCCTTCGCCGATGGAATCGTAATCAACCCCGGTGGCCTCACGCACACGAGTGTTGCTTTGCGCGACGCGCTGTTCGCGACTTCTCTTCCCGTCGTCGAGGTCCACCTCTCGAATATTCATGGCCGAGAGGAGTTTCGCCGCCACTCGTTCATCTCAGCGATTGCTCGTGCCGTCGTCGTCGGTTTCGGCGCACACGGCTATTCACTGGCGCTGGATGGGCTGCTGCAGCTGCTCCGCCCTGCGAAACAGGAGTGAGCATCCAAGCTCGGTGCCTGCGGGTGCTACGCGACGGTCCCGCTCCGGGACCCTGGAATATGGGCCTTGACGAAGGGCTCCTGCGCAGCTCGTGTGCCGGCGTTGTGACGCTTCGGCTCTATACGTGGGATGGTCCATGGCTCTCCTTGGGATATGGCCAGAGGGCAGATCCACTCCTCTTTGAGCGCTGCCGCGCCGCAGGAGTTGGCCTCGTCCGTCGGGCAACAGGCGGTGCCGCCGTGCTTCACGGCTCGGATCTGACCTACGCCGTCGCTGCCCCAACGGGCGAACTACCGCCTGGTCTCGCCGGAACGTATCGCCTCGTCTCTGCTGCTTTGGTCGAGGCGCTGCGCGCCGTGGGTGTGGACGCTTGGCGCAGCGCCGGATCGCCGGCTGCCAGGGCCCCGGGGCGCCCTTTCGACTGCTTCCTTGAGCCGGGGGCCGACGAGATCTGCGCAGGTCCCTTGCCGGACCGCAAGCTCGTGGGAAGCGCGCAGCGGCGGCTTGGAGGGGCGGTCCTCCAACACGGCAGCATCCGGCTGGCCGCTGACCGCCCTTCGGCCGTCCGGGCCGCGGGCCTGTCGCATCGGACGGCGACGAGCCTTACCGAGCTCGGCTGTTCTGCCGAGAAGGAAGAGATAGGGAATCGGCTCGCCCGCGCGCTCGCGGAGCGTCTTGGGCTTCCGCTTGAGCCTGATGAGGCTTCCCCGGCTGAGCGGGAGTACGCGCTTGCACGAATGCGCAGCCATTCATCCGATCCCCTCGCTCCACCAGCGCCCCTCGCAGAGCTCCCCTCAAGGGGGCTTTCGGCTGGCCGATAGATCACGGAGAGGGGGACTCGGCTCCCTCGGCTCCCCCATCGCGAGGCTGAGGGGTCCTTGGCGATAAACAAGCGCAAGATCCTTGAAGCGGCGCAGAAATTCCTTCAGAAGGGCTCCCTCGACAAGGCGCTGAAGGAGTATCAGACCCTTCTTCAAGTAGACCCCCGCGACAGTAACTCCCGTCTCAAGCTGGGTGATATCCACCTCAAGCTGGGTCAGAAAGACGAGGCGATCGCGGCCTATCTCAAGGTCGCCGAACAGTTCATGAAGGACGGCTTTGATGCGAAGGCCGTCGCGCTCTATAAGCAGATCACGAAGATCGACGCCAATCGCTCAGACGTCCAAGTGCCACTTGCCGAGCTGTACCAACGCCTTGGTCTCACGTCCGAAGCCATGGCCGCGCTACAGACTGCAGCCGACGCCTATCACCGTGAAGGACGCAAGCGCGACGCGCTTGAACTCCTGCGGAAGATGGCGACCCTCGATCCGACAAACACGACGAGCCGCATGAAGATCGCGGAGCTGCTTCGCCAAGCAGGGCTCAAGGACGAGGCGATCGTCGAGTACGAGGAAGTAGCTGCCGAGCTCGCGCGCCACGATGAAACCGAGGGCCTGATTCAGGTCTATGAGCGCATCCTGGAGTTGGATTCGGGTCGAGCGACAGCGCTGGTCGGACTTGCCCGTGGGCTGATCGCAAAGGGACAGGCGGACCGCGCGGAACCCTTCGCAAAGCGCGCGACTGAAGTGCGACCCGACTCGACTGATGGCTTCGAACTCCTCGCCGAGTCCTATCGCGCCACCGGTCGCATGGAGGAACTCGAAGCGCTGTACCGCAAGCTCGCCGACCTCCATCGCATGCACGGCGATGAGGATCGCGCGCGAGAGATCTTGCAGCGCTTTGTGTCGGCCGAACCGCTTCAACTGGAGGAGTCCGGGCTGCAGGCCGCGCCGACGCCACAGGACGCCGAGCCCGATGTGCTTGACGATACGCCGCTCCCCCGCGAGGAGCTCTCCGAGCCTTCGGCCCAAGCGAAGGAGGAGGACGACGCGGTCTTCTTTGAGACTGCGGCCCCGGTGCCTTCTGCGGCTTCGCCGGAGGTCGATGTTGAGCAAGTTCTCGCGGAGGCAAGTGTTTACCTCCGGTACGGCAAGCACGACCGGGCGATCGCAGGCCTGGAGGCGGTTCTCTTGCGCGAACCGGAAAATCGTGCAGCGCTCGAAAAGCTCGGTGAGGTCCTGTCACATTCCGGTGATCTCGCACGGGCGGTTGCCGTCTGGACGCAGGCGGCAAAGGTGGCCCAGGCCGAAGGCGACAGCGCCGGTGTGTCGGTACTACGGGATCGGATCGAGACTCTTGCACCGGGGAAGGCCGCAGGAATCGACGTGGTGCCGATACGGCCCCGCACTCCCTCGGCGCCTGCACCCCAGGTCGGGCCTGGCGAGTCCGAGCCGAGCGATCCCTTCGTCGACGTCGATCTTCACGGCCCCGAAGGTGAGCTCAGCGACGCCGCCGAAAGCAATGCCCCTGGCGATCTCGAGATTGACCTCGGGTCAGACCTTCTCGGTGAGGATCTACCTCCCTCGCTTGATCAACCCGAGGAGGAATCGTCTGAGATCGCTAGCACCTCCACGGACCACGGCGAGGACTCTGGCGAAGGCAATGACACAAAGGTTGCGGTCAGTGATAGGGGCGCATCCGCGGAAGAGGAGGCGGAGCCCGGCGGATCCGATAGCTCTTCAACGACACCCCAGCAGATCGTCGAGGACCTCGAGGAAGGCGAGTTCTACTTCCACCAGGGTCTCTACGATGAGGCGACAGCGGTCTACAAGAGGGTGCTAGCTGCCGCTCCGAATCATCCACAGGCGCTGCTTCGACTTGGTGAGATTGCTGCGGCCCGCGGCGAAGACCCCGCTGCACCCTCCGCCGGGGGGGCGTCTGCAAAGGTCGCAGTCACCCCCGCAAAGGCCAAGCGCGTCAAACTCGAAGAGACTGACCCCTCCCTCGGCACGGATAGCGTGCTATGGAGCGGAAAGGCCGAGCAAGGCAAGCCCGGCCCCAAGGAGCCGCCGAAAGCAGCGGTACTGCAGCAGGCCGACTCGCATGAGGTCTCAGTGGATCTCTCGGACCTCATGGGCGATGAGGATCTTGACTCGTCCCCCCTTACCGCGAAACGCACCGAGGACGCTGCGGAACTCTCGGACTCAAACCTCGGTGGCGAATCGTCCGTGGAAGCAAAGGTTGGCGCCGACACGAGCGCCATCGGAGATACGGATCCGGATCTCACGGGCGCCGTCGAGGATGAAACAGAACCGGAAGTTCCGAACGGGTCCGCGGCAAGTCCACCGGAAGAGTCACCGTTTGATCTCGCTGCCGAGCTCTCTGAGGTGTTCGCCGACGACGACCGGAGAAAGAACGGTACGTCAGGAAGTTTTGATGACGGCTTGGCGGCGGTCTTCCGCGAATTTAAGCGTGGTGTACAGCGTACCGTCAGCCAGGGCGACTATGAGACGCATTACGACCTTGGCATCGCCTATCGCGAGATGGGTTTGCTCGAAGATGCTGTAGGCGAGTTCCAGCTGGCGATGGAATCGCCTACGCGCCGCATGGATTGCCTCCACATGCTTGGGCTCTGCGCGATCGATTTGAAGCGCTCGGAGGAAGCGGTTGCGCACCTTGAGCGGGCCCTTTCTCTGCCCGACGTGCCCGATTCGCAGCAGGTAGCTCTGCGGTTTGATCTAGGACGCGCATTTGCGGAAATGGGGGATCGTGATCGAGCGCGCACGGCCTTCGAAACGGTCGCGGCTCTCGACCCTGAGTTCCAGGACGTTGGCGACCGACTCGCCGAGCTCAATACACCTGATTCTTCCGCACCCTCCGAGGACCGCGACGCGACTTCAGACCTGATCGAGTCTCTTGGCGGGGAGGAAGCCGCCGTGGGTTCCGAGGATGGATCGACCACAGCGTCGAACGGGCCGCCGGAGAACTTCGAGTCCTTCGATGACCTCATCGCGGAGGCCGAATCCGAACTTGCGGAACGGCGAGCAGACGCCGAGGGAGCGCGTCACGCGCGCGAGGTCGCTGAAGAGAAAGATCAGGCCGCTCAAACTCCCGCAGCGTCCAAGGAGGCGGGGCGCGCGGCACCGACCAGTGCCGAGACGCCGGCGCCGCCCGATCCGCGCGCCCCTGCGCCGGGTCCGAACCAGGGCGCAGGGCCGACGCCGCCGCGCCGTCGCAAGATCTCTTTCGTGTAAGGGGGCGTTGTGGAGCACCTCAGGCACTTCGGACTCGCCCAAGATCCGTTTCAGAATGACCCGTTGGCACGCCTTTACTTCGCAAGCCGCGAACACGCAGACGCTGAGCGGCGCCTTCTTCGCGGTGTTCGACAGGGTAAGAGCCTCGCCGTTCTGCTCGGCGAACATGGTTCCGGCAAGAGCACGATCGCCCGACACCTGCTAGACAGCCTTGAAGAGGAGAAGTTTGAAGCGAGCATGATGGTGATCCTTCAGGGGGAGACCGGCTCCAACTGGTTCCTCACGAGGATCGCGCGTCAGCTCGGGATTGATGATCCTTCAGCTGAGCGGGGAAGGCTCGTGACTGAGATCTTTGGTCGCCTCGTGGACGTCCGTGAAGAAGGAAGACACTCAGTAGTGTTAATTGATGGAGCCCATCAACTCCGCGCACGAGAGGATCTGGGCGAGCTTAAAGCTCTTCTCCATCTCGAACACGACGAGCGGCACCTGCTCACGGTGGTACTAGTAGGCTTGCCTGAGTTGGGGGAACGCCTCGCGGCTGATTCTGCGATCGCGCAGCGCGTGGAAGTGCGTGTCACGCTCGCGGGTCTCGACACGTCATCGGCCGGGGAGTATGTCGCTCATCGAGTGCGGGCCGCAGGGGGAGACCCTCGCATCTTCGAGCCTGCAGCCGTGGCGGCCCTCTGTCGCGCCGCGCGGGGCTTGCCTCGCATTGTCAACACCCTCGCCGACAACGCGCTTTTCGAGGCCCACCTGGTGGGACGCCGGACCGTAAGTCCTGCGGACGTAGTGCGCGCGGCGCAGGACTTGGGGATTCCGGCGCTCGGGGAAGGGGGGGATGTCGAATCCATTGCCGCGCCTTCCGCAACCCACCCCGCTGTATCCGGTGCGACGGCGGCGCCGGCTGAGACATCACGCGAGGCGGCGCGGCCCGCGTCGGCTCCCCGCGCCACCATCGAGCCCGAGGCTGAAGTTGCGCCGATCTTCGAGTCGAGGAGCCTCGGCCCTGATCCCTTCCGAGATCCTGACGATTTGCCCGATGACGGGCCTCCGAAGGAGGAGGAGATCGAGGGGCTTTTCGTCGACCTCATTGACGAAGAGCGCTGAAACGCAGGGGGACTTGCTGGCGGCATCACTGCGTGCCAATCTGATGAGGACGCGGGAATAGCTCAGTTGGTAGAGCATCAGCTTCCCAAGCTGAGGGTCGTGGGTTCGAACCCCATCGCCCGCTTCGGCTCTAGGCCACGGAAACCCGCTCCAGGAGCGGGTTTCCAGCTCTTCGGTGTCGCGGTCGGTTCTCCGTT
>DATGZK010000045.1:0-30050 GCA_035489755.1 Myxococcota bacterium
AGCTGGGGTGTGAGATCGGCATCGCCGGCTTCTCGGGATCGATGTTGATGGGCGTTACATAGAGCGAGAAGTGATCACCCAATTCCGTGACCATCATCCGGCAGTTTCCCGAGACCTTGATGCCCGGAGCGGCCCGGAAGCTTAGATTGAACCATCCGCTGAGCTCATTCTCGGCCAGTTCGAGCTTCTCCCCGTTCACCTCGACGCGAGCCTTCTTCGCTCTCCGGTCGACCTCGATCTTCATGGGGAGCTCCAGCGGCGGGGTTCCCTCGAGAAGGGTGTTCTCGGGTCCCTTGATCGTGGTCTCGAAGCGGTCCCCGCTGGGCTTGAGCGCGATGCGCAGGCCGCCCTCCTTGAACCCCGCCCCGGCCGGGCGCGTCGTGTACAGAAGGAAAGTTCCCTGGCTTCCCAAGAGATCGGGCACGCACATCGCGCTCAGCTGGGCTCCGTAGAACTTCTCCGGTGGGAAGCTGATCGGCACCCGCAGCACGGTGCTCCAGACGTTGTGCTCGCCGAGGATCGTCCAAGTGGCCTTGGATCTTCGGAGGAGCCTGATTTCGGGCCTTCGCAGCGGGATGCGCCAGCGGCCAAGCTTCAGCACGCGGTCCACCGAGCCGATGTGCGTCGAGGAGAGGAGGGGTAGATAGGTTCTCGGATCGCGGCTCAGGAAGTCGTAGATGTTGTGCTTGGCGGGATGGGTGCCTGTGCTGAAGGAGGACCAAGCCGTCGGTGAGAGCGACGGGTACGTCGTCCGGAGCCGCCGGTAGCAGCCCATGTCGCGTAGCCGCGAGAAGTTGGGGAGCTTGCCCTCCTGCATGAACCGCTCGGTGAGCTGCGGGTCCTGCCCATCCAGGCCGACGATGATGAGACGGCGGATCCAGGGTTTCACTTGGGGTCGTCGCCGAATCGCGCGCAGGAGCAGGCGGAACGGCATGAGGAAGAGGGCGACGATCGCCAGGAGGATCGTCGTAAAGACAACAAGGAACGAGGAGATCAGAGCGAAGCCTGCGCCAGGGCCAATGTAGGCGCTGGCGGGCATCGGCAGCGCGACGAGCAGCGCGAGTGACGCCAGCAGGAAGACGGTCCCGCACGGCGCGTTCTTCCGGAAGGAAGGTCGCGTCAAAGCTGAGTCTCCGACAACAAGAGGATAAAGCACCGTTAACGGCTGCATTGATTTTATGGAAATACTGCTAGTACTTCAACGCTTCGGGACGTTTTCGTCCCGCGCCGAGGGACCCCGGCACGAGTCCTGGGCCCGAGCAAGGGAAGGATGGGGTCCTCTCTAAATCGTCTTTACCGCAGGCTCCGGTTTGGAAAACCGATCATCGTTGTCTCGGGACTCCCGAGGTCTGGCACATCGTTGGGTATGAAGATGCTCGAGGCCGGTGGCCTGCCAATTGTCACGGATGGCGTTCGGACGGCCGACGAGGACAACCCGAATGGGTATTACGAGGACGAGCGGGTAAAACAGCTCCACGAGGCCGTGGACAGGAGGTGGCTGAGAGACGCGAGAGGAAGGGGGGTCAAGATCATCTCCTACCTCCTCAAGAGTCTCCCCGGCGACAGCAACTACAAGGTCATCTTCTTGCGCCGCAATCCGCAGGAGATCCTGAAATCCCAGGCCAAGATGCTGGCCCGCCGGGGTGAGGTCTCGGAAACGAGCAATGAGCGCATGCTCGAGCTGATGAAGAAGGATCTCGACGACGCGCGGTTCTTCCTGAGGCGACCTCACTTCGAAGTCCTTGAGCTCAATTACAAGGAAACCCTGGAGCACCCGCGCGAGCACGCGAAGCGGATCGCTGAGTTCCTGGCCGAGCCGCTCGACGTCGAGAAGATGGCTTCGGTGGTCGACGTGCAGCTATACCGCAACCGCGCCTGAGCCAGATCGGCTCAGCTCGAATCAGGGAGGGGAGCGGGAATGGGCTCAAAGAAGAAGCCATTGGGGCTCCTCCGGAAGACGCGGTATCGCCGCCGCAACGCTGCCACGAAGGCCTCACTGAAGCGTTCTCGTCGCTCCTCGCCAAAATCGTCGAGTTGAATGACCGCGAACCGACCCTCTCCGATCGCGGCGAGAAGGTCTTTCTCCGACGCCACTCCGCCGAGCACCTTCTGATGCCAGGTGTAAGGCTCGAGTTCGTAGGCCTCCCCCGCCCAGTAGCAAAGAGCGAGATCTTCGCAGATCGCAGGGCCGGGTCGAGCCTGCAGCGCGGTCACATCCTCTCGCGTGGAGACCACCTGCTCGCGGAGCCAATCTCTGCGCCATAGACGGAGGAACGTGTCGTGCACCGTGCGCGGCAGTCCGTCGATGAGGGGCCCGCACAAAAGCAGAGAGATTGCGGCTTGAGCGAGGCCCACCGAAACACGTTGGGACGCGAGGTGAGAGCCGAGTCGCTCGATGACGAGGGGGGAAGCGATGGAGAGAGCAATCACCACGTCGAACCAGTGATTGAAGTTAGCGCCAGCAGTGGTCGTTATGCGCACGCCGAAAGCGAGCGAGATGGCGAGGTACAGCATCGGCCAGGCCAAACGATCATCCCAAGGCGAAACCAGAAGCAGGAGTACGCACAGGGCTATGGGAACCTGGAGCTTGGCGAGTTGCCCCCAGTTGTAGATAAACGTCCATGGCATGAAGTGGCGTGGCATCAGGAGGCCATCCACGAAGCTCCACCCAAAATGACCAAGGGTGATCGCGAGGGCACCGGCCAAGAGCCCGCCGCTCCAGAGGAGCCAACGCGCGAGCCGGTCGCGCCGGTAGAGCGCAAGCCAAAGCGTCGTAGCGACAGGGGTCGCGAGAAGGCTCGGTTTCACAAAAACAGCCAGGATCATAAGGATCGCGGCGGTAGGAATGCGGCCGGGGCGGTCGACCGCACCGACTAGAACTGCTAGCCCGGTCGTCGTGAGGGCAAGCCCCAGCATGTGGGGATCGTTCATGCCGAGATAATCGGAAAAATTCGTAGCCAAGGTCGCGGCGAAGAACCCGGCTGCGAAGATCGCGGACGCGAGGTTGGGTCGCAGCTTCCAAGCGATCCGCCCAATGTTGAACGTCGTCCAGAAAAAGGCGATCCACGAAATCAAGCGTCCGGCCAGGATATTGTCTCCGGTAAAGAGCCCGAGGGCACCCACCGCGTAGTAGGACAGAGGGGTATAGTTGTTCGCGACCCAATCTCCGACCGGCGGGTACAAGAGACCTCCGTGCACCGCGCGATCAGCGAGGTACGCCATGACTCCCTCGTTGTAGTTGAAAGCAAAGCGATGGAAGGTGCGTGCGAGCGGAAGGGCAAGACCTACGGCAAGCGAGCTCCCCAGAAGGGCAAGCCCGGCAAGAATACTGCTCAAGGAAGGAGACGGCTGCGCGCGAGGCTCGTCCTGCAAGGTCTTCACGCAGTGAGATCCTCGGGCGAAGCGCGACCTGACCCCGTTCGGAGAGTGGCCGTTGCGGGTCCTCCGTCGTCGCGGATGACCACCCGCAAATGGTGCGCCGCACGACGCACGGATGGTAGTTACACTTGCGGCCACGCCGCCAGGGGACGTGCTCGATTCCTTCGGCCGAGGACGCGACCCCGGCCGCCGGCCGAAGAGGCCGCCGAGGTGCGGTCTTCGCTCCGAATCGATTGATCCGAAATCCAGCCGCGAGTCGCGGATCCGGCAAGCGAAGGCAGCTTCTTCCTGACTATTTCACCACCCGCAGCGAATCAGTAGCAGATTTTCTTAGAGTGGGTCACGGCTTAGATTCCAGCCAGCAAGTGACTATTTCGCTTTCGGTTGTTGCCACGTATAAACCGTCGTAACCGCATAGTTCCAAACAGTGCCGACAAGGATTCCTGCAAGCGCTGCCAGCAGCCATTTGGTGTCCATAGAAAAAAGGTAGGATGCAATACCGACGTTGGCTAATGCCCCGATACTGCAAGCTACGGTAAACGACACCCAGCCTCGCAGCCACTTCCAGCCCGTGAGCCGCATGTCTCGGTAAGTCAATACGTTGTTTAAGGTGAAGTTGCTTGTCATCGCAACAAACGCGGCGATGGACTGACTGTAGACAAAAGTTGTACCGACTTGCTTCAACAGCACTGCCAGCACCGCTAAGTGGACAAGAACTCCACAGCCGCCGACAAGACTGAAGGCGACGAAGCGTACTGGTATTACGTGCCCAACGAGTTTGTCGAGGAGCAGCATGACATAGTGCCACGCCGCTTGCGCATCTAGCTTGCTTTCACCCGCCTTGCGAGTGGAAAACTCGTAGGGGACTTCTATGAACCGTAGTGGTCGTGGTGAGGAGGCAAATAAATCGACGAGAATCTTGAAGCCAATACCTGAGAGTTTCCGTACGCTGCGCTCCATCGCCTCGCGACGAAGCATGAAGAAACCACTCATTGGGTCCGAAAGGTTGGCTTTAAGGACGAGTCGGCTTAGCCGAGTGGCGAAGCGGCTGATGACGGCACGAGATTGATTCCAGTCCCCTAGCCCTGCTCCGGGGGCGTAGCGGGTACCCACTACAATGTCTGTTTCCTCGTTCTTCAGAATCGACAGCATTTTTGGCAGCAACGTGTCGTCATGCTGTAGGTCGCCGTCAATGACTGCTAGATACGGAGCCGAGCTCGCCAGCATCCCTTCAATACAAGCTGATGAGAGACCTCGGCGACCGATTCGCTGGATACAACGTATTCTATTGTCATGCTGTCCGATCTCACGGACGAATTGAGCGGTTCCATCGGGAGAGTCGTCGTCTGCAAAGATGACTTCCCAACGAAAGGCCGCCAGAGAACGTTGTAGGCGTTGCACCAGTTCAAGTACATTTTCTCGTTCATTGAACGTTGGGACAATCACAGATAGCTCCGGGCCTTGGGACGTGAGCGGAACTTGTGTTGCGATCGGTGTTGTCAGAACACTATGCGACGTGTCCATTGCAACAACGGCTGCTTTGCGGGTTGTTGTGTCATTCATCATGCCACCCGGGTTTAAGCCTTTCGCTCGGAGACGCCGACCATCAGGCTCAGGACTCGGACGTCTTGCTCTAAAGGGAGGTACCGCCCCATTCCCTCCCGCTGGATGTCCATGTCGACCACCCTCTCGCCGATCTTGCGCTCGATCTTCTTGATGCGTCCGCCCTTAAGGGCTTCCTCGTCCCGTTCGGCCGCGAGCGCAGAGGTTTTCGGCGGCCAGCAGAAACCGCTCTCGCGAGAACCTCGGTCTCGGCCACCGTGAGCCCATGCGGGCGGCTTCCTGCACGGAGGTCCCCCTTTGAGGATGCTCAGGACCCGCGCTGCCCTTCGTTTGGAGGTCCGACGCTCGGCGTCTTCGGGGCTCTCTTCGGACATCGGACCATCCCTTCTGGCGTGGGGATCTCACTTTTAAGGCTGGCCAGCCAATGCCGGGGGGACGATACCGAAGGGGCCGCCCATGGCTTATCGTCGAACGGCCGTGAGAGGCTCTGTGCTGCTGAGACGCCGGGAGGTGTGGGCACCTACCTGGGCGGGATGGGCGCTGCTTGCTCTCATCGGGGCCTTTTCGCTCTGGGCCTTTACGCGTTCAGTCCATTCCTACCTCGCCCAGACTGCGCCTACGGGTCACGGACTCTTCGTCGTGGAGGGCTGGCTGCCCGATGACGCTTTCATGGCCGCCGTGGAGGCCTTCCGGCGGGGGAGTTACGAACGCTTCGTGGTGACGGGGGGGCCCATTGAGTACCGCAGCTGCAACCCCGGAATTGCAGACTACGCAGCCCGTGGGGCGACCCTAGCCCGCGCGCTCGGCATCCGTGAGGAGGAGCTGGCCGTAGTGCCTGCGCCAGCCTCGGCACAAGAGCGGACTTTCCGCAGCGCGGTCTCCGTGCGCCAGTGGGCGGAAGTCTCGGGCGGGGCCGTAGCGGCGCTTGATCTCTATTCCTACGGCACGCATGCACGTCGCTCGCGCTGGCTCTACCAGCTCGCCTTTGGGGATGGCGTCGATGTGGGAGTTCTTGCCGGTCGTCCAACCAGCTACTCCCCCGACGCCTGGTGGCGCTCGAGCGATGGCACGCGGGCTGTTCTTTCCGAGCTCATCGCTTGGACGTGGGTGCGCTTGTTCTTTCACCCCGGCGCACCCGGCTCTTGGGAAGAGCAGTGGGGACCGCGAGCCGAAGTCTCCGGCGAAAAGGGCCCGTAGCCTGTGGCGCCTTCTGTGACTCAGCGGCGGCAGTCTCGGGTAGGCACTGGCATGCTCGGGCTCGCCGATACCGAAACTCCGCCGAGTGGACGCCTAGAACATGAGGAGCGATCGACCAAGCAGCTCGTTCTGATGCACGTCCTCCACCCGCAGACGCCGCAGGGCATGGAGTCGGTTCGCAACTCTGCCTTACTCGAACTCATGGAGCCGTGGCTTTTCATCTGTGCGTACAAGCGACCGGTCGCTCGGAGACTCTGGAGCGGAAGACCCCGCTCTTGTGACTGGTCTTAAGGGACGCCTGGGGCCGGGTGGAGTGCGCCGCGCTCGTACACGCGGTCTACACTCGCCGTCATCCCTTGTGCTCGCGGTAGTAGCGGGCGAGCTCGTCCCAAGCGGCGGCCTCGTCCCACCCAAGCTCCTCCCAGTCGAGCACATCCGTGCTAATGCGTACGCGTGGCTCGTCGAATCGCGTCTGCGCGCGCAGCTCGAGTTTGCAGGGCAGGCCGAGGCGGAGTCGCATCTCTGCGGCAAAGCGCTGCGCAAAGGCCCCTTGTGTCTCGGGGTAGCCGCTCGGGTTCAGCCTCGAGGCGCCGGGATGCGCAGGCAGGCCAGTCGCAAAGTGGACGTAGGCCTTGGCCAGCAGCGAGACGTGAATGTTGTCGCGCACGTACGAGGGAGTGTTTACGGCGGCGACCTCTCCGGCGCGCCAGGTCCGGACGAGGTAGGCGGTAAAGCGCGGATCCTCGTGCGGCCCGAACGGATTCGCGATGACGAACTTCCCGAGGTGCAGTCTGCAGCGCCCGGCGTGATAACGGAAGACCTGGGCGGTCAGGGCCTTGGAGAGGCCGTAGGGAGAGAACGCCGGGAGACCCTCGGAACCGGCCCCTTCGTCATTCTCGAATACGCTTCCGGTGAGGACGAGCCTGCAGCAGCCTCTGGCGGCAAGTGCCTCGGTGACTGCGGCGACATTGCGTGTGTTGGTTGCGAGCGCGCCGGCAACGTCGAACGAGGGGCTCTTATAGTTGGCCACCTCGGCCGCGTGATGGCAGAGGAGATCAAAGCCAGGGCCGCCCTTCAGGAGCGCAAGGAAAGAATCGTCTCCGAACTCGACTCCCAGGACGGGCTTGCACACCGGTGCGAGGAGGGCGACCCGCGCTCGGCGCACATCGTCGGAATAGGCATCGAGGGGTCGTCGAAACGTCGCGACGATCTCATGACCGGCGTGTGCGAGCTCGCGCACAAACCAGAATCCCGTGAACGAGCTCGCTCCCGTGAAGAGAATGCGCATAGGCCGAGCGAGCTCAGCGGCCCAGGTGCCAGGCGGGATCGAAGTCGCGCTGGTTCGCGTCCTTCTCGGAGAGCACGGTCGGCGGGAGCGGCCAGTTGATCCCAAAATGCGGGTCGTTCCAGCGGATTCCGCGCTCGTACTGGGGCGCATAGAATTCGTCGACGAAGTAGAAGGCTTCGGTGTCGTCCTCGAGCGTGATGAAGCCGTGTGCGAAGCCCTTTGGAACGTAGAGCATCTGTCGGTTCTCCGCGCTCAGCTCCACTCCGAAGCTGCGACCAAAGGTGGGAGAGCCCGGCCGCAGATCGAGGATCACATCGTAGAGCGTCCCCCGGATGCAGCGCACGAGCTTCACTTCTGCGGCAGGAGGGAGCTGGTAGTGCATGCCCCGGAGCGTGCCCTTGCATGCGCTCAGCGAGTCGTTGACCTGCACGAAGCGGGTGACTAGCCCGTGGTTTTTGAACTCGTTTTCGCAAAAGGCGCGTGCGAAGAACCCGCGGTCGTCCCCGCGCTTCTCGAGATCGATGACATAAGCTCCTGCGAGAGGCGTCTCCGTGAAGATCATCGCCCGAGTTCCACCTTCATCGCCGCGCTCGCCTTAGGCACTGGGCGCTGCCTTCAGAAGGTCGAGCCGCCTGCGGAGCATCCGCAGGCGCACGAACTGCTCTCCTTCGAACTCCTTCTTGCCAAAGCCATGCTCCACCATTCGTCGGTGGAGCTCTTCCATCCCCGATGCGAGGTTGTACTCGAGGCGGAAGCCAGGGAGTGCCGTTGAGAGGCGGTCGAAGCGTACGCGGTAGTTCCTTGGGTCTGCACCCACCTCGCCCGTGTAGGTGATCCGCGCGCCCGGTAGCAGGCGCTGGACCTGGTCCGCGACATCCCTGACCTGGTAGTTCTCGGCGTTCGCTCCCACGTTGAGGGCGCGGTTATGGACCGCGTCGCGGGGTGCTTCGGCGAAAGCCAGGAACGCCCGGGCGATGTCGCGACAATGGATCAGTGGCCGCCACGGCGTGCCGTCGCTCTGGATGCGGATCTCGCCGTAGGCGAGCGCAGAGGCAAGAAGATTATTCACCACGAGATCGATGCGCAGCATCGGCGAGTGGCCGTAGGCCGTGGCATTCCGCAGGAACGCAGGCGAGAAGTCTTGATCCGCCAGCGCCGCGACCGCCGCCTCGGTCTCGATCTTGGAGCGGGCATAGGCCGTAAGCGGGTTCAGCGGGTCGCTCTCGTCGAGGTCGAGTTTCTCGCCTTGGCCGTAAACGGAGCAGCTCCCTGCGAAGAGGAAGCGCGGAACGGCCGCCCGCTTGGCAAGACGCGCAAGCCGAATCGAGGCGTCGCGGTTCACGTCGTAGGTGAGCTGTGCGTCAATCTCTCCCATCGGATCATTCGAAAGGGCGGCCAGGTGCATGACGCAGTCGTGTCCATCGAGGTCTCGCACTTCTATTGCGCGCACGTCCTTCCGCAGGTAGCGATCGGGCTGGACCTGCGGCTCCCAAGCGCAACCCTCGAAGAGGTCGAGATCGCAGCCCGTGACCTCGTGTCCCGCGCGCTTCAGCACGTCCACGAGGTGGGCGCCGATGTAGCCACGATGGCCGGTCGCGAAGACTCTCACTGCTGCGTTTCCCTCATGTGGAGGCGCGGCGCGCCGTGGCTCAGACGGCCCAAGGCGCCTTGCCCGAGTCCCAGAGGGCGTTTAGCTGGTCGCGATCGCGCTGTGTGTCCATGCAGGCCCAGAAGCCGCGGTGCCTAAAGACGCTGAGCTGCCCGTCCCGAGCGAGCTGGATCAGAGGCTCGCGCTCGAGGACACAGCTCTCGACACTCGAGAGATAGCGCATGAACTCACTACGGAAGAAGAAGTAGCCGCCGTTGATCCAGCTGTCGATGAAGTCGGGCTTCTCGCTGAACTCGGTGACTCGGGCTTCATCCACGCGCAGCTCGCCGAAACGTGAAGGCGGATTCACCCCTAAAACTGTGCCGAGCCGGCCCTGGGCGACGTGGAAGTCGTATTCCTTCGCCAAGTTGGCATCGGTGAGCCCATCACCGTAGGTGACCGCGAAGTGTGCAGCGGATCCCAGGTACTTGGCTACCGCGAGCGCCACGCGAGCGCCCGTCATGGTGAGCTCACCCGTGTATGCGAGCGTGACCTCCCAGTCGTCCTCGTGATCGATCGAGTGTACGACGAGGTGATTGGTCTTGAGCTTCACCGTGAAATCGCTGTTGAGGGAGGTGTAGTTCAGAAAGTAAGACTTGATGACCTCTGACTTGTACCCGAGGCAGAGGATGAAGCGTTTGAAGCCGTGGTGGGAGTAGCTTCGCAGGATGTGCCAGAGGATCGGGCGGGTCCCCACCGGGACCATGGGCTTCGGTCGGACCTCCGTTTCCTCACGCAAGCGGGTCCCAAGCCCGCCACAGAGCACCACAACGGGCACGTTGGAAAAGTCCCTGGTCATCCCTCTTCACTCCGCTCCGCAGGGGCCGGCCTGCGCGACCTCCGGTGATCCTAGGGCACTAATCGGCACGACGTCGCCGCCTGTGAAGCCAGAACGGGGTACTCGCGGGCGGCCCCATGGTGCCCACTAGACGCCGCCGATACCCTGCGGCCCCGGGTTCATGATCCTGGGCGACCTCGGGATCCCCACCAAAGAGCGGATCCGGCGCGGAAGCATATGAAGGAGTCGCCGATCCGACAATCGCTACCCGGAGGCCTGTGAAGCTCCTCGTCGTGATCTTGAACTACCGGGTGGTGGAGCTCACGATCGAGTGCCTTCGGTCGCTGAGCCGCGAGATTCCCCGTGTCCCCGGTGCACGCGTAGCGGTGTGCGAAAACGGTACAGGGGACGACTCAGAGGCGCGACTGCGCGGCGTCATCGATGGCAATGGCTGGGGGAGCTGGGTCGATCTCAGCGCCATCCACCCGAATCGCGGCTTTACCGGCGGGAATAACTTCGTGCTGCGCGCAGCACTGGCGGCGCCGGACCCGCCCGAATATGTGCTTTTGTTGAACGCCGACACGATTGTCCTGCCCCATGCGCTCGAGGCGCTCGTGGATTTCATGGACGCCCATCCCAAGGTGGGGATTGCGGGGAGTCGGCTCGAAGGGCCGGACGGCCAACTCCAAGCCTCCGCCTTCCGCTTCTTTAGCGTCGCTTCGGAGTTTGACCGAGGGCTCCGTCTCGGGGCGATGTCCCGCGCCCTCAAGCGTTGGGGGACGGTCCTGCCAACGCCGACGGAGCCGCAGAGGGTTGACTGGGTCTCCGGTGCGAGCATGATCATCCGGCGCGCCGTGTTTGGCGCCATCGGACTTCTCGACGAGGGTTTCTACACCTACTTCGACGACATCGACTTCTGCCTGAATGCCCAGCGCGCCGGCTGGCCTACGTACTGCGTTCCGGCAAGCCGGGTGGTCCACCTCGAGGGAGCATCCACGCAGATCGCCCACCGCGTGATCAAACGCCGGCCCGACTATTGGTTTCAAGCGCGACGGCGCTTCTATTTGAAGAACCATGGGCCATTCAGCGCCGCGCTAGCCGACGGAGCCTTCCTGGTCGGCTACGCCCTCTGGCGGTTGCGGCGGCGAATCCAGCGTAAGCCCGACTCCGATCCGCCGCACTTTCTTTGGGATGCATTCCGACACAGCGTCTTTGTCACGGGTTTTGCCTTGCGCGACGTCGAGAATCCAGCCCTGCGACGCTCATTGCCCGCGGTCGCGTCCTCCCCCACCGAGGGTTGACGCACGGGATTCCCAGCGCTCTTCCGGTTTACCCGGGAGGATCAGCCCCCCACGCGGCTGCGCTCAATCCACGCTCGCCCCGTGTTCGGGGGATCACTCGCAAGGGAAGCCCGTGAGCGAAACACACCCGCCCGCCGGTCCAAGCCCGGCGTGATGTATCGGAGCGATCATCGCACGGGCCCTTCCATGATCTACCTGCGCCACCGCTTCCACTTCCACCTCCTTGCGTATTGGCTCAGGGCTAGGGATCGCGAGTACTTTTGCGCAAGTCTGGCGGCTTCCCCGAATCCGCCGTCATGGGCGGGCCAACTCCGCGACCTTTGTGCCTCCCGGAGGATCAAGTGCTCGGGCAGCCCCGGCGCTCCCGCGCAGCTCGAACCATTCGTCTACGGGAACGTAAATTCCTTCCTGAATTACGGTCGCGCGCTCCCGCGTAGGCATCCAACCGAGTTCACGCTCGGCTCGGCCGCCGTCCAGCGTTGCGGCAAATGTACGGCCCTCCCACTCGGAGTAGCTTGGGCGCTGTGCATTCGGATCTCGCCCGATCCTTTTCACCGCCCACTTGGCGAGGGCCTCGCCAAAATGCCTCCAGCTCGGGGTGGGGATGCGCCGAAGCTTGATTCCGGCACGGGATTCGAGAGCGTCCAGATACTCATTGGCGGTGAGCATCGGTGGTCCAACCACGTTGTATGACCGCCCCTCAATCCCCGCCACGCTTAACGCTCGCACCATCGCATCGACGCAGTCGTCCACGAGCACGATCGGTAGGCGGTTGTTTCCACTGCCCCATAGCCGAGCGACCGACGGGTAGGGCCAGCCAGCAACACCCCAGTGAAGCGGACAGCCACCGTGGCCAAGAACAATGCCTGGGCGGAAGATCACCACCGGCAATCTCTCTTGGCTGTATAGCTCCAACAGATTTCGCTCGTTTTCGACCTTGCTACGTGCGTAGGAATCAAGAACAGGTGTCGGCAAGGTCTCCTCAGTAATCGTCCCGGCGCGTTTGCCGGCATAGTAGATGGCGATCGACGAGGTATATAAGAAGCGTGTGATCCCGTGTTGAAGGCAAAGCCCGACCATTGCCCTCGTCGGTTCGACGTCGTGTTTGAGGTAATCAGGCCAGGTCGGTCCAAAGCCGCGCGCGAGGTGATACACAGTCTTGATACCCGGCAAAGCAGCCGCAATGCTCGCGATTTCCGTAAGGTCGCCACGGACGACTTCGATACCGGGTGCCTGCAGTTCCTGCGGGCAGTTCTTTGGGTCGCGAGCGAGGACTCGCACGTGGTGACCGTCCTGGCGCAAGCGTCGTACGAGCGCCCGTCCGATAAAACCGGTCCCCCCGAGCACGAGCACGCTTGGCCGCGGGACAGCTCCAGTCGAGCTCCTTCGGGACGCCTTGGTGGTCAGTGCCGGCAGATCGGCCTCGCGGGCAACCCACTCCGCAACCGACACTACCTGTTCACCGATGCTGGCGCTGACACGTTCGTCCATCTGGCCCGTGCGGTTGGCGTAGAAGCTTTGCACCGTGCGCGCGATACTGTGCTGAAAAGGCCCCCCGCTCTTGCGCAGTCTGGCCTTGGTGAGCACGACCCCGGCCAGCGTCCCAGCGGCTTGAACCACTGCCCTCCGCGAAGCTGCGGCCACGGTGAGGAACAGATCGACGTCACGCCCGTGCGGAGTGTGATCAAGGCATAGATAGGTATTGGTTTCGAAGTCGCAATGGGCAACGGCCTGGGTACCGCGCACGTGGATGTAATGCTCGGGATACCCCTCGACAAACGAGAACCGCAGCCGTGCTGATCTCTCGCCCGTCCAGGAAAGAATCTCCCACTGCCGGTAGAAGGTGTGCCCCAACGGTAGTTCAATTCTGTCGTACGGATAGACGAGAATGCGGTCCGGTCGACCCACCAGGTGGATCAGGTGAGCGAATGAGTGCGGCGCGACCTCGAAAAGGATGTTCTGCGGATGCTGGAGCATCCACGCACTCCACGGTCCACCCTTGAGATGGGCCAGGGGTTTGTTCCATACGATGTCGACGTGATCCACGCGACCAAGGCGTCCGACGCGGAGATCAGCGATCAACTGGTCATAGACAGGGAAGAACAAGAAGTTGTGGCTCGTGCCAAGCGCTCGATGCTTCCGATCGGCGAGCTCCCGAAGAGATAGACACGCGTCGGACGTGAGACACAGCGGCTTTTCGACCAATGCGTCGACACCTGCTTCCAGGCCAGATCGTGCGGCTTCCAGATGCGCATTCGGCGGTGTCAGCACATGAATCACATCGATGCGATCCTTGGAAAGCAGCTCGTCGAGTGATGCGTAGGCCTGTGGCACTCCGTGGGTGGCTGCGAACCGCTCGGCTCGAGCGCGATTCAAATCGCATACCGCTCGTACTTCAGCCCCTGGCACGCTGCGCACGGCATCGATGTGGTAGTCGGCGATGTAGCCGGTCCCGATCAGCGCTACGCGGATCGAGTTGTTACGACTGTTCTCTGTCGCCATCGATACCCTTGCTTTGGGGCGGGGTGAGTTTTAGAGGAGTCTTGTGCTCGATGATCTCGGGACGCTTGCCGAGCAGAAGATCGAGGTAGTACTTCGCAGCCCCCAGGATCTGCGGAATCGGTGCGAGCGCACAGGAGGCACCCCAAGCAGCACTATCCGCCCATGAAAAGCCGCGGCGGCGGGTGGCCAGTGCAATGCGCCCAGCGTTTACTGGGTAGAGTCCTATCGTCAGGAAAAAGAGAATCGGTCTCACGATGGCCAGCGCGAGTGCTCCGGCGGGCAAGATTGCACCGAGCAGGAAGGCACGCCTCAGCTCTCGCGCAAACTTGCGCTCGGGCAGAGAGTAGCTGAGCGAACTTACTTGCGCGTAGGCGTAGCCACAGCGATTCGCGCGGACCCACCATTGCTTGAAGCGGTACATGTCGGCATCATGCAATGTTGACTCTTGGTCAACCGACAGCAAAATTCCGCCCGCCGCTCGTAGGCGGAGGCCGAGTTCGTCGTCCTCGGCAGCGATCACGTGAGGAGCGTACCCGCCGACCTCGGCGAGCGCACTGATCCGGATCATTACGTCGCCACCGAACGTGGCGCTTGTACTGCCCGCATTGATGCACCACTCGATGTTGCAGATGCGATTGTAGATGCTCCGCTCCGGGTTTCGCTCACACCTGCGCCCCCACACGGCGACAACCTGTGGCTGTTTGTCGAGCAGCGCTGCGGCAGTCGCGAGCCAGCCGTCGAGGACCTCCATGTCACCGTCGATGAACTGGACGTACTCGGCCGTGGGCCAGCGCTGCCGCAGTCGTGCAAAGCCAGCATTCCGCGCCCGCGCCGCCGTGAACGGGACCGACATCTCAAGCTCCAAGACGTCGATTCCGAAGGAGCGGGCGAGGTCTGCGCTGCCATCGGTTGAACCTGAGTCGACGTAGACGATACGATCAGTGTGGCGGTTTAAGGCCGTAAGGCACCGCTGCAAGCGCGCTCCTTCGTTGCGGCCGATCACGACCGCGCCGATCCGCTCGGCGGGTGTTGTCATTACGCGTGCCGCCTGGCCCCGAGTTCCGAGGGAGAAACGCTGACCGGAACGGGCATTCTGCAGATCCGCCGTGCTCCGCACCTGGTCCGACGTCTCGTTACCCGGTGCGACCTCATCGACGATCTGCACGATTCGGGCCTTCTATTTTCGGGCACCCGAGCACCATCCGGGGAGCCACAGCGGACTCGGCCAGTATGGGTACCCCGAGTGTCACGGTGTGTGGGCGCCGCAATGCTCATCGGCTCGCCGCAAGGAGGACGACCGCCATAGCGGCGGCGATTGCGTAGCTCACGCGGTCGCGGATAGCGAACACAATGGGATCACTATGCACTTCGCCCCGATGGGCCAAGAGCCAGATCCGACTCACCCAGAAAAGCAGGAGCGGGCAGGCGGCCCAAAGATAGCTGGGATGCGAGTAGAGCTTTGTCACATCGTCGCTACTCACAAAGAGGGCGAGAACGACAACCGCGATATAGCCGCTGGCGGCGCCGAGGCTCGCGAGGATCTCGAGGTCCTCGGGCCGATAGCCTCGGCCCGTCTCATTGCGCGGCGCGCCGCGCTCGCGTAGGCCCTGGAGCTCGGTCAGGCGCTTGATCAAGGCAAGGCTCAGGAACAAGAAGATCGAGAAGATGAGGAGCCACTTGGAGACCACGACATCGGCGGTCACGCTACCCGCAAAGACGCGCAAGGTATAAAGCAGGGCCAAGACAAGTACATCGAGCATCACGATGCGCTTGAGTGCAAAGGAGTAGGCGGTCGTGATCAGGAGATAGAGACCCACCACGGCCAGCAGGGCGGGAGAGACCGCCCAGGCCAGCGTGCTTCCGGCCACGACAAGGCCAGGGATGAAGGCCGTGCCGGCGGCCAGGGAGAGATGGCCAGAGGCAAAGGGACGATCGCGCTTGCTTTTGTGTCGACGGTCGTGCTCGAGGTCGACGAGGTCGTTCAAGAGGTAGACGCCCGATGCGACGAGCCCGAAGGCGAGGAAGCCCACCGCGGTGCGCCCCAATGCCGGCCGGTCAAAGAGCTTGTGGGCGGCCACGAGAGGCACGAAGAGGAGGAGGTTCTTGACCCATTGGTGGAGGCGTAGGGCGTGGAAGAGCGCAGCCGCGCGTCCCTCCGCCGATGCCAGCACCCTGATGCCTGGGTTCGCAGAGCGCAGCTGTGCCACGGTACGCGGGGAGACGCCGACCAGCCACGATTCGCGGGAGGAAGACCATACCACCCGGTCCGCCGACGCGTCGCCAATGTAGTCGAAACCTCGTTCGCCGAAGCGGGTCGTGAGAGCGTCGCGCTTGACAGGGCCCTTTAGATTCACCTCCCCGTTGCTGGCGATAATCTCGTCGAACACACCCAGGTGTCTCGCCACGGAATCGGCTAGCAGGCTATCTGATGCCGTCGCGAGTACGAGGCGCCGACCTCGGGCGCGCTCCGCACGCAGCCGCGTTAGGAGTTCTTCGCGATAGGGGAGGAGCGTGACATCCACGGAGGCTCTCTGTGCGATCTCATGCTTAAGACGGGCCCTCCCCCTGGCCCACCACAGGGGGAGCCAGAGGGCGAACAGCGGCTTGCGGCGCAGCAGGGCCCAGAGCGACTCCAGGAGAAGATCCGAGCGGACGAGCGTGCCATCGAGATCCACGCAAAGCGGAGGTTCGCCGGCCGCAGCGTCACCCACATGCGCGGGTCCCCTCGCAGCATCGTCCCCCGCCGTCTTTCGATAAGCGTCCATCACCACTCGGTCATCGCACGTAGCCGAGCGCGCGCAGTGAACGCAGTGTCTTGGGGTCGGCCTCGACATGATTCCCGGTCTGCAGGTCGACGGCCCTTGGCAGGCTTGCGAGCCAAGTCCCGAGCGCCCCGCGGAGCGGCGCCGCGGCGCCCTCCGCACCAGAGAGGGGCGCTTGCTCGTCGGGGTCTTTCTCGAGGTCGTAGAGCACCTCAGTCCCGTCCGAGCGCACGATCAGTTTGTGGCTGCCGTCTTGTATCGCGCGTTGGCGCACCGCGAATGGCGCCACATCCGTTCCCGGTACCGCCCAAACGAGCTCGCCCAGCTCCTCGACAGGCAGCCCGTACTCCGACACCGCGAACGAAAGGGGAGGTGCGGCCATCGTGCGCGGTAGCGGCGGCACCGCCGGCTCCCAGCCCGAAGCGGGTTTCGCGCCGGCCTCCTCGAGCAGCGTCGCGAAGATGCTGACCGTGGACACGAGGCCGGGATATCGCAAGCCCGCCGGGAAACTCGCGGGATGGCGCACGATGAGGGGCACATGGACCAGCGTCTGGTGGACGGAAAAAACATGAGCGAGCAAGCCGCCGTGGTCGCCTAGATTCTCACCGTGATCGCTTGTCACGATGACGACTGTATTGTCGAGGAGGCCCCGCCGGTCGAGGTCCTGAATCAGCTCGTCAAGTCGTGCGTCGTCCGTCGCCACGGAGGCGTCGTAAATATCCGAGAGCTGCTGATAATCTTCGGGCTGCAGCGTGCGGACGGGCCCGATCAACTGAAAGACGGTCGCGTAGCTGAAGTTCTCGGTGACCAACGGAGCGATCGAAGGTCGCACCGGGCCCGGTGCGAGACGCGCGCGTGGCCCGGCGTCAGGCCCATATGGAAGATGGGCCTCCATGAAGTTCACGAAGAGAAAGAACGGCCGCTCGCGCGTAGCCGTGCGCGCGTGGCGGTCGAGCCAGTGGTGCGCGAGGCGGATTTCGAGTCCCCCACCCTTGTCTGGCAGCGGTTCGGGATCGCGTAGCAGGCCGAGCAACGCTCCAAAGATGAGGTGCCGCCGAAGCGGATCCTGGGATGAGGTAGCGAAGTCGTCCACGTCTGCGAGATCCTCGAATCCCCGCTGCAATCCGAAGCTCGGGCCGACAAACGCGTTCGCGCTGATCCCAACCGTGTCATAGCCGCGGTCGCGCAAACGTTCGGCAAGCGTGGGAATCGAATTCTCGAGATACAGGTGCTCTATCGTCGCGCGGTGGACGGAGGGGAACTGGCCGGTCAAGATCGACGCGTGGCTGGGGAGCGACCACGGGGCTGGAGAGATCGCATTCAGAAAGAGAGTGCCCTCTCGCGCGAGACGGGAGAGACACGGTGTCGTGTCGCGCGGAGCGCCGTAAGGTGTAAGCCGGTCTGCCCGGACCGTGTCCAGGACAACCAGGAGCAGATTTGGCGGCCGTGAGGTGCTCGCGGCCATCACCGGCGGCGGCTGCCCGTCGCCCGCCTGGAGGCGCGCAAGCGCACCATCCAGGCCCACCCGGGGGGCCACCCACCAGAGCGCAGGGCCCAGCGCCAGTGCCGCTAGGCCCGGTGGCGGAAGGAAGGCGCGTCTGCCGCGCAGCAGCGCGGCCAATGCGCCCACCATCGCGGCGGCGAGTAGCGCCCGCCCACGAGGAAGGGGGGGGGCCGCCGCCCAGAGCACGAAGCCGACCAGGCTTGCCCCAGCCACTGCGTCGGCAAGCCGAAGGGCGCCTCGTCCCAGCGACGAGGGTCGTGGCCAATGCTCGCGGGGTGTTGCGGCCGAGGCGCCGACGAGACGGCCCAGCGCCTCCAAGACCAGCGGTCCGGCCACGATTCCCAGAGCGACCGAACCCCAGAGCCCGAGAACCGCCCGACCGGGCCAGACCACGACGGGCCCGATCGAGCGCAATCCCTCGTAGAGTCCCGCCGCGCCGCCGAGCAGCACGCCGACCCAGGGAGACTCAGGCCAACCGCGCGTGCTTGTCATCAAACAGTCTCCGTGCGGGCAGGGAAGCGGGGTTGTCGCAACGGCGGAGAGGAACGCAGCAAGGCCTCCGCATGCGCACCCATCGGGACCACGTCGAAGCGAGACGCAAACTCCGTGAGGAGCTCACTTACGAGCTCCAACTTCCGGCGCCCCGGCATCCCCATCGCCGGGAAGAACGATAGTTCGCAGACGTCGTCTCCGCCCAGGAAGTCAAGGGGATGCAAGAGGATCGACGGTGCGACACCGGTCCAGCGGCACAGGCGCAACGCGGTCGAGAAGTACGCGCGAGCCAGCGTGGGAGAGACAGTGGCGGCGTAGAGGATGTAGCTCACGTGCATAGGGATGCGAAGAAGCGGCACGGTCGTGACCGGAATCTCGAGCAGCGTCGCGTCGCCCATATTCCATCGGTACGGCCGCACCGGCCGCAAGCCCTCGGCGAAGCCGCCGAAGAGTTTTCGCCGTTCTTCTCGTTCGTCTGGCGTGAGCCGAGCCGTCATGAAGTAGTAGGCGCGCGCGAGCGGTCCAAGAAAAGTCGGAAGGGTCGAGGCGTCATACCGGTAGCCTCGCTGCGCGAGAACCCGCAGGGTCGTCTCCGAGAGGCTAAAGCCCGGACCCCGGAACCCGTTGGGGCGGTGGCCGGTAGCGGCTTCGATCGCATCCTCGGCTCGCGTGAGCTCGTCCACCAAACGCGGTTCACTGTAGAGGTGGAGCCAAGGCTCGTGGTGAAAGGAATGGTTGCCGATCTCATGGCCTGCTGGCGCAAGACGGGACAACGCGGAGCGATTCTTCTCGAGGGCCGCATCCTGCCCGACCACAAACACCGTGATGCGAAGATTCAGAGCCGCCAGGATCTCGAGGAAGCGAGGCACCACGATGTCCAAATAGGAGGGGAAACTCTCCCAGCCCGGGTCCCCGTGTGTCTTCATGTAGGACCACTGGTTGTCAAGGTCCAAGGAGAGCGAGGCTATGGGCTTGGTCATGGATGCCCTGCGCCGGCTCGGGGTTCCGACATCATCTTTTGGAAGGTGTCCTCTGCGAGCTCCACGGTTTCGTTCACGTTGAGCGTCCCGTTCACGATGTGGGCGGAGTTCGCGAGCCAAAGGCCCGGGACCGAGGTGCGGCGAGGCGGCAAACGGTCGGAGTAGCCGAGGGTCGGTAGGGCGCACACGTGTCGCACCCGTGAGATGCGGAAGGCACGGACATCCGAGCGCCGGAATGCAGGATACATGCGTTCGAGACCCTCTAGGAACTGCGCTTCCACCTCGGCGTCGGGGAGCTGGAAGAAGGGATCCTCGGGCGTGACATAGCGTGGTAGATAGACCAAATGGAGGCCGCCTAGGTATTTCACGGGATCGACCAGGGTCGACATCTCAATCACACCGGTAAACGGGAATCCCTCGTCGGTCAGATTGGTCACGTAGTAGTCGGCCAAGGGACGAGCCAAAAGGAGCGAAGCACACACAATACCGAGGTAGCGCACACCCTCGAGGCGCTGCCGCTCGTCCGGCGTGAGTTCGGGACAGACCCGTGCTGCGAGCGGAGCCGCGAGTGTCACGACCACGCGGTCGAACGTCCGCTTGCCCTCCGCTTGCTCGACACAAAGTCCTGTACCGTCCCGGACGACTTGGCGGACGGGAGCGCTCCTGCAGATTTCCACCCTCTCCTGGGTCAATACGTCGGCGAAGCGCTCCAGTACCCGGGCGTAGCCCCCGGGCACGTACCCGAACATCTCACGCTTGAGTCCCGTCCGCCGTGCTGCATAGAGCCGTGCGATGGTCGCCCAAATGAAGGCGGCCGAGGTCTCGTGGTAGCTCTCCCCGAGCTTGGAGCGGAGAAGCGGACGCCAGAAGCGATCGAAAGTTCGGCGGCCAGAGAAACGTACCAGCCAGTCCGAGACAGGGATTTGCTCGAGTCGTCGCCAGTCCCGAATCCGGGCGCCATACGCGATCGTTGCCCCGAGGCGGAGCTTATCGATGAGCCTTAGCGCGGGGAAGCGAAGGAACTCCACAGTATTCGAAACGGAGTGGAGTTGCCCTCCAGCGTATACGCCGGTTCGGGTCGTCACCCACTCCATCGTGTCCTCAAGGCCCAGCTCGTGCAAGAGGCTGCGCAGACGAGCATCCGAGAGGAGAGTCACGTGATAGTGGCGGTCCCAGACCACATCGCCGAGCTGCCACGCGCTGGCGAGCCCGCCGAGCTGCGGGGCGCCCTCGAAGAGCGTGACCGAACGGCCGCGCTGCGCGAGGCGGTGGGCCAGCGTGAGTCCCAGCATCCCACCGCCCACAACTGCCCAGCGTTCCTCACCGGCCGCCGCGCTCTGCGCCGCCGCCACGAGACCTCCATTCCCCGCTTTAGGCCGGCGGGGCGAGTTCGGACACGAGGCCGCTCTTTACCGCATAGCGCAGTCCGCACACGGGGCATGCCCGGTCGGGGGCATCAGGCACCTCGCCCGCTTCAAAGCGCAAAAAGGGCTCGCCGCAGCGGCAGACGCAGCCCACCGAAGTTGCCGGGCGCCCGACAGCAAGATGGAAGTCGGGAACTGGGCGCGTCACCAGGGAACCCATGCCGACCATGGCAAAGCGCCCGATCGCGAGGTCGCAGCCGATCACGCAGCCAGCACCGATCGTGGCGCCTTCACGAACGCGCGTTGGCAGCGTGCGCTCGTCGGGCGCGGAGGTGCGAAGGGTGCGCAGATCCGGCGTCGTTGCGCGGGGAAACCTGTCATTGGTGAAGATCGTCCCTGCCGCGATCATCACTCCGTCCTCGATCGTCACGGCGTTGCAGATGTAGACCATGGCGTTGATTTTCACCCGGTCACCGATCTCGACGCCGTAGGCGATGTAGGTCTTCTCGCCGACGATGCAGTCGCGGCCGACGCGCGTCGGGCCCCGGACATGGACGTGGTCCCAGATCGCCGTGCCCGCACCGATCTCCACGCCTTCTTCGATCCGAGCGGTCGGATGGACGCGGGGAGCCGTCATGCAGCCTTTGGCACCGCGACAGCTACCCAATCATTGTGGCCCAGCGACTGGTAGGCCGCCTCGATCACTTCGACCGAGGCGATTGCGTCCTCACCCGTGATGAGGAGCGCCTCTTTACCGCGGATCGCGCGGCAGAAGTTCTCAATCTGGCCCCGGAAGGCCTGCACCTTGTCATAGCCGCGGCCGAACGCGATCCAGTCCTGGCTTGTCGATTGTCGATATTTGGACTCCCGCCATCCCACGCGGATCGTCCCGCGCGAGCCGTAGATGTCGATGAAGCTATCGAGCTCCTTGTTGAGGCTCCACGAGAGATCGATGCTCCCCATGACCCCGTCCGCCGTGCGGACAAAGATGCGAACCGTGTCCTCGACGGGGAGGCCTTGCACGCGCTTGCCCTCCACCGCGTGCACCTCGGCGATGGGGCCGAGGAAGTAGCGCACGAGATCGACGGAGTGCGTGCCGTTGTCGATGAGGACACCGCCCCCGCTCACTTTGGGATCCGCGTTCCAGCGCTGTGACATGTCAACGCGAGCCGTGAACGCGTTTTCGAAGAGGACGATCTCCCCAAGGATTCCGGACGTAACGATGCTCTTGGCACGAACAACGTCTTGCACGTAGCGGAACTTCGAGCCCATGGTGAGGAGCGTTCCCTTGCGTTCGGCGGTGTCGAGCATGCCGCGGGCGCTCCCCACGTCGATCGCGAGCGGCTTCTCGCACAAAACGTGAATCCCGCGGGCCAGAGCATCGCAACAGATCTCTGCGTGAGTGTTCGGGGGGGTACATACAATCACGGCGTCGCAGCGGCCTTTTTCAAGGAGCTCCCCGTGCGATTCGTAGGCCGTACCTCCGACGCCCTCGGCCTGCGCCCTGGCGGCCTCCGGGCGCACGTCTGCCACGGCGGTAAGACGGGCCCCGGTTAGGTCGCGCATGGCTTGGACGTAGGACTGGGCGATTGCGCCCGCCCCGATGAGTCCGAACGAGAGCGGGTGGGGAGCGCCGCTCATCGGACTTTCGCTCCCGCAAGCCGGGTTGCCGCCTGGCGAATCGAGCTCGCGAGATAGTCCACGTGCTCCTCCGTGTATCGCTCGTTCCAGGGAAGGACGAGCACTCCCTCGAGCGCCTCGTAGGTGCCCGGGAAGCGTTCCCGCGCGTAGTCGACCGCCTCGGGGCGAGCGAGCGTGAAGGGGAAGCGGCTGTGCCCGAAAGTGCGCTGCTCCCGGAAGATCTCACACTCGAACGCGGGCTTCTGGATGTAGCGCGGAACCGACGCGACGTCGTAGTCCTTAAGGGCCGCCGCGAGGCCGGGAGATCCGCCCGCAAGGATCCGCCCGTCTACGCGCAGGCAGTACTTCCAGTAGACGTGCGAGTTCTGCGGGGCCACCCAAGGAACCGAGATCCCGGCCACCCCCTCGAGCGCCTTCGTGAGACGTTCGGCCATCCCGCGGCGGAGTCGGACGACATCCTCGAGCTTGGCCAGCTGAGCCAGAGCCACTGCGCCTTGGAGTTCACTGATTCGGTAGTTCAAGGCCAGGAAGGTGTGGTCGGGCTTCGCGTCGCCATAGCCCCATGCTTTGTTGATGAAGAGAAACATGCGGCGTGCGTAATCGGCTGAATCCGTAACGACGAGGCCACCCTCGCCTGTGGTCACGTGCTTGCCCTGCTGGAGGCTGAAGCAGCCGATCGCGCCGAGGGTACCGACCGTCCGACCGCTGGCGCGCGCCAGGAAGGCCTGAGCGCAGTCTTCAATCACGGGGATTCCGCGCTGGTTTGCGAGCGCCACGACGTCTTCCATCTCACAGGGATTCCCAAAGAGATGGGTAACGACGATCGCTTTCGTTCTCGGCGAGAGTCGCGCCTCGATGGTGCGGGCGGTGACGTTGCACGTGCGCGGATCGACATCCGCGAATACAGGAATCGCGCCCTGGTAGAGGATCGGGGTGAGCGCGCCCATGTCAGTGATGGGTGTCGTTACGATCTCGTCTCCGGGCTCAGGGTCGATTGCGGCCACCGCGCAGTGGATCGCGGCCGTGCCCGAGGCGCACGCATAGGCGTGCCGGGCGCCGAGAAGGGCAGCGAAATCGCGCTCGAGCGTCTTGGTGAACGAGCCCTTGGTGCTCGTGAGTGTTCCGCTCCGGATCGCCTGGCTCACGAGTTCGATCTCTTCGGCTCCGAGTGTTCGCCCAGAGGCGTCCTGGTCGGAGGGCAGCTTGAGCGGCGACTGGGGGCTGGGGGGGACCGCAGGCATAGTTCGGGCTCCTTTGATGAAACTGGACAGCGATGCTTAAACGTCGAGGAACGTGTCGAGCGCGTCCACGATACGCCGGGCGCTGTCGCCCCGGCCGAAAGGATTCTCGGTCTCTTGGACGTGGCGGATCCACGATCCGTCGGAATAGGCTTCCTCCAGCATGGCCTCAAGACGGTTCGCCGAACCCCCGACGAGACGCGCTACGCCGGACGCCACTGCCTCGGGGCGCTCTGTGTTCTCCCGGAGGATCAGGAGCGGCTTCCCGAGACTCGGCGCCTCTTCCTGGATGCCCCCCGAGTCGGAGACGATCAGCCAGGCATGGGAGAGCAATTGTACAAAGTCCTGGTAGTCGAGCGGCTCGAGCAGGTGCACGTGGGGTGTGCCAGAAAATGCTTCTCGCGTCGCAGCGCGCACGGCGGGGTTCGGGTGGACCGGGAACGCGAGCGCGAGGTCCGCGTGACGCTCCACGAAGCGGCGCAAGACGCGCAGATTCTCGAGCATGACCTCGCCAAAGCTCTCGCGGCGGTGCGTCGTGAGGACGAGGAGCCGTCGCCCGTGGGTCTCGTAGAGGAGCTTCTCTAGAGGCGGCGACGGGCGCGTCGTGCCGAGGACGGTCCGCAGGGCGTCGATCACGGGATTTCCCGTGAGTGCGACGCGGTCCGCAGGAACGCCCTCCGCGAGCAGCGTCTCGACGTTCTGAGGCGTCGCGGCGAAATGGAAGCTCGCGAGGCGAGAGATCAGGCGCCGGTTCATCTCCTCGGGAAAGGGATTCGTCGGGCTTCCGGACCGGAGGCCGGCTTCGACGTGACCCACGGGGATACCGTGGTGGAAGGCCGCGAGAGCCCCGGCCATGGCGGTCGTCGTGTCGCCTTGGACCAGAAGGACATCGGGCCGAACGTCGTTCAGGATCGGCTCCAGGCTCGCCAGCACTCGCTGGCAGACCTGAACCGGCGTCTGTCCGGCCCGCATGACTCCGAGGTTTGCGTCGAGTTGCACACGAAAGAGACGCAGAAAGGGCGCAAGGAGATCGCCATGTTGGCCGGAGGTCACGGTCATCGTGGCAAAGCGCGCTGGACGACGTCGAAGCTCTGAGAGCACGGGAGCGAGCTTGATCACCTCGGGACGCGTGCCAAAAAGTGTTAGGACCCTTCTCACCGGACCTCCCAGGGCGCGGCCTGCATGCGTGGTAGGTGTCCCCGAGCCACCCTTTGGTGATGGTTGTCACCCCTTGGCGATGATCGGTTGAATAGCGGGTTTCTCAGGCGAAAAATAGACGGTGGGTAAGTGGATCTTCTCGGGTTCTCCCCCCTGGGGAGACGAGGGCGAAGGTTCGCCGCCGAGTTGCCGGGCGGTTGGAGGCGGGTTAGGGTGGTCTCAAGGGGTGAGGCCGTCCGAAGCGCTAGCGGACGAGTGTGCAAAGGTGAGTCTTTGAGGCTCCTTCCCCGCGATGCTCTGGTCAAAACTGGCCCTGTTGATCACGCGGATTGGAACTACCGGCCTTTCCTGTCTCTCGTCCAGCGTGCGCGCTTCTCCATTGTGCGATCGCTGATCGGTGCGAAGCGGTTCCGGCGGGTTCTCGAAATCGGCTACGGAAGCGGCGTTTTTTTGCCCGAGTTGGCGACGGTATGCGATCAGCTCTACGGGGTCGACGTGCACGGTAAAGCTCGCGAGGTCTCCGAGGTGCTCGAACGCCACAATGTGAAGGCCCGTCTCGTTTCGGCCAGCGCTGAACTCATTCCGTTTTGGACAAGCACTTTTGATTGCGTCGTGGCTGTGAGTGCCCTTGAGTTCGTGCCGGACCTCGACGCCGTCTGTTTGGAGATCAAGCGCGTCCTTGAGCCGAAGGGGAGCTTCATAACCGTCACGCCGGGACACTCGCCGCTTCTGGACTGGGGGTTGAAAGTGTTTACGGGTGAGGACGCCGAACGCGATTTCGGGAACCGGCGTGAGCGCGTGATCCCGACCGTGCGACGCCATTTCGGGGTGCGGCGCGAAACGCGTTTCCCCGCCCTCCTCGGGCGGGCGATCAACCTCTACCGTGGCTTCGAGCTTTGCGTCGACGGTAGCAGCCATACGGACGAGGCATGAGACCTGGGGTCTTGCGGGACCAGCGCCTTCTTGAAACGCAGAGGCTCAACCTCGGCGCCCCGACGACAGCGCCTGCTGGGCGTCTCTCCGGCAGGGTTTGGAAGTAGCTACCCATGAATGCACGGGAGGCGGTGAGCCGGCAGCTCCCGGGGTTAGCGCCCGCGAGACGCCGAGATAGAAAGTCCGCGCGAAGAAGGTGGCGATGCGATGACAAGCTGCGAGTACCCGCCCATCCCCGTCGCCGCCGAATACCTCGCGCACAAACCCCCGCCGCCGGTTTTCGCCGGCAGCCATTGGGCCCGCGAGTAGCATCTCGACGTTCTGGCGTGTGCGGCAGCGAAATGGAAGCTCGCGAGGCGCCGGTTCATCTCCTCGGGGAAGGGATTCTTCCGGCTTCCGGAGCGGCCGGCTTCGACATGACCCACGGGGATGCCATGGCGGAAGGCCGCGAGAGCACGGCCATTGCGGGTCGTCGTGGCGCCTTGGACCAGAAGGGGATCCGGGCCGAACACCTCGTTCAGGATAGGCTTTAGGCTTGCCAGCACTGGGCGGCACACACTTGGCGTGCCGTCTGCCCTGCGTAAGCGGACCTTCTCAGGCCGACCCTCGGGCGAGACGAGAAGATTCGCGAGGGTTCGCTGCGGGCGTGCCGCCGAGTTTTCCGGGCGGTTCCAGGCTGCTGAGCGTGGGCCAGTGGGCAACACGGCCGGACGCGCTGGCGCCGAAACTGGGTGCGGATTAGAGCGGCAGATAGCAGGAGTGTCCTGTCTCGAATGGGTGGGAGGCGGCCACATGGCGGAAACAGGCGAGCAGGAGAGCGAGGAACGCCTTCTGGCGGGAGGGAACTGCACGGGGCCGGCCTCGAGACCCTTGGTGAGCGTCGTCGTTCCTGGATTCAATGAGGAGGCGGTGATCCAGCGCAACCTGGCCTCTTTGGCCGAGTACCTCAAGACTCTCGAGAAGGACTACAGGTGGGAAATCGTCTTCGTGAATGACGGGAGTACGGATGCGACGGGCCGCTTGGCTGAGGAACTCGCCCGTACACACGCGAACGTGCGGGTGCTCCATCACCCCACGAATTTCGGGCTCGGCCAGGCTTTGCGATACGCCTTCAGCCAGAGTCGCGGGGACTACATCGTGACTCTCGATGCCGATCTAAGCTATGCGCCGGATCACGTCCGGTCCTTGGTCGATACCATGCGGCGTACCCACGCCAAGCTCGTGCTGGCGTCGCCCTATATGCCCGGTGGGCGCGTCTCGAACGTGCCTCGCATGCGGGCGACGCTGAGCGTTTGGGCGAATCGGTTCCTCTCGGTGATGGTCAAAGGTGCCGTCTCCACCGTAACCGGGATGGTGCGGGCGTACGACGGACGCTTCATCCGATCGATGGACTTGCGCTCCTTAGGAATGGACATAAACGCGGAGATCGTTCACAAAACCATGCTGCTCGGCGGGCTCATCATCGAAATCCCCGGTCACCTCGACTGGGGGCTCCACGCGGGCAAGCCGGTACGCCGCCGCTCGAGCATGCGCGTCCTCTCGCACACCTTCGCGGTGGTTTTGTCGGGTTTCCTCCTTCGGCCCGTGATTTTTTTCATTCTGCCGGGGCTCCTCCTCCTCCTTTTCGCGGTGTACGTCAACACATGGACAGTGATCCACTTCGCCACAGAGTACGCAACGCTCGCTCAATACTCGTGGTTCCTGGACCGCGCGTCCTTTGCTGTTGGTGCCGCCTACACAAAATTTCCGTATACCTTCATCGTTGGGGGACTCTCGGCGATGCTCTCGATCCAGCTGATCAGCCTCGGCGTGCTCTCGCTCCAGAGCAAGAGGTACTTCGAAGAGATCTTTCACCTAGCCGCACGGAACTACGCCCGGCTTCAGCGCTTGGAAGAGGCGAGTGACGGTACTCAAGTCGGCAACGCCGATGTGAAGTATCCCCCTCGCGGCTGAACCGGATCGAATTCCAATACGAAGCGGGCCGTTCCGATGCGCCAAGCCAGGAGCCGAGGTCCTGGACACGGGCTGGTTCCCAGACGCGTCCTTCGACTCCGCGTTCTCGTCGGGCGTTATCATCCACATCCGCAAGGTGGAGAAGGCCCTATCTGAGCTCGCGCGGATCGTGCCGCCGGGAGGTAGCCTCGCGCTGTTTATTACAAACCAGGCGGCGAGTGACCATAAGATCGAACGGCGCGCGCGCCGCGTCTTCGGCCGGCAGGTGCGAACGCACAGGCTGCTCCGAAGGCTCCTTCTCCACCTCAACAATCTGCTATGCAGGCTCCGCTTTGCGCCGACGCACGCCGCGACCACGCTCCTGGTATTCGAGAAAAGGCGCTGAGGAGCAGCGCGACGAGACGCTGTGTGGAACCTTGGGACAGTCTGCCGCCGAGTACACTCTCACTGGCGCCGCGAGAAGCTCCGTCGCTTGACCCGTCTCGATGCCCGCGGGGTCGTTCTCCGCGCGGCTCTTGACGAGCAAGGTCGCGCTCACAGAACCCGGCACGTGCAACGCGAGCCGGTTCGATCCTAGGGCGGCGCCGCTAGATCAAAAAGAATGGCCGGCTCGCACTCGGCCAGCACTCGATAGGTCCGCCTGAGATCCATTTCGAATCCGTCAGTCCGAGCGAGCCGAGATGGCTCGGCGACGAAGTAATGGGCACCGCGCCGTCGAAGCTGCTCGAGCGATTCGAAGCTCTGCTCTGAGTCAGGAAGGCTGAATCCCTTGCGGTTCATCCAGAAGAAGAAATACGGCGCGTTCGTGGCACTCTTGTTGCCCCGCTTATCCTTATCGGCGCCACCACTCGCGATGATGAGTGCGCCCTCCGCCACGAGTGGTTCGAAGCTCCGGGCGCATTCGTAGGTGGGGCCAGCCCACTTCGGATGGCTCTGCTGCTTCGTTGCCCGCAGCTGCAGGAATCCGACGAGGGCGAGCAGCGCCACGCCAACGATGGCAGGGGCGGGGGCCGCGCGTCCCGACAGCGTAGGTTCGAGCAGATTCGCTACCCCGAACCCGATCGCGAGACAGGCGACCGGCAGGCTCCCGATGTGGTAGTAGAAGGCCCAGTCCTCACCTGTCGTGCGGATCGTTACGACGTAGAGAATCACCAGCGCAAGGAGCCAGTAGAGGACGACGCGCCCTTCGGGTACTCGCACGGAGGGGATTCCGGCAAGTGCGGCAATAGCACCCGGGAGGGTCCAGATCCAGTGGATCTCGATCCTTACGGAATTAGCCAGCTGCTTCGGAAACGCGCTGAAGAGGCCAAGCGATGCGATGCGCGCGTAGGCCTCATTGGACATGCCGAGCGAATTTCCATACTCCGTCCAATAGCTGTGCGCGAAGGCGTACCACGCGGCAGGGGGCCCGAGACTGAGCGCGACGAAGAGCCACAGGTCGCGACGTGCGGTCACGCGCCATCCGAAGCGCTCGAGGCAAAGCGCGGCGAAGAAAAGGCCGATGTTCGCCGCAGGTAGCTTCGCCAAAATCGCGAGGGCGGTCATGGCAGCGGCCAGAACGTAGTCCGAGCGGCGAAAACCATCGATCCAGCGCAAGAAAAAGTATGCGGCGGCCAGATAGAAGAGGAACATCAGCGGCTCTGGTTGTACCGCGGTGCTGAGCCGCACGGCGAGCGGGTTTACAGCGAAAACGGCTATTGCTGCGACTAGGCCCGTCGGTGGCAGCAAGCGCTCGGCGATCCGGAAGAAGACCCAGCAGGCGAGGAGCGACACCCCGAGCGAGACGAGGCGCGCGACCTGCTCGTGGTAGCCGAACGCGTCATAGAGAACTGCAACGGTCCATGGGTAGAGGGGGAACTCGGACTCGACGAGGCCGGGCCCGTCTCCCCGCCAATCGATGCGGGGATGGAGGATATTCATATCCTCGCGATAGAAATTGCGAGCGATGGCGCCCACATCGGTCTCGCGCCACGACTCCCAGGTTGAACCGTCGATTGGTCTCCAGGCATCGACACTTCTCACGAGCGCCGCCAGAGCTAGGTACAGAGCAAGTAGCAAGCGCCGCTGCGTCGGAGTGAATCGCCAGGTCATCGGAATCGCGCGACCTCGGTGGACCGAGAAGCGAGTTCTTGATCCGACAGGCTATCTCATAAACCCACTTCAGGGGTGACTCGATCGGCGGTATGGTATGGCCGCCGATGGATTGCGAACCCTCCCACCATGGTCTGGCCCCCCGCGTGGGGGGAAGATGGACCTGACCGAAGAGCAGTGGGACTTCGTCGAGCCGCTGATTCCCAAGCCGCGGCGACGGAGCGATGGGCGGGGACGCCCGTGGCGCGATCCGCGCGACGTACTCGACGGCGTGCTGTG
>DATGZK010000046.1:0-8850 GCA_035489755.1 Myxococcota bacterium
CGCCGAGATCAAGCAACGGATGCGATTTCGTCGCTTCTCGCTGCGAGGCCTGGCGAAGGTACGCGGCGAATGGGACCTCGTATGCGCTGCGCTCAACCTGGTGACGATCTGGAGGTCCGCGGAGGCGTGAAACGGCGCCGCGACGTGCTTGCGCCGGCTGCGGCCGCGCCTCGCAAGCGCCTCGGCCCTCCGAGGGTCTGCAACGCGGGATACTTCTCGCCTTCGAACGAAGCCGGATCCAGGCCCCTCACCTCTGATCGGCGGGCAACTCCTGAGTCACTCTCCTAGGTGTTCCGAGCATGCGCATCCGCTCGATCGGCTCGTCGACGTAGAGCTCCGAGCTACAGTGCCTGGGCTCGTCCAGGGGCTCCTGCGGCGCAACCGTCATCCGCTGGCTTGTTCGCACGCGCGAGCAGCTCGTCGCGATCTTCGAAGCGGGTCGAAGAGTATCCTGGCGACAGGAGGCCCATCATGTCGCTTCACACCGCGATCTGCGATCTCTTCGGCATTGAGCACCCGGTCTTTCTGGCGGGCATGGGCGGCGTCGCCTTCGCCGAGGTGTGCGCGGCGGTCTCGGAGGCCGGCGGCTTCGGTACGCTGGGCCTCGTCGGCTTCACGCCGGAGCGCATCCGCAAGGAGATGCGCGCGGTGCGCGCGCGGACGAACAAGCCCTTCGGCGTGGACCTCCTCGCGGCGTTGCCCGAGCAGATCCACGCGTCGATCGAAGTCATCGTCGAGGGGGGTGCGGCAGCATTCGTCGCAGGGCTCGGTGTGCCTGAGCCCGTCATCGAGAGGTGTCACCAGGCCGGCGTCAAGGTGATGGCGGTTTGCGGCAAGGTGAGCCACGCGGTCCACGCGGAGTCCGCGGGCTGCGACGCCGTCGTGGCCCAGGGCACCGAGGCTGGCGGTCACACCGGCCAGGTCGCGGCCATGGCACTCGTCCCGCAGACCGTGGACGCCGTGAAGATCCCGGTGCTCGCGGCGGGCTCGATCGTCGACGGCCGCGGACTCGCCGCAGCGCTCGCCCTCGGCGCGCAGGGCGCGTGGATCGGGACGCGCTTTATCGCGTCCCACGAGGCGCACGCGGCCTCCGGCTTCAAGCAGCGCCTCGTCGAGGCGGGGAGTGCCGACACCGTCGTGACGCGCTGCTACTCCGGCAAGCCCATGCGCGTCCTGCGCAACGCCTACGTCGAGGGCTGGGAGAAGCGCAGCAACGAGATCCGGCCCTTTCCGCTCCAGTTCCTCGAGAGCGGACGCGAGGGGGTGCTCTCCTTCGGCGTTGACCCCATTGATCCCGCGCGCACGTGCATGCCGGCGGGGCAAGGCGTCGGTGCGATTGACGAGATCCTTCCCGTGGCGGAGATCATGCGCCGGCTCGTGAAGGGCGCTCGCGGAGAGATCGAGCGGCTCGCGGCGATGTGCTGAGGACGTCGTGCACGCCGCAAGAGCAACACCTGCCTCGATCGGGCACCGCAGCGGGCGTAGTGCCCCCCGCTGCCCCGGCCGATACCTGATCCCCTCAACGCCCCGGCGTTTTCCATTCCTCAGAGCGAACGTGATTCTCCACGCGCTGAGCCCAGCGACTGGGGAGAGTTGGAGCGATCGACAACCGCGTGACCGAAATCACGGCTCATGTCTACGTCGTATTCCTCCTGCAGGTTGAGTAAGGGAGCGACCCAATGCAGCTTAACCTTGGCTGCCGCGTCGCAAAGCCGCTTCGCCAAGACGACGGGCGTCCTGAAGTAGCCTGTGGCTCGCCACTATCTATCGGGCCCGGGTCGCTCGCGCGGAAGGGCTCTGACATCTCGCGACCCGGACGCCAGCGCCTCGCAGGTCTCCCAGAGCGCAGCGGCCGATGCGGTGTCGCAAGCCGGGTCGTGCTTTGCGAGGCGCATCCGGCCGTGCACGTTGTGCCAGTAGCCGCCGTTCTCGAGAGCGGGCTGGGTGGAGCAGATGAGCGGCATGTCGGCGCCCCGTTCGGGTGCGAGGAAAAATCGCCGTTTGAGCCAGCTCCCGAGTGCACCCGAGTCGCCGCCGAGATTCGTCGCCACGACACCGGGATGCACGACCCGCACCTCGAGCCCGGACGAGCGACGCACCAGCTCCGAGGCGATCCAGAGGTTGCCCAGCTTGCTGCGACAGTAGGCTCGCATTCCGCCGATGGCGCCCCTCCAGTGAAAGTCCGGCGTGCACGCCGACTCGAGGATATAGATGTCGCCGGTGAGCACGACGACCCGCGTCGCGTCCAGTGCGCCTGCAGCGGCCAGCGCGCGGCGCAGCACAAAGTGCGACAGGACGTTCACGCCGAACGCGATCTCGTGGCCTTGTCGCGTCTCGGCGTATCGCCGTGGCCACACGCCCGCGTTCTCGACCAGCAGGGCCACCGGGCGACCGGCTGTGTGGTCCACGATAGTGGCAGCGCCCAGGCGCACCGACTCCAGGTCCTCCAGGTCCATGGCGACCAGGTCCACCCGTGCCCCCGCGCCCGCCGAGGCGCGCAGCGCGCCCGCCACCTGGGCGCCCTTTGCAGGATTGCGGCAGGGAAGGATCAGTGAGGCTCCCCGCCGCGCCAGGCCCCGTGCGATCTCGAGCCCGATCCCCCCAGTGGCCCCGGTGACTACCGCAATCCGGCCATCGAGTCTCGGTTGGTCTGGACACCGAGGCGTGTTGCGCTCCTGGCTCCGCCACGCCCCCAGCATGCGACGCAGGGCGCTGCGCGGCGCCGCGTGTTCGGGGAGAATCATCGCCTTCGTGTCGCCGAGCGACCCTTGCTTCCACCGCGACCAATCTCGTGCATGCCACTCACCTCGATGGCACCGAGCCCGACCGCACGCGACGACCAGGACCGGGACCTCCTCTTCGGGGTCGACGGCCTAGCTCACCGCCCCCATGCCTCGGCGCGCCTTCGAATCGTTGCGCGCGAAGGCGCGAGGCGCCGTGGCTGCCCTGGGTGCGCGCCTAGGAAAGAACGCCGCAGTTTCCCTCGCGGAACAAGGGTCCCGGCGCTTCGCCGAGTTGCTTCGCGCAGAACGGCAGGCGCTCGAAGCATCGTACGAACGGGCGCGTTGTATCTCCTCAATACCTGTCCGCCTGGATCGGGTCGATGCTCCTAGGCCGGGCCCTTGGTCCAGTCGGACAGGATACTACTTCGGTTCCAGCGGGCCTCTACGAATCCACACAGGCCCTCTCTCCCTTCCTCAGCGGATCGCGCCGCGGTTCCGTAGCGCCGCGCGGGCAGCCTCATCGTAGCCGAGGCCGGCCAGCACCTCGTCGGTGTGCTGACCGATGGCAGGTGGGGGCCGTGTCTCCACGCGCGCACTCCCCTCAACGGTGATCGGGCTCGCGATGCTCCGTACCGCGTGGCCCTGGGAGTCGCACCCGTCGCGTAGGATTCCGGCGGCCTCGAGCTGAGGATCGTGCACGAGGCTGTCGAGTTTCGCCACGTGCGTGAAGGTCACCGCCTCTTCATCCAGGGCCTTGCGCCAGTGGGCAAGGTCGCGGCTCGCAAACAATGGCGCGATGATCGCGTAGAGCTCTCGTGCGCACGCGCGGCGCTCGACACGGCTCGCGAAGCGGGGATCTTCCATAAGCTCCGGACGTTCCAGCGCCCGGCACAACCCGGGCCAGAGCTTGTCTTCCTGCACCATCGCCAGCAGGATCCACTCGCCGTCGCGCGTCTCGTACTGGTTCACGAGAGCGTTGTCAGGCTCGCGGCAGTCGACGTGCCGAAAGCCTTCCGCGCCGCAGAGCATGGCCTGCACGAAGATGCCATTCGACCAGATTCCATTGGCGAGCAAAGAACTCCCTACCTTGCTCCCGCGGCCGGTCCGCTCGCGCTGGTAGAGGGCCAGCATGATCGCTCCGAAGAGCGCCATCGCGCTCGGATGGTCTCCCATGCCAGCGACCGAGAGGGCGGGCAGCCCACCTCGCGGCCGCACCGCATCCTGCAGACCCGAACGCGCCCACCAAGCGGTGGCGTCATAGCCCGGCTTCTCCGCCTCGGGCCCTTCCTCGCCGAAACCCGTTGCGTGGGCGAAGACGAGGCGTGGATTCAGGGGCTCGAGGTCGTGCCAGGCGAGCCGGAGGTCCGCGAGCACGCGCAGGGGATAGTTAGTGACGAAGACGTCGGCCTCGCGCACCAGGCGGAGCAGGATCTCGCGCGCCTCCGCGTCCTTCAGGTCGAGGGCGACGCTGCGCTTGCCGCGACCGGTCAGCAGCCAGCAATAGTCTTCCGCGCACTTTGGGAGCGGTGGCATCTGGTGGAGGTAGCGGTACGGGTCCCCCGTCTTGGGCGGCTCCACTTTTACCACGTCGGCGCCGAAGTCGGCCATCACGGTCGCAGCGGCGGGGCCGAAGACGAAGCTGCCGACGTCAAGGACACGGATCCCTTCGAGGATCGGGCGCATGGGAACCTCCTGAACGTGATCGACCGTCAGACCGCCACGGGAAGCCGCGACGGGCTGCGCCCGAGCGACTGGACCCACTCGATGTCGTTCGGGTCGGCGGTGCGCTTCGGCGCGAGACTGGCCATCACCCCTTGAATCACCTCTTCCAGTGTCATCCGGGCGAGGGATGCACCGAGGCGGTAGTGCGGTCCTCCCCCGAATGAGAGCAGCCGGGGCCCATCCGGATCGGCAAAGCGGCGCGTTATGAACGAGTCCGGATCATGCCACACCTCGGGGTCGCGATTGGCGGTGAGGAAGCTGCACATCAGGACGGTGCCGAGCCGATCCCATCCACAAGAGCACCTTGCCCTCTCGGGCGGCCACCTGCTGAACGTCCACCAGCTCCTCAACCAGGTGGTCGAGGGGGCTTCGGCGTCGACTCGAACTCGCGCGCGAGGCCGCGCAGCGAGACGCGGCGATTGCGCTCGAGGAACACCTTTGCCTGCTCCACGATCTCGAGAAAGCCCACGGCAGCCCCCGGTCTGTCCCACCGTAGTCTGGCCTCGCTGGAACTCGAGGGCAACACGCTTTCGTGCCGATTGCGGGCCTGTCCGGAGGGCGTCTCAGGCGGCAGTTCGCCGCTGGGTCTATACCCGGCCCGCAACCTCGCCGCGCGTGGTCCCGAGAGGGGACTCACCGGGGCGACCGAATGCGCGAGCTTCGCTATCGCTGCCCTTTGAGGAGAGACTCCAGGTACTCGGCGCTCTCTTCCTCGAGGTCGGCACAGCCCAGAAACACCACGCGCGCTGCCTCAGTCTCCGCATGCTGCTCCAGATGGCCGCCCCCGCGCGCTCGCCTTGGGCTTGGATCGCGAACTGCTCGTCGAGGGGACGCTTCGCGAAGACCGAGATGTTGATCTCTTCCAAGTCAGGGTTCTTTGCGAGGAGGTCGCGTTGCACAGACGCTGCCTCCGGGTAGAGCGATTCGACCCGGCGCGCGATCTCTTCTTCACGGCTGGCGCAGGCCAAGAGCTGCGAGGCGCGAGTATCGGCACATGCTTCCTTCGCCCATGCGCGGTACCGCTCGGCCGCCATCCGCTCGGCAAGGGCAATCAGCAAAGGACGGTGCGACACGGGAACTCGCCGAAGCACATCGCCGAGGATCGCAGCAACGTTCGGAAGCTCTACGGTGGTCACCCAGATACCCTCCTTCCGTTCGCGGTCCAATGGCCAGTCTCTAAGCAACCGGCCGGTGTATTGCAACCAAGTCTCGGCCGATGGCCGTCCTCGCGTCAACCGCTGACGGACAGTGGCTTCGGAGTCGAGGGGTACCGCCGACGACGATAGGTCAGCACTGGGTAGCTGTGGTTTCCATCGTCGCATTCCCTGAGGTCGGCGGACTTTATCATCGATACGAGCAGGTGGCAGCTTGAACGGTGACGGACGACGTTTTCGGAAGCGACACTAGATCAGCTGCTGCCGCCAGGATCTCCCTGGATCGGGCTGTGATCTTGAGCTCCAGGCGAAGGAGATCGGGTCGGGGGTCTTAGATCGAACGGGTCATCCGATACAGGATGAGATCCGGCACCCGGCGCTCCCAGCTCCAGAGGTCCGGCTCGCCGTGCTGCGTCGCCATTCGGTTGACGAAGCCATCGGTCGTCCAACAGAGAGCTTCCGGGTAGGGAGCCACCTCAACGTACTCCAAGACATAACGGTCGGTGTGTTGAGGGTCGTCCTTCACCAGCTGTCGGCCGAAGTTCAGGATACTGCCGTGGATTGTCGTGAGGAGGCGCAGATCCCGGCCGAATGCGAGGAAGCGAGCTCGGGCGTCCTTCTGCTGCGCGACCTGGGTTCGATTCAAATACTCCATCTGCTGGTAGAGGCCGGCTTGGAGCAAGAGCTCGGCCGAGCGAGCGCCGCGCTCGCGAAGGTATTCTTTCCTTCCCCCTCCCTCCACGTCCCTCAGCAGCTCAAGCAGCCGACCGTAGGCCTGCACGTCGTACCAGCTGCTCGGGATCACGGGCTGGTTGAGAAGTAGGACATCGGTCGGTGGAAGCCTGCGTTCGAGCTCGCCGCGAGAGAGGCTGCCCGCCGAAACGAGCTTCGAGATGTCTTCGACAGCACGGACGAAAACCGAGCCTTTGATGGAGGGCACTATGGGCATCGACTCTATATCGGCGTGGCGGCGAGCCGCTTGAGGCCTGGTCGGCCAATGGGCATCTCACGCGAGGCGCCTCCCGCTCGGCTGCAGCAGCCCGCGTCCGAAAGCCCTCGGCCACGCGGACTGCGCCCCCGTGGCGGGTGGGTGCGCGACCTCGCCGCACCCTGCCCTACCCACCATGAAGGTGGTCAGAATCCAGCACGTCGTGTGCATCGCCCCAGGGCTCAGAATAGTGCGTCCTACTGCAACGCCCGCAGCCAACTGGTCGGCGTCAAGCTGGGCAAGCGGCGCGCGCGACGCGCACACCATGGTTACGTCGCGGTTGTTGAGATGGACGATCGTGCGGTCAAAGCTATCGGCCTGGAGCGAGCAGCCCGGACACCCCTCGGTCCACTTGGGACCGAACATGAAGTGGTAGACGAGCAGCTGCGAGCGTCCACCGAACAGATCGCCCAGGGTCTTCTCTCCTTCGCCTGTGGAAGGTGTATTCCTTATCGACAGGCACTCATGGCAGCTGCTGCCGGCGGCCCGCCAGCTCATCGCCGCGGGGGGTCAGCTCCTTCTCTGCCTCAAGCAACTCCAGGCGCGCCGCAAGCCGCTGCTCGCGGGTTCCGATCTTGTGTGCGGTCATGTCCTAGGTCCCTCCGCGTTCAGCGCGCAAAGGACCCGGTCAGGCGGCATCGGAATGTTGACCCTGGCGAGCACCGTCTCGCGGTCGGTCAACGCGCGCTTTACCCCTCTCGAATTCCCGCCTCAACTGACCGCCTCCGTCGTTTTCAAGACAAGTTCCCCCGTTTCGAGGAGCGATTTGAGGTTGGAGAGGATGCGCGGCCAGCCGCCGGAAACGGCCTCGATGAATTTCGACTCCGCGCGATCCATCACATGGGTGATGGTCAGCTTTGCGGCGCCGACCATCGGCTCGAGCTCGAACGTGCAGCGCGAATATCCCTCGGATTTCAGCTCCGGCCTAAATTCGTTGCGCCATTTGAGTACGAGGCGCTTGGGCGGATCGACCTCGACAATCTCACCGGTATCAGCGACGCGGCCATCAGAGAAGACCAGCCGCCATGGCGAGCCAGTCTTTCAATCGGTCTCGTTATGCATGCCGAACCAGTATTGCTTTATGAAGTCCGGGCTTGTCAGTCGCCGACCATAATTGTTCGGGCGTCGTGCGGATGAAAGTGACATAAACGAAAGTTGTCCCGGCGGCGTTAGTCATGATCCTCTCCTTCGAGATTCCTCTTGAGTGTCGAGAGTGCGCTCAAGCGCGGGCGCTCGAACTTGGCGATCCAGCGCTCCGCGATCTCATTGATTGGAATAGGATTGATGAAATGCAACTTCTCTCGGCCTTGGCGCTTCCACGCGACAAGGTTCGCCTCCTCCAGGATCGAGAGATGTTTCGCTACTGCTTGGCGCGTCATATCCAGCCCCTGACACAGGTCACCTAGCGTTTGGCCATTCTTCCGATGCAGCCGGTCCAGCAGCCGTCGGCGACTCGCGTCTGCCAAAGCTCGAAAGACAGCGTCGTCGTTCATCTCGATAATATGGAACCATTTGGTTCCCTGTCAAGTGAACGATTACGGCTCGGGGCTGTCCCTCGGCGAAATTGGTAGTCGTCCTCAATACCAGTCCATCTGGATTGCGTGGCTCTTGCCGTCCTGGGCGCTTCGTCCAATCGTCAATGCTATTGCAGGCTTGAGAGCCGAATCAGATTGTTGCCGGAGCACGATGTCGCGCAGGATCTCAAGGCCTGGAAGGACTGCCGACGCTGATGGCGGTACTGGTCCGTCCGGAGGAGGCGAAGGGCCTTCATGGGAGGGCGGGGTCGTCCATTCAAGCAGAGAGGTGACTCGATCAGGGAAGTCTCTCGCGTCGGGCTCCGGAAACCCGAGCGAATTCTTTGGCGAACCAGAGATAGCCGCCCTCCGCCCTACAGAAGACCTAGAACACTGTCTGACCGTCGGTTGCCGCGCAGGGGCCCACGGTGTTGAGCAGGTCGGCAGCCATCGTCCCGGCGTCCCACGTACCCGTGGTCACGCAAGTCCCGAAGGGAACCGCGATGCCGGGACCGGCGGCGACCGCCGGGTGGATATAGCCGAAGTTGGAGAGCGTACCGTCGCCGTCGAGGTCGCCCCGGGCGGCCGAAGAGAAGGCGCCAGCGGTGGCGCCGGCACCGATGGCGACACCATACACGAAGAAGACCTCACCCTCGGGCGACCAGCCAAGTTGGTCGAACCCCGAACCCGCCGTCCACACGCGCTTGAGGTTGCCGGGGGCACCCGCCGGGTTCTGAGCGGACGCGACG
>DATGZK010000047.1:0-47404 GCA_035489755.1 Myxococcota bacterium
GTTTGCCGACGAAATGCAACGGGTAGCGATAGCACGAGCCCTCGTAATGAGTCCGAATCTGATCCTTGCTGATGAACCGACCGCCCGCCTAGACAGCCGTTCGGGAGGTGAAGTGCTGGCCCATCTCCGCCGAATCCGCGAGGACCGAGGCGTGACAATCATCCTAGTCACTCACGACCTAAGTACAGCAACGTGCGCTGACCGTGCGGTGATTGTCCGCGATGGACACATCGAGAGTGACGCGCCGATAAGGCGCCTCTCCAGGCGTATCTGATTTCCACGTTTTGAGCACCGCCGGTGGATGAGGGTCCGTGGGTAGAGAGCCTTCTAGTCGGAATGCCAAGATGAGATCGCATCTCCAACTCCCGCTTCCACTCCTGCTGGCATTGCGTGCCCATTTAGGTCGTCATCGGACACCGTCTCTATTCACACTCTTCGCGATTGCAGCGAGCGTAACACTCGCCACAGCATTGGAGATGAGTACCACTAGCGTAGAGGTTGAACTGACCGGGACGGCAGAGAACCTGGCGGGAGTGGCAGAAGTGGAGATCGTTGGTGGTACGCTTGGAGTGTCTGATGAACTCGTGGCCGTGGTTGCTGCAGTCCCGGGAGTGCGAATTGTCGCGCCGCTCGTTACTGCGACATTGCGCATTAATCCAGACGACGCAAGTAGTTCAAGTGTCCACGTGTTAGGTGTTGACATTCGTAGCGACGCCGCCGTTCGGTCCTACTCTCCTTATGCGGTGGCGGGCGAATCGCTGCCGTTAGCGCGTGGCGATGACGCGATGCTCGTTTCGGCACCTCTCGCGCGCCGGCTCAACGTTCGACCGGGTGACACCCTTTCCGTGCGATCGGACGGGCGACTGCATAGGGTAACGATTCGTGGGATTCTTCCACGTCGAGGGGTCGCAGCAGCTTACGGCGGTGACATTGGTGTGATGGAGGTCAGTGCTCTGCAGGCTTCCATGGGACGGAAGGGTTGGCTCGACCGTATTGATGTTGTGCTCTCGCCGGGATCCTCGGAGACCGAGGTTATTGAGGCAATTCGGTCAGAAATCGGAGATCGGGGGACCGTTCGGCGCTCCGCGGAACACAATGCCTGGGTCGAGAATGCTCTTCTCATGCTCCAGATCATCGTGTCCGCTTTAATCGCAGTTGCGAGCCTCGTCGCATCCCTCGTGTCATATGGTGCGCTCTCTTGGTTTGTTGACCGACTCACCCCGGAGCTCGCGCTGTTGCATGCCGCTGGCCTAGAGCCTCAGCGCCTAAGGCGACTCCTCTACATCGATGCGGGATTGCTGGCCGCTCTAGGCACAGGAGTTGGTTTGGTGTCTGGCCGGCTTCTTTCGGAGAGCTTTCTCAGGGGGCTTTCATGGCTCTCTACCTTCATTCAAGGAGTGGAGCTGCAGCATCTGCAGTTCCGAGCCTCGACGCTCGCGACCGGTGCAGTCGTCGGTGCAATCGTGTCTGTCGTCGGGGTCCTCGGGCCTGCGAGGCGGGCTAGCCACCTTTCTCCACTCGACACCGCTCTCGGAGTCGAAAATCGAACGGAGGGCCAATCAGGACGGGGTCGAAAGTGCGTCCTGGCATGCGGCCTAATCGCTGTTCCCTCTGTTGCGGCAGCTCTAGCAAGTGGCCTCCCGCTGGTTCGTGTGGCTGCGATCTTAGTAGCGGGCTTTGCCGTACTCGGAATCGCTGTGGACATGGTTCTTTCATTTGCGCTGCGGGCTAGCGGTCAGTTTCTGGACCTGATATTGCCTGGGATAGGACGCCTGATCGGTACCGGACTCGCGGCGCGTCGTGGTCGAACTGTGCTGACGGTTGCTTGTGTTGGGGCGGTTACCGCTGGTGTTACGATGAGCCTTACGTTGACGCGAAGTGCGGCGCACACTCTCGACGGATGGCTAGAGAATCAATTCAACGGTGGCGTCTTTGTAACGACTGACCATATCTTCTCGACACAGCCGACGGAGGTCATCTCCCCCGAAACTGTTGCGATCATTCGACAAACGCCAAAGGTTAAGGCTGTTTTCGAAGAGGTAAGCGAGAAGATCATCTACCGGGGTGAAGAAGCGCTGCTGGTCGCCGGAACCATGAGCGTTCTGGGCGAGTATGGGAAGCTCCAAGTGGTTGGTGGCAACCCGCGCACTGTAGCTGCGGAACTGACGAACGGACAGGTTGCCATCTCAGAGCGCTTCGCGCGTCACTTTGGCACACGCGCAGGCGACCTCGTGACGCTCAGCACGCCTAAAGGTGCCCACCGATTTCGCGTCGCTGGGCTGATTCGCGACTACGCGGGGCCAGCAGGATCTCTCAATATGGATATCGGTGTCTTTGACAAGCTGTGGCCACGCCAGGGTTCTCGCGATGTCGTGTTCTGGACAGTGGGAGACCCGTCCGCTGTGATTCCCGCGATTCGCAACCGCCTGGCAGATCAACACTCGCTGCTCTTTACCTATGGCGACGGGCTCGCGCATTTTGTAACGAATCAGATTGGGCGATTAAGAGGTATCCTAGCCAGTGTAGCATTGATGACGGCTCTCTTGGGGGCCGTTGCCATATCAAGCTTCATGTTGAGCAGTGTGACGACTCAAGCGCGGGATCGGGCTCTCCTTCTGGCCATGGGAGCTACACGAGCGCAAATCCGGTTGATCAAATTACTCGAAGGCCTCTTGCTCGGGCTCGGTGGCGGTGCCGCGGGGATAGCCTTGGGTGTCGGTGCTAGTTACCCGATTATCACTAACGTCCTACCCGAGGCACTTGGCTGGGCACTGAGCTTTTCTGCGGATCCGGCTGAGTTCATCCTCCTAATATCATGCCTTGCGGCATCATCCCTGCTGGCGAGCGTGTATCCCGCTTGGATTGCTGGAGATGTCTCATTGCGAGAGCTCTCAGGCGACTAGTCTCATCTTGTCGCGAGCAGCCTGCGCCTTTTCCATCTCTTTGATCTTCGTACGCTAACCAACTGTATGTCGACGTGCAGCGGAGGCTCTCGGTAGCTGCGCGTTGAAAACCGACCCCGAGTGTCACCGACGCTTGCAACTGTAGAGAAGTGATAATCGGAAGGTGCGACGTACGGTGTTGTGCGCTCGAAGACATCGCTAGGCGCGGCTGTGTTGCACCTCAGAAGCGCCAGTTGCGCGCGAGCAACGTGGTGCATTTGTCACGTCTTATGTCTGCGTTGTAGAGCGCTATAGGCCAAAGAATGGCAGCGGTTGGAGACTGGGGAATGTTGTTAGCGCTGCAAGTTGCCGCAGAGATATTTCTCGTAGATTCTCGGCGTTTCCCGACGATTCTCGTTGTAGACAGACACCTGAATACATAGTGTCGGCTTCGCTGACCTTACTCGTAGGGAGATGACATTGACAAGTGAGGCCACGATGTCTAGTTCGCGATCAGAGCACGTGCGCCGTCTCCGGCAGAAGCTTGAGCGCGAATTGGGACGGGAGCTACTAGAGACTCTCGATGACCCCTCGATCGTCGAGGTGATGGTCAACAGTGACGGACAGGTCTGGCTCGATCGTCTTGAAAAGGGAGTCGAGAAGGCGGGAATCGTGATTGTGTCGACTCGAGTAGAGAGCCTGCTCGGCACCGTGGCGGCCGTCCGCGGGGGCGTGATCAACGCCGATGTCCCAATTCTGGAGTGCGAGCTACCTGGCTACGACGCTCGCATCGAAGGCATCGTTCCGCCAGTGTCGCGGGCTCCGATCTTCGCCATCCGGAAGCACAGCTCGGTGGTTCGCTCTCTTCAGGACTATCGGGCTGCGGGTGAGTTGGATGCGACCCATCGCAATGCACTATGTGACGCGATTCGTGACCGGAGGAACGTGGTCATCTGCGGGGGGACAGGCTCTGGGAAGACCACGCTTGCTAACGCGCTGCTGCTCGAAAAGCTCCGACTGGGTAGCCCCGCGCAGCGGATTGTGATTCTCGAGGACACGCTCGAGCTCCAATGTCGAGGTGAGAACGTTGTATCGCTGCGGACCTGCGAGTCGGCCGACCTTGCGCGTCTGGTGCGGGCGACACTTCGCCTGCGACCCGACACGATCGTCGTAGGCGAGGTACGGGGGAGAGAGGCGCTCGAGATGCTCAAGGCATGGAATACTGGTCATCCGGGGGGAATTACGACCGTGCATGCCAATGATGCGGGCGCCGCTCTCTCCCGCCTTGATCAGCTTGTTCAGGAAGCGGGCGTGCCCTCACAGCCACAGCTCATCGCAGAGGCGGTCGATCTCGTCGTCGCGATCGAGCGGACAACGACGGGGCGACGGGTCACGGAGGTCATTCGCGTGGAAGGCTACGAGCGCGCCAACGGATTTCGGCTTCGCGAAGTCTAGCTCACAGAAGGGGGTAGTTATGAGGTGGATACGCTGTTCGAGGGACCGCGGGTCTTTCAGGCAAGACACGTCGACCGAAGAATCGTTGATGCTCATGGTGATTGCAGTCGCTCTCGCGGTCGCGCATGCAGCGCCTGCGTGGGCAGCGCCTGCGGGCGCTGCCATGCCGTGGGATGCGCCGCTTACGACCATTCTTGACAACCTCCAGGGAACCGTGGCGCGCGTGCTGATTACCATCGCCGTGGTCCTCACGGGTCTCCTATTCGCGTTCGGCGAAGCCGGAGGGGCGTTCAAGAAGGTCTTCGGAATTGCATTCGGTGGAGCCTTGGCGCTTGGCGCACTCACGTTCCTTTCTGCCCTCGGCTTCGTGGGTGCGACCTTCTAGGGGGAAGAGCTGGGATGCAGGCGAGTAGTGCTCGAGATGCGGGTATGGAGATTCAGCGGCGGATGCCTATCCATGCTGCGCTGGTCCGCCCGATTCTATTCGCCGGTGCGGATCGCGAGCTCACACTCGCAAATGGAGTTATCTGCATCGCACTCCTCTTCGGGATCGGTGTCTCCCGGTACACAGCGTCGATTGTGGTCGTCCTCCTCACGGTCGGTCACTGGGCACTGGCGAGGATTACAAAAGCCGATCCTTCATTCCGGCACGTCTACGTGCGCCACGTCCGGCTGCGGCCCTTCTATCCCGCCGCCGGAGCTCCCAGGGCCCGGACAGCCATCGTCCACCCCTCAATCCCTCTCTCGGAGTAGGAGCGGAAGCCGAGTGCTGCGCGAGTATCGAAAGCAACCTCAGGGATTTGCAGATCTCCTGAATGCCTTCGCACTGGTCTCGGAGGGCGCCCTCCTCCAGAAGGACGGGTCTCTCGTCGCCGCTTGGCGGTACGAGGGGCCAGACATGGAGTCCGCCATGGCGGATGAGCTGGCAGTCCTCGCAGCGCAAGTATCGGGCGCGCTCCGTGACCTCGGGAACGGGTGGATGGTCCAAGCGGACACCATTCGACGACCGGCGCCCGGGTATCCGGAGCGGGGAGCGTTTCCGGATACGACGTCCCTCCTCATCGATGAGGAGCGGCGCCGCCAATACCTGTTGGCCGGAGCGACCTACGAAAGCCTTTGCGTGTTCACTGTCTGCTATCTGCCCCCACCGGACGTTCAAGCGAAGGTCAGCGACTTTTTCGTCGACGGGCGTGACGCCCAGCGTGCGCTCCCGGGCTGGGAGTCAGTCCTTCTGGGCTTCCTCCGCCGAAGAGATGAGCTCGAAGACGCGCTATCGGACCGCCTGGTACTTCAGCGCATGGACTCGGAGGAGGTCCTCAGCTTCCTCCACACGTGCGCGACAGGCCTCTCGCATTCCCTGCGCGTTCCGCAGGTCCCCGTCGACCTGGATCATCTCATCGGGAGCGAGGATCTCGTAGGTGGCTTCGAGCCACGGGTGGGTTCGCTTCATATCCGGCCGATCGCTATCACGGGCTATCCAGCGGAGTCGTTTCCGGGGATTCTCGACTTCTTGAATCACCTCCCAATCCCCTATCGCTGGTCGAACCGCTTCATCTCGCTCGATCCCGCGACAGCAGAGGCGCGTCTGCGCGTTCTCCGCCGGAACTGGTGGCAGAGGCGTCAGGGACTCTCGGGGATGGTGAAGGAAGCCCTCCGCTATAGCGGCGACACCTTCGGAAACCGAAATGCCGTGCGCATGGCCGAGGACGCTGACGATGCAGTTACCGAGGCAACATCGGGTCTCGTACGCTTTGGCTATTACACGAACGTCCTACTGCTCTTCGGGGAAGATCCTGGAGATCTCGAGGCACAGGCGCGGGTCGTACTCCGGGAGTTTCAGCACCAAGGGTTCGCCGCCCGGGTCGAGACGGTAAACGCGCTCGAGGCCTTCCTCGGCTCGATCCCGGGCCACGGCTATCGGAACGTCCGCCGGCCGATCGTCCATACGCTCAACTTCGCGGATCTGATTCCCACGACGAGCATCTTTCCGGGATTGCCAACGAATCCGTGCCCGTTCTATCCGGTGGGATCGCCTCCGCTCTTCACGGCAAATACGTCGGGCTGCACACCTTTTCGATTTCATCTTCACGTCTCGGACGTGGGTCACACCCTCGTGATTGGCCCCACGGGCTCGGGAAAATCGACGCTGCTCGGCCTGCTGATGGCGCAGTTTCTGCGTTACGAGGGTGCCCAGGTCTTCGCCTTCGACAAAGGCTACTCCGCGTTTGTCCTGACAAAGGCAGTCCGCGGAGACCACTACGACGTGGCAGGCCCGGAGGCCGCTGAACTGGCCTTTACTCCGCTCGCCCACGTCGACGACCCGGGTGAGCGGATGTGGGCTCAGGACTGGGTGGAGAGTCTCCTGGCGCTTCAGAGCGTGAAAGTCACACCTGCGCACCGGGCTGCGATTGCCTCTGCGCTTGCGCGCCTGGGCGGCGGCGAGAGCCGGACCCTCACGGACTTCGTGCACACGGTGCAGCACCACGACGTAAGAGACGGTCTCCGCCACTACACACTCGAGGGTGCCATGGGGCGCCTCTTGGATGCCGAGTCGGACGGACTCTCGGGGACAGGGAACTTCCAGGTCTTCGAGCTCGAGCACCTCCTGCGGCTAGGCCCGGCCAACGTGATCCCGGTCCTTCTCTACCTCTTCCACCGAATCGAGCAAAGGCTCGCGGGTGCTCCATCCCTCTTGGTGCTCGAGGAAGCCTGGCTTCTGCTCGATCATCCTGTCTTTGCCCCGAAGATCGAAGAGTGGTTGCGCGTTCTTCGCAAGCGCAACTGCGCCGTGGTTCTCGCAAGCCAGAGTCTGGCCGAAGTCTACGCCTCTCCAAAGCGAGACCTACTCCTTGAGTCCTGTCCGACCAAAATCTTTCTCCCGAATCCCGAAGCGCGTTCCTCGCATTCGAGCGCTCAGTACAGAGAGCTGGGTCTTAGCTCCCGCCAGATTGAGCTCATCGCAGACTCGGTACCCAAGCGCCACTACTACGTGCTCTCGCCTCTCGGGAGGCGCCTCATTGAGCTCGCGCTGGGCCCCATTGCCTTGTCCTTTATCGGGGTCGCCGGGCCCGAGGATCGGAGGCGCGTTCAGGCACTGGTCGATGTCGAAGGCGATCGCTGGCCGATTGCCTGGCTGCAGGTGCGGGGCGTTCCTGCGGCAGCGGAAGAGTGGATGCACGGGGAGGAGGAGCTGCGTAATGCGAAGACGTGACGATCACGAAGTGAGGGGGTGGGGTCGAATTGTTGCCGTGATGCTTCTTCTGCTCGTGGTGCCTCTGCCCGGGCATGGTCAGATGATCGTCATGGATCTGGGAAACTTGGTCGAGAACGTGATCTCTGCCGTCGAATCGATCGAAGGCGTGGCTCAGCAGGCAAGCCAGCTCTCGAACGAGGCGCAGATGCTGTCCAACGAAGCGAGCCAGCTCGACCAGCTCGTATTGATTCTGAAGGACCTTCAGCAGAACTCGACGGGCGGCAGCACTGTGGCATGGGGCGAGGTGGGCCGGACGCTCGAGGCACTCGCCCGAGCGATCCAGGTGGGACATGCGATCTCCTACGACCTCGGGAATCTCTCGAGTGAGTTCCAGGCGCGCTTCCCCGGCTATATCCCGCCAACCGATTGGAACCACTCCTACCGCGAGTGGTCGCAGTCCTCGCTCGACACGCTGCGCGGAACACTGATCTCTGCAGGCCGCAACGTCGGCGACGCCTCGAGTATCCAGGCCGAGCTAGATGCGCTTCGCGCTGCGAACCAGTCCACGGACAGCCGCCTCGAAGCCATCCAGGTCGGAAATCAGCTCGCGAGCCTCGAGATCGCGGAGGTAACCAAGCTCCGCCAGCTCGTCGCGGCCCAGATCACCTCGCAGAACACCTACGCCGCAGCCGAAGAGGCGCGTCGTGACGGAGCCGACGCCGCGTTCTCTCGGTTCGTGGGGACGGGGGCCGGGACAGCGCCGGTCTCCCGGCCGGATGAGGGCCTTGGCGTCGTGCCACGGCCCTGAACCTTTCGCGACCTCGTTCACCGGGAGCGGTGACACAAGGCGGACACGATCACCGTGTCAGCAGTTGCGAACTGAAAGAACAGCCGAGTGAGACAAGCGATGCAAACCACGATCCTGACCGATCTTGTGAATCAGTTCCTTCGGGCAACGGCCGCCTGGTACCAGGCACTCCTCCCGGTGGCGAAGAGCCTCTTCGTGACGCTCGCCGCGATCGAGCTCACCTGGTCGGCCGCCTGGTGGGCCCTCGAGCAGGACGACCTGAATCCCATCCTTGTGGGACTCCTCCGCCGGCTGCTGACCCTCGGCTTCTTCTGGGCCGTCTTGCTGAAGGCGAACGTATGGGTGCCGGCGGTGATTCAAGGTTTCGTGGCGGCGGGGAAGCAGGCCGCCGCAGCGGCCGGTGCGAATCTCCAGGAGCTCAACCCGAGCACCGTCCTCGACCAAGGAGTCCTCGTCTCCTCCAGCGTCTGGAATGGGGTCAACGCCTCGGGATGGCTCAGCGCGGTGGCCGGAGCTCTCCTCGCGGCGCTCGTGTCACTGCTTATCTTCCTCGCGTTCGTGGTGATCGCGGCGAACCTGGTGATCGCGCTGGTCGAAATGTGCATCGTGATCGGAGGAGGTGTTCTCCTCCTGGGATTTGCGGGCTCGAGCTGGACGCTGCCCTTCGCCGAACGATACCTCTCGCTCGCGGTCTCGACCGGCGTAAAGCTCTTCCTTCTCTATCTGATCATCGGCCTTGGTACTGCCCTTGCGGCCTCCTGGCAGCCGATGATTGCTGCCGCCGGCGGAAGTGCGCCCGGGTTCTTCCAAGTGCTTGCGGGGTCCCTGGTCTATGCCTTTGTCGCGTGGAACGTGCCCGCATACGCCTCGGGGCTCCTCGGCGGAAGCGTTGCCACCCATCTCGATACCGCGCTGCGGTCGGCAGCCATGGGCGCCTCTTGGGCGTTTTTACCGCTCGCACTCGCCCGCGGCGCTGCGCAGCCCGCGGCACGCATGACTGCGGCAATGACCGAGGCGGGGCGCTTTGCCGCCGACCACCGCCGAAGCGGAGGCAGCCGGACTGGCGCTGTCGTGCACGGAGGAATGTCCCTCGGTACCTCGGCGGCCCGAGCGACGTATCACCGGCTTGCGGGGGAAAGTCACGCGAGCACTGCGGCTTATCTCCGCGATCGCCGCGCGGTCCGCTTCGCAGTCGCCCGGCCAGGGTTCGTCCAAAGTGCCCCTCCCACAGTCTTGACCACTCTCCCCACTCGCGAATCTGGCGAGGTCGCAGAGAGTGGGGATGTCAAAGGAGCCGTTCCGGCCACCGTGAGCAGCGACGCCAAGGAGCGCACATGACGACGCGCGTGCCTGAGAACCCGTACGAAGCGGCGAAGGGCGTATGGAACGAGCGCTACCGCCACTTCCTGACGGCCAAGCGCAACTGGCAGATCCTCGCAGTGGCCGCGCTTATCTCCAACGCAGCGCAAGCAGGCGGGATGGCGTGGCTTGCCTCTCGGAGCCAAGTCGTGCCGTACATCGTGCGCGTCGACGAGGCGGGGCGAAGTCTCGTCCTCGGACCCGCCGAGGCTACGACGGTCACCGATTCGCGCGTTATCGCCTGGCAGATCCAGGACTATGTGCAGCGCGTGCGTCAAGTGACAGCGGACCGCACGGCCCAGAAGAACATCCTAGAAGCGGCCTATCGCACAACGCGTGGGGCCGCAACCACATTCTTGAACGAACACTTCCGAGCGGAAAGTCCTTTCGCCGTGATGGAGCGGCGGACGGTTACGGCGCAGGTGGAGAGCCTCCTCCAGGTCTCTTCCAACACCTGGCAAGCGGAGTGGCGCGAGATCCAGCGCTCCGTCGACGGACAAACCATTGGGGACGAGCGCTGGACGGGACAGTTCACGGTGGAAATTGATGCGCCCCATACCCCCGACCAGATCACCCACAACCCGCTTGGTTTTTACGTCACCCAGATCAGCTGGAGCCGTCGGCTCTAGATCCAGGAGGGTTTCGGAATGCTGTTTCGGTCCCACGGTCTTTCGTCTCTCCGGCGCGCCATCCCGGCCGCGCCGCTGGCGGCGGCGTTGGCGTGCGCCTCCCCGGCGCCCCTCGCTGTCGAGGACCTCGCCGCCGCCACCCGCCTGTCCGACGAACCCAGGACGGAGGCGGCAGATCCCGCGCCGCCTCCGTCCAGCGGGTTCGAGTTCCTAGGCCCCCAGGACCCGGAAATTCAGTCCGCGATCCGCCGATTCCGGGAGACGGGCGCAGCCCCTGTGGTTCGTAACGCGCAAGCCGGGTTCGTCATCTTCCCCTACGGCCAGATGCAGCCGATTCTCACCTGCAAGCCGCTTCGCGTCTGTGAGATCGAGCTCGAGGCCGGCGAAGAAGTGCTCGATGTGGCCCTCGGAGATCCGCTTCGGTGGCACGCCCAGCCAATGGAGAGCGGTCCACCCGAAGCGCGCGCTCCCCACGTCGTCGTAAAACCCACGGAGCCCGAGATCTCGACGAACCTCGTCATCTCGACGACTCGTCGTGTCTACCACCTAGGACTCATTTCCACGACGGAGGACAGTGGCGCGTACGTGCGCAGCGCCCGCTTTTACTATCCCCAGGAGACCGTTGCCCACTGGACGGCCGCGAAGGAGCGCGAGTCGAAGCTGCGGGCCGAAGAGACGCAACGGGTCGTGGCCTCGGGGCCGACCGTTCGTCCGGAAGACCTCGATTTCGGCTACTCCATCGAGGGAGACGACACTCCCTGGCGTCCCACACAGGTCTTCGACGACGGCATTCACGTGTACCTCCAGATGCCTCCGTCGATGCGCGTGACCGAAGCACCAGCGCTATTCGTCGAGACTGCGAGCGGTGACAGATCGCTCGTCAATTACCGGTTCCGAGGTCGCTACTACATCGTCGACAAGCTCTTCGCCAGCGCGGTGCTTGTCTTGGGCGTGGGTTCCCACCAGCAGCAAGTCACGATCCGGCGCCTTCACCCGATCGCCGCGACGTCAGCCCTCGAGAAGACGCCGTGAAGTCTTTTGGGCCGCTTGGCACCATCGTTTCAGCGATCACACGGCTGTACAAACGAATCGCGCGACGAAAGCTTCCCGCCGGGATCGAGCTTCGTCCTGAGCCGACGACCACACGGCTCAACCGGCGTGCCCTCGTCGTGCTCGGAGCGGTGCTCGTGGGGGTGATTCTTGCGGCGACCGCAACGTTGGTGGAGAACAGCGAACGCCTCCGCTCGGCGCAGGCGGATGCGCCCAAGTTAAACCCGGCGCCTGAACCCTTCTGGCGGAGCCAGCCTGATGGCGTCGCGGTGCCTCCGGTGCCTCCCGGTTCAGAAACCACCGTCCACGAACCTCCGTCCGAGGCCGGGCCGCCGGATTCGTTCGAGGAGAGCTCATCGCTTGCGACCGGAAGCACGACTGGCCAGAGCGAAGAGGAGGTGCGGCGTCGCCGGGCCTACGAAGCTCCGCCCCTTGTTGGAGGCTTCCGCCATACTCGAGCCGAAGAGCCGCGGGAGATTGGTCCCGCTTGCGGCGCGGCAAGGACCAATGAACCGGCCGTTGATTCAGCACGGCGGATACTGGCGGCGGCACAAGGGCTTGTGCGGGATCCGGACCCAACCCTCATTGAGAACAATCAAGTCGCCAAGCGAGAGTTCCTCGACAAAGCGACCCTAGCGCGAGACGAGCAGGTCAATGCCCATCTTGTGACTCCGCCTCTTTCGCCGTACGAAGTGACGGCGGGCGCCGTTGTGCCCGCTGTACTCGTGACTGGCGCTGACTCCGATCTCCCGGGCATGTTGACTGCGAGAGTCCGAGAAAATGTCTACGACTCGGTCACCGGCGGTCACCTTCTCATCCCTCAAGGCACAGTGCTCACTGGCGTGTATGACAGCGTCCTAACGTATGGTCAAAATCGACTCCTCGTTGCGTGGCAAAGGCTCATCTTTCCGGACGGAAATCAGCTCAATATCGGCTCGATGCCCGGCGTAGATGATGAAGGCGCCGCCGGCTTCGAGGATCGGGTCGACCATCACATGCTCCGGGTCTTTGGGAGCGCGGCACTGCTGAGCGTGATTAGCGGCGCGCTTCAGATCAGTCAGGGAACCTCCCCGCAGCAGATCACTTCACAACGGCAGGATCTCCGACAGACGCTGGCCGCGGCGCTCGGCCAGAACTTCGGCGAGGCGGCTTCCCAGATGATCCGTCGCAACCTGAACGTGCAGCCGTCGATAGAGATCCGTGCGGGCTATCGCTTCCACGTGTTTGTGAAGAAGGATCTCGTTTTCCCAGCCCCTTACTCGGGCGCCTGATAAACGAAGGAGACAGAATGCTCAAACCGACGATCAAGTTCAAGGCGAGGAAGCACGACCTCACGCCCCGTCACCTCAGGCTCACCATGCCACTGGGGGTCCATCAAAGTTTGGACCCGCCGACTACCACGAGTGACTGATAGGTGGGGAGGAATCTCGACTCCTCTCCCTAGCAGGGTGCGGAAAAAGGATTTCGTGACTCGCTGGACGTTGCGTAGATGGCCACGTTTCTCCCCGGGAGTCAGTCCCTCGAAAGTAAACAGGCCAATCTATGAGCACTGCGGCAGGCCTCGGTTTCGTTTTTCCGCAGCCTGCTAGAGAGGTTTAGGAACACATCGGCAGTGCGTGGTCGATCTTTTTTTGGATCCGGCAAGATCCCGGCCGAATGGAAGTTCAGAGGGTCCGCGGGCGGGGACGTAACCACTAGACTTTTCCATTGACCCTGACGTCACCGTCAAATAGATTGGGGCGGGTCGAGGTCCGTTGACCCGGTGACGCCCTGGCTTGTCGTCTAGATCGTCACCGCCCAGTGACGACAGAGGAGCTTCAGTGGGACTCGCAAGCCGGGTACTCGCAATAGGTGCGTGTCCCCTCCGGCGAAAGTCCTTCCTCCCACTTCTGACTCACGCCTTCGTTGCCTTCACGCTGTCAATGATGACGAGTCGCTCGTGGGCGATCGATTTGCTGGAAGGACGGGTCCAGGTTCACGGTGACGTTGAAGAGCAGCTCCGCATGATTTCTAACAACTTCCATACTGATGGCTTCTATATGAGCCAGTGGGCCAACGTCCTGAACGTTGAGCTCGAATTGAACTTGGCGCCTCAGGGATGGGGCCCGTTCAGCGAGATCCACTCCTATGCACGTGTCGAGGCGCGCTACGACTGCGTGTGGACAAAATTGTGTGGCCTATCTCGGCCCACGAACTTCTGGGGTGACCGTGCAGGTCGCGCGCCGAAGAACTTTACGGACGCCGAAGCGAGTGGCTTCACGGGGATTCTACCGGACCCGATCAACAACCCTGAAGTACCGCTGCAGGCCAACGGCAGGCTGCTGCCTCTTACGTCGGTGCCGCCTCTGGACAAGCTCGTCGCGCTCGGCGGGAGCGCCGAACAAGCTTCGCTCGATAGGACGTTTGGGCCCGTGAATAACATTCGTTTCGCTCTAAAAAAGGTAGACGGAACGCTAGGACCTAGCGTCTTTCCGCTTGGGCCATGGAATACTGGGGTTACAATCGTTCCGATTGCTGCGCTGGCGAACGTCCATGACCCGACGCCGGGGCTTCCGCTGCGCCCCGTTGTTCCCGACCTCGAGACGATACCCGGCGGCGCCTACGGTCTATTTGTCCCGTCCGAGGCCCTTCGCGAGAAACGGAGCCAGTTTGGTTCCTTCGACCAAAACTTCACTCAGAACCAGCTGGCATGGAACTATGGCGCAAGCCAGGACACGTACGAATTGAAAGAGAGCTACATCCACTTTGAAATGCTGGACGGGCGTCTCTGGTTCCGCCTTGGCAAGCAAACCATCGTCTGGGGAAAAACAGAGCTCTTCCGCAATCAGGACCAGTTCAATCCCACTGACTTCGGCCTTACCAGCCTCGGAACTCTGGACGAGACGCGGATCCCTCTATGGGCGGCCCGTGCAGTCTACTCCTTCTACAACGTGGGACCCCTTGAGGACGTACAGCTAGAAGTGGCTCTAGATCTCGACAAGTTCAAGCCAAACGATCTCGGCCGCTGTGGGGAGCCGTACACAATTTTCCTTGTCTGTGCAAAATCCGCTGCGCTCGTGGGCCACGGAGTGATCGGAGTGGGTCTCGCTGGCGAGATTCGCCCCCCGAATCCCTACGACAAATTGGAAGGTCTCCAAGGTGGTGCGCGCATCGAGTTCCGATGGGATCGCTACAGCTTCGCAATCACCGATTACTATGGCTACAGCGACTTCGGGACAGCGAACAACTTCAATGCCTACCAACGGAATGTCGACCCATTCACTGGTCACCCCCTCGATAGCCGCGGGAGCCCCTACGGACCCAATCCCGACAACGTCAATCCGGCGGATCCCGTGGTTCAACAGCAAGCTTTGAATTTCAATGCGGGAAATCGCCAGCTCTTCGACGTCTTCTGCTCTGCGACGGTGGGGCTTGCATCAGGCGTCAAAGGACTCAATCTCGGAAACGAGTGCGCCCTCACCCTGATCAGCAGCCAAGCGACGGTCCCTGGTCTCGGCGGGACGACGGTGGCAAACGTCATCTCTGACGCGCTCGCGGGGGGGTTGTTTGGCAGATTCATCCTACAGCAAGTGGTTAAAGCGACGAATCCAGCGCTCGTGCCTCTCGTTCCAAACCTCCCGCAGCTCAATCCGATCACCCCGACATTTCCGAACAATCTCGACAGCGTCCTCACCACGCAGCAGCAGGCGCTTCTTGGCTGCGGCCCCTTCTATGGCACGCGGTGCAGCAACGGCATCGACCTGTTCAATTCCGAGGCGAGCGTCCTGCTCCAAGCGTTCCCGATGTTTGAGCCAGGGGGACCGGTCGCGACGCGCGTTGTGGGCGGAGCGCTCTATACGCTCCCGGGAGCATGCGGTCCCTTCAGTTGCTTCGGGCGGGCCTACGATCCAAGAATCGACGGGTGCGTGAGTCCCACAATCTCCGGCGCCGCGCCGGCGGGCTTCTGCCTCACCATGACCGGCACGCACCTCCTCGCTCCGTTTGACCCCGGCAATGGTAGCCCGCTCGTCTCGTTCAACAGCGAAATGCAGGCGCTCTCATACAACCTGCTCCAAGTGCTGACGATTCTCTCGAAGGCAACGGATACAACGGGCCTGTGCGACATCACCCGGCCACAGACCTGCAGTCTTGTCGCCGCATTGTTTTCGCTAGCGGGCACCCAGCGCCCCGAGCTCAGAGCGGGGGGCAACGGCACCTTCGGGCGTCGCGACTTCCTCTGGCTGTCTGGCGCAGAACTCGACCTTCAATACCCTAAGCGCAACATCCTTGGCTTTGCGATGGACTTCGCGAACGATGCCACCAAGAGTAACTGGGGCGTCGAGTTCAGCTGGAGTAATGCCGAGCAGCTCCCGAACGGTGATCGTCTCTCGGGCTTCAGCACTCATAACACGCTCAATCTTACGGTCTCGATGGACCGTCCGACATTCATCAACTTCCTGAACGCCAACCGTACTTTCTTCTTCAATACGCAGTGGTTCACGCGCTACATCAACGGTTATCAGGGTCAAAATTGGATGGCAGTAGATGGTCCATTCTCGCTGCTGGGCACGTTGACAGTCAGTACGGGTTATTTCCAGGATCGTCTTCTGCCAAGCCTCACATTTGTGCACGACGTCGGAAGTACGTCCGGGGCCGGCATCATGAGCCTCACCTATCGGTACAGCGAAGTCTTCTCCATGACCCTCGGACTCGCGACCTTCTATGGTACCCCGCACAAGCTCAACATCCCGATTCAACAGGCGGCGCTCGGCAACAACGGACCGGGCTTCGACACCCTCTCGAAGTACGACGGACTCTCCGCACTTGCGGAACGAGATGAAGTCTCTATGCGGATTCGCTACACGTTCTAGCGTCAGATAGAGGGGATACAATAGGAGAGATGCTCCATCGCATCCGGCTTCCAAGGAGAGGTAGATATTCGGTGTGGATCCGAATCCGGGATCGCGATGCTCTGACGACCAGCTCTTTGGTCTACGCCGAGAACCCCATCATATCGGCGAAATTGGCGGAGTAGAAGCGCTGCTTCGCGTTTTCGGAGATCTCTTCGAGCGAAGACTCGAAGCGTCTAAGGGGATCCCGGCCGCCCTCGGGATGTGGGTAATCGGAGGAGAAGAGGAAAAGGTCTTGGCCGGCCTGCTCGATCATCCATCCGACGGGTTCCGTCGGGAATGGTGTAAACCACAGATGCCCGTGAACATACTCCGAGGCCTGGAGTGGCAGCCGCAGTGCGGGCTCGGTCCGCTGGAAGGTCTGCTGTGCGAGATCAAGCCGCTTGAGCCAAGGCACCACCCACATCGCCCCCTGCTCGATGCAGCCCCCGCGAAGGCGCGGGAAGGACTCGAAAACACCGTCGAGGACCATGCACGATAGGAACGTCTCCGGCGGGTTGTGAAGGACCATGAAATCCTTCGAACGGATGTTCTCGCCGCCGCCCAAGAAATCCGTCGTCTTCGGCTTCCCATTATGGTGGAACGCAGGCCGCAGGGGGCGCCCGCCGCCTCCCACATGCAGCATGAAGGGCACATTCGCTTCCTCGAGGCGGGCCCATAGGCCGTGGTAATCGGGATGCGTGGGCGACTTGTCGCGCGGTGGATGTGAGGGCACAAGGATCGCACCGCAGCCCATCGCGATAGCCTCCTCGGCTGCCTGCGAGGTGCGCGAAGGTTCTCCCCAGGGCGCGAACCCGACGGCGATAAGCCGCTCGTCGTGCCCACAGAACTCCGCGATCGCACGGTTGTGTGCTCGAGCGCCGCCATAGAGGAGGTCGAGGTCATCGCCGAGGAATTGGGTCGGGGCAAACGTGCTAAAGACGAGCTGCTTCTCGAAGCCGAGGAGGTCAAGCGCGCGGCTGCGCTCTGCCGGATCGAAGGCACCGAGGGCGTGCCAGCCCTTGGCGGCCATGAGGTTCGCCTCGAGCGCCTCCGCCGCCGCTGCGTTCCCGCGACGTGCCTCAGCCTCGGCAATCGCCTGGTCCGCGAGGATCCCTGCACCCCCAAGATAGAGTGGGCGGAGGCGATCCCGGATGTCGGGATCGGCGTATTCGAGAAGCCAGTTGCTGAGCTCCATCAGGTGGCTATCGGCATCATAAAAGGTGCGACCTTCAGCGTACGGCACGGAGAGCCTCCCATGGCCTTTGGCAGCGAGGCCGGTGGAAAGGTCAATCGACGTGCGGGCTATCCTACTGGCAAGTGACGCAAGCGTCAATTACTCTTTGGTCGTCATGGAAACCCTGGAATCATCCCGCAGACCGCGCGCGCTGCGCCTCAGCGCCGCGGCGCGCCGCGAGCATCTCCTCGACGTTGCCGCCTCGATCCTCAACGAAGCGGGGTTTGAGGCGCTCACAATGGAGGGCTTGGCGGAACGGGCGGGAGTCAGCAAGGGACTTGGATATGTCTACTTTGAGAATGCCGACGATCTCGCCCTCGCACTCTTCGACCGCGAGGTTGCGCGGATCTACCACCGAGTCGAGGACGCCCTCTCGGGCTCTGCGTCTGAGCCCTTTGAGGAAAGGCTCCACCGCGCGCTTGGTGCCTATCTCGATGTGGTTCTCGAACGCGGGGTTCTTTTGGGCCCGCTCCAAGCGCGATTTGGTGCTCGCTGGATAAAGCGCAAGGGACGGCGGCGCATCGCAGGATTCGTCGATTTCTGGGCCCAACAGCTTAGGACCGAGCTTGCCTTGCCGCCGGATCGGGCGCGCATCGTGGCGCGCATGCTTCTCGCTGCGGCAGATACCTGCGCACGAGAATGGCGCGAAGGACATCTTCCCCGCGCGGAAGCCGAGAACGTCTTCGTGGGCTTCGTAATGGGCGGGCTAGGCGGTGTTCTTGCGCCGCCTCAGTCGCGCTCTCGTCAACGCACACGCGCGACCTAGCGGGTCGAGGGCGCGGCCGCGGGGTGCCAGCCCTTGACCCTACGTACTGTTCCGGGGCTCCCGCTGATGGCGTTGCTTCTGGGGCGCCAGAAAGAGGATGGGACGTATGGGGCCGAGCCCCGCGACAAGGGAGGGACGCCCTAGAGGTCCCACCGGCTAGGAGAGCGCTACCGCCGGCACGTTGTTGCGCAGCCGGCCTCCTTCGATCTCACGCACGGCGTAGCGCGAGAGGCGCAGGGTGGGGGACCAGTAGTCTAAGGGGAGCCCCGCCTTTTGTTTTAGGTGCCCGACGAAATCCCTCGGGGCAGGAAGCTGCTCCCACACCGCAGGGAGGAAAGTCGCGCGCAGTGCTCCTTCCTCAAGGACGAGGCCGTCCCTCCCGGGACGCAAGACGCGAAGCAGCTCCTCCTCTGAGGCAACAGCTAGCCGCTCGGGCGAGTCGAGGATCGAGATATGGAGATCCAGGTTAGCGATCTCCTCGGGGCCGAGCGGCGCAAACCGCGAGTCACGAAAGGCCGATGCGAAGGCGTTATGGGCCACGTCCACAACGAGCGGCCGCACGGCTTCAAGCGTTCCCGTACAGCCGCGTAGCTGCTCCCCAATCCGCAACGTCACGAAGCTCGCGCGATGCTCCTGCAGTGTCGCCTCAAAGTGCCATGGCTGGACTTCGAGCGGGACGCCATAGCGCAGGCCGTGACGGATCGAGCTCCAGGCGACTTCGAGGAGGTCGTCATCGCTTGCGTGCATTCGGGTCGCTCCCGTCTCAACCGAGGGCATAGGCGCCATATCCCACGACCGAGTCGCGCGGTCCGGCGGTGTCGCCGGAGTTGCGGAGGTCAAGTGTCGTGACATGGAGGCCGTGTCGCCGTGCCGCAAGGAGAAGCCCCTGCACTGGGAGCCGCCCGCACGCCTGGTCGTACCCGATCTCTTCGGGAGCAAGACGCTCGATGGCTCCGGTGGTCTCCCGATCGATTCGGCGCGCCATCTCGTAGGAGAGGTAATGAGAGAGGTCCGAACTCACGAGCAGGAGGGTCTCGTCTCCATTCCAAAGGGCCTCGATCACGTCTGCGACCTCGTCCGGCGTGGCGTCCCCTACGAGAAGGGGGATCAGGCGAAACTCGCCGAGGACGGTCTGCAGGAACGGCAGCTGGACCTCAAGGCTGTGCTCATCGGTGTGCGCGCGGTCAAAAACGCGGACCCGCGGGAGCGTGAGCGCATGGGACACCGCCGCGCGATCGATTTCGACCCGTCCAAGGGGCGTCTCGAATGTGTCCGCGCTGCTCGCCGCGATTCCGTGAAACCCAACCCGGTGGGCGGGCCCGAGCAGGACGACGCGTCGTACACGTTCCCGGAGGGGGGCCAGACGGGCGTAGGCTGAGGCCGCGACAGGCCCGGAATAGACGTAGCCGGCATGGGGGACGATGAGCGCCTTCGGCACGAGGGGCTGCGTCGTCTGGACGACAGCCCCGTGAAGACAGGTCGCGATCATCGACCGGAGCTCTTGCGGCTCATCGGGATAAAAGAGGCCCGCGACCGCGGCCGGGCGTACGCTCATCGTGGGGAGATTCTGCTCCCCCGCCGGGTCCTGGCAAGCGGCTTGACGGGAGAGCCTCGCGACTGCATGCATAAGAAGTCCAATCCCCGCCGGGAGGCAGCTTGAAGGGCGCAGAAGCGATCCCCACGACCGTGCCGACGAAATTCTGGCACCCCGTCGAAGACGGGAGTGTGCAGTGTGACGTTTGTCCGCGCGCCTGCCGTCTCCACGAGGGTCAGCGGGGCCTCTGCTTCGTGAGGGCGCGTGAGAAGGACGCCATCGTACTCAAGACTTATGGGCGCTCGAGCGGCTTCTGCGTAGACCCGATCGAGAAGAAGCCGCTCAACCACTTCCTCCCGGGGTCGTCTGTTCTCTCCTTCGGGACGGCAGGCTGCAACCTCACCTGCCGCTTCTGCCAGAACTGGAGTATCAGCAAGTCTCGCGAGGTGGATACTCTTGCGGACGAGGCGCCGCCTGAGCGCATCGCGCGTGCGGCGCACGCACTCGGGTGTCGAAGCGTCGCCTTCACGTACAACGACCCTGTGATCTTCCTCGAATACGCCGTCGACTGCAGCAAGGCATGCCATGCACTCGGAGTCAAGACTGTGGCGGTCACAGCCGGTTACGTCTGCCCCGATGCGCGGCGCGAGCTCTTCGCGCACGTCGACGCCGCGAACGTGGATCTCAAGGGCTTTACAGATCGCTTCTACCAGAAGGTCTGCACCGGCCAGCTAGCGCCCGTGCTCGACACTTTGGTCTATCTAAAGCGCGAGACCAATGTCTGGCTCGAGGTGACAACTCTCCTCATCCCTGGCGAAAATGACTCGTCCGCGGAGCTCGAGGCGATGAGCGGCTGGTTCGCAGAAAACCTTGGCCCGGAGGTGCCCTGGCACTTCACGGCGTTCCACCCCGATTGGCGAATGCGCGATAAACCTCCGACGCCACCTGCGACTCTGCGGCGGGCCCGCGCGATTGCGCGCGCACACGGTCTCCACCACGTGTACGTCGGCAACGTTCATGACGAGGAAGGGCAGAGCACCACCTGCGCATCGTGCGGAGCTCTGCTCATCGGACGTGACTGGTACGAGATTACCGCGTGGCGGCTTGGACCTGACGGGCGCTGCAGTGGTTGCGGCGCGCGCTGCCCAGGGGTCTTCGAGGATTCTCCGGGCGCGTGGGGTGCTCGGCGCATGCCGGTGCGGCTCGCTGAGTTTGCGTCCGACGCCCGCCTCTAGAGGGCCTCTCGGTTCGCGTCGCACCGTCCTACCTTCGATTCGACCGAAATTGCATTTTCCCGCAGAGATATTGCGCCCGGGATAAAGGCGGGGCGCGAAATCGCGGTTGGGGATTTCCGGCAGCGGGTGACTGAACTCATACGACAGGTCGAGGAGACGAAGGAGCCCATCACGATCACGCGGTGGGATAGCAATCGCTGATCTCCGTGGATCCGGACCTCACTCGTGCGGCTATCGGTTCCGAGGACTGAGAATGGTATCGAGACAGACCTCACCGAGATCGTCGAGCAGCGCGTACCTTCGCTGGCGGAATCGCTTGGCGGATTGAGGTCGGTTAGCGTCCTGCCGGCCGATACATGCGGATCGGCCGGTGCTGGGTGATCCAATCCGCCTGCTTGCTCCAAGGGCGCCCGGCGAAGGCGCCGCCGTCCACCACCTGCGCGTGGCCCGTAATGAAGCTCGACTCGTCGCTCGCAAGCCAGACGGCCGCACGCGCGATGTCTTCTGGATCTCCGATTCGGCCGAGCGCTTGGCTCCCCGCCAGTACTCCTCGGAGCTTCACGAGCTGCGCCTCGCTGACATCCGTTCTTCCTGCTGCGAGCGGGGTTGCGATGATGCCCGGGCAGATGCAGTTGACGCGGATCCCCGCCGCGCCGAGCTCGAGCGCCACAGAGCGTGTGAGGTGGATGACGGCCGCCTTGGCGACGCTGTAGAGATGCGGTGAGTTCCCGGTCTGAAGTCCAGCCACAGAAGCAGTGTTGATGATCGAGCCCGCGCCTTGCCTCTTCATGATGGGCGCCGCGTGCTTGATGCCCAGAAAAACCCCCTTCAAGAGCACGTCGAAGGTGAGATCGAACTCCTCGACGGTCGTGTCCTCGATCGGACCGAGCGCGCCGCCAAAGCCCGCGTTGTTGAACATGCAGTCAAGCCGCCCCCAGCGGGCGACGGCCTCGTCGACTGCACCCTTCACGTCCTCCTCGCGCGTCACGTCGGCGCGCCGGAAGGCACCAGAGTCGCCGAGCTGGCTGGCGATCTCTTTCCCGCGATCCTCCTGCATGTCGGCGACGAGGACGCGTGCACCCTCAGCGACGAACAGTCGCGCGCTCGCAGCGCCGATCCCGCTGGCGCCGCCCGTAATGATCGCCACTCTGTCTTCGAGCCTTCTCACATTTTCTTCTCCGCGAGGAGGACTCCGGCCGTCTCGAGCTTTGTGATTTCGTCGGGCGAGGAGGCGAGCCACTCGGCCAAAACCTCCCGGTTGTGCTCGCCCCGGTAGGCTGCGCAGCCTCGCACACCGCTCCGCGCGTCGGAAAAGCGATAGGGCGACTCGACCACGCGGCGCGTACCCCCTCCGCGGTCATCGACCGTTGCGGCCGTCCCGCGCGCCCGAGCGGTCGGCGAGGCGAACGCAACTTCGGTGGAGCGCACGTCGCCCCACGCGAGACCCCCCGCGTTTAGAGCTTCGATGAGTTTCGCGCGATCGGAGAAGGAGCGATAGAAGTCGGCCGCTGCCTTGCGCCGGGAGCGAATCTTCTCAGCGAGTGTCGCACCGGGAGGCGTCGGGTCGACGACTCCAAGCTTCGTCGTCAAAACGCGCCAGATGTACCGGAAATCTCCCGTGATCATGATCGGGCCGCCCGGAGCGTCCCAGATCTCGCCACCGCCTCGGATGAGGGGAGTCTCGTCCAGGGCGAAGTGGGCGTAATCGTCGGTCACGAGCATCGCTTCGAGCATTGCGATGTCGACGTGCTGCCCAAGTTCTGTGCGTTCGCGCAGCAAAAGGGCGGCGAGAACGCCCGCTAGACCGTGCAGGCCAGCGTTCGTGTCGGCAATCGAGAGCACAGGGTCGCTGGGCCTCGTCGCATCGAACTCCGCCTGGCGCGCGACGATCCCTGCCTCCGCGTGGAGCACGGAGGCGTAGGCCGGGCGATGGGCCTCGGGAGACCTGGCCCCGAAGCCCGAGATCGAAAGCATGACAAGACGCGGGTTTAGCGCGTGGAGGCGTTCCCAACCGAGGCCGTGGCGGTCGAGGACACCGGGGCGAAAGTTCTCGATGAGGACGTCGGCTCGCTGCGCCAAGCGCCGGAGGAGCTCGCCTCCACCCGCAACCTCGAGATCGATGCAGACCGTGCGCTTCCCAGCGTTTTGCTGCGTGAAGTAGCCGCTAAGCCCATTGCGGATCGCCCCCCAGCCGCGCGTGATGTCACCCTCGGGTGATTCGATCTTTACGACATCGGCGCCGAGGTCGGCGAGCATGCGGGCGGCGAAGGGACCCGCTAGCACGCGAGAGAGGTCGAGCACCCGGAGCGCTGAGAGGGGAGCCTCCACGCTTCGTTTAGGCGCCGGACGCCGCTCGTCCGCTCCGGGGCTTATCACCGGCTGGAAGCGTTGGAGCGGCCGACGTGCGGAAGGTGTGGTGCTCCACGTTCACCTCCTCGATCTGGATCTCACCGGCCAAGACCGCACGTTTCCAGGCTTGGTGCTCGGGCTCGCGCGCGTGGAACTCCGGCATCACCTCCCGAGCAAAGAGCTCGAGGCTCGCACAGATGTCCTCGTGGGTGTTGTTGCCGGATTGATTTAGCAGGATGACTTGGTCGATGTTCGACTGCTCAAACTTGCGGAGCTTCCGCCGCAAAGTCTCGGGCGACCCGACGAGCCCCGAGCGCCGCTGCTGCTTGCCCGAATCCGACTCCTTCCAGCCCTGGTATTCCTGCCAGAGATTCACGGAACCCGGCTCCACCGGCCCATGCTTGCTGTAGAAGCGCAGCGCGAACTGGAAGAAGGTCCAGCCGTCCGCCTTGCGCAGCGCCTCCTCATCCGTTTCCGCGCACATGAAGCCGCTCACCAGCGCGATGTTGGGGTTAGTCTGATAGTCCGTGAGCTTCTCGAGGCGCTTTACGAAGGCGTGGTAGTAGGTGTTGACCCAGGCGTGCGCCGCGTCGGCCGAGACAAACTGAAAACCGAGCGCACCCATGCCGCGCCGCCCCGCCATCTCGATCGTCTCGAGCTGCGAGCAGGCTACCCAAAGCGGTGGGTGCGGTTTCTGAAACGGCTTCGGAAGCACGTTGCGCAGTGGGAAGTCGAAGTACTCGCCGTGATACTCCCACGCCTGGCTCGTGAACATCGGGATCACCGCGCGCACGGCGTCTTCCCACACCGCGCGCTTATCCCGGAAGCGCCGGTTAAAGGGATGAAGCTCGGTAATGCTCGAGCCCTCGCCGATGCCGAACTCGACACGCCCATGACTCAACAAGTCGAGAGTGCTGACGCGCTCGGCGACGCGCGCGGGATGATTCGTTGTAAGCTGGATGATTCCGTGCGCGAGGCGGATCTGCTTCGTGCGCTGGCTCGCCGCGGCGAGAAAAACCTCGGGAGCCGACGAATGGGAGTACTCCTCCAGGAAATGATGCTCGACCTCCCAGGCGAAGTCGTACCCCAGGCGGTCTGCCAGTTCGACTTGTGCGAGTGAGTTGTTGAGGAGCTCGTACTCGCTCTTCTCCCGCCAGGGCCTCGGCAGCTGATGCTCGTAGAAGATGCCGAACTTCATCGCGGTCTCCCTTTCTGCCCTTCTTGTGATTTCCTTTTCACCGTGCCTGCTCACGGGCATCGGCAAGGCCGCCCATGCCGCTCTTCTCGAGCCCCACGAGCGCGCGCAATGTGCCGCGGAAGAGCTCATGTGCCGCCTCGCGGGAAAGGCTGCGGTCGAAGAGCGTATTCGTGTCGAAGCCGACGAGAATCGCATGCACCAAGCAAGCTGCCTTGCGCGGCGCAAGCCCGTTCGCAGGCTTCGCGCGCTCGAAGAATGCCTCGAGATACTTCCTCCACGCGGTCGCGTGCTCTGCTTTGATCTCACGAAGCCGCGGATCATGGACCGCGAGCCCCGAGAGTTCCTGGATCACCCCGAGAAACGCCGTGTTTAGCTGGCCCTCGCCGAAGCAGAAGCTTGCAATCGCATCTGTGAGCTTCGAGGTGTCGGGCTCGCCGAGGTCGGGGAAGCCGCCGACGATCTGCTCGCACAGACCCAATGCGTAGTATTCGAGAATGGCGGCCCGATCGTCGAAGTAATAGCCGACGTGGCTCGGCGACATGCCAGCCCGGTCGGCAATGTCCTTGAGGCTCGTGTTCGCATAGCCCCGCTTGCTGATGCACTGATAAAGCGCTTTTGCAATCAGGGTCCGCCGGTCAGTGCGTTCCTGTTCAGCCCGTGCCACCGAGATGCCTCTCATCTTGTAAGGCCAATGAGAGATTTGTATATCATGCAAATAAACGAGAACACAAGAGGTTTGCAGAACATCCCTTGCACTCGATCGCTCACTCGCTTGGTTCCTTTCGAATCGTCCGGGGCGTCGCGACGGTCAGAACCTCGAGGAACTTGTCGACGCCGCGATGAAGGCCCGACCGGGATGTCCGCTATCGGGTAGGCACTTCGCCCTGACACAAGCGCTGGAAGACAGCCCTAGTCCTCGCCCTTCGAGAGATCGTCGAGGAGGCCATACTTTCGACGGAGTAGCTTCGAGACCGCGGTTCGCAATCGCTGGGCGCTCTCCTCCGCGGCGGCAGCGCGCTGCGCCCGAAGCTCCTGCGGCACGGGATTCAGCCGACCGACGAGACCCTGATATGCCTGCTCAATCATGCAGGCCAAGGCGCTAAGCCCCTGCAAGACCGAGTCGAGCTTCCGTGCCTGTATCGCGTGTTCCTCGACCATCCGCACGATCGGGTGTTGGAGAGGAGAGTACGACTGTAATTCATCGGGTGTGAAAGAACTCTGGGCCGCGGGGCCTCTGCTGATCACAGGAATGAGCTCATCCTTCAGCGCGAAATACTCACGCATCGCCTCGCGGACGGCCTTCGACGCCGATCCTCCGCGAGCCGCGGACTCGAGAAGGATCCGCTCGTAAAGCGCCGAATCGAGCCAGACACGAAGCTCGAGGCGAGCCGCGCGGCGAGTGGTCGGCCTCGCGATTTTCGACCCCTCACTTCTCATTTGAGGAGATCCTCTGTGTCCGGGAGATCCCTCAAGCAAGGATTGGTCGATCCGCTCGCTCTAATCCAATGACCCGGCTTGCTTCCGAGCGGATGAGGAGCCGTCATTGTGGGCTGCTCGAGCGCCGGACTGCTTCGTAGGTGATTTGCACCTTCCCTTGGATCAGAGTGACGGCTCCCGGCATCTCTGGAGATTCGATCGGATACTTGCGGCGCAGGGATCCGCGCCCGTGCAAGGAGCCGAGGGTCCTCGTAGTAGCGGAGCTTCTCCGCATAGATCGGCCTGTGACCCGCGCGAAAGACGAGCGTCACATCTTCGGGGAGCCGCAGAGCCTCATCCGGAGTAAGGAGCGTCCGCTGACTTTCCTCCTCCGATGCCATGACGTGCGAGAGCCAGGGCGAGAGCCTGTGCCCTGAGTACATGCGGCGGCTGCGGTGGACGGTCATGGTGCCCGCCATGTCGGAAAGGAGACGTGCCGTCTCGATTCGATTGGGGGCGAAGGCTACGCGGATCCCGCAGTTCGAGATGATGCTCTCGTTACGTCCGTAGGCTGCATAGAGCTGCGAGAGGTCCTGGACGATGAGGAAGGCCTGTACGCCATAGCCGGCAAGGAACGCGAGTTGGGTTTCGAAGAACTCAAGCCGCCCCAGCGACGGAAACTCGTCCATCAGGAAGAGGAGACGGTGGCGCGTTTGCGACACAGCCCTCCCATCCTCGAAGTGGAGCGACTCTGTGAGCCTCCGGCCGACCTGCTGGATCAAGAGCCGAACGAGGGGCCGGGTCCGGGAGAGGTCGGAGGGCGGGACGGTGAGATAGAAGCTCACCGGCCGTTCTTGCTGCACAAGGTCCGTGATCCTGAAATCGCAGGCGGACGTGTTCTCGGCCACGACCTCGTCGCGGAAGAGGGAGAGGCACTTCACGGCCGAGGAGATGACGCTCGAGCGCTCGTTCTCGGATTTATTCATCACCGCCCGCGCCGCACCCGCGACGACGGGATGGATCTTCGTCCGCTCTCCCGTCGAGCGGTCCCTCCAGCCGCGCTCGCCCGCCGGGTCGTGTTCGGTGTCGACCATCTCATTCAGCACGTTGGCGATGGGTCTTGTGGGGTGAGAGAGAAGGTCAAGGCAGCCGCGGAGCGACTTCTCTCTTCCGACGTAGAGGACGTGGAGGATCGCACCCACAAGGAGCTCCTCGGCGGTGAGATCCCAGTGGTCCTTTGCCCCGCGGCCATCGGGATCGACCAGCATGTCAGCCACATTCTGGGCGTCGCGGACCTCGTTGGGACCGAGCCGGATCTCGAGGAGCGGATTGAAGCGGGCTGCGCTCCCGTCCTTACAGGTGGGATCGAAGCGCAGGCAGAGGCTCCCGAGCGCCTCCTTTCTCCAACCTGAAGAGAGGGCCCAGTTCTCACCCTTGATGTCGTGGACGAGAACGCTCCCGGACCAGGTGAGGAGCGTCGGAAGCACCCAGCCCACGCCCTTGCCCGAGCGAGAGGGGGCGAAGCCGAGAACGTGCTGTGGGCCTTCGTACCGGAGATAGGCCGGATGCCTCTTTCGCCGCGGATCGCGCCAGCGCGCGAGGAAAAGACCCTCGGAATGCAGGAGATCCGCACGCCTTACTTCATCCGCACTCGCCCACTTTGCCGAGCCGTGGCTGTCGGTTTGCCCAGACAGCCGCTTCGCCTGCCGCGAAGACACGAGCATGGCGACGAGCACGGTCGCGTGGGCAGGGATCGCGATCAGCCAGTGGCCGGTCTGAAAGATTGGTGCCACGCGCGGATTCTTCCCGAACCGCCAATCCCAGAGGAAAAACGCCCAGGGCGCATAGAGCAGCCCTACCGCTAGAGAGAGGGCGAGAAGCGCCACGGCGGCGAAGAGAAACGATGTCCAGCGCAGCCCTGGCCACCAAAGGACCAGGAGAGCCAGGCCGAAGCCCGCGATAGCCATGAGCCAAGACAGAGCTCGCAGGGGAGGGGAGAGGGCAAGCCAGGGAGTGCCCAGTGCCGGTGCGAAGTGGAGACGCCAAGCTGTCCACTGCGTCGTCGCCCAAAAGGCGATGAGAATCAGAAGGAACGCAGCGCCAAACGAACGCGTGTAGATCCCGGTGGCAGATCCCGGCGAAGCTTGGGGAAGGCGGTAGAGGTCAGGCGAACTCGGCACGGCGTCTCCACATGGCGTGGAACACCGGCCATCCCGGGGAAATGGAACGTAGCGCGTGCGCATTCCCGGTGGAAGCCCTCGCGGCATCTCATTCGCATTGGGCTTCGCACGCCGTGCCTTAGCGCTCTCGACCCCGGTCGTGCGTTCGCTCCCGCTCGAGCTCGTCGACCCGCCAGGCGAGTGTCCAGCGCCGCTCGCCGGCAACCTCTTGCGTTACCGCGTGTGCGTGGATCTCCTGGCCCACGAGGAGCGTTCTCCCCGCTGCCGGGATGGCAGTGAGTGTCGGCTCTGTGTGCAGCACGACGTACGCTCCTCCCTCGGCATCGGACGCCATTGCGACGACCCGGCCTTGATAGGCACGACCCGGCTCGAGCTTCGCGTGTACCACGGGCTTATCATGGATACGCTCGACTTCCGAAAGCGGGGTGAGCCCTCGATCTCGCTCCTTCATGGCTCGCTCGATCCTCTCTTCCGCATCGAGGGCTACGGCAAGGCGACGGACGCGCTCGCCGCCTCGCTCTTTCTCCTCGACCTTCAGAAGTCTGTGCTCTTCCAGAAGGGGAAGCCGGCCCGCGATGGCCTCCCGCAGCTGCGCTCCGAAGCCGGAAGACGGTCCATCCATCCGGAGAGCTCCATCGTGTTCGCGCACAGCTTGAAGGGCCACGAGGTCAAGGAGGGTCCGCGGCTCGGGAACGGCCTCGAGTTCGGGCAAACGACCATGCCGGGTCACCTCGACGAGAACCGTTCGTTCACTTCCCTGCGGCGCATGGACAGCGCGGAGGGTGACGATCTCTCCCCGCATTACCTCGTCTTGGTTCCGGTGCTCCTCGATCTCTGGCGTTTGTGGCACGAGGTGGAGGCTGCCGTCCATGCCCTCGAGCACAAGAAGGATCCGACCTCTCGCCTCGTCCTCCGCTCCGCCGACGACGCGTCCACGGAGCTCCACACCCGGGACGAGCTCGGTGAACTGCAGCGGTGCATGGGGATCGACCAGAAGCTCGCCGTACCGGATGAGGCTCTTCCGGAGGCTGCGGGTCAGCTGGATCCGCTCAAGCGCTGCGCGGTGGTGTTCGGAGAGCTCGAAGGTGCGCTTTCCGACGCGCCGTGCGAGGCCGAGACCGGACAAGAAGGTGAGCCGCCGCAGGAGCTGCAGGCGCTGCTCGCGGGCAGCCTCCGAGCTCGGTACGGCAGACTCGAACTCGATTCGTCCTCGAGGATCCGCCCGGCGCGCGAGCATCTCGTCGAGGTTGCCATACTGGTGCGCCTCGACCGTACGCTCGCGGGCAGCGGAGAGGTCGCGCTCAAACAGGAAGCCAAGCGTCTGGGTTGCGAGCTCTTGGCTTCGCAGCCGAAGTCCGTACCCCACATATTCCCGCGGCAATCGGAACTCAACTCCCTCTTTATTTCGGCCGCGGATCACCACATGAAGATGGGGATGGGCAGTGTCGAAATGCGCGATTCCCACCCACTCGAGGTGAATCCCGAGATCCCCTTCTGTCGTCGCCACGAGTTCGCGTGCGTGTTCGCGGAGGTCGAGTCTCTCGCCGGCTTCCGGCGAGATGATGAGCTTCCAAAGGCGAGAATCTCCTGCACTTTGCCACCGGCCGAGGCGGTCTGCGATATCGATCGCTTCCTCGTAGGCGTCGAAACCGTGGCCGGGACGGCCTTCCTGCTGTGCTCCTTCGCGCGCGAGGTAACGACCATGGGCGCGCCAGTTAGAGCCGCCGCGATTCGGGACCCACCGTACGATGACGACGCTTCGCTGAAGCAGCGCCGGCGAGAAGCCGATGAAGCCTGCGCGAGAGGGCGGAAGTGTCCCTCGCCGGCTCCGCGCAAAACGAACCGCCATCTGACGCAGGCGGCTCGCCCCGCTCGGACGCGGAAGCTGCCCGGGACGAGGCCGCATCTTGAAGCGCTCGCTCTCCGGATTCTCCATCGCTCTCACTCCTCAGAACAACCGCGCTCTTGCGATCTCGTGTCGTCTCTCAAGGTGGCTCTCCAGCATCCTCTCCGCGGCGCACCTCCGGACCGAATGTGAGCAGTGGGGTCGCCGCAGCACGGACGTGGTCGAGTGGCACGGGCCCGAAGTAGCGGCTGTCCCAGCTCACGCGGTGATCGAGACCCAGGACCCAGAGTTCGCCCGGTGCAACGCATCTCTTACCGAAGGGTGCGTGGGGCAGCATGCGTCTGCCGTGATCCACGGCCTGCAGCGCAGTGCCCGGGATCGATTGACCATTCACGATGAGCCCACCGGGAGAGAGCGCGACGCTGTCCCCGGCTACGGCGGCGATCTCTTTCATGAGTTCTTGCGAACCATTGGAGCAGGAACCCCGGCGCAGGTAAGCGCGCTCGAGACCTAGGCGCGCAGGCTCCTCGGGCAAGCAGAAGACCACCCACGCACCGCGGTTGAGGCGCGGCGACACCATGCGGTAGAGCCCGACGGGCATCGAGGCCGTCGTGTTAATTCGGAGCCCAAGTGTCTTGGAGACGAACGCGGTCGCTCCGCTCAGCGCGATGAGAACGAGCGGCCATCGACGACGCGGAGAACACCCGAGCGATGCCCATTTCCGCACGACTCGATTGTGCGTTTCCTCGGCAAAGTCGGCCAGAATCCGGCTCCAAGCCATCGACGCCACTCGTGATTTTCTCTCACCCTCCGGTGAAAAAGGAATCTCCGTGCAAACATATCCGCTTGAAAGTTCGCCGAAGGGCTACGAGACTACGCCCCAAACTCCGATTGGCGAGTCTCGCCGCTGGAGCTAGGAGGACCACCCTTGGCAACCAAGCGACCCGTACTGAACCAGCTCAACGTGGTGGCCCGCGACTTCGACGCCACCCTCGCGTTCTACCGCCGCCTCGGCTTGGATGTACCCGACGGAAGTTCTTCGCCCGAAGGCGTGTGCCACTCCGAAGTAAGTCTCGCAAATGGCTTCGTGCTCGAGTTCGACAACGAAGCCTTGGCGGGGCTCTACAACGCGGCCTGGCGCAAACCCGAAGGAAGCAGCCGTGCGCTACTTGGATTCTCCGTGCCGACGCGTGAAGAGGTGGACCGGCTGTACAGAGAGCTGACCGCCGCTGGGTACGGAGGACGCCAGCCCCCCTACGACACGTTCTGGGGTGCTCGCTACGCCGTCGTAGCGGATCCGGATGGGAACGACGTCGGACTCATGAGTCCACGGGACGAGAGCCGCCGGAGCTGGCCGCCGAAGAACTCGCCCGCGCCTTAGCCAAGCCGCGGCAGGGCAGCTCGCATTGATGCGAGGGTTACCTCCTTACTCTTCGTCCGGTTCGCCGGGTTGGTGCTCACGCGCGTAGCCGAGTGGCACCGCGCCACGACGGGGAAATCACAACACGTGCTTCCGGACGCCAAGGAATTTCAGCCGCGTGGTGCGCTCACCAGAAATTATGCTCTTCCCGGATGCGCGGTGGTGGCGAGCTTGTCGCCGGCCTGCGCTAGAAAAGCGTGAAGTGCGGCGACTACCTGGGCACCCTCTCCGACGGCAGCAGCGACTCGTTTGACCGATCCGCAGCGGACGTCACCGATGGCGAAGACCCCGGGGCGGCTCGTCTCTAGCAAGTGGCGGTCAGCTCCGAGTTCTGCACCTGTGCGCACGAAGCCGTTGTCATCGAGTGCTACGTCGTCCTGCGACAACCATGCAGTGTTCGGTTCTGCGCCGATGAAGAGAAAGAGATGTCGGATCCGCCGCGACATCTCCTTCCCAGTCGGATGGTGGCGCCAGTGGATCGCTTCCAGCATTCCCCCTGTTCCTTCCAGGGCGGTGATTTCCGTCTGCGTTAGAACCTCGACATTGGGTCTGGCGGCGATGCGGTCGACCAGATAGCGTGACATGCTTATTTCCAACCCCTGTCCCCGCACGAGAAGCCAGACTTTTGCGACCTGGCTGGCCAGATAGACCGCCGCCTGACCCGCGGAATTCCCGGCGCCGACCAGCGCCACCTCTTGTCCTGTGCACAATCGCCCCTCCAATGGCGAGGCCCAGTAGTGAACGGAGGACCCCTCAAAAGCGGCGAGATTTTCGATGTTGAGTCGTCGGTACCGGGCGCCGCTGGCGATCACCACGGCCCGTGTGCTCACGCGCTCATCGTTCGAGAGAACAAGCTGGAAGTGCGCGCCATTGGAAGTCGGGTGGCAGCGCAAGCGCACCACTTCGTCCGGGATCACCATCTCCGCCCCAAACTTCTGCGCCTGGTTGTAGGCTCGCGCCATGAGGGCCATGCCAGAAATTCCGGTGGGAAAGCCCAGATAGTTCTCGATCCGCGCAGAAGCACCCGCCTGGCCACCGAAGGCGCGGCAGTCCAGCACGAGTGCCGAGAGCCCCTCGGAGGCTGCGTAGACCGCCGCTGCCAGACCCGCCGGTCCGGCGCCGACGATCGCTACGTCATAGACCTTGGTCGCATCGATCGGGATGAGCAGACCAATGCAGCGCGCGAGTTCGACCTCGCTGGGATTGCGAAGCATCTGTCCGTTGGGACAGAGGACGATCGGTAGTTGGAGGGGATCGATCTGGAAACGCTCGATCAGAGTTTTGGCGCACTGGTCGGTGTCTGGGTCCAACCTTTGATGTGGATGTCCGTTGCGCGTGAGAAATCCTTCCAACCGAAGGACATCGGCGTTCTCTTCGCGACCGATGATTACCGGGCCGCCGACTCCCGTTTCGAGAAGACCGACGCGGCGTAGGATGAGGGCGCGCATGATACGCTCACCCAACTCGGCCTCTTCGACTAGAAGGTTGCGGAGCTTGTCGGAGGGAATAACGAGCGTTTCCACCGGGCTTTGCGCGATCCCATCGACGAGAGAGGGGCGACCGGAGAGCTGAGCGAGTTCGCCCATGAACGACCCGGGACCATGGATGACGATGGGTGGACGGGGCGTATGTTCATCGCGCTGGATGACAGCGACCTCACCCGCCAGGATGACCAACATCCCAGGGGCCACCTCACCCGTCCTCGCCAGAAATTCACCCGCGCGGTAGGACCGCAGCTCGCCGAACCGGCGCAGCCGATCAATCTCGGCGGGCTGTAGAATCGGGAACATCTGCTCCCGACGAGTTTCGATGAGCGTACGCCCGGGTTCAGTCATGATCGACCCCGCGATGAAGATGAAGAGGCTCACCCCGACAAGGCTGCTCGAGGGGCTTGACGACAATCCTAACTCCCGCGGCCAGACCCCGCTCGCAACGGGTGGTTCTCGTGCGTTCGACAAGAAACTGAAGGCGGGCTAGGTCGTTAAAAATCGACGCGCGGTGTGGTTACGGTGTGCCGAGGGGGAAACGCTCACGCCTCTTGACCCCAATCAGGCGCACACGATCTCGCCGTACCCTCATCCGGTGAGCTCGATCAGGCACAAGCCATGGCCGAACGGATCCGCCATATTTGCGATTCCCCACTTGTAAACGCGGACACTGCCCTCGAGCTGAGGCCCAGGGTCTCTTGGGCCCTACAGCACCCGGTTTCGGCTCGGTACTGTCAACCCAGGCGCCCGAGCCCAGACAGCGGGTCGGCCTGTGTCATTCGAGCGAGACGCGGTTCGATAAAACGTCGGAATTGTTCGGAACAGAGGCGTTCGTTCATGTTCCACCACGCTCTTCCGCCCGGGCTTTTCAGAATGTCCTCGACCATGCGGAACATTGTCTCAAGCACATCGGCGTCGATGAATCGCTGCTGATGGAGGTGGAGCGCAAGGTCGAATCGCGCCACGATCTGGCCAAGCAGTGCGGTAAAGCGAACCTGCTCCTCGGGTGTGAGGTCAGCCGGAGCGCTCGAACCGCGGATGAAGAGCGCCGTGAGGATTACGTCTTGCGCAAGGGCAAGCATGAAGGTGGCATTCCCCTCCACGATGGCCTGGTAACTCGATGCGCGTACGGCGTCGGTATTCTGTCGAATCTGTCGCGAGAGGTAGAGGAGTGAGGCAATGACGCCCGCTGCAGCGATCAGGTTTGCGAGGGTCCCGAGATCCACGGTGGCTGGGAGCGTACGGCAAGCCTGGGGATCGTCTATGGCCGACCTGTTTGCACGCTTGCCACCGGAGACTCGGCGTCTTGAAAGACAAAGTGGCACGCGAGGCGCATCGGTCGGCGCTGCGGACAGCGACGCGTGGTTCTGCCCGCGAGATAGCGCAAGAATGTGACAGGGTAGATGAGCGAAAAACTAGAGATCACGCGTTACGACCCCGCTTGGCCGAGCATGTTTTCGGCGGAGCGTGATCGCCTCGCCGCTGCGCTGGGTCGTCTTGCGCTCCGAGTCGATCACAACGGCTCGACCGCGGTTCCTGGGCTCTCCGCGAAGCCGATCATTGATATCCAGATCTCGGTGCTTCGTCTCCAACCGATCGAGGCGTATGCTAGGCAGCTCACGGGGCTCGGGTACGTCCACGTACCTCATCCCGACGATTCATTCTGCCTTTTCTTCCATCGGCCGGCGGTGTGGCCGCACACTCACCATGTGCACGTCGTTGAAGCGGGCGGCGTTGAGGAGCGCCGAACCCTGGCCTTTCGGGACTATCTGCGTGAGCATCCCGAAGCTGCTCGCGAGTACGAGGATCTTAAGCGTCAGCTTGCGTCGCAACACAGCGCGGCGGACTTCCTCGCCCGCCAAGCATATGCGCGGGCAAAGACGCAGTTCATAGCCTACGTCATCGAACGTGCGTTCGCAGAAGGGCATCCGCGCGGGCTCTGAGGTACGTCGTCCAACGAAGCACTGCACCTGGGCCGCGATTGACGGGGCGGAAGAGAATAAGCGTTGAATTGACCAATCAATTGGTCATGGCGCCATTTCCCAGCGCGAGAGAGAACCCGCGTCATTCGATTCCGTCGCACCTCCGGCATCGAGGCAAGGCGGGGTCCGCTTGGGAGACTCCTCTGGATGGGGTGGGCAGCATCGCCCCGAAGGCGACCCACCGGGGTCCAACCGCTACCGGCCGATCTTAGATTCCCGGTCTCTATGTCTGGACGGGCTCTGGAGGGCAGGGGCGTCGGTTTCTTTTTTGGCCGCGCATTCCATCCTGCATGCTCATTCGCTGCTGACTAGGTAAATGGAACGTACATCCAAGTTGGCGGAGAGGGAGGGATTCGAACCCCCGTGTGTGCCCGAGAGTTCTACGACGAACCAGATTGGGAACTGTGCAAAATGATGATGAGGGGGCTAGGCTGTCAGCGGTCTGCTCCTCTCCAAATCCCGCTATCGATGATGCTCTGGCGGGAGTCCCACCGATCCAACCCCTGAGGAAAACGTGAAGACATCGATCCCGAGGGCCTTGACCTGCGTTCTATCCGTGATGCTCAGCATCGGCTGCGCGACGAAGAACGACTCGATCGCCAAAGCCGAGAAGAAGGACGCCGACAAACCCGGCATCGCCGAAACCAAGGCCATCGCCGAGGAGGGCTTCATCTACGGCCTCCCGATCGTGATGAACTATGCGGTCATGTACGAGTACGCCGTGGATCGCAACTCGGGCCAGTTCAAGGCCCCGTTCAACCAGATCAAAAACGAAGCGCGTGTCTACACCTACAAGGACACGGCGGTCGTCACGCCCAATAGCGACACGCCCTATTCCCTCCTGTTCATGGACTTGCGCGCCGAGCCCATCGTGCTGTCCGTCCCCGCTGTGGAGAAAAGGCGCTACTACGTGGTGCAGCTCGTTGACGGCAATACCTTCAACTACGGCTACATCGGTAGCCGCACGACCGGCAATGGGCCAGGCGATTACATGGTCGTTGGACCCGATTGGAAGGGCGAGACCCCGCCGGGCATTAAGCAGGTCTTCCGGTGCTCCACGCAGTTCTCGGCAGCGGCCTACCGCACCCAGCTCTTCAACCCGGCTGACATGAAGAACGTGGTGAAGGTTCAAGCCGGCTACAAGGTGAAGACACTTTCGGCGTATCTGAAGCAGCCCGCGCCGCCCGCGGCTCCCGCCGTGAATTTCCCCAAGATCGACAAGGAACTCGTCAAGACGAACTTCTTCGAGTATCTCGATTTCGCGCTCCAGTTCGCGCCCCCTGGGCCGGAGGAGACGGCCATCCGCGCGAAGCTGGCCCTTATCGGCGTTGGGCCGGGCAAGACCTTCAACTTCAAGGATCTCTCGCTGGAGCACAAAGCGGAAGTCGGTTTGGGCATGAAAGACGGTGAACAAAAAGTGGTCGCCGCAGTGGCCAGCACGGGCAGGGACATCAATGGCTGGCGAGTAGGTGGATTGGCCGGGGGAGATCGCGCCTACTTCCACGGTGATTGGTTGAAGCGCGCCGCCCTGGCGAAGGCCGGTATCTATGCGAATGACCCTGTCGAAGCGACGTATCCCCTGACCCGTAAGGACGACGCGGGCCAGCCTCTCGACGGCAGCAAGCACAAGTACACGCTCACGTTCGCTGCTGGGCAGTTTCCGCCTGTGAATGCCTTCTGGTCGGTGACCATGTATGACGGCACGACCCAGCTCCTAATCAAGAACCCGATCAACCGTTACCTCATCAACTCACCGATGTTGCCGAACCTGAAGAAGAACCCCGACGGCTCACTGACGCTCTACATCCAGAAGGATTCGTCGGGCACCGCCAAGAAATCCAACTGGCTTCCCGCGCCGGACGGCCCGATCTACATGGTCATGCGGCTTTACTGGCCGAAGGAGACACCGCCCTCGATCCTGCCGCCGGGCGAAGGAACATGGAAGCCGCCGGGCGTTGCGGTTGCCGACTGAGTCGGATCGCGCAGCCACCTGTTTGCCCACCGCAGACACAACAAGGCCCCGAGCAATGCTGGGACGTGTCCGATTGGGCTGTCGGATTCCTGTCCACAGATACCGGAGACGAAAATATGAAGCAGCTCCTCAGGCTCCTAACAGTCGTCGTGGCCTGCGCCGTGCCCGCACTGCCCCGCGTGGCTGCGGCGCAGACGACCACCGGAATCCCTCCGGCGATCACCACGCCGGACAAAGTCGAGACGCGCCTCGGCACACTCGAATTCAAGGACGGTGCGCCGAGCAAAGAAACCGTCGCGAAGGTCTACGACAATCTCGATTTCATGCACGGCATCGAGGCGTTCGTGAACGCCTTCCAGGGGGCCTCGACTTACGCCATTCGCGAAGGGCTGATCAACGCGGGCGTCGAGGATAATACGCTGGTCGTGTTCTCCGAGTTGATGGACTCGAAGTCTCTTTTCCTCACGGCCAACACCGACACACCTTAGCTCTGGGGAATCATTGATGTCAGTAAGGGGCCGATGGTCTTTGAGGTGCCGCCGAAGCTGTTGGGAACCCTCGATGACATGTGGTTCCGCTGGGTCACGGATGTTGGTCTGCCCGGACCGGATCGGGGTGCGGGCGGAAAATATCTAATCCTGCCGCCGGGTTACGACGGCCCGGTGCCGGAGGGCGGCTATTTCGTCGCCCGCTCCCGCACCACCCGCGTGCTGATTCTCGCCCGCGCGTTTCTTGAGAACAACGATCCGAAGCCGGCAGCCTCGTTGATCAAGAGCGCAGATAACTCTGGCTGCCCGGCCTGGGATAACGCTGCGGAGTCTGGAGCATGGAGCGGCTCTGGTTGTCGTAGAGGATGATTGACCAGAACGCCCGCGCCGAGCTGGCGGACGGTCTCTACATCCACACCCCTACCGAGCAGCCCCACCGGGATCCTTGATCTCCTTGGGAACGCCGACGAAGACACCTGTGTCGATGGTGCCGGTCGTACGGTCGTTCCCGAACCCTCGACACTGGTGCTGACTCCAATCGGCCTCGCGGTGTTGGGCGCGGTAACACGGCGCAAACGGGCGTGAACGAGCTGTCCGCTTCGACACGCCCTGGCTCCGGGTCGGGGGGGGCGTTGTCGTTTCTTTGGAGTGAGCCTCGCGCGCACCGCCGCCGAGGCCGCCCGCCGTCACACGTAGTCCGCGAGCACCTCGGTCAATGCCTTGGCCGGCGTGGCCCCCTCATCGATCGCGCTAGACGCATCAGCCAAGAGCTCGCCGAAGCCCTCGGCGCCGAGGCTCAGACGCAGCATGCGGAGGCCGCACCATTGCGCCTCAATCTCGGGCTCTAGGTCGCCCTCCGCGAAGAGTCCGCGAAATCGATCCTCACCGAACAGATCGTGTAGCCATTCGAGCGCCCCGCGTTCCGTTTCCATTTTCCCCCCTCCCGCCGCGACGCTCCGTCGTGACCTCACCTCTATAGTCCCCCGCCCGGACCGCGCAATGATTCGTCGGCGAATGATTGTGTCGGGGCTGCGCGAGCGGATCCCCGATACCCCCCCATCGCCCTCAATTTTGGGCCCGCGAAATCGTGCAAACGAGTCACCATACGGTCACCACGCGGTCACCGGGGTGACTCAGGCGGCGTTTCGTCCAGTCTCCTAAGTGCTTGAAATGATTGGCGGAGAGGGAGGGATTCGAACCCCCGGTACCCTTGCGGGTACACCTGATTTCGAGCAACGCGAGCGTGTGTCGGCGCTCCCATGCCCACCCCGTAACTCCCCGGTATTGCACACTTCGACTCTAGGTGTAGCCTTGGCCTCCCATGCGAAAACCCGCGCTCCGTGGGGAAACCGTGGGTAAACGGGATACACATGACTTTACACATGACTCCGCCGAAGCTCACACAAAAGGCCATCGACGCCGCCTTGCCGGACGGCGCTGGGCCCTGGCGGATGCTCTGGGACCACGAGCTACCCGGCTTCGGCGTCCGAGTCATGCGCTCCGGGCACAAGGCGTTCACGCTCCGCTACCGCACCCGCGAGGGCGCGCAGCGCATGGAATCCCTCGGCGACGTGCGCAAAATCACGCTCGCCGAGGCCCGCCGGCTCGCCCGCGAGCGCCTCGCCGACGTGGTGAAGGGCGGCGACCCGGTGCAAGAGCGCCGCGAGGCTCGCGCTGCCCTCAGCGTCGCCGAACTCTCCGCGCTCTACCTCGAGCACCATTGCAAGCCGCGCAAGGCGTCCTACCCCGACGACGCGCAGCGCTTCCGCTCCCACGTCATTCCCGCCTTCGGCGAGCGCAAGGCGACAGACTTGACCGCCGCCGAGGTGGCCGCCTTTCACCGCCGGATCGGGACCGACCGCGGGCTCTACACGGCGAATCGAACGCTCTCGCTCCTCGGTGCCATGTACGCGTGGGCGCTGCGCGAGGGCCGCATCCCCGCCGGCACGATGAACCCGGCGCGTGGCGTCCAGAAGTACCGCGAGCAGAGCCGGGCGCGCTGGCTCACGCCGGAAGAGGTGCGCCGGGTGTTCGGCGCGCTCAAGACCGAGAGCAATCCCTACGTGCGCGGCTTCTTTGCGCTCGCGCTTCTGACCGGGCTGCGCAAGCGCGAACTCCTCGGCGCCCGGTGGGCCGACGTGAGTGATGGGCTCCTCCGCGTGCCCCGGACGAAGAACCGGCAGCCGCACCTCATCCCGCTCTCGCGCGAGGCGGCGACCGTCCTAGAGAGCCTCCCGCGCGAGTATGGCAACGGCCACGTGTTCCCGGGCCAGCGCGACGGGGAGCCGCTCTGCGTCGCGACCATCGACCAAGCGTGGCGACGCATTCGTGCGGCGGCCGGCGTCGACGACGCGCACGTGCACGACCTCCGGCGCACGCTCGGATCGTGGCTCGTGCAAGGGGGCGTCTCGCTCCACCTCGTCGGGCGCGCGCTCAATCACGAGAGCGCCGAGGCCACGCGTGTCTATGCGCGGTTCGCGCTAGAGAACGTGCGCACGGCGCTCGACGCGCACGGCGCAGCGGTGCGAGACGCCGGGCTCGGCGCGCTTCTTGAGGCCGGCGAGTGAGGCTCCCGCGCTGGTGCCGCGTCCACGAGATCAAGTCGCCCGAGGACCTCAAGCGGCCGCCGCCCGGGTACGTCCGGCCGCTGCGCCGCGGGCGGCCCTGGCGGCGTCGCGACCCGCTCTTGGTTTGGGCGACCTACGCCGATTCCATCGCGGAGGACAGCGCGACCGGGCGCGCAGCCGCGCGCGATGCGACGGCCGAGCGCTGCGGATTCCCGACGCCCGGGGCTTGCTACCGCTACCTCGCCCGCCACCCCGTCCCACTGGTCCCGCCCGTCAAGCTCCCGCCGCGCCCGTAATTTCAACCACTTAGGCCGCCGGGCTCTCCCGGGAGAACCCTACGCGCTCCGGTGTCTTTATGTCAGGGCGGCCACGCCGCGCTTGCCCCATGGTCCGACCGTGCTCACCCACGGAGGACCAAAGGCGATGCGCGAGAACGAAACGATGACGGCCGGTGAGAGGCCGCAGCCCCACGAGTATCTGAAGGACAAGGCAGCGGGCGAGGTGCTCGGATTCGCGCCCGTCACGCTGCAAGAGTGGCGACGCGAGGGCAAAGGGCCGCCCTTCGTTCGCCTCGGGCGCAGCGTCCGCTACCGCCGCGCGGACCTCGACGCGTGGGCGGAGAAAAACCTTCGCCGCTCGACGCGCGACCCGCTCCCCGGGCAGCGGGGCGCCTAAGACGCTCAAGAGTGTCGACGAGAAATGAAGCGGGCCGCCGGGTGACGACTCCCGACGGCCCTTGAGGCATGACCGTGGAAGGAATCTCGCACCGACCGCCCCCGCCCGCAAGCCGCGACCCGTTCGCCGACGACGTGCGGGCGCTGCGCGCCGAGGCCGCCCGCTGCGCCTCACACCGCCATCGCGCGGCGCTGAATTTGCAGCGCCTTCGCGCTCTCAAGGAAACCGATCCCGCCATCGTCGCCCGGATCGCCGCAGAGATCCGGGTCGAGGAGATCGCCGTCGCATCATGGACGGCAGACCTCGCGCGGCTCAACCGCGAGGGGATCGAGCTTTTCGGGCAGGGATGCGGCGGAAAGGGCGACGCAGCGAAGGGGGGCGCGGCGTGAGCTTCGTTCTACGCGCGATCGACGGGCGCACGTGCCCGATCTTCGTTTGCGACGTGTGCGAGGAGCGGATCGACCGGGCGGAGGATGGCGCGGCGCTTTGGCTCGTACCGAGCCGTGGGCCATACACCGACGTGCGCGAGATTCTCCACACGCACAAGGGCGATTGCTTCGTGCGCATGGAACTCAAAATCCGCGAGCTACGTCCCGACTTTTGGCTCGCCGACCTCGGGCTCGCGGAGCACCTCTACTGCCTCAACCGCAATTGCCCGACGGAAAATCCCGAGCGAGCGGAACGCAATGCCCACTCTTTGGCGGGCGAATAATGACCGCCGGCGCCGCCCTTGAGCGCGTCGAAGCCGCATTGCGCGCCGTCGGCTCTCGCACCGACGGGCGCGGCATGTGGCAATGCCCGGCGCACGAGGATTCAACGCCCTCGCTCTCCGTCACGAATGGCGACGGGCGCGTGCTCGTCAATTGCTTCGGCAATTGTCCGCTCGACGCGGTGCTCGGCAAACTCAAGCTCACAAAGGGCGATCTCTTCGACGAGCCGAAGCGCAAGGCAAGCGCGAAACCGAAACGCGTCGCGACGTATCTCTACGTCGACCGCCAGGGCGAGCCGCTGCGCAGAAAAGTGCGCCTTGAGCCCGGGTATGATGGCAGAGTGAAAACATTCTTCTGGGAAAAGCCGAACGGCTCCGGCGGCGGATGGGTGAAGTGCGAGAAAGGCGAAGGCAATCCGCACGTGCTCTTTAATCTGCCCGACGTGATCGAGGCGGAACGCGTTCACTTATGCGAGGGCGAGAAAGGCGCGGGGCGAATCCGCGAGGCATGGACCGCGTGTGCGACGTGCCCACCGACGCCGAAGTGGGAACTCGGATTCGCCGATGCCTTCCGCGACAAAGACATTGTGATTTGGGCGGATCGCGATCCCGAAGGGCTCGCACGCGCGGCGCTGGCGTACCGGGCGCTCGTCGGTGTCGCCCGGAGCCTTCGCGTTGTCCGGTCGCGCGTAGAGACGCACGCGGCCGATGCCTTCGACCATATCGCCGCCGGCTTTGGTCCCGACGACGCGATCGAGCTTGACCCGTCGATGTTTCCGCCGGCGGCAGACGGGACCGAAAAGACGGACCCGGATGACGGCGAGCCGCAGCCTATCGATTGCGGGCGCCGCTTGCTCACGCTCGACGACGTGGGATTCAGCGGTGCCCGCTTGCTCGCGCTACTTCAACGCCCGCTACCGCTGCCGGTGGAAATCGCGCGGCCGACGCCGGGACACTTCTCGCTGTGGGTGGCGCCGTCTTTCACGGGCAAAACCTCGCTCACGCTCTGGAATGCGATGGCACGCGCCGCCGGTGTGCCGCCCTGGTCGGGCGTCGAAGCTCGACCCGCCGCGCGCGTGCTCGTCTACTCGCTGGACGAAGCCCCCGAGCAAGTGATCCGCCGCATGAATGGGCTCTCGCTCTTTCACCCGGCGGGCATGAGCCTTGATCGGTATATGGACAGAATCACCGTGCTCGGGCCCGACCGCGACCTCGACCCGAGCGCCCTCGACGAGCTTCGCTTCGACGAGCACGGGCTCGAAATCCTGACGCGCTGGATGGAAGAGGCGCAGAGCGCCGGAGATCCCTTTGCCGAAATCTACGTCGACGCCTACGCCGACGTGATCCCGCTCGGCGAGACGGAGAATTCAAACGAAGAAGGGACACGCATCGGCGGAGCGCTTGAACGCCGAGCCGTGCGACACGGGCCCGCGATCACGATGCTGCACCATTGCGGCAAGCCAAAGCCCGACGCGCCCGAGGTGCCCGATATCCGCTTCATCGGCCGCGGGGGCTCGGCTCTCGGCGCCAAGGCGCGCACCATCGCCGTCATCGAAGCCGTGCCCGGCATGCCTCACCTCTTGCGCGTCCGGGCAAAGACGAACCTCGGGCCCACGCCGAAAGACGGGCTCTTTCAAATCTGCGGCGAGGATTCCACGACCGGCGACGTGCTCTACTTCAAACCCGGGGCCGCCGTGGCGATGGAGCGCCATCCGGCGGAATTCATCGCCCCGGGCGAGTGCATCTCCACGACCGACCTCGCCCGCCGCCTCTGCGGCGACTCGCTACCCGAAGGCAAAGACCCCCCCGGCGACGCGAAAAACCTCGCGGCCACCTACCGCGAGACGTGGCGCGAGGCGGGGCTCGTGGTGGTCACGCCCGGCCCGCGAAACGCGAAAATGGTCGCCCTCGCCGGGGCGACGGAGCCCGCGCAATGACCCCGACCGGTCTGACCGGTCTTGAGCGGTCTTAGACCGATGGACCGGTCACGCGAATCTGACCGGTCTGACCGGACCCCCCCTCCTACGGAGGGGGGGGTCCGACTGTCAGACTGGTCGAAGGCGATTCGCCCCCGCACCCACGACCGGTCTGTCAGACCGGTCACAACCGCCCGCCGAGCGCGGGCAGAGGAGAGCAAGACGTGAGCGAGGCGACGAAGTCCGTTGAGGCACGAGCGCATTGCGAGAGGTGCCGATTTTGGGAAGCGATCCCTGCGCACCAGGGCGTCGGCTTGTGCCGCCGGCGCTCCCCGACCGCGGAGCCACGCGCCGACCGCCCGCCGGGTGCGGGGCTCGGCGAGCAATGGCCGCGCACGCGCGACACGGATTGGTGCGGGGAGTTTGCAGGGAGCGCGAAGCAATGACTGAGCGCGATCGCCGCCGCAGCCGGCGCCCGTGGCTCCCGGCGTCGCCGCCTCGACGCCCGCCGCCGCCGAGCGTCGGACTCGGCGTGCCCGTTGTGACCCCACTCGAACCCCCGCCGCCTCGCCACGTCGCCGTGGTGGACCCCAACGCGCTCGACCTACCCGCCACTCGTGCCGCTCGTGCTGCCCTGCGCCGTGTCTGGCGTGATCGCGTGATCGCGCTCGCGATCGGCGTCGCGATCGGTGGCGCCGTCGCCTTGGCGTGGTGGTGGTGATCGTGGCGTCGCCGCGCCTTGCGACGTGTCGGGCGCGCGATGAAAAAGGGGTGAGCCATACCCCGCGGGGGTCCTGGGATGCTCCGAACGACGCGAGGTACGCGACCTTGCCAACTGGGCGTACATATTGAGTTTTTTTCGACGGGTTTCTGTTTCCCCGGAGGGATAAATGGCACGCGTTAGACAGCAGAATCCGGCGGGTTCTACGGCGGGGGGGTCGGGTAAGCCCGGGGCTCCCGTTTTAGGTGGCTCACAGCCCGAAATAGAGCGCCTCCCGCCCACTAGGATCGCCCTGGCGGCCTCCCTCGGAGTCTCGGTTGTGACGGTGCGGAAGTACGTGGCCGCCGGCATGCCCGTCGACTCGATCGCCGCCGCCGTGAAGTGGCTGCGCGCTCACGACCTCACGGTGCGCCGCTCACAAACGCCGGATCTCAGCGACGAGCGCGCGCGACTCACGCGGGCGAAAGCGGTCGCGCTCGAAAGAGACAACCGCGTGGCGGCGGGCGAGCTTGTCGAAGCGAGCGACGTCGGCCGCTTCCTCGAAAACGCTTTCGTCATCGCTCGCCAAAAATTGCTCGGGCTCCCGGCCAAGCTCGCGGTGGAGATCGCCGCCACCACGAGCCCCGCCGAGGTGCAGAGCATTTTGCGCGGGGCCATCACCGAGGCGCTCGAATCGCTCGCCGACCTCGATTGGGGGCGAGAGATGCGCCGGGCATACGCCCACCAGGGCGAGCCCGACCCCGAGCCCGAGGCCGCGTGAACGACGCCGAGGCGCTTGGGCTGCGCGAGCTTTGGGCTGCGGTCGACCGTCTCGCCGCTCAAAACGCCGAGCTTGCGCGCCGCATGGCCCGCATCGAACGCCGCGCCACGACCTCCGCCGACCCGGTGAGCGCCGGGCAAGCGGCGCGCGCGATCGGCAAAAGCCCCGACACCGTTCGGCGCATGATCGCGTCGGGTGCGCTTCAGGGCGGTTCGATCTTGCTCAAGGGGCGCAAGCGGCGCGTGTGGTTTGTCAACATGCTCTCGCTGCGCGCTTGGCAAGACGCGATGAAGTGACGGCTCGCGGTCGCTGGCCGTTTTTTCAAACAATCTCACATAGAGGAGAAGGGGAAAGTGACGACGGCAAAGAGCGACGAGGAGCGAAAGACACGGCGCGAGATCGAGCGGCAGACCATTTTCGGCGAGGTGCTTGAGCGACTCGGCAGCGACGCGTCGGAGGACGAGCTTGTCGCTGCGCTCGCGGAGTGCGGCTACTGGAACAAGGAAGAAGAGGAGGAGCTTCTTCAGAAGGAGCAAGCGAAAGAAGTCGAACACTCGCTTACTGCGGCTATTGCGGCTCCCGACGGCCCGGAAACGTGCGCCGACGGCGACAAGGGCGAAGAGTGAGCGCGCATGGAACCCGCGGCACCCGGGCAACCGCTCCGAGGCCGCGCCGGGCGCGCTTTGCGCTTGCGACTGCGCTTGCTCGAGCGCCGCGCGCAGCTCCGGCGCCGGCTGCGCGCCGTGTCGGCGGCGCTTGCCACGACCGAATCGCGACTTGAGCATGTCTCGAAAATCCTCGACGCCGAGCTTGCTGCGCGTCGATAACTGAGAGGTGACACCGTGCGGAAATTCGATCCGTGGCTCTTGCCCGAAAAAGAGCGATTCGTCGATCAGTATTGCAGCGCGCTCGCCGCGCGGATCTCGGGGCTCCCGCCGACGGAGTATGAGCGCCCTTTCTACCCCGGCGCGAGCATCAAGGGGGTTGCGGAAAATCGCCTCGCCGTCGAACGCATCCCGATTCGGCCCGGCGTTAACCCCGTCGACCTGGCGCTCGCCACGACAAGCGATTTCCCGTGGGACCTTGAAAACGTGTTCTCGAAAGTGCTCCTCGCTCAATACGGCGTCGCGGCGCCGACCTACCGCCGAATTGCCGTCATGCAAGCGTTCCGCGACTTCCGGCCCGTTCGGCTCGTGCGCGTCGGCGAATTCGGCGCGGCGACTTCGCTGCAAGGCGTTTTGTTTCAAGTGAACGAGCACGGCGAGATCAAAGCCGGCACGCCGACCGACGGGCGCGAGCTAATCACCATGCTGACGTGGGCGAAGACGGTCAATTTGAGCCGGCAAGTGCTCGTGAACGACAACCTCAAAGCGTTCGCGAGGCTGGCGCAGACGGCCGCGATGCGCGTCGCCGAAGTCGAGGATTATTTGTTTTTCGCGGCTTGCTTCACGCCGAATTCGGGCTTGGGGCCGGCGCTCGCCGACACGTATTCGGTTTTTCACGCGAACCACTCGAACATCGGAGCAACCGGCGTGCTCTCGGCGACGACGCTCGGCTCGGCAATGTCGGCGCTGCAAAAACAAAAGACCGCAGACGGGAGCCTCCTCAATCTCGAGGCGGCCACGCTCCTCGTCTCGCCCGACTCTCGCGCGCTGGCGGAGAGCACCGTTCCCGTCGCCTTGATCCCCGAGCTTGAAGTCGTGAGCGACGCGAATTTGAGTGGAGCACGCTTCTATGTTCTCGCCGACGCGGCGATGGCGAGCAACTACCTCGCCGGCGGGCTCGACAGCGAGATTCCCGAGCCCACCGTTTTGAGCCGCCGAGGCTTCACGATTGACGGCGTGGAAATCAAAGTCGTGCTCGACTTCGCGGCGGGCTGTGTCGATTACCGCGCGGGCTCGACCGGGGCTGGGGCCTAGGTGTGTGGCGTATCTCTTCGTGCAGATCGAGACGCAAATGATGGGCGTCGAGGTGGATTTCGTCGCGGCGGACCCGCTTGGCGACTGCTTCCCCGTCGCCGGCGACGACGTCGTGCTCCTCATCAACAACAACACCGACACCGATCAGACCGCGACCATCCTCGGGCAGCAACCGGCGTCGGCGGCGCCGGTCGCTCCCGATTACACGATCTTTCTCCCGGCGAGGCGCACGATCAAAACGCCGTGTATTCCGGCGTGGCGCTTCGGCTTCCGCTTGTGGCCGCTCGCGACGATTCAATATTCGGACGCAACCGGCATCTCCGTCGCTGCGATTCGACAAGGGATCTTGTGATGTTCGAGGGCGGCAGCGTCGCGCGTGCCACGCGTCGCGTCGTCGACGTAACGGGACCGAGCACCCCGTTCGCCGCCCTCGAGCAATTCTTTGCCCGAGGGTCGACACCGGAGCGTCGCGGAGTAACGCACCGCACGATTGCCGGGGCGCGGTTCCCCTCGCCAGTCGCTCCCTCGGGCCTTTTGCCCGGCCCGGGAAAGCGGCACCGTCGTCGCGGGCTTGTCACCCGGTCGGCGGGCGGTTCTGCATGGCCGTTCCCACCGCTTTCCCGGGCTTGCTTTCGGGGGTCCGGGCGCGTCCGACCACGTGCCCGGCTCTGCGGCGCGCGGGTGCCTTAGCCGGACGCCCCGCGCCGCATTCGCTTTCGAGGGGGGCGGTGTATTTGAGAGCGTCGACGCGTGCGGCGTCCAACGCGATCCGTACACCGCGCG
>DATGZK010000048.1:0-138402 GCA_035489755.1 Myxococcota bacterium
CTTGCATGTCTTAAGCACGCCGCCAGCGTTCGTTCTGAGCCAGGATCAAACTCTCCAGTTTGAACTTGGCCGAGAACGGCACTCGCTTTCGCGAAATGCCGACTCGTTGTTCGGAAAAGTGGAAAGCCGCCAGCCGAAGCCGGCTGCCATCCACGATTATCAGATTCCAGGCCCGTCACCGTCTCCCCGAGCCGAGATCGCAGGGGTAAGCCCGCGGGTCCCAGCTCGAGAGACCGCACGCTATTCCGTTTTCAAAGATCGAAACGAAGCCCGTCAGAGCTTGTATCGAGCTCTCAAGGGCGAAAAGACGCTTTCAGATGACCCCGCCGGGAGTGAACTTCCCGACGAGGGAATCCAAAATCTACGCGAGCACCCCTGCGGCGTCAAGAGCGCGAGCGCCCACTACCCGCCAGCCCCTCCGGGGGAATCGGATCCTCGAGACAATCGCACCCTCGCAAAGCGTCGACCGACGCGCAATCGGTAGGCCCCCGGAGAAAGGCGCGCGTTCCCGTCACGCACCACCTCACCGTCGAGCCGCACCGCACCCTGCGCGACCAGGCGGCGCGCCTCGGCGTTCGACGGAATCTGAAGCGCGCTGCGCAGGAGATCCAGCAGGCCCATCACTCCGTCGCGACCCACGTAGAGTGCGACCTCGGGGGCATCCTCCGGCTCCTCTTTGCGCTGGATCACCCGGCGGAACTGCTCCCCGGCTTTCTCGGCCGCTTCTCGGCCGTGGAACCGCTCGACCATGCGGGAGGCCAACGCGTGCTTGAGCGCCAGGGGATCCCCTCCTCCCTTGCGGACCTCGGCGGCGGCTGCGTCGAGATCCCCCCAGCGCCCAAAGCCAAGGAACCCGAGGTAGTCGAGCATGAGCATGTCCGAGATACTCATGAGCCGCCCATACATCTCTGCCGGTGGATCGGTGATGCCGATCGTATTGCCAAGGCTCTTGGACATCTTCTCGCGCCCGTCGATTCCCACGAGCAGGGGGTGCGTCATCACCACCTGCGGCGGCTGTCCATAGTCGCGCTGGATCTCGCGGCCCACGAGGAGGTTGAAGAGCTGGTCGGTGCCGCCAATCTCGACATCGGCGCTCAGGGCCACGGAATCGTAAGCCTGGACGAGGGGATAGAGAAGCTCGTGCAGGGCAATCGATTCCCCAGCGGCGTAGCGCTTGGCGAAATCATCTCGCTCGAGCAGCCGCGCGACGCTGTAGTGTGAGCAAAGCCTCACGAAGTCCGCCGGACCCATGCGGTCCATCCACTCGCCGTTGTAACGGATTGAAACACGCTCCACGTCTAGGATGCGCCGTACCTGATCCACGTAGGTCGCGGCGTTGCGCCGCACTTCGTCCAACTCGAGCGCGGGCCGGGTCTTCTTCTTGCCCGTGGGATCGCCAATGCGGGCCGTAAAGTCTCCAATCAAGAAAATGGGCAGATGGCCGAGTTCCTGGAAATCCCGAAGCTTTTCCAGCCCCATCGTGTGTCCGAGATGGAGATCAGGGGCCGAGGGATCCATCCCGAGCTTAACGCGCAGGGGTCGTGAGGTTCGGAGCGACTCGGCCAGTCGTGCCCGCAGTTCCGTCTCGCCCACGAGATCCTGAGCACCGGCGCGAATCACGGCGAGCTGCCGCTCTACCTCTGCTTTCAGCGCGGCCTCTTCCATTTGCCTTGCTCCCCGGTGCCTGCTCGGCGCGCCGCTCGCTCCGTGACGATCCAATCCACACAACGATCGGTCGGCCCACTGGGCACCGACTCCAGCACCTGCCGCTCGTACGCGTAGCCGATCAAGAGCGGGCCAGGTCGCGCGGTGCGCGGGAAGGTGCGGTCAAACCACCCGCCCCCTCGTCCCAGCCGATGACCCGCGGCGTCGAACGCGAGCCCCGGGACAATCACGAGGTCTCCGACCTCGAGGCGCACGCACGTCCCGCTGGGGGGTTCCCGCACACCGTAGCGCCCGGGCTCAAGCTCTTCCCAGCGCGCAGCGGTGATGAACTCAAGCACCCGCCGCTCGGGATGGGTCCGGGGGAAGAGCGCGGTTTTCCCGTCGCGGCGCACCGCATCAAAAAGAGGCCGGGTCCCGAGCTCCCTCGGGAGCGCGGCGTAGAGCGCGACCCGGCTCGCCCCGGCGTACTCCGGCATCGCCGCAAGCCGAGCGGCCGCCGCAACCGCAGCGGCTTCGGCCCATCCGGGGTCCGCCTCACCAAGCTGCGCCCGCATGCGCTCTCGCAGGCTGCGCTTTGCGGCTTCGAGCTCGGCGGCGGGGTCGCGGCTCAGTGCGTGCCGAAGGCGTCTTTGCCCGCCGACTCCGCGACCGCGATCAGCGCCTTCACGCGCTTTGGATCTACCCATTCCGCACCGTCCGCCGGCGGCGCGAGGGCCGCGCTGCGGACCGCGATGAGGTCGTTCGCGAGGTTTAGGGCGGCGAGAATGGCAAGATCGAGCGTGTCCACCGTGCGGGTGCGCTCGCGGATCTTTGCCATGGTTTCATCGACAAAGGAGGCGACGCGCTGGATTGACGCCTCGTCCGCGTCACTGCGAATCCGGTACTCATGCCCGAGGATGCGGACCAAGACGGACCTTTTGGCGGCCATTACTCCCCGGCGGACCCGAGCTCGACGTCGAGCAGGTCCATCTGTGCGAGCAGATCGTCAATCCGCTTCGCCACGTCGCGTCGACGCTGGTTTAGCTCAAGCGTCTCCGCTTCGAGGGCGCGGATTCGCCGGTCACGCTCCTCCACCACCCGGCGCAGCGACTCGTTGTCTTTGACCGCTCGCTTGTGCTGGTCGGCAAGCGCGAGAACGGCGGCCTCAAGCCGTTCAAAATCGTGCAGGCGCTCGGACTGGTCCGGAATCGGCGTCCCTCCTCCCACGGCGCGATCCTACAAAGCGTCGGTGAAAACCGTCAAGCATGTTCGTGGGGATTTCGCAGGGGGCCGCGGCGAGCCACGAGAGCCGTCTAGACATGCCCGTTGCGCGACTGGAGCCGTGATTCGCCCATCAGGTAACGGTCGACGGCGCGCGCCGCTTCGCGTCCCTCCCAGAGCGCCCAGACCACAAGGGACTGCCCCCGTCGGACGTCTCCCGCCGCGAACACCCCGGCCTCGCTGGTGGCGAACCCCCGGGTATCGGCTGCCGCGTTGCCGCGCGGGTCGAGGCGCACGCCAAGGTCCGCGAGCAGGCCCTGCTGCACGGGACTCACAAAGCCCATGGCGAGCAGCACAAGGTCGCACGGCAGCTCGAACTCGGTGCCCGGGATCTCCTCCATCGCCCTGCGGCCCGCCGCGTCGGGCGCACCGAGCCGCACCCGGACGGCCTCGAGCCTCTCGACCTTGTCGCGAGATCCCGCGAACCGCTTGGTCAGGATACCGAACTCCCGACTCCCACCCTCATCGTGGGAACTCGAGCTGCGGAACATCTGTGGCCAAAGAGGCCACGGGGTGGAGGGGGACCGTGAGTCGGGGGGCCGCTCGAGGAGCTCGAGCGACGTCACCGACTTCGCGCCTTGCCGGTGAGAGGTGCCGACGCAGTCGGAGCCCGTGTCGCCCCCGCCCAGAATCACGACGTGCTTGCCCGAAGCCATGATCGACTCTGCGGAGTCCACCCCGTCCCCGGCGCCGCGGCGGTTTTGCTGAGTCAGGAAGTCCATCGCGAAGTGGATGCCGCGCAGCTCGCGCCCGGGGATGGGGAGGTCTCGCGGGAGCTCGCAGCCGAGAGCGAGCAGCACCGCGTCGAAACCGCGGCGCAGCTCCCGGGACGAGAGGTCCTTGCCGACGTGCACACCCGTCTGGAAGAGCACCCCCTCCTCCCGCATCTGCTCCACACGGCGATCGACGATCCATTTCTCGAGCTTGAAATCCGGAATGCCGTAACGCAGGAGGCCGCCGACGCGCTCCGCCTTCTCAAACACCGTGACCGTGTGGCCGGCGCGGCTGAGCTGCTGGGCGGCGGCGAGGCCGGCGGGCCCAGAGCCCACGACGGCGACCGAGCGTCCCGAGCGCTGCTCGGGCTTGATCGCGCGGACGAAGCCCTCCTCCCAGCCGCGGCGAATGATCTCCCACTCGATCTGCTTGATTGTGACGGGGTCGTCGTTGATGCCAAGCACGCACGCCGCCTCGCAGGGAGCGGGGCACACGAGCCCGGTGAACTCTGGGAAGTTGTTCGTGGAGTGCAGACGCAAGAGCGCGTCTTCCCACTTGCCGCGGTAGACGAGATCGTTCCAATCGGGGATCACGTTGCCGAGCGGGCAACCGTTGTTGCAGAACGGCACCCCGCAGTCCATGCAGCGCGCTGCTTGGATGCGGGCCTTCTCCTCGGGCAAGTTGCCCTGCACCTCGCGCCAGTCCCGAAGCCGCTCGGCCACGGGACGCATGGGAATCGGCTCCCGCCCATATTCCACAAACCCTGTGGGCTTACCCATTCCCGCTTCCTGCCTGGATCCGGTCGGCCAGCGCCCGCTTGTAGTCCCGCGGAAAGACCTTCACGAACTTGGGCGCGAGACTTACCCACTTGCGCAGAACCTCGTCCGCGCGTTTGCTGCGGGTGTACTGGAAGTGCCGCCGCAGCGAGCGCAGGATGGTTTCCTCGTCCTCCTTGGTGATCTCTTCGAGATCCACCATTCCGGGGTTGCAGCGGCGAGGAAAGTCTCCGTCCTCATCCAGCACGTAGGCGATGCCGCCGCTCATCCCGGCGGCAAAGTTGCGGCCGGTGGGACCCAAGATCACGACGCGGCCGCCGGTCATGTACTCGCAGCCGTGATCGCCCACCCCTTCGACCACGGCGTGCGCCCCACTGTTGCGCACCGCGAAGCGCTCACCGGCGAGGCCATTGAAGTACGCCTCGCCCAAGGTGGCCCCGTAGAGCACCACGTTGCCTACGATGATGTTCTCCTCCGCCGCGTAGGCCGCACCGCTCGGGGTACGCACCACGATCTTTCCGCCGGAGAGGCCTTTGCCGCAATAGTCGTTGGCCTCGCCCTCGATGGAGAGCGTGATGCCCTTGGGCAAGAACGCCCCGAAGCTTTGGCCCGCAGATCCGCTGAAGTGGATGCGGATCGTGTCCTCGGGCAGGCCATCGGCTCCGTAGCGCCGGGATACCTCGGAACCGAGCATCGTGCCCACGGTGCGGTTCACATTGCGGATCGGCATCTGCAGCTCGACCGGCTCCGCTCGTTCGAGCGCGGGTTTTGTCAGGTCGATCAGCATATGGTCGAGGGCGCGCGAAAGACCATGGTCCTGGGCCTCAATGCAGCGCGTCGCATGGGAGACGTCCGGCTTTCGCAGCAGCGCCGAGAAGTCGAGTCCCCGGGCCTTCCAGTGATCGAGCGCGGGCTGCGCTTCGATCAGGTCCGAGCGGCCGATGGCCTCATCGAGCGTGCGCAATCTGAGCTTGGCGAGGATCTCGCGCACCTCCTCGGCCACGAAGAAAAAGAACCTCACCACATGCTCGGGCAGACCGGCGAAGCGCTTTCGCAGCGCCGGATTCTGTGTAGCGATGCCCACGGGACAGGTGTTGAGGTGGCACACGCGCATGAGAATGCAGCCAAGGGCCACCAGCGGCGCCGTCGAGAAGCCGAACTCGTCCGCGCCGAGCAGCGCACCCACGACCACGTCGCGGCCTGTCTTGAGCCCGCCGTCCACCTGAACGCGGATCCGCCCCCGCAGGTCGTTTAGCACGAGCGTCTGCTGCGTCTCGGCGAGGCCGATCTCCCAGGGCACACCCGCCGACTTGATCGACGTCAGCGGCGAGGCACCGGTGCCGCCGTCGTGGCCGCTGATCAGCACGCCGTCGGCTTTGGCCTTCGATACCCCCGCTGCGACCGTACCCACGCCGCTCTCGGCCACGAGCTTGACCGACACGCGGCCTTGCGGATTTGCGTTCTTAAGATCGTGGATCAGCTGGGCCAGGTCCTCGATCGAGTAGATGTCGTGATGGGGGGGCGGCGAGATCAGCCCGACGCCGGGCGTCGAGTGGCGGATCTTCCCGATGTATTCGTCGATCTTGTGACCCGGCAGCTGGCCGCCTTCCCCGGGCTTTGCACCCTGGGCCATCTTGATCTGCATCTCGTCGGAGTTGACCAGGTACCAGCTCGTGACCCCGAATCGACCCGAGGCCACTTGCTTGATCGCGCTGCGGCGCAAGTCCCCGTTCGGGTCGGGCGCAAAGCGCACGGGATCCTCGCCGCCTTCGCCGGTATTGCTCTTGCCCCCGAGGCGGTTCATGGCGATGGCGAGCGTCTCGTGCGCTTCCCGGGAGATCGAGCCGAGCGACATCGCCCCCGTGCAGAAGCGTCGAACGATCGCCGAGGCGGGCTCCACCTCTTCGAGGGGGAGCGGCTGGTCCGCGAACCGGAAGCGGAAAAGCCCCCGCAGCGTACACATGCGCTCGGCGTCGTCGTTCGCGGCGCGAGAGAACTCCCGGAAGGTTTCGAAGCGGTCGTCCCGCACCGCGTGCTGGAGCTTGGCGACCGAGTCCGGGTTGAAGGTGTGGCGCTCGCCGCGGCGCCGCCACTGATAGAGGCCTCCCGGATCGAGCTCGGGGAAAAGATACGCGCCGCCGGGGAACGCGCGCTGGTGTCGGATCACAGACTCGCGCGCAATCGCGTCGAGATCGGCACCCGAAACCCGCGACGGCGTGCCGCTGAAGTAGCGGTCCACCACTTGCTGGGAAAGGCCCACCGCTTCAAAGATCTGGGCTCCGCGGTAGCTCTGGAGCGTGGAGATCCCCATCTTGGCAAAGATCTTCAGCAGACCCTTATTCACGGCCTTGATGTAGAGCTGCGTCGCCTTCTCGCAGGTCAGCTCCTCGGGCACGTACGAGCCGTCGTCTACGAGCTCGGCGATCGTCTCGAAGGCCAGGTGCGGATTCACGGCGCCCGCGCCGTAGCCGATCAGCAGCGCGAAGTGTGCGACCTCTCGTGCTTCTCCTGTCTCCACGACGAGCCCGCAGCGCGTTCGGGTCTCCTCGCGCACGAGGTGGTGATGCACCGCGCCGGTGGCGAGGAGCGAGGGGATGGGCGCGAGATCGGGGGAGATGCCCCGGTCGGAGAGGATCAGCAGGTTGGCGCCCTCGGCCACGGCGTTCGACGCCTCGCGGCAAAGCAGATCGAGCGCCGCGCGAAGACCCTCTCCCCCCTCGGCCGCCTTGAAGAGGATGGGCAGGGTGCGGGCCTGGAAGCCGGGGAGCGAGATCTGCCGGATCCGCTCGAGCTCTTCGTCGGTAAGGATCGGGTGCTCGAGTTCGAGAAGACGCGCATGCTGCGGCGTCTCGCTCAGCAGGTTCCGCTCTGCGCCGAGCGTCGAGAGTGTCGACATCACGAGCCGCTCCAGCAGCGAGTCGATCGGAGGGTTCGTGACCTGCGCGAAGAGCTGCTTGAAATAATGGAAGAGCAGTCGCGGGCGATCCGACAGCACGGCGAGGGCCGAGTCGTCGCCCATGGATCCGAGTGCCTCGACCCCGGTGGTGATCATGGGCGGGAGCAAAAGGCGCAGGTCCTCGAGCGTGTAGCCGAAGGCCTGCTGCCTCTCGAAACGCGTCTCCTGATTCGGTCGGTGCACCACCTCCACGGGCGGCACGTCCTTGAGGCGAACGCGGTTGTCCGCCACCCACTGGCGATAGGGACGACGCCGGACGAGCTCATGCTTGATTTCCTCGTCCTCGATAATCCGACCCTGTTCCGTGTCGACGAAGAAGATGCGGCCGGGCTGGAGGCGGCCCTTCTTCAGCACGTTCTCGGGCGCAATCTCGAGCACTCCGGCCTCAGACGCCATCACCACAAAGCCGTCTCGCGTTACGGTGTAGCGCGACGGTCGCAGGCCGTTGCGGTCCAAGACCGCACCGATCTTGCGCCCATCCGTGAAGGCGATGGAGGCAGGGCCGTCCCAAGGTTCGAGGAGATAGGAGTGGTATTCGTAGAAAGCGCGCCTTTCCTCGTCCATCCCCTCGTGCCCATCCCAGGCTTCGGGGATCATCATCATCATGGCGTGGGGCAGGGAGCGGCCGGCCAACACGAGCAGCTCAAGGGCGTTGTCGAACTGCGCGGTATCGCTGCCCCCGGGAATGATGACCGGGAAGAGCTTCTTGAGCTCATCGCCAAACAGGTCGGACTGCAGCGTGCCTTCGCGCGCATGCATCCAGTTCACGTTGCCGCGCAGGGTATTGATTTCACCGTTGTGCGCGACGTACCGGAAGGGCTGGGCGAGGTCCCAGGTGGGGAAGGTATTGGTGCTGTAGCGCTGGTGGACGAGGGCGAGCGCACTTTGGAGCGTGGGATCGGTGAGGTCGGGATAGAAGCCTTCGATCTGGTGGGCGAGGAGGAGCCCCTTATACACGAAAGTGCGGCACGAGAGACTCGGCACGTGGAAGGCGCTGGCCTGTGCCCCGCCGCGCGCCCGGACCATGTTCTCGGCCACCCGGCGCAGGACGTAGAGGCGCCGCTCGAACTCGTCCTGTCCAAGTCCTTCCTCCGCGCCGACAAAGACCTGGCGGATCTCGGGCAAGGCTTCGCGCGCGATCCAGCCGATGCGGGTCGGGTCCACGGGCACGTTGCGCCAGCCGAGCACACGCTGGCCGTGGGCAGCGACGGCACGCTCGACGGCCTCAATCTGGAAGCGGCGCTCCTCCGCGTCCCGCGCCAGGAAGATCAGGCCGGATGCATAGGCGCCGGGCGCAGGCAGCCCGAAGCCCAGCTTCCTGGCCTCCTGGCGCAAAAAGGCGTCGGGCATCTGCACGAGCAGGCCGGCCCCATCTCCGGTGTCTGGATCCGCGCCCGTGGCACCGCGATGAGTGAGATTGACCAGAACCTGGATACCGCGCCGCACGACGTCATGCGACTTCTCGCCACGGATATTCGCCACGAAGCCGACGCCGCACGCGTCGTGCTCGAAGCTCGGATCGTACAGACCCTGGCGGGGCGGCAGTCCGGGGGGGCGGGTCATCGGGACGTCCTCCTGGTCCTTATGCGTGCGGCTCTGCGCGGCGCAGCCGCGGGCCGGACGGGCGGCGGGATCTTTGTCTTGCGGGGTCCGCGCCTTCGAGCGGGATGCGCGGCCGCTCGGCCCGGGTGGAGAGTACGATCATGGTCTCCGTGCGGCTGACGCCCTCGATCGAGCGCACCCGGTCGATCAGCTCCTCGAGGGTTTCCGTGCTCTCCGTCTTCACCTTGAGCATGAGCGTGTGCTGGCCGGTCACGTGGTGACATTCGAGCACGTCCTCGAGACCCTCGATTTCCCGTTCGAAGGAATCGATCGCCCGGGGATGGCCAATCGCAACGCCGATAAAGGCCGTGACATCGAGCCCCAGCTTGCGGGCGTCGAGAAGCGCCACGTAGCCGATCACAATCCCGGCCTGTTCGAGCTTGTGGATGCGCTCGGTGACTGCCGGCGCCGAGAGCCCAACCTTCTCGCCGATGGCAGCGAGCGGTCGCTTGCAGTTCTCCTGCAGCAGATCGAGGATGCGCAGATCCGTTGCATCGAGCTCGACCTCCGGCATCGGCCGCTCGTCCCGCACTATCGGCACCGCCCCTCCCAGCTCCTGCTCGAGGGCCGGGTTTCGGAGAAAATCATTAGGTGAATCCCCATCTTGACCGAATAAATAGAGGATACCAACGCCCCGCGTCAAGGGAAAAGGTCGGCACAGGGATGGGGTCAGGGCCCCCCTAGGCGCGGGGCACGAGCCGGCGCAGGCGGTCGGGGGCGTTGGTGAAGATCCCATCGACCCCAAGCTCGAGGAAGTGCCGGAGTTCGGCCTCCTCGTCCACCGTAAAGACATGGACGTCAAGCCCCGCGTCGTGGGCCTCGCCGATGAGCTCGGGGCTCGCCACGGAGTGCTCGGGATTTACGGCTTCCGCTCCAAGGCGAGCCGCACGCACAAGGGCGCCTTCGGGGAACTTGCGGGAGACGAGAAGTCCGATCCGCGCCTCCTGGCTAAGCGCGCGCAGACGCCGCAGGACGGGGTCGTAGAAAGAGGAGAAGAGGGTCCGCTCCAGCAGCCCGCGCCGCACCACGGCGTCCAGGGCCTTGGCTTCGAGGCCGCTGTACTCGGCGTTCGCCCCCCGCTTGAGCTCGAGGTTGAACGAGATCCGGGAGCCGAAGCGGTCGAGAACCTCGTCGAGGGTCGGGATGCGCTCGCCTCCACCGGCGTCGAGCGCCTGGAGCTCGCCGAGGGTCGCTTCCGCGATCTCTCCGCGACCGCCGAGACCCGCAAGCCGCTCGTCGTGGGTCACCACGATCGCGCCATCCCGGCTCACGTGAAGGTCGATCTCGATCATGTCGGCCGCCTGCTCCACAGCAAGCGCGTAGGCGGAGAGGGTATTTTCGGGTCGGTAGGCGGAGGCGCCGCGGTGAGCGATCACAAGGGTTGGACGACCGGTCCGAGTCACGCCTGTTCCCAGGCTCGCGCTCGCTCTACGGCACGCTGCCAGCCGGCGTAGAGCGCGTCCCGCTCGGTCTTCTTCATGCCGGGATCGAATACTGTGCCCTCGCGCGGTGCCGCGACCACGGCCTGGCGATCCTTCCACACGCCGACCGCGAGGCCCGCAAGCGCAGCCGCGCCAAATGCAGTGACCTCGAGCACGCGGGGTCGCCACACCGGAATGCCCAGCAGATCGGCTTGGAACTGCATCAAGAAATCGTTCCGTGAGGCGCCGCCATCGACCCGCAGGAGCGGAGGACGCAGACCCGAGTCGGCGGCGAGGCATTCAATCACGTCGCGACTCTGGTAGGCGATCGCCTCGAGCGTCGCGCGAATTAGATGCTCGCGGCTTGTGCCGCGTGTGATCCCCACGATGGTGCCTCGCGCCCGCTCGTCCCAGTAGGGAGCCCCGAGGCCCACAAAGGCCGGCACCACGTACACACCTCCCGTGTCCGCCACGTGGCGCGCCGCCGCATCTGTCTCCGCTGCGTCAGCGACGAGGTGCAGGCCGTCGCGCAGCCACTGCACCGCGGCGCCCGCGACAAAGACGCTGCCCTCGAGCGCGTACTCGACCTTGCCCCCAAGGCTCCAGGCGATCGTGGTCACAAGGCCACTTTTCGATGTGGGCGCAGAGCTGCCCGTATTCATCAGCAAGAAGCAGCCTGTGCCGTAGGTATTCTTCGCGGTGCCCGGCTCAAAGCAGCCTTGACCAAAAAGTGCGGACTGCTGGTCGCCGGCCATGCCGGCGATGGGAATCTCGGCACCAAGCCATTCGGCGTCGCTTAGCCCGAAGACTCCGCTCGAATCCTGGACGGCGGGCAGCATGGCCCGCGGGATCCGCAGCTCGCGCAGCAAGAGATCGTCCCAGTCGCCGCGGTGCACGTTGTAGAGCAGCGTGCGCGAGGCATTCGACGGCTCGGTGGCGTGGACACGGCCTTTGGTGAGACGGTGCAGCAGCCAGGAGTCCACGGTGCCGAAAGCGAGCTCACCGCGCTCCGCGCGCTCCTGGGCACCTTGGACCGCGTCGAGGATGAAGCGGGCCTTGGTGGCGGAGAAGTAAGCGTCGATCACAAGCCCCGTGCGCGCGCGCACCTCGCCTTCAAGTCCCCGCATGCGCAGCGCATCGCAGATGGGCACGGTCTGACGCGACTGCCAAACGATGGCGCGGTGGATGGGCTCTCCTGTCGCGCGATCCCACACCACGGTCGTCTCGCGTTGGTTCGTGATCCCGATCGCAGCCACCTGCTGAGCGGAGACGCCAGCGCGCTTGAGTGCGTCCCGGGCCGCCAGCAACTGGCTCGACCAGATCTCGCTGGGCTCGTGCTCCACCCAGCCCGGCTTCGGAAAGTACTGGGGGAACTCGTGCTGGGCGGCCGCTACGACGGTGCCGGCCTCGTCGAAGACGATGGCCCTCGACGAGGTCGTGCCTTGGTCGAGCGCGAGGACGACCCTCACGCGCCCTCCCCGTCCCCGGCGCGCTCGTCGAAGAGCGCGGCCACGAACTCCTCGGCGGAGAAGTCTCGCAGGTCCTCGACGCCTTCTCCGACACCCACAAACTTCACGGGAATCCCGAGCTCATCCGCCAGACCGACGATCACTCCGCCTTTTGCGGTGCCATCGAGCTTCGTGAGTGCAAGAGCCGTAACACGCGCTGCGTCGGTGAAGACCCGGGCCTGCGAGAGCGCGTTTTGTCCCGTGTTCGCATCGAGCACGAGCAGGCTCTCATGGGGCGCACCCGCGACCTCGCGCTGCATCACGCGCACGATCTTCTTGAGCTCCTCGAGCAAGGGCAGCTTCGTCTGCAGGCGCCCGGCGGTGTCGATGATGGCAACGTCCGCCCCGCGCGCGACCGCCGCCTTGAGTGTGTCAAACGCCACGGCCGAAGGATCTGCACCCGGACGCCCAGCAATCACGCTGGCACCCGTGCGTTCGCCCCACGCCTGAAGCTGCTCGATCGCCGCAGCCCGGAACGTGTCGGCCGCGCCAAGCACGACCTTGCGGCCCAGCGCGACATGGCGCGCGGCGAGCTTGCCGATCGTGGTGGTCTTGCCCGAACCGTTCACGCCGAGAACGAGGATGACGTGCGGCTTCGCCGCGGTCGCAAGCGTGCTGCCTGGCGCTGGCTCGACACGGCGCAGCTTCTCGAGCATGGCGGCGCGAAGGATGCCCCGCACGGTTTTGAGATCCGCGCCAGCGGCCTGCTGGCGTACGCTCTCAAGGAGGCTTTCCGCCGTCTTCACCCCGAGATCTGCGGTGAAGAGCAGCGACTCGAGCTCGTCGAGGAGATGGGCGTCGAGCTTGCGCCCGACGAGGATTGCCTCAAGCCGCCCGACGAGCGCTTGGCTCGTGCGCGCCAGGCGCTCGCGCAAACGGCTCGGGCGGGCTCGGGCCGCCGCGGCAGGGAGCGGAGCGGCCGCGCCAAGCGCGCTCTGCGCAAGCGCCTCGCCTTCTGCCTTGGCCGGCGCACTCTCCACACCGCGCGGCGGCGGACGGGGTGCAGGCGCCGCACCCGGGCGGCGCAGCCCAAGGTATGCAAGGGCGATCACGAGGGGAAGCAGGAACGCCACTCCGAGGGCGAGCGCCGGATGCGCCTGCGCAAACGCAAAGAAGGGAGCGAGGGTCATCCCGGGGTTCGCGCTCTCGGTCATGGGCGCCGGAGCATACCGCGACTCGCCCTATCGTCCTGCAGCCGCGCGGGCACGCGCCCGCTCTTCGGACACGATGAACAGGTGCTCTTTGTTTCGCAGGCGCCCGACGCTCCCCACCTTGACGCCCGAGGGGTTGAAGATTCCGATGCGTGCCCCGACGTAGCGGGGGAAGTCGACTTCCACGACCTCCACGTGGCCGCGGCGTGAGAGCAGTGCCTCCATTTGCGCGCGGCTCACGTAGCCCTCGTCGTTGAAGGAGACGACGAGGTGCGGAGCCCGCACAACGTCGACGAGCGCGCCAAGCGCAGCATGGATGCGCGGGCGGGAGTTAAAGTCGCTGCGATAGGTCTTGCACTCGACGCGCTTGCATGCGACGCCATACGCCTCGGGCTTGTCCCAGCGTACGAGCGTCTCCCACACGTGATAGTTGCCGAGATAGCGGTGCTGATTGTACGGCGGATCGAGGTAGGCGACGTCCGCCTCGAGCGCACGCGCGGCATCGAGAGCGTCGAGGCAGAACGCCTTCCCCTCCCCCGGCAGGACCTCGGGCATACGCAGTTCGAGGTCATGGAGCGCCCGCGGAGCCCACTGCTTCAGGTACGCCATCTGCACGCCCGTGGTGGAGTCGACGCGGTCCGCCGCTTCCATGAGTGCCGTGAGAAGCACGGCCTCGAGGTCCGGCTCGAAAGATCTGCTCGCGATGGCTTCCCGAATCGCATCGATGCGCGCGCCATTTCGCGGGTGGAAGAAGCGGGCCCTCACGCAGAAGGTCTCGGTAAAATACCCAGGCTTGGGCGACAAGGCCGCAAGCTCGCGGATCACTCGTTGAGCCTCGTCCCCCACCCGACTCCGGTCGGCTTGCACGTAGCAGCGTGCGAGCGTGTGCGCGTAGGCAGTGTGGTCGTTGGCGAGCACGCGAAAGCCTGCGCGTTTGAGCGCATGACCCACGCGGGAGGTACCGGAAAAGAGGTCGAGCACGCTGCGGGCGCCGGGGAACGCCGAAATCGCGGCCACGATTCGGGGGACCAGGACGCGCTTCGAGCCGATGTACTTGACCATCTCGCCCGCGGTGGCGGCGTCAGTGGAGCTCGACGGAGACGAGCTTGCTCACGCCCTTCTCCTCCATCGTCACGCCATAGAGGAGGTCCGCGACTTCGATCGTCCGCTTGTTGTGGGTGACGATCAGGAATTGCGACTCCTTGGCGAGCTCCTTCACGATCTCGTTGAAGCGGCCGACATTGGCATCGTCGAGGGCAGCGTCGACCTCGTCCAGCAGGAAGAAGGGCGATGGCCTCACCTGGAAGACCGAGACGAGCAGAGCCACGGCCGTGAGGGTCTTCTCCCCTCCCGAGAGCGCGTTCACGTTCACCACGCGCTTGCCCGGCGGAGACGCCATGATCTCGATCCCCGCCTCAAGCACGTCCTCTTCGTCGGTGAGCTGGAGCTTGGCCTTGCCCCCTCGGAAGAGGCGCGGGAAGTTCTCTTGGAAGCGCAGATTCACGGCATCAAAGGTCTCGCGGAAGCGCTTGCGACTCGTGCGGTTGATGCGCTGAATCGCCTCCCGCAGCGCGGTCAGGGTGCTCTCGAGATCGCTCTTCTGCTCGGAAAGGAACCGGAAACGCTCCGCCAGTTCCTCGTGCTCTTCGATGGCTCCAAGGTTCACTTCACCGAGCGCCTCGATGCGAGCGCGAACATCCTCGAGGCGCGCACGGCGATCGTCGCGGGCAAGCGCCAGGAGCTCCGCAACCGCGCGCGGGGTGAGGGCTGCCTCCTCCTCGGCCCCCTCCCCTTCGCCCGCGCTCTCCCCTTCTGCCGGGGCCGCCTCCTGGCTGTCCGGGGGCGCCGGCTCCGGGGTGGTGTCCACGGACGGTGGCGTCCAGCCCTTGAGCTCGACCCCCCAGCGCGCGCGCACTGCTTCCTCGAGATGTGAAAGGCGCATCTCCGACTCCCGCAGCTCGAGCTCCGCGCGGCCGGTGTCGTCGCGGCGCTCCGTCGTCTCGCCGCGCAGCCCCCGCAGCTCAGTTTCGAGTTGCTGCACGCGGAGCGCTTCGCGTTCGTAGGCTTCGCGTTTCTCGTCGCTCGAAGCCCGTGCCACCTCCTCCTCGCGCAGGCGCTCTGCCAGCGCCGTCTCGGCGGCTCGAATCGTCACGAGCAGCGCTTCGCGACGGGTCTCCGCGGCAGCGGTCTCCGCTCTTCGACGCTCGATCCACTCCTTTGTCTCTCGCACCGCCGTACAGGCCCGCCGCTCGGCCTCGCGCAGCGCATCCCTGCGCTCCAAGCGGCTTGCGTACTCGACGCGGCGCGCAGCGAGCGCGGCCTGCTCTCGCCCGAGTTCGCGTCCGGCTTGGCCCATGCGAAGGACCAAGGCTTCGAGGCCGCGCTGGCGCTCGGAACGCTCCCGGCGCGTCTCTTCGAGTGCTCCGCCGAGCCGCTGTGCCTCGAGTGCGCGCTGCTCGGCTTCGTCCACGAGTTCGGCGCGTTCCGCGACGCGTCCGTCATGCGCGACCGCGAGCGTCTTCACGCGGTCGCGCGTGCGCTCGAGGTCCTTCTCATGGTTTGCCACCGCGAGGGCAGCCGTGTGGTGTCGGTTGCGCAGGTTCTCGCGTTCATCGTTCGCGGTCACTTCCTCGAGCTCGGCTGCCGCGCGCGCCGTTTCTCGCGCCGCGACCACGCGATCGAGCTCGGCCACCTCCTGCTCGAGCTCCCTCACCTCCCGCACGCGCGAGAGAAGACCGCTCGGTGCCGCCTCGGCACCGCCGCGCACGACACCCTCGGGAGACAGGAGGTCGCCCTCCGGGGTCACGAATGCGGCCGGGAGCCTCCCTGCGCCGTAGAGCGCCACCGCCTCGCGCAAATGCTCCACCAGGTTCACGCCGCCGAGGAGCGTACGGGCGATCCCCTCGAAGCCCGGCCGCACCCGGACGCAGTCGAGAAGGGGCCGCCCGAGCGGCACGAATCCCACGGGCGCAGCCTCAAGCGGCGGCTCCACCAGAAAGACACCGCGACCGGCTTTTGCCGAGCGCAGCGCATCGATCGCCGCGAGTGCGCTTGCAAAGTCACGCACGACGAGGGCTTCGGCGCGTTCGGCCAGGATCGCTTCGACGGCCCGCTCGTAGGGACGATCGACCTCGAGTACGTCGCGCGCGAGAGCGCGCAGACCCAAGGCCGCGCGGGTCGCCTCGTCGCATTCCAGCAAATGGCGCGAGGCTGCGCCGAGGTCCTCGCGCCGATCGATCACCTCGCGCAGGGACGCAAGCCTCGCCCGCCGGGTCTCGCGGTGCTCGCGCGCCTCGCCGAGCGAGTCGCCCGCTTCGCGGGCGCGGCGGCTCGCCTCCTCACTGCGCGCCTGTGCCGCGCGCAGCGCCCCCATCAGGCGGTCTCGGTCCGCGAGCAGGTTGCGAAGACCCTCGGCCAGGGTCTGCTCGGCCACCTGGGCTTGGGCTTCTTCCGAGCCATGCAGCTCGAGACCCTCGTCGGCGCTGCGGATTCGTCGGTCGATCTCTGCGCGGCGGTCTTCCAGCGCTGCAAGCCGGTCCTCCGCACGCGCGAGTCGGGTGAGCGCATCCACGAGTGCCGCATTGGCCACGTCGCGTTGGCGCTCCAACGCCCGGAAAGCGTCCTCCGCCTGTCGCGTCGCGGCTTCCGCAGTTCCGATCGCCGCGGCCTCGGCGTCGAATCCCGATTCGAGGGCACGAAGCTCGTCACCGGCGCGCTCAGCCTCGGCCTCGGAGGCCGCCAGCTGCTCGCCGAGCGTCGCGAGCTCCTCGCCGCGGACGCTGTTCATTTCGGCCAGCGCGTCGCGTTCGCGCGACTCGTAGTCGATCCGACTCTCGAGCTGCTTGATGTCACCCCGCAGCGAGACCAGCACCTCGTTTCCCTGGTTCACCACGCGCTCGCGCTCGGCAAGTTCGAGCCGCGCCGCCTCGAGGGCGAGCTCGCGCTCGGAAACGCGTGCCTCGAGGACGAGACCCTGATCGCGCAGGGACCCAAAGCGGCGCCGCAGCTCTTCGATCTGCCCCAGAAGCTCGGCGCGATCGTCCGCGGCGAGGGAGAGTTCCAGCAGGCGCTGCGTCTCGCGCAATCGCTTGTAGCGCGCCGCTTTTTTGGCCTGTCGCTCAAGCGACCCGATCTGCCGTCGGATCTCTCCGAGCACATCGCTCACGCGCACGAGGTTCTGTTCCGTGGCCTCGATCTTGCTCTCCGCTTCCCGGCGGCGCGCCTTGTACTTGCTGATGCCCGCCGCCTCCTCGATCAGATAGCGCCGGTCCTCCGGCTTCGCGGAGACGATGCCAGCGATCTGGCCCTGCTCCACGATCGTGTAGCCACGGGTTCCGATGCCCGTGTCACGGAAGAAATCCTGCACGTCGCGCAAACGGCACGGCACCTTGTTGATAAGGTACTCGGACTCCCCCGAGCGATAGACGCGGCGGGAGATCTGGATCTCGGAGAACGACGCGTAGGCGGGCGGGGCAGTGCCTTCCGCGTTGTCGAAGGAGAGGACGACCTCGGCCATGCCAATCGGGGTGCGCGAGTCGGACCCCGCGAAAATCACGTCCTCCATCCCTTTGCCGCGCAGACGCCTCGGCGACTGCTCGCCCATCGCCCAGCGCATCGCGTCCACCACGTTCGACTTGCCGCAGCCGTTCGGGCCCACGATTGCGGTGATCCCGGGGCGGAAATGGAACAGCGTCTTGTCGATAAACGACTTAAAGCCGTGAATCTGGAGCGACTTGACGCGCACCGGGAACCCCCGCCGCTTGGCTTACGGCCCGTCCTACTCTGTTCATGCTCGCGCGGACCCTCCGCTCGTTCGGGGCACACGAAGGCCGCCGGCAACCCGACTGCGAGCGCCCACAGAGGATGGGGGGTGCGGTTTAGGTACCACCCCGCCTGGGGGGTTGGCAAGGACAAGAAGCTTGAAGCGAACCGGCCGCGGGCCGCCCTGCCGGGCCGTCCGCGTTAGGCCGCGCCGCCCCCCGCACCCGCCGCCGCTGCGGGTGCCGTGAGGACGGGCCCTTCTTGCTGGCGGTACTGGAGCTGGTAGAGGCGGTGGTACACACCCCGGCGGGCGAGCAGCACTTCGTGGCTGCCCTCCTCCACGATCCGGCCCTTGTGGAGGACGAAAATGCGGTCGACATCCTGGATGGTCGAGAGCCGGTGCGCGATCACAAGCGCGGTTCTTCCCTCCCAAAGGCGGCGCAGCGCCTTCTGAATCAGGGCTTCCGTCTCTGTGTCGATGGAGCTCGTCGCTTCATCGAGCACGAGCACGTCCGCGCCATGGGCGAGCGCCCGTGCAAACGACAGGAGCTGGCGCTGACCGGAGGACAGGTTCGTACCCCTCTCCCGGAGCTCGGTGTCGTAGCCCTTCGGGAGCCGTTCGATGAACCGGTGCGCCTCCACCGCCCGGGCCGCCGCCTCGATCGTGGCGCGATCCACGTCCTCACGGCCAAGCCGGAGATTGTCAGCAACGCTTCCGCTGAACAGGAAGACGTCTTGAAGCACCATCGCCACCCGCCGCCGCAGCTCCGCCTGCGGGAGATCGCGCAGGTCGACGCCATCGAGCAGCACCTGACCGCGCGAGACCTCGTAGAGGCGGGTTAAGAGCTTGATGAGGGAGGTCTTGCCCGCACCCGTGGCACCCACAAAGGCGACGCGCTCCCCGGGCTCGACGCGAAACGAGATGTCTCGCAGCACCCAATCCTCGCGCTGGTAGGCGAACCACACGTTGCGGAACTCGACCGCACCGCCACGGCCCCCGTGAACCGGTCGAACCGGCGCCACAGGGACGACCGGGTCCGCGATGAGCGGCGCGGTATCGAGGAGCTGGAAGATGCGCTCGCAGCTCGCCATCGAGGACTGCATGACCGAGTACTTGGCCGAGAGATCGCGGAGGGGTAGAAAAAAGCGGCGCGTCCAGTCAATGAATACGTAGAGCGTGCCAACCGCGACCACGCCTGTCGCCACGAGTCCCGCGCCGTACCAGATCACGACCGCCACAGAAATCCCACCGGCGGCCTCGACCACCGCAAAGAGCGCCGAGTCGTACCGAATGGAGTTGTACCAGGCGTCGCGGTGCTCGGCGTTGAGCTGGGCAAAATCGCGCAGGTTGCGTTCTTCCCGCGCAAAGAGCTGTACGACCTTCATGCCGGTCACGGTTTCCTGCAGGACCGCGTTGATCCGCGCAATGCGCACGCGGACGGCGCGAAACGCGTCGCGGACGCGCAGGCGGAAAACGACGGCCGCTGCCGCAAGGAACGGAACCACGAGGAACGTCACCAGCGCGAGCTTTGCGTCCACCAGGAAAAGCACGACCGCGAAACCCACCATTTTCAAGAGATCGGTCACGAGCGCAACGATTCCCGCGGAGAACATCTCGGCCACATTCTCCACGTCATTCGTCGCACGGGTGACGAGGCGACCGACGGGGTAGCGGTCGAAGAATCCGAGGTGGAGTCGCAGGATGTGGCCGAAGACTTCAGCGCGCAGGTCGCGCATCGCCGATTGCCCTGTCCACGACATCACCGTCGCGTGGACGAACTGGAGGAGCGCTCCAAGCATCATCGCGGCAAGGTAAAGACCGGCGAGCCAGACCAGCGGAGCCACACCCCTTGGCGCGCGAAAGAGCCAGGCAAGGGCCTGGGCGGCCGACGAGGCCGACGCTCGGGCCAGCGCGTCACCACCGACCGCGGGAGCGATCACTCGATCGATCCCGGTTTTTACAATCCACGCAGGGGCAAGCTCGAGCAGAAACATGGGAAAGACCAGGACGAGAGTGAGCACGACCTGGCCGCGGTAGTGTCGCACATAGGGCCACAACCGACGCAGCAGACGCGCGTCGTACGCCTTGCCGAGGGCTTCTTCCTCGTGAATCGCGGCAACTGCCCCCCCGCTCGGCGCGCTCACGCGACGGCCTCGACATCGGCGAGCTCTTGTTCCAGCGCCTGGTCGCGTGCCAGTCGGGCGTAAAGTCCACCCGCTGCGACGAGCTGATCGTGTGTCCCGCACTCGCGGATCGCGCCTTCCTCGAGCACGATGATCTGGTCGCAACCCCGCACGGTACTCACCCGGTGCGCAATGATCACCACCGTGCGACCCTCAAACATCTCGGCGAGGCCACGCTGGATGGCCGCCTCCGTCTCCGCATCGACGCTCGAAAGCGTATCGTCGAGGATGAGAATGCTGGGTCGGAGAGCGAGTGCCCGCGCGAGCGCCGTGCGCTGCCGCTGCCCCCCGGAGAGCATCACTCCGCGCTCGCCGACGATCGTTTCGTAGCCGTGCGGGAGCTCTGCGATGTCGCGGGCGAGCTGCGCGCGACTCGCAGCCTCGGCGACCGCGATGGGATCCACTTGCGGAAGGCCGTACGCCACATTCTCCGCGAGCGACATGGAGAAAAGAAACGAGTCCTGCGGGACCATGGCGATGCTGCGCCGCAAGGTTCCAAGCGGAATCCGGTTGACGTCGATCCCGTCCAAGAAGAGTTGGCCATCTTCGATCTCGAAGAGCCGCGGAATCACCGAAGCCAGCGTCGTTTTGCCCGCGCCGACGGGTCCCACGACGCCAAGACTCGTGCCCGCAGGGACCCGTAAGGAGATGTCGCTGAGCGCCGCCGTGCGGCGTCCATCCGGGTACTGAAACGTAAGATGGCGGAACTCGATCTCTCCCTGCAGGCTCTTGATCGGCACGGGGTCCCTGTGGTCGGCGATCGATGGCTCTACCGAGAGCACCTGATCGATCCGCTGCATCGATGCCGCCCCGCGCTGTACCAGCGACCAGACCCAGCCCATCATGAAAGTCGGGAACGTCATCTCGTAGACATACATCGCGAATGTGAAGAGATTCGGGATGGTCATCCGACCCTGAATGGCTTCGTTGCCACCCACGAGCAGCACGATACACATCGCTGCGCCAGGCAGAAGGGAAACCACAGCGGGCATCGCGGCGTTCGCCCGCACGAGAGCAAGCTGGCGGCCGTAGAGCTCGCGGTTGGTGCGGTCGAAGCGGCGCTCGCTCGCCGCCTCCATGGCATAGGCTTTCAAGACCGCGATCCCCGAGACGTTCTCCTGAAGACCGCTCGAGAGCTCCGCGAGCCCTTCCTGGAGCGACAGGTTCGCGCGATGGAGCGTGCGGCCGAAGCCGCGCGCAATCAGGACGAAGGCGGGGTAAGGAAGCATGACGAGGAGCGCGAGCTTCGGGTTGATCGCGACCATCGCGCTGACGAAAGAAACGATCAGAATCGGCGTTTGAAGAACGCTGAGCAGCCCCGGCCCGAGCAGCATTCGGACGGAACCCAGGTCGTTGACGCAGCGGCTCATGAGATCGCCCGTGCGCCAGCGGAAGTAGAAGGATTGGGGCAGGCGCTGCAGGTGAGCGAAGAGATCGTTGCGCAGCTCGTATTCGATCTCACGAGCCGCGTTAAAGACGAGGACGCGCGACCAATAGCGCAGCGCCCCACGCAGGAACGTGACCATGAGGAGCGCCAGGCAGCGCTTCGTGAGCTCCTGCGCTGGCAGGCCGGCGCCGGCTGCCGCGAGCGCGAAGCCTACGAGAAGAGGCCCTGCGACCGACATCCCGACATAGCCGAGGGTTGAAATCATCCAGACGAGGTAGGTGCCCCGATTGTGCGCGGCGTACCCCAGGAGGCGCCGCAGCCCGGGTCGTGCGGCGAGGGACCCCAGGCCGTCGGGTCGCGCAGGGGCACCCTGCGGCCCTGCCATCATCGGGAGCGCGACGCCTCGGGGGTCGAGGGGGTTCCTGGCGCGCACGGGATCGCCCGCTCCGTCCGGTCATACCAGGCGGCGATGCGCGCCCGGTCAAGGCCCCAGGCCCAGGCTGCCGCCGCGACCCAATTGCGGAGCATCGTGCGCAGCGGGCCGTGCCGGACGTAGCGGCGGGGAGAGGTCTGCACCGGAAGGGCCAGGCACTCGATCCGGCCGTAGCGCCTCATCGCCGACGCCAGATCGAGATCTTCCATGATCGGTACCTGCGGCACGCCGCCCATGGCCTCAAGGACGCTCCGCCGGAGGAAAAGGCCCTGGTCGCCGTACGGCCAGCGAAAGAGCGCGACCCGCAGCCGCGCGCCCCATTCGACGAAGGCGAGGCCCAAACCAAGGCGCCGGCCTGGCTCCCGTTCGAAGCGGAAGGCGAAAGCCCCGCCACAGACGCCGGGGTCGCAGAGCGCGGCCTCGACCGCAGGGCGCCAGGTCGCGGGCAGGAGCGTATCGGCATGCAGGAAGACGAGGGCCTCGCCCCGCGAAGCCTCGACCCCGGCTGCCAGCTGGCGTGCGCGCCCGCGCTCTGCAAAGAGGACCCGGGCACCGGCAGCGGAGGCACGCTCCCGCGTGGCATCGCGGCTCCCACCGTCCACCACCAAGACTTCGGCGCCACCTGCGAGCGCACTCCGAACGGTCCGCTCAATCCACCCGCCCTCGTCGAGAGTCGGGATCACGACGGAAAGCTCCACGGATCCACTGTAACGTACGGATCCACGCCACGCGGCCCGTTGCGCGAGGGGGGCAGCGGCGCGCACGGCTCCTTTGCAAGGCTGTTCCGCATTGACAGGGATCGTCCCGCCTCGGTATTCATCGCCCGTGCCGACACCCCGATCACCCAAGCCTCCCAAGCAGTCTGCCTCTCAGACGCCTGCCGCTGCCAAGAGCGCTCCGAGCTATGCCCGCGCCGGCGTCGACCTCGACCACGACGAAGGCTTTGTCGAAGAGATCAAGGAGATCGCCAAGCCCACCTTCCGGCCGGAGATCCTCTCGTCGATCGGCGGTTTTGCGGGCCTGTTCAAGACGCCCGACCGGTATCGAGATCCGGTGCTGGTGGCGAGTACCGACGGCGTCGGCACCAAGCTCAAGCTCGCCGCGCGCATGCGCCGATACGACACGATTGGCATCGATTGCGTCGCCATGGTCGTGAACGATCTCATCGTCCAGGGCGCCGAGCCGCTCGTTTTTCTCGACTATCTCGCGATGGGCGAGCTCGACCGAAAGATCGCCGCAGAGACGCTGCGCGGCGTCACGGAAGGATGTCGCCGCGCCGGCTGCACACTGCTCGGGGGAGAGACCGCCACGATGGCGGGTTTCTATCCGCCGGGCGAGCTTGAACTCGTGGGATTCGGTGTGGGGGTTGTCGAGCGGGACAAGGTGATCGACGGCTCGACGGTCCGTGAAGGCGACGCTCTTTTGGGGATCGCTTCCAGCGGCTGCCACAGCAATGGCTACTCGCTCATTCGGCAGATCCTTGAGCAGGGGGAGGCGTCCAAGGCGCTGGATTTCTTCGGCGAGTACCCCGAGCTCAACACTTCCCTCGCCGGGGCCCTGCTCGCGCCGACGCGCATCTACGTGAAGCCGCTGCTCAACTTGCTTCGTGACTTTACGGTGAACGGGATGGTTCACATCACGGGTGGGGGCTTCGCGGGCAATGTGCCCCGCATTTTGCCAAAGGGCGTGCGGGCGCGGATCGACGCCGACTCCTGGCCGCGGCCTCCCATCTTTGGCGTGCTTCAGCGACACGGCGAGATCACAGACGGCGAGATGCTCCGGGTCTTCAACTGCGGAATCGGCATGGTGCTCGTCGTTCCGCGCGAGCAGGTCGAGGACATCCAGCAGCGGCTCCATTCCCTGGGAGAGCGGAGCTACCGGATCGGCGAGATCGAGCGCAAAGCCCCCGAGGATCCGCCCCTTCTCTTTGGCCCCCTGTCCTCCCCGAGCGCGCCTTCCGCGTCGCGCGTGCGCTGATGCGGGGGATCAGCGCACCGAGCTCCTCGGCTGGCCTTCGGGCTCGGCGCTGGGATGCCATCATCCTTGGCGGCGCGCTGCCTGGGCTGATCGCCGCTGCGCGACTCGGCATGGACGGCCAGCGCGTCTTGGTGGTGGAGGAGGAAGCCGCGGCACGCCGGCAGCCTGCGCTGCGCGAGCCGTTTCATCTCGCAGGCGGCGGCAGCGGTGGCATCCTCGACGCGTGCCTGCGAACCCTCACGGTCCCCCTGATTGACCGAAAGAAGATCGAAGCCGATCCGATCGCCTACCAGCTTGTGCTCCCGCACGCGCGCATTGAGGTCGGCGAGCCCCAGACCACCGCCGAAGAGCTCGTGTGTTGGGGGTTCGCGAAACCCGAGGAAGCGCGAGAACTTGTGCGTGCACTGCTGGAGGCGGCAGCGGCGGAGCGCGCCGCAATGCTCGAGGCCTCGGTGGTGCGCGCGGGGGGTCTTCGCGCCCTCGCCCGCGGAGCCAGCACTCCGCGACCCGCCCGCCACGGACGCGGGCTCCCGCTCGAAGTGGCCGCACCGAGCCCGCTGCTCGCCCCCGTGCTCGATGCACAAGTGCGGGCGCTCTCGCAGCTCGCCGAGGCGACTCCGCCGCCCGAGGCTCGGGCACGGCTTCTCGGCAGCGCGCTCGAAGGCGGCTCCGCGTTCTTGACCACGGCCGAGGGCGAGCTCCGCGGCCTGTTGCGCCGTCGCGTCCAGGCACTGTTCGGAGAGTTTCGACAAGTTAGCGGCCGATTCCAGCTCGTTGTCATGGGCAATGCTCCGGGAATTGCGGTGGAGGGATCGCATGATGTGTGGCTGGGTCGCGTTTTGATCGTGAACGCCCCGCGTGGCGCTCTCGCGGCCGCGCTCGCCGATTCGGCGGGCGGCGCTCCCTCCTTTCTGGACGGGCCGGCACCGACCATGCGCCGCGCCTGCGTCTTGTTGCGAGGACGCCGCTCGGTGTTGCCCGAGGGGATGGCACGGCGGGTCGTGTGCGTTCGCGACCTCGGCCAACCCATCGATGGGACGAACGTCGTCACGCTGGGCGTCCATTCCTCCCCGCAAGGGAGCGACATCGTGGATCTCGTGGGGTCGGCCATCGTGCCTCGGGCGGATCTACGCACGGCCGAGGACCAGATCGAGGCGGCGGTGCGAGCCCTGATGCCGTTCTCCGAAGGTGTCCTGCGGCGCGAGCCCATCCAAGCCGTTCAGTGGGATGAGGACTGGCCGGGTGACCCGGCGCTCGGGGAGGGCTGGCCCGGAGACGCGGAGATCCGCGTCTCTTCGCGCCCCCCCATCTATGTCCTTGCCCGCGAGAGCGTGGCCTCCTTGGGCTTCGAGGGAGACGTACTTCTCGGATGGCGCGCGGGCGACGCGATTCGAGGCGACGTCGCGTAGCCGCCGGTTGCTCGCCCCCTCCGCCTGGGCTAAACCCCCGCTGTTGCTGGGGTCGGCGGCGAACGCCACCACCCGGCCCCCCCAAGGATGCACCGGGTTCAAGTGAGGACGCCAATGGCTCAAATCTGCGACGTCTGCGGCAAGCGCCCGTCCACGGGTCACAACGTGAGCCACTCAAACCGCAAATCGCCGCGCCGATGGAACCTGAACCTCAAGGTGACACGCGCGCTCGTGAACGGTGCAGCCAAGCGGATCCGGGTCTGCACGCGCTGCATTCGCTCCGGCCGCGTAACAAAGGTGGCCTGACGCCGGGCCAAGCGGAAAACCCTTCGCCGCGGCGGTCTACCTTCGCGCTCTTCTCCCGCCTTCTCCGTTTCGCGCGCCCCTACGTGGGGGTGATCGCACTGGCGCTGGCGTGCTCGCTCACTTTCTCCGGTGCGAGGAACCTGCGCAACTATCTCATCAAACCGCTCCTCAACGAGGTGCTCGTACCCGCCCAGGGCTCCAGCTTGCCGTCGGTCGCGCCGTCGGTCGGAACATCGATCTGGCCTTCCCTTTTCGGCGGCTCGAAAAAGCCGCTCATCGCGCATGCTGCGCCAGCCTCGTCCGAAGAAGCCGAGGCACGGGCGCGCCTGCAACGAAAGGTGCAAGACGAGCTGCTCAAGATCGCGCTCGTGGGACTCGTGCTGGTCTTAGTCGTACCGATCGTGGAATTCGGGAAGAACTACCTAATTGAGTACGCGCTCGGCCGAATCCTGGTGGACATACAAGCTACAGTCTGCAGCAAGCTCCTCACGCTTCCCCTTGGATTCCATCACGACACGACGCGCGGTGACACGATCTCCCGCACGCTGAACGACGTGGGACGGGCCCACCGCTCCCTGGACGTCCTGTTCACGGATGTCATCCAATCCATCCTCGCCATCCTTGTCGGCGGCGTAATGCTGATCTCGATCTCCTGGCAACTCACATTGGTGTGCCTCGTGGTGCTCCCTCCAGTTTTGACCATTGGCGGCGTCTATGGCGGCCGTATCCGCAAGAAGGCGCGTCGTCGCCAGGAGCGGATGGGCGGTGTCACGCAGCGGCTGCTCGAGATCCTCGCCGGAATCAAGGTGATCAAGGCATTTCACGCGGAACGCGACGAAGAGCAATCGTTCCGACGCGAGAACCTGCATCTGTTTCGGACGACGATGCGTGTCGTGCGAAACCGGGTCACCGCCAAGGCGCTGATGGAGGCCCTCAACAACGGCTTCGCGGTCGGGCTGATGCTCATGGGGACAATCCTGGTGGCGCGCGGCTGGTGGGGGCTCACGGTCGGCGATCTGGCGGCATTCTTGTTCGTGATGCAGGCAGCCTACGCGCCTACAAAGGACCTCTCGAAGGGCTGGACGGACCTCATGGACGCAGCGTCTTCCGCCGAACGCTTCTTCGAGCTCGTCGATGCGCCTTCGGAGACCCCGGACTCGGCGGACGCCGTGAAGATCGACGGCGTTCACCACGGCATCCGCTTCTCCAAGCTCTCCTTCTCCTACGGCCGAGAGCCTGTGCTTCAGGACTTCTCCCTCGAGGTCAAGGCGGGTGAAGTGGTCGCGATCGTGGGCCGGACGGGGGCGGGCAAGACCACCCTCGCCGACCTCTTGCTGCGGTTCTACGACCCGGGCTCGGGGTCGATCGAAATCGATGGCGTCGACCTCCGACGCATCTCCCGCGACTCGTTGCTCCAACACATTGCGGTGGTGACGCAGGAACCGTTCCTGTTCGCGGGTACGATCCGCGACAACATCCGTTACGGGCGTCGCGATGCATCCGATGAGGACGTGCTTGCCGCCGCGCGCGTCGCGCACGTCGACGAATTCGTCGAAGGACTGCCGGATGGTTATGACACCCAGGTCGGTGAGGTGGGCGTAAAGCTCTCGGGCGGCCAGCGCCAACGCGTGACGATCGCGCGCGCGATTCTCCGCAACCCCGCGATCCTGATTTTCGACGAGGCCACGAGCTCGCTCGATGCGAAAAGCGAACGCTACGTCCAAGAGGCCATCGAAGCGCTGCTGGGCGGACGGACGGTTTTCGTGATCGCGCACCGACTCTCGACGGTCCGCCACGCCGACAAAATCGTCGTGCTCGCGAGCGGGACCGTTTCTCGGGTCGGCACGCACGACGAGCTCATGGGGTCCGACAACCTCTACCGCGAGCTCGTGGGTCTTCAGACGCGTCCGCAGTAGGCGCCCCAGGCGAGGCGCGGATCACGAGGACGGCGAAGCGGGGCCGAGCAGCAGCAAGTCGTCGTCCAGTGGCCGCGGCCATTCGAGCACGATCTTCGCCCCCTCTGGCATCCCCCGCTGTCGAAGCCGCGAGCGCATCACCATCAGGTAGGCACCGCGCTCCGCGTGCTCGGTCATGAAGCGCGAGGCAGCACCAGAGTCGACAAATATGGGCACAACGTCGCGGCGAAGCACCCAGTTCGCCGCGAAGTCGATGCCGCCGTAGTCCGCAAGCGGGGCGTCGCCGACGAGCTCCCCCACCCGCTCGACGAAGCTACGCGTCTCGAGGCTGGGTTCGAGGGCAGGCGCAAGAGCGCGGGCACGGAAGAGGGTGTACGCGACCATCACCACCGCAAATCCCAGCCCTCGGCGCTCGATGGTCTCGCCGCGGAGCATCGCGATCGAGCCGACCAAGCCGACCAATCCGAAGACGGCGGCAAGTGCGAGAAGACGCCCTTGGGTCATGAGTGCGATTTTCCAGAACTCGACCCACCACTGCTTGCCCTCGACCGAGCCAGGCAGGAGAGCGGTCGGATCCGCGCCTAAAAATGCGGCGATCGCCCCCGCGATCACAAGGACCGAGCCCAGCGCGCCCACCACCGCCGCGCCCACGAGCAGGGGCTCGGTGAGCCACCAGCGCAGCCGCAACGGGTTTGGCGCGCTGGCGGGACGACGGCAGAGGTCTGCAAACAGACGACCCACGAGGAGCGCACCCCCCGGAAAGAGAGGAAGCAAATAGTGCTCTCGCTTGGCTGGAACGACCGAAAGCAGGATGAACGAGCCCACGAGCCACGCGAGAGGCAGCGCATCCCCCTGCTTGAGAGGACGCCGCAGGGGCCAGGGAAGCGCGACGAACGCCGCTGGCAGAAACACGGTCCAGGGGAGAAACCGGGTCGGATACACGTGCGCGTACATCGACCAGGGCTGCACGTGGTCGACATGCCCCAGCGGGTGCCCCACCGCGTGGTGGAAGGCGATGGTTTCAAGATAGTCCGCTCCAGCGTGGATCCCGGCGGCGAGCATCCAAAGCCCTGCGGGCGCGAGCGCAAGCGCCAGGGCGAGGGCCCATACGGGCGATGCGAGAGTCCGCGTGCGCCCCTCGAGGACCCGCGCCAGCACGACCGCGAGCCCCGGGATGGCGAGCGCGATCGGGCCCTTCACCAGCACGCCAAATCCGGCGGAGAGGCAGCCGAGCGCGAAGAAGATTTTCGCGCGAGAGCCGGTCCTCTCGGACTCCGCGTCGCCCCGCACATAGAAGTAGAGCGCGAGCGTTGTGAAGCCTGTAAGAAAGGCGTCGAGGTTTGCGCGTCCCGTGAAGATGTAGAACTCCGACGAGCTTCCGAGCCCGACCATGGCCGCCAAACCACCGGCTTCCCCGTAGAAGCGGCGACCGATGCCGAAGGTGGCGAGCAGCGCGATCGTCGAACCGAGGACCGACGGCAGGAAGGACGCGAGGGGGAGGTTCACACTGAGTCGCTGGGCGACCGCGGCCGCCCAAAAGAAGCCGGGCGGTTTGTCGCTGTACACGTGGTCATTGAGCCGCGGGACGAGCCAGTCGCCTCCCGGTGAGGCCATGACGCGGCTTACTTCGGTGTAGCGGTGTTCGTCGATGTGCACGCAGTCCGTTCCGCTCGCCATGGCAAGGCAGAACGCCAACGTGGCTGCGACGAGAGCCGTGATTCGCGAGCTCTGCATCCTGGCTCCCCTCCTGCCCTAGTCCTGACGGTCGGAGCGGAGTGTCACCGGGAAGCAGCGTACGCCGAGGTCGGACTCAAGGCGCGCAGCGAGGAGTCGGCGCTCTTGTGACCCGCGTGCGACCAGCTGCGCGCAGCCATCGCCCTGCGATCCCACGCCCTTGCCCCCGAAACCGAGCTCTCGAAGCGCGCCGTGGGCGAGGATCGCGTGGAGTCGAGGCGCCCGCAGCTCCGGGCACGCCGGCGCCACGGAGGAGTCGAAGAGCGCCTGCGCCTCGATCATAAGCTCGCCCAGGCCTCGCGCGTCTCCCGCGCGAACGAGCGCCCGCGCCCGGCCCAGAACCTCTGCGTTTCGGCGGCCGAGCGCCTCGCGCACCGCGGCCGCAAGGGGACCGGGGGTGCGCGGAAAGCACGCGTTCAAATCCTTGAGGATCCGGCGCGTGTCCTTCGCCTGGCACAGGTCGACGATCAGCAAGAAAAAGGTTGCACCTGGCTCGAGAGGCTCGGGTTCGAGATGCGGGCCGTCGAACCGAACGAACATCGGCCTCTGACCGAATGCGCAGATTTGGTCCATGCGCCCGCACTCGGAGCCCGACCGACGCTCACCCGCGTAGGCCAACTCCATCTCTTCGAGCGCACCCAAGCCAAGGCCATACACCCGGTTGAAGGCTCGGGCCACGAGCACGCAAAGTGCCGCGGAGCTCGCGAGGCCCCTCCCCATCGGCAGGTCTCCACGCACCGAAAGACGCAATCCTTGGACCGGATAACGAACGCTTACCTCCGCCGCCACGCCAGCGGCGTAGCTAAAGAAATCCCCGCGCCGGGCGGCGGCATCGAGGGCGCGGGGTCGCGCGGAAAGGCAGAGCGGTCCTTCGCGGCTTCCATCCGGGAGATCGCTCACCATCTCAAATGTATCGATGGCCTGCTCGGCGCGGGCGTAGAGCCCTTGATCCGTTCCTGTGACAAGACAATAGCCCGGCGCAATGGACGGATCGCTCGCACGATAGACAGCGGCCCAATCGGAATGCTCTCCGAAGAGACAAAGCCGGCCGGGCACAAAGATCTCTGCGTCAGCGCTCATGGAAGAGCCGCCTCGCGTCTTGCAGAGCGTCGTCGGCGCTGCGTTCCATGCCCCCCCGCTCGACGACGCGCGCGATCCGCTCTCTCAAGCTTCTCGAGAAGTCGACGCGAATCCCTCTCCGCATCGCCCTGCGCCGATCCTCGATGCTCAGCAACGTGCGCGGAGCGCCGCAGCGTAGATCGCCTCGACCTCCGCAGCGAACCGCTCGGGTACGAAAAGGCGCCGCGCGCGCTCAGCGGCGGCTCTCCCAAGCGCCTCACGGCGGTCTGCGTCTCGCAGCAGCGCACCCCACGCCTCGGCAAGGGCGCCGCACGTCTCGGGCACGACAAGGCCTGTCTGGTCGTGTACGACGAGCTCGGGGAGCGCGCCGCGAGGGGAAACGACGGCGGGCACACCACACATCGCGGCCTCGAGAAGCGCGCGGCAGGTCCCGTCGGAGCCCGGGACCAAGAGGGTGAACACGTCGATCGCGCGCAAGATCTCCGCGTAGTCCTCGGTTCGGTACCCGGCGAAGACGACGCGGTCCGCGATGCCGAGGCGAGCGGCCGGCTCTTGCGCGAGCTCGGCATGGCGCGTGCCGCGCCCAATCACGAGCAGCCGAGCGGCCGCATCGACGCGGAACAGTTCCGCTGCGGCCTTGAGCACGAGATCGAAGCGCCGGTGAGGCTGGACGCGCGCGACGATGCCGACGACGCGATGCTCGGGCTTGAGCCCGAGCGCCTCGCGGACAGAAGGGTCGTTGCGGGCGGAGTGAAAGCGCGTCGGATCCACGGCACCAAAGACGCCAAAGATCGGTCGCGCTCCGCGGATGGGTCGCCAACGTTCCGCGCTTCCCGGCGACACGCACACGAGAGCATCCGTCGCCGGACCGAGGAGCCAGCGCGTCCACGGAGTGGCAGACGGCGGGTCGGCACTGCGCACGCTGCGCACGAGGGCCGTCTGTTTGCGCCGACCGGCGGTCGCGGCGAATGCGAGCAGGTGATCCCGGGTGTGCCAGGCGTGGACGAGCTCCACGCCGTGGGCAGCCCGGAATGCACGCAGTGCCCGGACGTCGCGCGCGTCGCGCGGCAGCGCGAGACCTCGGCCCCGTGAAAGGGCGAGGCTCGGAGCAAGCCCCGCCGCGCGCGCCTCGCTCGCCAGGGATCGCCCCGAAGGGCTGGGCGGCTCGGGGACAGCAAGAGAGACCTCGTGCCCTCGGTCGCGCAGCGCAAGTGCCAACCTGAGCAGCGGCTCCGCGGGTCCGGTCCACTTCCAGTCACTTGTGACCTGGAGGATCTTCACCGGCGCCTGTCTCCGAGAAAGCAGCCGCCTTGCGCACGCGTCACCCATCTCGGCCCGGTTTCACTGCGTGGGGTCTCCGGCCTCCAAGCCTTCACCGACGGCAGCAAGACCCGAAGGGGAACCCACGCGGAAGCAGAGGGGTTCCCGATCCCCTCCGCCCCCGCGGAGCTCCGAAAAGGGGCGGGCCCCCGCATCGCGGGGTTGCCCAAGGAGGCGCGGAGGCCGAAGGCGCAAGCGCGGGGCCCCCGAGCGCTGGAGCGGCGCTCCCGATCCGCCGATTCCTCGCTCGCACAAGTCCACGAGGCGACGCCGCGCGGTCGGCCGAGATTTCGCTCTGCGTTCGCGCTGGCGGGGGAAACACTCGCTCGCGCTCTCCTCAACTGCGTACGCGTTCGACGGTGAGGACGCCCTTCACCCGACCGATCTCCTTCATCACCGCGTTGAGGGTACGCACGTCCGAGACCCAGACGTCGAAACTGGAGATCGCCTTCCCGTCCTGGGTCGTTGCGACGCGCGCGGCATCGATGTTGATCCCCGCGGACGAAATCGACTTGGTGATGGTCGCAAGAATCCCTGGCCGATCGACCGACACCACCCGCATCTTGACGCGTCGCGGTGCAGCGGCCTCGTTGTCCCATTGCACCTCGATCCGCCGGTCTGGATCCAGGGCGAAGACCTTGCTGCAGTCCCGCGTGTGCACGGTAACGCCGCGGCCGCGCGTCACGAATCCGACGATTTCGTCGCCAGGGAGGGGTGCGCAACACGCGGCAAAGCGAACGAGCACGTCGTTCAGACCGGAGACCCGCACGCCCGTGGTCGGAGGCGCCACTGCGCGGCGGAACAGTCCGCGGCGCTTGGGAGCAGCGGGCTCGGGCGCCGGAAGCGGCGGCGCCTCCCCCGGCAGCAAGCGCTGGAGCACCTCGCTGGGGGCGATCCGTCCGTAACCGACGGCAGAGCACAGGTCGTCGACGGAGCTTTGGTTCTCAAGGCGCGCCACCTCCGCCATATCACCGCTCTCGGTCAGTCGAGCGATGGAAAGCCCCGCGCGGCGAAGCTCGCGCTCCAGCATCTCGCGTCCTAGATCGCGGCTTCGCACCTGTTCGGCTGCTCGAATCGCGTGACGGATCTTGCTTCGGGCGCGGCCGGAGACGACAAACTCCAGCCAGTCCTTGCGTGGCTGTTGGTTAGCGCTCGTCAGAATCTCCACCGTGTCACCGTCGGTGAGGACGTGGCGGAGCGGAACCATCTTTCCGTTCACCTTGGCACCATTGCAGTGCGCACCGACCTCGCTGTGAATGGCGTAGGCGAAGTCGACAGGTGTCGCGCCCTTGGGGAGGTTGATCACCTCACCCTTCGGCGTAAACACAAAGACCTCATCGGGAAAGAGGTCGACCTTTACAGTATCCAGGAACTCGTGAGGATCGGAGAGTTCTCGCTGCCATTCGAGCAGTTGCCGCAGCCATGCGAATTTCCGCGTCTCACCGTCGTCGCCGTCGAGCTGTCCCTCTTTGTACTTCCAGTGTGCAGCGATGCCAAACTCCGCATTCCGGTGCATGTCCGCTGTACGGATCTGCACTTCCATGCGCTCGCCGTAGGGGCCGATCACCGTTGTATGAAGCGACTGGTAGCCGTTGGGCTTTGGCAGCGCCACATAGTCCTTGAAGCGTCCTGGCACTGGCGTCCAGGTCCCATGCACCACGCCGAGAGCACTGTAGACGGACTCCTTCGGTCCATCGATGATCACCCGGAAGGCGATCACGTCATAGATCTGGTCCAGGGAGACTCCGTGGCTCTGCATCTTGGCGTGGATCGACGCCAATTCTTTGAGGCGGCCTGTGACCTCGGAGCGAAGACCTACCTGCCCGAGCTTTGCCGAGAGGATGCCGATCACCTCCTCGACATAACGCTCGCGAGCCTTCCGACTGCTCGCGAGTTGTCGTTCGAGCTCTTCGGCCGCCGCCGGGTTGAGCGCGCGGAAGGCGAGGTCTTCGAGCTCTTGCTTCATCCAGTGGATGCCGAGCCGGTGCGCAAGCGGTGCGTAGATGTCGAGCGTTTCCTGCGCGACGCGGGCACGCGATTCCTCTTTCATGAAGCGCAACGTGCGCATGTTGTGGAGGCGGTCGGCGAGCTTGATGAGCAGGATCCGAATGTCCTTGGACATCGCGAGCAGCATCTTTCGGAAGTTCTCGGCCTGCCTTTCGCGCGCGGAGGTGAACTCAATTTTGGCGATCTTGGTCAACCCCTCGACCAGGAAGGCCACCTCGTCACCAAACAGTCGGCGCAGTTCGTCGGAGGTTGTGAGCGTATCTTCCAGCGTGTCGTGCAAGAGACCCGTCGCGACCGTGACCTCGTCGAGACGCATGTCGGCGAGGATGCCGGCCACATCGACGGGATGGACGAGGTACGGCTCACCGGACAGGCGCTCTTGCCCTTCGTGGACCTTCGCGGAATAGACGTATGCGCGCTTGAGCAGCGACAGATCGCTACTCGGATTGAACTCGAGCACCTTGTCAGCGACGTCGTTGAACCGCAGCATCCGGGGGGATTCCCCTTTCGGATCGACCTGTTGCGAGCCTAGCGGAGGCTTGCGCGCGGCTCAAACCGAGCCCGCAGCGCAGCCGTTTCGCCGCTTCGCTCAGCGCGCACGATTTCAAGCACACTCGAGATCGTGCGCTCGAGGTCATCGTTGACGACTGCGTAGTCGTACCACGGCGCCTCCGCGATCTCATCCTTCGCGATCGCGAGACGCTGCCGGATGACCTCCTCGCTATCGGTCTGACGGTCCCGCAGCCTTCGCTCAAGAACGGCAGGCGAGGGCGGCAAGAGGAAGATGAGGCGTGCCGCCAGGAGTCGAGCGCGCACCTGCCTCGCGCCCGCGGTATCGATCTCGAGCAGGAGGTCGCGGCCATGAGCCAGCGGATTCTCGATCGCAGCCCAGCTCGTCCCATACAGATTGCCGCGGTATTCGGCGTGCTCGAGGAAGGCCCCCTGTGCCACCCGCTGCTCGAATGCCTCGCGTGAAACGAAGAAATAGTCGATGCCGTCTCGCTCCCGAGGGCGCGGCGCCCGGGTCGTGTGGGAAATCGAGAGCACGATCTCCGGATCGCGGGCCACGACGGCGCGGCAAACGGTCGTCTTCCCGGTGCCCGACGGCGCCGAAACCACGAACGGAATCCCCTGGCGAGAGATACGGCGCGTCTGCGCTCCGGAGTCCGCCGCGCGGCCTGTGTGCTCGCGACCCGCGGCGCTCGCCTGCGGCGTCACTCCGGAGCCCCGCTCCCTTCGCTGCCCTCCGGCGAAAGACGCCCGGCGATCGTCTCGGGGTTGAGGGCAGATAGGATCACGTGATCGCTGTCGGTCACGAGGATCGAGCGCGTGCGCCGGCCCTGGGTTGCATCCACGAGCTTGCCTCGATTCGAAGCCTCCTCTCGCAGTCTGCGCATCGGTAAGGAATGGGGTGCTACGACGGCGATGACGCGCGAGATCACCACGAGATTCCCGTAGCCGACGTTCAGCATGCGGAGCGCCGGATGGGGAGTTTGCTCCTGTTCGGCAAGGCCACGCGCGAGCTTGGCTTCGGGCAGTTCGGGCTTGCGCCGCTGCCCGGGGCCGCGCCCCACCCCTTTGGCTCCTACGATTTCAATCGATCCCGCCATGCTCGGGGCCTTTCACTCAATGTTCTGCACCTGTTCGCGCACTCGCTCAAGCTCGGTTTTGAGCTCAACCACGAGATGGGCCACTGGTGCGTCGCTCCCTTTCGAGCCGATGGTGTTCGCCTCCCGCCCGAGCTCCTGGAGCAGGAAGTCGAGGCGCCTTCCCGCCGGCTTGCCGACGCCGCTCTCGGCGAGGATCCGTTCGAACTGCTCCACGTGGCTGCGCAGCCGCACCAGTTCCTCGGTGACATCCAGCCGGTCGGCGGCGATCACCACCTCCTGCGCCAGCCGCGCCTCGTCCTGGAGGCCCGTTTCCTGGCGCAGCTGTTCGGCTCGCTTGCGGAGCCGCTCACGCACCGCGGCTTGGACAAGGCCGGCTCGCTCGCTCAGCGCCGCGGCGAGCTCGACAATATGGGCAAGGCGCGCGCGCAGTTCGCGCTCGAGCGTTTCTCCCTCGGCGGCGCGCATCGCGTCCGCTGCACGCAAGGCTGTGTCGACTGCCTTGCGCAGTGCGATTCGCAGCGGTTCATCGCTCAGCCTGGGTTCCACGGTGCGCGCCACGCCGGGCAGCGCCAGCACACTCGCGACATCGAGTGCACCCGGCAGGCCGTAGAGCCCGCGAAGCCGCTCCGCAGCCGCGACGTACTGTGCCGCGGCACCGAGGTCGACTTCAAGATGCGGCGGGGGCGCGCTCCCGCCCCCGACCGACACCGAGACCTCCGTCTTGCCCCGGGCGAAGTGCTCTTGCGCCAGGGTCCGCAGCTCCGCCTCGTGCGAAGCGAGGAAGCGCGGCAGACGAACGCCGACGTCCAGGTAGCGGTGGTTCAGCGTGCGCACCTCCACGTCGAAGTGCGCCCCCTCGAGCTCGAAGCTCGCGCGGCCAAATCCGGTCATACTCCGGATCACGCCCTCCTCCCCGTACGGGGTCCACCCCCCTCTCTTTCTCTTTCTCTTTCGCGACCTGGATTTGCCGCCTCAATCGCCTCGGGCAAGACCTCGCGCACTTCGTCCGGGGTCGCGGTTGCCGTACCGATCTTGCGAATCACCACGCCGGCCGCGGCATTGGCGAGGACGGCGGCCTCAAGCAGCGTCGCTCCCGCGCGGAGGGCGAGAACCAGGGCTGCAATCGTGGTGTCGCCCGCCCCCTGCACGTCGAATACCTCAGTCCCGAGCGTCGGCACGTCAACGCCGGGGCCGTCCCCGGAGAAAAGAGTCATCCCTTCGGCGCCGCGCGTGACGACGATGTCGCCCCCACCGATCGCCCGGCGCAGGCGGGCGGCAGCGCGCGCGACGTCGGCTTCGCCGCTCAGGCGCATGCCGGTAAGCTCGGCCGCTTCGCGCAGGTTGGGCTTGAGCAGCGAGACCCCGCGGTAGGGACCGAGTTCCCTCTTCGGGTCGGCGGCCACAAACAGCCCGGCCTTGCGCAGCCGTCGCATGAGCGAGCGGGCAAAGTTTGGCGCAAGGACGCCTTTGCCGTAGTCCTCGAGCACCGCGCCGTCCGCGATCGGTAGCGCTGCTTCGACGACCTGAAGCAGTTCCCGCACCGCAGGCCTCGCCAGCGGCTCGTGTGTCTCCCGGTCGAAGCGCACGATTTGCTGAGAGCGTGCCACGACCCGGGTTTTGCGGGTCGTTGGACGTCCGGGAACCACGACCACCCCACTCGGATCCACCCCGAGCTCCTTCAGCAGTTCAATGACGTGCTCCCCCGCCCTGTCGTCGCCGACCGCGGCGCAGAAGATGCACTGGCCACCGAGTGCGATGACGTTGCGCGCAACGTTTCCTGCGCCGCCGAGAACAGTCGACTCCCGCGACACGTACACCACCGGGACAGGTGCTTCCGGGCTCACCCGATCCACGTCGCCCCAGAGGTATTCGTCCAAGACAACGTCTCCCACCACCAGCAAGCGCACCCGCGAAAAGCTGGTGAGGAGGGCTTCGAGCCGCCGCCTGTCGACCCTCGGAGTCATTGGCTGAGCCCCCGCCGCTCGAGCTCCCGGTGCGCCTCCTCCACGCGATCCTCGGCCTTCTGGGTGCGGAGCCACGCCAGGAGCTGGCGCAGACCCTCGCCAAGCGAGACGCGAGGCTGGTAGCCCAGCGCCGTGCGAATCTTGGTGATATCGGCGAAGCAATGTCGGATGTCGCCGGCACGGAAATGCTCGGGGACCTCCGGGGGCTCGCGGACCCCGAACTCGTCGGCGAGCAGCTCGGCGACACGGCGCACGCTGGTTGGCTCCCCGGTACCGACGTTGTAGACGCAGCCCGCGGCCTGGTCCTTCTCGAGGGCCAGCAGGTTTGCTTGCACGATATCCGACACGTGCACAAAATCGCGGGTCTGAAGCCCGTCTTCGAAGATGAGAGGCCGCTTCCCGCTGAGAAGCCGCGAGCAGAAAATTGCCATCACACCGGTGTAGGGATTTGAAAGAGACTGGCGCGTACCGTAGATATTGAAATAGCGAAGGGCCACGGTCGGCACTCTGTAGGCCGCCCCGATGGACAGGCACATCTCCTCTTGGTCGCGCTTGGTGATCGCGTAGATCGAGGTCGGTGCCAAGGGTTTGGTCTCCGACGTCGGGACTGGCCGCAGGAGTTCTTGCTCCTCATCGCGAAGCTCCCACAGCCTGCGGCGTAGCTGCTCTTCGGGACGGAGCGCAGGATACACAAGCTCGCCAGCCTCGTTGCGGTAGCTGCCCTCGCCGTAGGCCGACATGGAAGACGCCACGATGAGCTTGCGGATCCGCTCGCGACGCTGGGCCACACCTTCAAGCAAGACGGCCGCACCTACGCTGTTGACCGAGACATAACGCTCCATCTCGTACATCGACTGACCGACCCCTACGGCAGCGGCAAGGTGAAAGACGACCTCGATGCCATCGAGAGCACGCGCCACTGCGCTGTGGTCCCGCACATCGCCGACCTGGAGCTCGGCGTTGCGGTTGAGGTAGTCGGGGGGCCGTCGCTCGCGTCCGTGCACCTGCGGCTCAAGGCTATCAAGCACCCGGACTTCGTGACGCTGCGCAATCAGGGCATCCACAAGGTGTGAGCCCACGAACCCCGCGCCTCCCGTGACAAGAATCCTCACTGCGTCCCCCGGAGCGACGCCTGTGCGGCGATATGATCGAGATAAGCGCGGGTCACGAGTCCTTCCGTCTCGGGACGGCCCCGCAGATGCCAGGCCAGTACCTGCCAGCGCTCGCGAACGCCCTCGCGGCCGCGCGGCGACACGAGCGCCGCGGGAATTCGCACGAGCACCGCGAAAAGCGCCTTCAGCGCCCGCAGCGCCACCACCAGCCGCGCCTGCAAAGCCCCCCTCCGCTTCCGCAGGAAGCGGTACAGAGCGCGATGGTACTCGATGCGCGTGGCTGCGGGGACCTTCTTCTTGCTGCTCGCACCCGAGTGGTGGACGAGTTGGGCCTCGGGCAGGTGCACGACGCGGAAGCCCGCCTCCCGCATGGCCCAGCACCAGTCCGTCTCTTCGAGGAAGAGGAAATAGTCTTCGGGCAGGAGCCCGACCTGCTGCCATGCCTCGCGCCGGACGAACAAGCACGCTCCGAGCACGGCCTCCACGTCCACAGGACCCGCGTGGCGGAAGCGCTTCGAGGGGAAGCGCTGGGGAAGGGCGAGCTCCAGCAGCCACTTCGGGACGAGCTCCGTCACAAGGCTCGGGAAGTTGTGAATCGAGTTCTGGAGCCGACCATCCGGGTGCACAAGCTGTACACCGGCGACGCCAACATCCCGATTTTCCTGAAGGAAGGATACACTATACTCAATTACATGTCGATCTATTTGGGTGTCGCTATTGAGAAGCAGTGCGAAACGACCGCGCGCCCTGCGGAGCCCGACGTTGTTCCCGGCGGCAAACCCTAGGTTCCCGGGCAATGCGATCACTTCGATCTCTGGAAATCGCGTACGCACGAGATCGGCCGTCCCGTCCGACGAACCATTGTCGACAAGGATGGTCTCGACGGAGAGAGCGGAGGGCGTCTCTGGTCCGCTGCGCACCTGTGTCGCGCGAGCGATCGCCTCGAGGCACGCAACGGTGAGCTCGCGGGTGTTCCAGGAGAGGACGATGATGGAAAGATCCACCTGGCCGCTCGTCTCAACTGCCTGCCGCGACGGAGGCGAGCGCTGCGGCGATCACGCGCTCGGGTTCGATCCGAGTCATACAGCGGTGGTCAATCGGGCAGGTGCGCTGATAGCAGGGCCGGCAATGCACGTCCGCGAAGAGCGCTTGCACCCGGCTCAGGTTGAGATTCGTCTTCTCGAGGCTCGTGGGGCCAAAAATCACGACGCAAGGCACTCCGAAGGCCACGGCCACGTGCCGCGCACCGGCATCGTTGCACACGAGGACTCTCGAGCGCCGAAGGACGGCTTTGAGAACGCCGAGGCTGCCAGGCGCCGTAAGCTCGATGGCCGGGCTGCGCATCGCGGCCCGAACCCGTGCCACGAGGGCTGCCTCTGACGGCGCACCGAGAAGCACGACCCGCGCTCCGGCGTCGGCCAGAGCGTCCCCGACCCGCGCGAAGGACTGTGCAGGCCACAGCTTCGAAGGCCCGTAGGAAGCTCCGGGCGCAATCGCCGCGAGCGGCGCCGCGGCTCCTGGCGAGTGCTCCGCGAGGACGCTCTGTGCCAGCCGCTCCTCCTCCGGGGTCACGAAAAGCTCGAGCTGCGTGCCGAGCGCCGGAGCGCCCACGGCCTCGACCAGGCCCAGCACGTGGCGCTCACGGGCCACGAGAGCCCTCGAATTCGAGCCCCACGGCGGGTCGACGCTTTGATGCAAAAGGGGTCCCCGCCCAGTCCCCGCATAGCCCACAACGCACGCGACGCCGGCCATGCGCAGGTGAAGCGCGGCCGAGAAAGAGTCGGGCAGACACAGGCCAAGGTCGAATCGGCGCCTTCGCAGGGCAAGGCCTTCGCGCAGGAGGGTGAGCGGGCTCCGTCCGCTCGAGTGAACGGGTAGAATTTCATCGAACCAGGGGTTCCCCGCGAGCAGCGGCGCGATCGCCGGTCGCATGAGGAGAGTGATGCGCGCGGCCGGAAACGCTGCCCGAAGGGCCCGGAAACCGGGCGTCGCCATCACGACGTCACCCGTCCAGTTCGGTGCCCGCACCACGATGTTGCGGAACGCAGCGGGCGCGGCGCTCAGGAGGTCGCTCCCTCCGCGCGCGGCGCGAGGGGGAAGACCGGATCCGCCACTCCAGAAACGCCAAGCCGAACTCCAGCCGCGGCGAGTGCTTGGGGCGGGCAAGTCTCCGGCAGAAGCTCTCGCGCCGCTGCAAGCACCGGTTCTGCCGGAACGACACGCATACACGTCGCCGCGGCGCAGCCGCGACGGCATGGACTGCACGAAACCGGAACGCGTATGCTGCGGGAAGGCGTGCCGGCAAACGGCGCATTCTCGACGGGGTCTGTCGGGCCGAGAATCTGGACCACGGGCGTGCCGACGAGAGATGCCACGTGCATGGGTCCCGTGTCGGAGCCCACGTAGAGACGGGCGCATGCGAAGAGCGCCGCCAAATGCGCGAGCGAAGGGGTAGGAGGCGCCAGCCGAGCCGCCCCACAAGAGGCCGCGACCAGGGCCTCAGCGAAGGGGCGGTCGTCGCGCGCAGGGCCTACGGTCACGATCGACGGCACTTGGTCGCGGGCGAGAAGCTCCCGTGCCAGCTGGCTGTACCCTTCGAGCGTCCACCGCTTGTAGGGCGTAGCATCACTCGTGCCCGGGTGGATCACGACCGGCGCTGGACCGCCACCGAGTGCCGCCTGCATTTCGCGCGCGAGGTGGAGGTCGATCCGCAGTGATCCCGGTCGCGGCCGAACGGGCGTGCCGAGGAACCGCACGAGGCCCTCGTTGCGCTCAAATCGACTGACATGGCGAGGTGTTAGACGCGCCCGCAAATTATGGAAAAGCCAGGAGAGCTCCCGGCCGAACGGGGGCGCGTATCCCGCACGCAGGGGCGCACCGCTGGCCCAAGCGAGCGCTCCGCTCTTCAGGATGGAGTGGAAGTCCACCACGAGATCGAAGCGGCGGCTCCTCAGCTTGCGCAGGAAGCCGAAGAGTTCGTGGGTGAATGGCAGAACGCGTAGCCCGCGCAAACTCGCGCGAAGCGCCTCCCGGGGGAAAACAATCACTTCATCGATCCAATGTTGCGTTTCGAGAACTCCCGCGGAGGCGCTCTCCACAAGCCACGTCATGTGTGCGCCGGGATAGGCCGCGCGAATCGCCGAAGCCGCAGGCAGCGTGCGCACCACATCGCCCACCGCCCCTAGGCGGATCACGAGGATTCGATCGGCTCCCGGCGCGGCCGCGAGCGGACGGATACAGGTGACGATGGTACGCCTCGCGCAGGGGAAGCTAGTCTAGCCCGTCATGCGCCTGCCCCGCACCCTTTCCTGGTACCTCGCGCGCGAGGTGCTCGAGTACACGGGCCTCGGCTTCCTCGCCTTCTCGACGATCCTCGTCACGCAGAACCTCCTGCGCCGCCTCGACGACCTCGTCGCCGTAGGGTTCCGATCCGAGGACCTCCTTGCCGTGCTTGGCTTCCTCATGGCCATGCTGACGGCCTATGCCGTTCCCGTCGCCTTCCTGTTCGGCATTCTCCTTGCGATCGGCCGCCTCTCGGCCGATTCCGAAATCACTGCGATGCGGGCGTGTGGCCTTGGCATGCGTCATCTCGTGGCCCCAGTGCTGATCCTCGGCATCGCCGTGTCGGCGCTCACCGCCACGCTGATGATCCGCAGCGAGCCCGCCGCTCGGCTCTCGCTCAGGAACCTGTTCCGCAATGTGGCCGCACGCGGGGCAATTCTTCAGTCAGGAAAGTTCCAGACGCTTGGCAATCGTGTGGTGTTCGTTCAGTCCCGTGACCGCGACAACAATCTGCAAGGAGTCATGATCTCCGACCGAAGCGACCCTGATCGTCCGTTCGTAGTGTTTGCGGAAACCGGTCGATTCGTTTTCGACGACGAACACTCCATGGTGCGAATGGAGCTTGAACACGGCGACATGCACCTCGGCGAGAACGACGCCGCCGATCCGCATCATCGCAGGATTGCTTTCGAGCATCTGGACTACAGCTTCGATGCGAAGAGCCTGTTTGACCCGGACGGCGGCCAGACAAGACCCGCGGAGATGACCATGCGGCAGCTTCGCCGCATTCTGCGCCGCGCGGCCGCCGGGATCTCTCTGAAAGGTCTGCATGAGGACAATCCCGTAGAGTACGAGCTGCAGATCCAGCGTCGGCTCGCCCTGCCGCTCGCGCCCATTCTTTTCGCATTGGTCGGAGTCCCGTTGGGTCTGCGCCGTTCACGCGGCGCTCGCTCCTGGGGAGCGCTGGTTTGCGTCGCCATCGTATTCGTCTATTACGCCCTGCTTTCGCTCGCGCAGTTTATGGTGGAGAGCCTGCACGTGCCTGCGGCCCTCGCGCTCTGGCTTCCGAACGTCGTCTTTGCAGCGAGCGCGGTCCCCCTGCTCCGCCGCGCGAGTCGCGGCGAGATCTAGCGTGAACGAGAGCGCGCGCCTGCGCGAGCTTGCGAGCGCAGGCACTGTCCTCGTGGTGCAGCCCGAATTCGAGAGCACCGTGCGCGCCCTCGGGCTGCTGGAGCAAGGCCGCGTAGCGGCCCTGTTCGCGGATGCGGCCGGCGCCATGGGACGATCGCCGATCACGGTGCTTCCGCTTCCCGGCCGGGGTGAGCGACTCGCTCTTCGCCGTCTGCGGCACGGAGGCCTGTTCGGGTCCTTGCTGGGGAGCGCATTCCTCGGGGCAGGCCGCGCTCGCCGCGAACTCGAGGTGACGGCCGAACTCCGCGCACGCGGCGCACCGGTGCCTCGGCCTGTCCTCGCCGTGGCGAGCCGAATCGGTGGCCCGCTCTGGCGCGCCGCGCTGGCGACGGTGTTCGAGGAGGCTGCACAGGATGCGGTCGCGTTTCTCTCCGCTTCGCCCAGCCGCGAGCAGGTACTCCGTGCGTGCGAAGCAGCGGGTGCCGCGGTGCGCCGCTTCCACGATGCCGGCGGTCATCACCCGGACCTGCACGTGAAGAACCTCCTCGTCCGCGCGGGCAGCACGTTCCCTGAGATCATCGTGATCGACCTCGACCGTGCACGGGTGGCTGCGCCCCCTGAACCGGCGGAGCGGATGGCTGAGCTCATGCGTCTCGTGCGGTCGCTCGTAAAGCGCGGTCTCGCAGCGCGCGTGGGAACGCGTGGCTTTGCGTCGTTCCTCCGGGGCTACACGGCAGGAGACCGCGGCCTGCGGCGCGCACTCCTGGCACGCCTTCCACTCGAGCGCACCCGCCTGCGGCTCCACGCCCTTACTTGGAAAGCAAGCGCGCCGCGCTAACTCCGTGACTCGCGAACCTCCGCATCCGGACTGTGCCGAAACCGGCGGTGCGACCAGGTCCAGGGAACCGGATCTTCACGGATCCAGCGACCCACCACCTCGTTCATCAGCGCGGTGGCCGTCACGACATCACGCTCACGATCACCGCTTCGCGGCAGCTCGAGTGACGGCTCCACGTCGATTCGGTGTTGCTCGTTGTGCACGCGGCGGATGCGGATCGGAACCACCGGTGCCCCCGTGCGCAGTGCGAGCAGGGCTGGGCCAGCGGTCGTCCAGGCCCGTGCTCCAAGAAAGGGTACGAGGACACCTCCGCGCCGCTCGCGTGTGTAGTGGTCGATGAGAATTCCGATGATGGTTCCTTCCCGGAGCGCGCGCAGAATCGCCCGGGCATCCTGGGGAATCACTTCTCCGCCACCCCGGACGCGCCGCCTTTCGATCATGGCCTGCAACCCGGGAGTCGGCATGGTCCGTCCCACGACCGAAATGCTGGCGCCCGGAATGCGAGCGCGCACCACGGCGGGGATGTATTCGAAGTTTCCGTAGTGTGCGGTGATGGCGAAGACGCCTCGCCCGAGCTCCGCGGCCTTCACAAGGCGTTCTAGGCCCACCACCTCGACACGCTCAAGGAGGACCTCGGTCGACAAACTCGGAAGGCGCGCCCATTCGACAGAACAGCGGCCAAGTTCCGCGCAGCTCGAACGCCAGATCGCCGTGCACTCTGCCTCCGACCGTTCGGGAAAGACGAGTCGGAGGTTTGCGAGCGCCTCGTGGGTGCGCCGACCCAGGCAACGCGCGGCGGCAGTTCCGAGGGCCGCTCCGAGGGGCAGCGCCAGTCGCTCCGGCAGGGCGGTGAGCGCAGCCGCACCAGTCGCGGTGAGCGCCGTTACCGCGCGCCGACGAGCGCGCCGCAGCCGCGCGCTGGGGCTCATCGCATCCGCGCCTCGACAAAATCGAGGATCCGGTCGGGGTCCGTGACCTCGAGATCGATGGCGAGCACGCGAACGTCCGCGCGGCCGACCCAGGAGGGGAGAATTTTCACCGCGTCCTTTTCCGTCGTGACCCAAATCTTTGCGAATCGAGACAGGTCGCTCACATCTCGGGCGCGGAAAGGGTGGTGATCCGGGAAGCTTCGGCACGCGACGACGCGCGCGCCGAGCGCTTCGACGGTCTGTCGCAGCGCCTCGGGTCGCGCGATTCCCGCCACCAGCCCGACATCGAGGCCCGCCAGGGACTCGGGCGACGCCTCGGAGCCGCCGGCAAGGGGCCGCAGTCCGCGCGGACGACGGCGCGCGGAGAACTGGAAAGCGCGTGGGGCGAAGGTCTCGACCGAGCGCGCGTCGGCGAGTGCGAGGGGTCCGTCGATGATCCCGATGGCGTCCGCTCGTTTCAGCGCCGTAAGCGGCTCGCGCAGCGGTCCACGCGGCAGCACCCGTCCATTTCCAAAACCGAAGTGGCCGTCGATGGTGAGGAGTTCGACGTTGCGCGCGAGCCGGTGGTGGTGGAAGCCGTCGTCGAGCACGAGGACGTCGGCGCCGAACGCGGACACCGCACGCAGGCCCACGACGGAGCGGTCCGGGCCAACGAGCACAGGGACACCAGGCGCATGGGCGGCAAGGACAAGCGGTTCGTCTCCCGCCACACTCACACTTGCGCGGACCTGGACGCCGTCAGAGACCACGACGACAGGCTCGTGCGAGCGACGACCGTAGCCGCGGCTTGCGATCGCTACCTTGTGGCCTCTGCGACGCAGACCGACCGCAAGCCATGCCGTGGTCGGCGTCTTGCCTGATCCTCCCACTGTGAGATTCCCGACGCTGACAACTCGGCACGAGAGACGGCGCCGCTCGAGCCAGCCGTGGTCGTATGCCGATCGGTGGAGTAAGGCGCCTGCCCGGTACGCCAGCGCCGCAACGTCCAGCGGAAGGAGGGCCACCCGCGCCACCTTCGATTCCTCGCGCGACTCGAGCCAGGGGAGATGCATCGTTAGCCCTGCCCCTTCGTGCGCGCCGATCGCGCGCCGAGGACCGCTTCCACCAACGCGGCATTGCACTCGACACTCCCGCGATGGCCCTCGAGGGCTTGGCGCCCACGCGCACCCCGCTGCGCGGCCGCATTTGGATCGGCCATCCAGCGCGCCGCAGCTGCGGCGAAGGCCTGCGCGTCCTCTACCCGCTCGCCGGCTCCGCAAGCCAACAGGAGATCGGCTGCGTTCTTCGCGTTCTCGGTGTGCGGCCCAAAGAGCACGAGCCGCCCCGCCGCTGCGGGCTCGAGCAAGTTGTGACCGCCGCGCGGCACGAGAGATCCGCCCACGAAGGCGACTGTCGCCCGTGTATACATTCCTGCCAGGTCGCCGAGACTGTCGAGCAGCAGCACGCCCCCGGGAGTGAGGTTCCTACCATCCCTCTCTGAGCTGCGCACGAGACGCCGACCCGCACTGCGTACGACGTGTTCGACCTCGTCGGCGCGCTCGGGATAGCGCGGCGCGAGCACGAGCGCGACCGAAACCCCAGCGCGCTCCGCGGCGTGAAGAGCTCCGAGCGCGGCTTCCTCCTCGCCTGCATGGGTGCTGCCGGCGACGAGAAGCGCGCAGTTTGGGAGCCTGCATTCGAGCTCGGGCGCGAGGCGGGCAGGCACCTCCGGTGGGCTGAGTTTGAGATCGCCGCAGACGCGGACGCGATCCTGCGGCACGCCAAGTGCCACAAAGCGCCGAGCATCCTCCTCGGTCCGCGCCCCTACCGCCGAGAGCCGTGCGAAGGTCCCGCGGAGCAGCGGTGCGAAGCGGCGGTAGCGAGGGAATGAGCGATTCGAGATGCGGCCGGAAGCGACGATCACGGGGACGCCCCGCCGCGCCGCCGCGGCGATCCAGCTCGGCCAAAGCTCGGTCTCGATCAGCACCAGCGCGCTCGGGCGAACTCGAGAAAGAGCGGCCTCCACGAGCCACGGGTGGTCGAGCGGGGCCAAACTGCATGGCACCTCAGGGCGAGCCTGCCGCATGACCTCCCGGCCCGTAAGCGTCATCGTCGATGCGCATGTGACATGGCCTGCCGCCCGTAGCCGGTCCGAGAGTTTCGCTCCAGCGAGGATTTCGCCGACGCTCGCTCCGTGGATCCACACGGAATCACAGATAGGCAGTGGACCGCGATCGGGCGCCGCACCCAGGCGCTCACGCCAGCCCCTTCGCGCCCGCGGGTTAAGGGCAAACGCACCGAGCGCTGCGGGCAGCCCCGCGAGCGCCGCCAGGGCGGCCACGCTATGCCCGAGCGGGCCCAGCAAGCATCTCCTCGGCGATTGCCGCCGTACGCGCGGCAGCTCCCCCTTTGCCGAAGCGCTCGCGGACCGCCGCCATCCGGGCCAGCAGCAGCTCGCGCCCGGGCCCTTCCAGCACAGCTTCGAGGGCGGCCGCCACACGCTCAGGTCGGGCGTTCTCCTGCAGGAACTCGGGCACGATCGGACTCCCCGCCACGAGGTTCGGCATCGTCCACGAGGGTACCGCCACAATCCGTCGCGCGACGGCTGCAGACAGGGGATTTCCGCGGCCGAGCACGACCAGCGGTCGGCCCAGGAGAGTCACTTCTACCGTCACCGTCCCGGGCTTGGCGAGGACCGCATCGCAGGCGAGGATGGCTTCGTGCGCCCGGCCGGCCACCAGGTCGAGCCGAACCCCGCTCGGGAGGCCGCAGGCGCGGACCTGCTCGGCAACCCAGTCCTTCGAGAGCGACGGCGCAACGGCCAGCACAAAGCGCACGTCCGGGCGGCGAGCGCTCAGCAGCGCGGCCACCGCGAGCATGCGCCGCAGGTGGTGCCGGATCTCGTTGCGCCGGCTGCCGGGAAGGAGAAGGACAAGCGTGGCGTTTGGGTCGAGACCAAGCTGCGCGCGCAGCCGCTGCGGACTCTCACCTGCCGCAAGACGTGCGAGCGGTTCCACGAGGGGGTGTCCTACGAAGTCAACTCGCAAGCCGGTCCCCGCATAGACGCCGGGTTCGAACGGAAAGATCGCTGCCATGCGATCGACCCGGCGAGCGATCTTGTGGATGCGACCACGCCGCCAAGCCCATACCTGCGGGCTGACATAGTAGAGAGTCGGGATGCCGGCCCGCCGTGCTCGCCGTGCCAGCGGAATGTTGAAATCCGGCGAGTCGACGAGAATAAGGAGCGAGGGGCGGAGCTCCCGCAAAGCGCGGCCCATCCTCTGCCACGCCCGAAATACCCGTCGCAAACTCGACAGCACTTCGAGGAACCCGCCGATGGCGAGCTCCCGTTGGTGGACCAGCAGATCCATCCCCGCCTTTTCGAGCGCGTCTCCGCCGACGCCCGCGAAGCGCAGATCCGGCCGCCGCGCGCGCAGCTCGCTGACAAGCGCAGCTGCGTGGAGGTCCCCCGAGGCGTCCCCCGCGGAGACGAGCACCCAGCTCATGAGAGATCATCGAGGGGAGGCATCGCCTCGACGATGCGCACGGCGGTACGCAACGCACGAACCGCATCCTCACCCGACACAAGCGGCGGACGTCGGGTGCGCACACTATCGACAAAGGCTCTCTGCTCGCTCGCGAGCGCGTCCTCGCGGTCGATCTCCAGCTGCTCCATCTCGATTCGCGGCGCCGATGCCCCGGGGTCGTCAAAGCGCCGGAAAACTGCGACGGATTGCGCCAGGAAATCGATTGAGAAGTAGGCGTCGCGCTGGAAAAATCGGAGTCTGCGCATGGCCGTCAGCGAGACCCGGCTGGCCGTCAGATTCGCCACGCAGCCGCTGGGAAAGTGCAGCCGAGCGTTCGCAATATCCACCTCGCGCGAGATCACGGGGATCCCAATCGCCTCGAGCCGCACGGGCTCCTCACCCAGAAGGTCTTGGATGATGCCGAGGTCGTGGATCATCAGGTCACGAACCACATCGACGTCGGTGGCGCGCGCCGGAAACGGCCCGATGCGGTGTGCTTCGATGAATCGGGGCTTCTTGATCAGGCTCTCGACGCGCCTTAGCGCTGAGTTGTATCGCTCGACGTGGCCCACCTGGAGGATGCGCCCGCCGCTTTTCGCCATGTCGAGAAGCGTCTGCGCATCGGCAAGCGTTGCGACGATCGGCTTCTCTACCAACACGTCAAGTCCCGCCTCGAACGCGGCGCGCGCGAGCTCGAAGTGATGAATCGTGGGTGCCGCGACGATGACGGCGTCGACTTCTTGGTAGAGCTCCCGATGTCCGGAAAAAGCGCGAGAGCCGGTCTCCACGGCAAGGGTCTGCGCGCGGTCGGGGTGCACGTCCACGATGCCTTTGAGCTCGACGCCGAGCCCCGCGGCGCGCAGCCCTGCGAGCTTGCGGGCATGGAGGCGGCCCATATGGCCGGCGCCCACGACGCCGATGCGGATCGCCCTTGCCGTCACGGGCGTCCTCCGCTTTGAGTCAATGGGTGGTCGCGGATGCCCAGAACGGCGATGCGGTGGCGGTCGGCTTCGCGCAGCAGCTCGGCACGATCCAGAAGGAACGTTCGGTCGGCCTCCACGGCGAGCACTGCCACCTTCCCTTCGGCCAGAGCGGCGAGCGTTCCCAGCCCAACGGCGGGCACGTCGAACCGCGGATCCTGTCGGGGCTTTGCAACCTTGATGACGGACGCGCCCGGGCCGCCGAGCGCCGCGCCGCGCGCAACCGCCGCGTCTGTCCCTTCGATCGCTTCGAGGGCGAGAACGGCCCGCTCGCGCACGACCACAGTTTGTCCCACGTCGAGCGCGCCCAAGGCTTTCGCGATCGGCCACCCGAACGCGATATCTCCACGCTGGGCAGACGTGGGCTCGATCGCCCCGAGCGTACCCTCCCCTGCCAGGAGCTCGGGCACGAGGGCGGCCTGCGGGAGGAGGGTGATGCCCTCTCCGGCGAGCTCGTCGGCAATGGCGCCGAGAATCGAATCGTCGCTGCGTGTGCGCAGACCCGCGATGAGCGCAATGGCGCGCGCGTCGGGTTTGAGCCGTGCGAGGTCACCAAAAAGACTTGTCTTCAGCACCTTGCCGGCCATCACGGCTTGCCGCGCGCCGGCGGCCCGGAACCGCGCGATCAGCGTCTCGAGCTCTCCCAGGTGGAGCCAGTGGAGCTCGTCCACCTCGTCGGCGAGCGCGGCTTCGGTGTCGCCATGAAAAGCCACCGCGACCACGCGCCCGCCGCGGCGGCGGGCCGCGCGGGCGAGATCGATGGGAAAGCGCCCGCGGCCCGCGATCAGGCCGAGCACCTCGCCAGCGGCGAAAGATTCGCTCAGCGGCAGACGCCCCGTTCGGACTTCTCGACGAACCGGACGAGGCGGGCAACTTCCTCGGAGTCTGCGAGCTCCTCCCGCACCCGTGCCAGCGCCACGTCGAGGCGGAGTTTCGACGAGAACAGAAGACGGAAGGCGTGCTTTAGCGCGCGGCGCTGCTCGGGGCCAAAACCGCGACGCTTTAGGCCCACGGTGTTGAGCCCCGCGAGGCGCGCGTGGTCTCCGGCCACCAAGGAGAACGGGGGAGCGTCGAGCGAGAGCTTCGCGTTGGCTCCGCACATCACAGATTCACCGACGCGGCAGAACTGGTGTACCCCTGTGTACGCGCCAAGCACCGCGAAGTCCTCGATGATGACATGTCCCGCAAGACCGGTGAAACTCGCGAGGATGATGTGTGAGCCGATCTGGCAGTCGTGGCCGACGTGCGTCGAGGTCATGATCAGATTGTCGTCGCCGATGCGTGTGCAGCCCCCTCCCCGCGGAGTGCCCACGTGGACGGTGACATGCTCTCGGATCACGTTGGCCGCTCCAATCTCGAGGCGCGTCGGCTCCCCCGTGAAACTCTTGTCCTGCGGCTCATCGCCGATGCTGGTGAACGGGAAAATGCGTGTACCGCGGCCGACGGCGGTCTGGCCCGTCACCACGACGTGTGCACCGACCTCGACGTCCTCGGCGAGACTGACCTCGGGGCCAATCACGGAGTAAGGGCCCACCTTCACGCCTGCGCCGAGGCGTGCCTTCGGGTCCACAAGAGCAGACGGATGAACGTCGATCACCGGACGCTCAGCTCTTCTTGTTGAACTTCTGCACCACGATATCGGTGATGTCGATCGCTTCGCGGTTGTAGATCATACCGCCGGCACCGCGAGCGAAAATCATGGTGTAGCCCTGATCCTTTCCAACTTCCTTCACAATGTCGATCATCTTCTTCACCAGGGGCCCCCGGATGCGTTCGGCGTCGACCTTGAGATCGTTGTCCAGTTGCTTCAGCTTCGATTCGACGTCATTGCGCATCGAGACGAGATCGAGCTGCTTCTGATAGAGCGCGTCTTCGGAGAGCACGAACTTCTTGCTCTTGATCTCTTCTTCCAGCGCCTTGTATTTCTCCACCAAAGGCTGCACCTGGGCTTCGGCTTCCTTCTGCTTTCGCTGGATTTCGTCGCTCGCCTTCTTGCCCTCGTCCGTCGAAAGGAGGGCTTGATCGAGATCCACGACTCCCACCTTCACCTGATCGTCGCTCGCGCCAATCCCCCAGACGAAGATCGCCACAAGTCCCAGCAGTACAACCGCTTTGTGAATGCGCATACCTTGCCTCCCACTCCTTCGATCTCGAAACGCGCGATCGGGAGCCCTTAGAAGTTGGCGCCGCCCACCGAAAACTCGAAGTCCACGCTGGAATCGACTCCTTTCAACGGATTGAGCGGGAAGCCGAGGAATCCTTGCAGTGGTCCGAACGGCGAGAGCCAGAGCGCCCCGACGCCCGTACCATAGCGCCAGTTGGACACGTCAAACATGTTCTCGTTCTCGGCAAAGGCGTTACCGGCATCGAGGAAGAGAATTCCCATAAGACCCAGCGCTTCGGAGATCGGGAAGCGGTACTCCACCGAGAGCGAAAGGAATTTGTTCCCGCCGATGACATCGGTCCCTTTGATGTAATTGAACTGGCTCGTCTGCGTCGCGCGAATGTTGTTGCACGTGCCAGGTCCATTGCCTTGAAAGAACAGGCTTCCGACGCATTGCCCGGTCGTGGGATCGACGCCGAGCGGCGCGAAGAGGGAGCTCTTGTTCGCGGCGACCCCGAGCGCGCAGCCCAGCCCCGTGCAGTACAACGTCGAACGCCGAGGACCGACGGTTCGGGACTTGTAGCCCCGGAGCTGGTAGGTTCCGAGGCCACCCAAGAAGTACCGCTCTGAGAGCGGCAGCTTGATATCCCGGTCGAGGGCTCCGAGGAAGCAGTTCTGGTCGCTAAAGACGCAGACGTCCTGGTTGTTCGGGCCAAGGTTGTAGTCGGAGATGTTGTTAAACGGAATCGTGTATCCCGTGCGTGCGAAGAAGGCAAACGTTGACGGCAGCGGGATCCAGCTTGGTGCCGGCAGGTAGTAGGCAAGCTTACCCTCGGTGCGCAGGAACTTCGTAAAGCCCCCGAGACCCGCAAAGTCGAGAGAACCGCCGTACTGGTAGCCCTCCTTGGGAGCGATCCGGTTGTCGAGCTGCTCGCCGCGGAACGAGAGCGTAGCAAGACTCGTGCTCTGCTGACCCGAGAGGCTCTGGCGGAAAACCATGTCGGTCGCCTGGATGCTCGAGGCCTGCGTGATCGACTGCTGGGAGAAGCTGTAGCCCGCGAAGCCGCGCGCCGTATTCTCCTCGTTCAGCGCGTGACCAAAGGTAAAGTCAAAGCCGGTCCGTGTCTCGGTGAAATCCGAGTACTGCACCTGGGTTCGGTAGAGCGTCGTGCCAAGACTCCAGGAGGAGTCGAAGAAATAGGGGTCGCTGAAAGAGAGGAAGAAGCGGTTCGCGAGGCCACCAATGTCCCCAGACACCTGGACGCCGTAGCCGCGTCCGAATAGGTTGCTCTGGGCGAGGCTGCCTGAGAAGATGAACTTGTCTTGCGACGAGTAGCCAGCGCCGAAGGAGAGTGAGCCCGTCGGCTTCTCGACGACCTTCACACCGAGGTCGAGCTGGCCCTGGGTGTCGGTGGGCTTGGGCTCGAAGTTCACTTCCTCGAAATATCCAAGATTCTGAAGACGCTGCTTGCTGACGTCGATCGCCCGCGCGGACCAAAGCTGACCCTCGACGAGCTGCATCTCGCGGCGAAGGACCGGGTCAATCGTCGTCGTATTGCCCGTGACCTCGATCTCTCGGATGAAGTACAGGGACCCGCGCTCCACCTGGAAGGTAACGTCCACGACCTTTGTGTCTGAATCGAGCTTGGTCTCAGGGTTCACGTTGGCGAAGTAGTATCCCCGGTCGGTGTATTGGTGGGTCAGGGCTTCGACGTCTTTGGTCAGAAACGATCGGTTGAAAACGTCGCCCGTCTTCAGCTTTAGCGACTTTTGGACCTGCTCGATATCGACCGTCGTGTCACCACCGATGTCCAATTTTCCGACGCGGAACTGATCGCCTTCCTTGATCTCGACCGTGACGACAAGGCCGTCTTTCTCCGGCTCGACGTGTGGCTCGCCCACCTCGACCTGGAGGTAACCTTTGTCCGTGTACTTCTGTTCCACCAAGCGCAAGTCCTGGGTAAACACGGGCTCGGAATAGGTGCCAGACTTGTCAAGGTAGGTGGTGACATAAGACCAAAAGTGCCAAGGCTTGGTTTGCATGCCCGAAGTGAGTTCCGAGGTGGAGATCGCGTGGTTGCCCTCGAAGCGGATTTCCTCGAGTTTCAGTTTCTCGCCCTCGTCCACTTCGAAGGTCACCGCGACAGCGTCCGCAGAAATCGGCTGGATGGTGTGGTGGACCTTGGCCAGGTAGTAGCCCTGCGCTCGGTAGAGAGCCTCCACGCGCGCCGTGTTCTCGTAGAGCAGCGGGTAGTCAAGCGTCGAACCGGTGGTGAGCGTTAGGGCATCGCGAATCTTATCGGCGTCGACCCCCTCATTGCCAGAGATCGCCACTTGCCGGACGACCGGATTCTCCTCCACCTCGAACGTGACGATGCGGCCTTCGGCGGTCTCTTCTGAGAAGACCTTCACGTTCCGGAAGAAACCGAGCCCGAAGACCGCATGCACGTCGCTCGAGATGCGGGCGGCGTTGTAGGGATCGCCCGCTTTTGTCGAGATGCGAGCGCGGATGGCGTCGGCCTCGATTCGACGGTTTCCACGCACCCGGACGTCGGCGACCCGATCCGTCTTGCCCGCCGGCTTGGCCGAACCAAGGATGCGCTCGGCCGGTACCAGCCGGAAGTGCACAGCCACGCCGCCGGATCGATACTCCGTTTGGACGGTCGCCGTCGCGATCCCCGGGAGCGCCTTGAGCGTGGCGACGTCCTCGCGCGCGGTATCCCCATCATAGGGCTGACCGACACGGGTGCGGAGGTTGCTCTTCACGGTCGCATCCACCTCAAGCGGGCTCTCGACCGTGACGTCCAATACGAGAGCGCGCGACGTCCCCGACGCCACCGAGATGATGCGGTCCGCGAGCTCATTCACACGGTCCTGCAGCGCCTCCTCGCTCTCGGCCGTGAAAACCATCGACTGGCTCGCCACCTGCGGGTCGCGCGGCGTCACGCGCACGTCGAGGCTGAAGTGGCCAGCCAGTTCGGTCAGGCTCCCGGAAACGATCTCGTCCGCGCCGAGCTCGCGGGCCAGCGTCCGCAGCTCCGCATCGTCGGGCTCGGGACGCAGGCGGGCGGCTGCATCTTTCACGACCGCTGCGTCCACGGTGTCGATGCGCCCTGCGGCGACGAGACGCTTTTGGAGCAGCTCGGGAATGGAGCGCTGAAGCTCGTCCAGGCTCTTCGCGCTATGGACCTGCAAGGGAAGGATCGCCACGCTCACCCGGGGCGGAGCCGGCTGGCCGGGGGAGTGGGAGGAGGACCCCGCCGCTGCCAGGGCAGTCGTCGTGCTGGCAAACAGAGTTAGGCACCAGAGGCTGGCAAGGCGCACCACTCGCGCCGGGAGGCCGTGGGAGCGCAACCAATTCCTCCGCGCGCTAGCACCACCCGAGGGGGTTGTGAATGCGGCACCTAAGGCCGGGGAGGCAAGCCGTCGAGCTTCTTGAGGAGCCCCCATCAGGCCCGCGCATTCTACTCGCCAGAGCTCTCGGGAGGCAACCCCCACGCGCCCTGTTTCTGCTTGCCGTGCGCGCGGTTAACGACCTAGAAGCATTCTAGAGCTTACCCTCGACGAGTGTGACCGTGCGCCCCAGCCGGGAAGCGAGGGCCGGATTGTGGGTCACGATGACGAGGGCCGTCCCGCGGGTGCGATTCATGTGGAGCAGTAGGTCCTCCACCCGCTCCCCGGTCACCGGATCGAGGTTTCCGGTCGGCTCGTCGGCCAGCACAAGCGGCGGATTCATCACGAGGGCGCGTGCCACCGCGACCCGTTGACGCTCGCCCCCGGAAAGCTTTCCGATCCGATGGTGCAGCCGATGGCCAAGGTCCACCTCTTCGAGCATCGCGACCGCCCGCTGGCGCATCTCGCCGAAGTCGAAGCCCCGCACGAGGCCCGGCATCATCACATTCTCGACGGCGTCGAACTCCGGCAGCAAGTGGTGGAACTGGAAGACGAAGCCGAGGGATTCAGAACGAAAGCGGGCAAGGCCTTGAGGGCTCTTTGCGAACAGATCGTCGCCGCGGAAGTAGACGTGCCCGGCCGTGGGGCGATCGAGCGTGCCGAGGATATACAGCAGCGTCGACTTGCCGACGCCCGACTGGCCGACAATGGCGAGGCGCTCGCCGGCCCGGAGCGAGAAGTCGACGCCGCGCAGCACCTCGACGCGCCCTTCGCCGGTGGCGAACGACTTGTGCACACCCTCCACCCGCAGCAGCTCATCACTCATAACGGAGCGCCTCGGCCGGATCGAGGCGCGCACCCTGGCGCGACGGGAGGAGCGTCGCCCCGAGTGAAAGCACCATCGCGATGACCGCCACGATCGCGATCTGGGTGACGTCGATCTCCCAAGGCAGCTTCGAGAGCTGGTAGACGGAAGCCGGCAGCGTGTCGATGCCGGTAATCGCCTCGATCTGCCCTTGGATCCAGTCGAGCTGGGTTGTGACGACGATACCGGCCACGACGCCAAGTGCGGTGCCGACAAGACCGATCAGCGTCCCTTCGATGGCGAAGATGCGCTCGACGCTCGAATCTTCAGCGCCCATGGTCTTCAAAATGGCGATGTCACTCGATTTCTCCATGATCATCATGATGAGCGTCGCGACGATGACGAACGCCGCCACGACCATGATCATGGTCAGCAGGAAGAACATCATGACACGCTCGGTCTTGAGGGCCTGAAAGAAGTTGGGGAAGTATTCCTTCCAATCGCGCGTGTAATAGGGGAAGCCCACCCGCTGCTGTACCACGCGCGCGATGCGCTGGGAGCGATAGAAATCGTCGACGCGAACCTCGAGACCGTCGACCACGTCGCCGATGCGTCGAAAGTCCTGCGCTGCGGCGAGGCTCGTGTAGGTGAAGGCTTCATCCCACTGGAAGAAGCTGCTCTTGAAAACGCCGGCCACGCGGAATCGCTTTAGCCTCGGCGCAGGCCCAAGTGGAGTCGGCGGTCCTCCGAAAGGCGAAACCAGCAAGATCTGGTCGTCGACCGTGATTCCGAGCGCGGCCGACAGCTCACTTCCGATCAAGATGCCCGGTGCACCGTCCACGCCCGGGTCATTTGGCTTTCGCGGCTCGAGATCGTCGAGTCGACCCGACACAATATCGTGAGGGAGAACCGTGACCTCGCCCACATGCGTGGGATCGATCCCACGCAGGCGCACCGCGACGATCTCGCCGCCGCCCCCCCGGACCATGCCCTCGGCGTCGAGGTAGGGAGAAGCGCCAAGCACCCCGGGAGCTTGACGCACCGTCGCAAGCACATCGCGGTATCCCTCAAACGCGCCAAGGCCGCTGTGCAAGGTAAAATGCGCTCGGTTGCCAATGATCTCGTCGCGCCAGGTGCGTTCGAATCCGTTCATCACGGAGAGCACGGTGATGATCAGCCACACCCCCACCGCGACCCCACCCACGCAGATCGCCGTGATGACTGAGATGAAGGTCTGGCGCCGCTTTGCAACGAGATAGCGCGCGGCGATAAACCACTCCGCGCTGCGTCGCATATCGAAAAGACCCGCTGCCGCGAGGGGCAAGAGGCCCAGCACGACGGCGCCTCCGAAGAGAACGAGCAAACCGGCCCCGGCGGCCGCGATCTCCGGACGCGGCGCAGGAAGGGCCGCCGCGACCACGATACCAATGGCCAGCACCGCAGCGAGGATGCGCAACAACTTCTCGACTTCCGCGAGCGGCGCTCCAGCGCCCCGGATGCGGCGGTGGGCTGCCAGCAAAAGGGCCGCGAGGAGCGCAACCGCAGGGGGCGCCGCGGCCCACAGCAGCTGATGGGTCCCGCCCACGAGCAGCGCGTAGCCGGCGCCGAGCGTGATCAGCGAGGCGAGACCGAGCCGCGCCGGGGGCAGCCGAAGCAGTGCAAGTCGCGTGAGCAGGGCCACCACTGCCACGAGCGGCAGCGCAATGAGCAGGATCCGCGCTTGATCCGTGAGGGACGCGTGGGGTTCTTGGAGATGCACGAAGAGCCCACCCGCGAGGATGGCGACTCCCACGCACATCAGAGCCATGCTGCTCCAGCGCCGCGAGGCACGCGCAAAACGTTCGAGCACAATCACCGCGGAGCCCAAGAACAGGATCGTGAGCGCATTGATTCCGAGAGCGATCGCGATGATGAATCCGAGGGCGAGCGTACCGCCGGCCGCGGTTGCGAGGCTCCACGCTCCGGCGGCGAACGCCTCCACTAGGAGTGCTCGGGCCGAAGATGGGGAAACAGGATCGTCTCGCGGAGCGAGGGGGCGTCGGCCAGCACCATCGCAACACGATCGACCCCAATCCCAAGGCCGCCAGTCGGCGGCATCCCGTGCTCGAGAGCGCGCAGGTAGTCCTCGTCCATGGGATGGGCCTCCTCGTCTCCTGCCTTGGCGTCACCCCGCGCCTGCTCGAAACGGGCGCGCTGGTCGTCGGGGTCGTTGAGCTCGCTGAATGCGTTGCCGAGCTCCATGCCCGCAACGAAGAGCTCGAAGCGTTCGACGAGTCTTGGATCGTCGGTCTTGCGCTTGGCGAGGGGCGAGAGCTCGAGCGGATAGTCGATGATGAAGGTCGGTTGCACGAGTGCGGGCTCGACGAATTTGCTGAAGAGCTCGTCCACGGTCTTTCCCCAAGTCGACTGGGGCTCGATTTCGAGCTTGTGTCGTTTGACCGCCTCCGCCAGCCGCTCAGGCGTCGACGCAGCGGGGTCGAGGATATCGACCTTCGTAGCCTCGAGGATCGCCTCGCGCATCGTGCGTTTCGGCCAGCTCCCCGAGAAATCGATCTCCTTGCCCTGAAACATCACCGAGAGTCCTCCCAGCACCCGTTCGACAACCTCCTGCAGCATGTCCTGCGCGAGTTCCATCATCTGGCCGTAGTCGGCAAAGGCCTGATAGCACTCCATCATGGTGAACTCAGGGTTGTGTTTGCGCGACACTCCCTCGTTGCGAAAGTTGCGACCGATCTCGTAGACCCGGTCGATTCCGCCGATGATCAGCCGCTTTAGGTACAGCTCATCAGAGATCCGCAGATAGAGATCCTGCGCATAGAGATTGTGGTGGGTCGTGAACGGGCGCGCTGCGGCGCCGCCATATAGCGGCTGAAGCACAGGCGTCTCGACCTCGAGGAAACCGCGTGCGTCAAGAAATGCACGGATGGCCGATACCGTCCGGCTCCGGACCAGGGCCACACGCCGCACCTCCTCGTTGACGAGCAAATCGAGGTAGCGCTGGCGAAAGCGCGCCTCGACGTCCGCGAGGCCGTGCCACTTCTCCGGCAACGGACGCAGGCTCTTGGCAAGAAGTTGAAGCGTTTCCGCGGCGACTGTGAGCTCACCCGTGCGTGTTCGCCAGGCACGACCCTCGACGCGCACAAAGTCACCGACGTCGAGTTGATCGAGGAGCTGGAAGACCGCGTCGGGAGCCTCGCCGAGGCGTGCACTGGCCTGGATCCGCGCGCCGTTTTCGACAAGGTCGAAGAACCGCAGACGACCAAAGCTCCTCATCGACGTGATGCGGCCTGCGATCGCGATCCTCCGTGCCTGTGCATCGAGGGCGGCGGCATCTTGCGTCTCGAACTCGAGCCGCACTTGCGCGATCGGCTGGCGTGCGCCGGTACGCGCGGGATAGGGCTCAATACCCTGCTTGCGCAGCGCCTCGAGGCGCGCGCGGCGGCTTTCCCGCTCGGCTTCGCTCACGCCCGCTCCTGGCGCTCGCCGCGAGGACTCTCCGCACGCTCGAGCAACGTCGCACGGATGAAGGCGTCCAAGTCACCTTCGAGCACACCTTGGGCATTGCCCACTTCGACGCCGGTACGATGGTCCTTCACGCGCTGGCTTGGGTGGAGCGTGTAGGATCGGATCTGATTGCCGAAGTTCACGTCGCGTCGCTCGCCCCGAAGTGCTGCAAGCTTTGCCTCCTGCTCTTCGCGTGCGCGCTCATAGAGTCGGGCGCGCAGCACCTTCATTGCAGCGGACCGGTTCTTGTGCTGAGAGCGCTCGTTCTGGCATTGCACCACGATGCCAGTCGGAAGGTGGGTGATTCGTACCGCAGAGTCGGTCTTGTTAACGTGCTGGCCGCCTGCACCTCCCGCGCGATAGGTGTCGACGCGCAGATCATTGTCGTCAATCTCAACCTCGACTGCATCGTCGATCTCCGGGACCACCGAGACGCTGGCGAAGGCGGTGTGGCGGCGGTGCTGCGAATCGAACGGCGAGATCCGCACGAGCCGATGCACCCCTTCCTCGGTCTTGAGGTAGCCGAAGGCGTAGTCGCCGGAGACCGTGACCGTCGCGCTGCGCAGCCCCGCCTCCTCGCCAGCTTGCACATCCAGGATTTCGGTCTTGAAGCCGTGGTTCTCGGCCCAGCGCAAGTACATCCGCAGCAACATTTCGGCCCAGTCGCAGGCGTCGGTGCCGCCGGCCCCCGCGTTAATGGAGACAATGGCATTGCTGGGATCGTGCTCGCCGCCGAGCAGCCTTCGCAGCTCCGCCTCGTCGAGCGCGCGCTCCGCCTCGTCGAGCTTGCCTGCCGCCTCGGCGCGGGTCGCAGCGTCGTCTGCTTCACGGGCAAGCTCAAGCAGTACGTCAGCGTCTTCCAGGGTGCGGTCCTGTCGGCCGAAGAATTCGAGCTCCCGCTCGACGCTACGCTTTTCCCGAAGCAGCTTTTCGGCACGGGCCCGATCCTCCCAAAGGTCTGGCCGAGCCGAATCGCGCTCGAGTTCCTGTTGTCGGGCGGCTAGGGCGGCGAGGTCAAAGTCGCCCCCGAAGCTCGGAGAGGCGCGCCCGCAGTCGGTGCAGGCGGTCGCTCAGCTCCCCCGGATCGAGCGACACCGTCGGCTGGCTAGATAGCTCACTCACTTCTTTGTTTTCCCTTCGCTTCTCCGTCGGAGGATCAGCGCGGCGGCGACTGCTCCGCAGCACGCCCATGCAAACACGTCACCGTGTCTGACGTAAAACGAATCTCCGGCTGCTCCGGGTCGCAGGGGGATGTCGTCCACGAGAAGACCTCGCTCGAAGATCCTGGTCTGGCTCCGTATACCCCCGCGATCATCGATGAACGCTGAGACACCGGTGTTTGCGGCCCGCGCGGTCCAGACGCGTGTCTCAGCCGACCTGAGCGCCGTGATCGCGAGGAACTGGTAGGGCGCCCCCGTTCGCCCGTACCAGGCGTCGTTCGTGATCGCGAGAAGCACCGATCCGCCGCTCGCCACAAACCCACGCACCAGATCCGGGAACAGCAACTCATAGCAAATCGGGATCCCGACAGGCACCGGCTCTGGAGCCTCAAGGGCGCTGCTCTCTCCGGGGTGGGTGGGCGGAGGGAGCCGCACGACGCGCGGCCCAGGGCCTGCGGTCACGTTGTCCGGCGCCATGCCACGAGCAACGGCACCGATCAGGAGACCCAGCAGGCGCCGCAGCGGAACGTACTCTCCGAACGGTACGAGGTGTGCCTTGTCGTAGCGTTCGATCTGCCGTCCGGCGGGATTGAACACGTAGGCGCTGTCATAGTAACGGTAGGCTCGGCCGACGGGCTCAACCCCGACCGCGCCCACCACCAGCACGACCGCCTGATCCCGGGCGAGGCCCTCGATGCGCTCTCGGAAGTCCGGGTCCGTTTCGAGGGAGCCGGGCACCGCGGTCTCCGGCCAAACGACGACTTCGGCGCCTTCGGCACGTGCCCTGCGGGTCAGCTCCTCGTAGATCCGCAGCGTCACTTCCTGCCATTCATGGCTCCATTTCACGCCCTGATCGATGTTCCCCTGGAGCACCGCCACCCGGATCTTCTGGCCCGAAGGGGGTGTGGGCTGCGCGCCGATCCAGGCGCCCGCAGCAAGCGCCGTGAACGTGACCGCGCACGCGGCCAGCGATCGAAGCGGTGGCCGCTTTCCCTCTCCCGTCGCACTGACAAGTGCGCTCACGCCGAGGGAGCCAAGCACCGTGATGAACGAGAGCCCATAGACTCCACCGATCGGCGCAAGCGCCATCAAAGCGAAGTTCTGATGCTGGGCGTATCCCAGCACGGCCCATGGGAAGCCGGACAGGAGATGGTGTCGCAGGTAGTCAAGAGCGGTCCACAACGCCGCCAAGGCGAAGGGTCCCGCGCGCCCGCGCAACTCGAGAATGCCCATCCCAGCGCCAAAGGCTGCTCCGAACAGAGCGATATACGCGGCAAGGGCGATGGGTGCCAAGACGCCGACGAGGACGGGCGCCTCGCCATACACCACCGTCACCACGTAGATCCAGTGCAGAATCGCCGCGTGTGCGATGAGACTGGCGAGAAACCCCCAGCGCGCGGCGGACGCCGGCGCGAGGCCCCGAAGACCAGCAACCAAGCAAGCCGGAGGGACCCAGGCCAGTAGGAATCCCAGATCGATCACACGGTCGCCCACCGGGTGGGGAAACGCGAGAAAGCTTGAGACGAGGTAACCGGCGAGCCACCCCGCCCGGCTTCGGGTCATGGAGCCAGGGCTCGGGCCACACGGCGCTCCTCGGCACGCATTCGCCTGGCTTCGGCGGAACGCACGTGGTCGTGTCCAAGCAAGTGAAGGACGCCGTGAATCAGCAGCCGTACGACCTCGTCATTGAGGTCCCGGCCTGTGTCACGCGCCTGTCGCGCAGCGGTTTCGATTCCGATCACTACATCGCCGAGCAGCCCCCCTCGGAACTGTGCATGGGAGCCCTCGAGAAGTGAGAAGGAGAGTACGTCCGTCGGACGCCGCTTGCCGCGGTGCGCGGCGTTCAGGGACTCCATGGCGCCATCCTCGACCAAGGAGACGGACAGCTCAGCGCCCTCGCAACCCAGCACACCGAGAATGCAGCGCGCGCGGTGCCGCAGGAGACGCTTGTCGACAACGGGCAACCCCCGGCGCCGAGGGGGCCCGGCGAGGCGCACGATCATTCGCCCGGGGCCATCTCTGTATCGTCGCGGCGGAGCGCACGGTCGTACGCTCGGATGATCGACTGCACAAGGGGGTGTCGGACGACATCCGCTTCGGTGAAATGCATAAAGGCGATGCCTTCCACGCCCTCGAGGATCTTCGTGGCTTCGACCAATCCACTCTTTTTGTCGCTCGGAAGATCGATTTGGGTCACATCTCCTGTCACCACGGCCTTCGAGTCGAAACCGAGGCGCGTGAGGAACATCTTCATCTGCTCGCTCGTGGTGTTCTGGGCCTCATCCAGGATGACGAAGGAATCGTTGAGGGTACGGCCCCGCATGAAGGCGAGGGGCGCCACCTCGATCGCGCCACGCTCCATGAGTCGCGCAGCCTTCTCGAAATCCATCATGTCGTGGAGCGCATCGTAAAGGGGGCGCAGGTAGGGGTTCACCTTCTCTGCCATGGAGCCGGGGAGGAAGCCCAACTTCTCCCCGGCTTCGACCGCTGGACGGGTCAGGATCACGCGTGAGACTTCGTGGCGGTTTAGCGCCGCGACGGCCATCGCCATGGCGAGGTAGGTCTTGCCCGTGCCCGCGGGACCTACCGCGAAGACGAGGTCACAGGCCCGGATCAGGTCCACGTAGCGACGCTGTGAAAGATTCTTTGCCATGATTCGGCGCCGCGACCCCGCGGCACCGAGCACATCTTCGTAGACCTCGGAAAGAGGTGTCGCCGGCTGCTGTGTCGCCATACGCACGGCCTCGCGCACCTCACGCGGGTGGACAGCGTTGCCGGCTCGGAGCAGCCCGTAAAGCTCTTCGAGCACTTTGCGCGCGACAGCGACCTCTTCGGGCGCACCCACGAGGCGCACCTCGTTGCCCCGGGCACGAGCATGGACGCCAAGCTCTTGCTCGAGAATACGCAGCGTGCGGTCGCCATCGCCGTACAGCTCGGCGGCGGTGTGGTTGTCGTCGAAGACGAGGGTTTGCCGGGTCGAGGCCTGCTCTCGGGTCAGGGACGATCCTTCTCGTCGAGGTGCGCGCCGCGATCGCCACTGTGGCTCTCGCCTCGGCTCGCGAAACCGTGCTCGGGTCCTAGCAGCTCGGCGCCGTTCGCGCGATGTGCGTAATAGTACGGGCGCGCCCGCATGGGCGTCAACGCATCGGGGGCGAGAAAGCCCTCCCGCACCAGCACATCGAGGCTCTCGGGCCAAGCCTCCCGCGCCTCTCCGGCCCCACCCTGCGCCTCCTGCACGAGGACCTGAGCGCGGTGATATGCCTCGAGCGCATTGCGGACGCGCAAGACCTCGAATGATTCTTGGGCCTCCGCAAGGGGCTCGCGCAACAAAGGCTCGCGGGTGGCGGGTCGCGGACCCCATGCCGCCACAGCGAGCAGGGTGAGCGCGGCAGCGAATGGCAGCCCGAACGCGATCTGGCTGCGCAGGCGCGTTGGTTCGGGCGCTACCCGCTGAAGCTGCCTTGCGCGTTCAATCTCCTCTTGCGCGACGGGAACGATGAGGCCGCCGCGGGAGAATTGCGCGATCCAGCGGCTGGCCTCGAAGGTCCCAAGACGAGAGAGATCGATCACACGCCGTACCGACAGGCGACCATCAATCAGCAGAAATACTCGTTCTGCGGCGGCGAGCCGAGCCGTGGACTCGCGCTTTGCGCCTGCGCGAAATTTCTCAAAGGACGCGACGCGCCGAAACACGGTGGACTCCGAGGGCAGCGCGTCGGCGAAGCTTCGCCACTCGTCCACCATGCGCAGACCGTCCATCAGGATCTGCTCGGCGCCGAGCAGGCGTTGGGATTCCCGCTCATGGGTCACCGCCTGCGCGGTGAAATGGAACGATCCGCTCTCCCGGCGGAGCAGCGCGAAGATGGTCTCTTGCGTCAGCAAGTCTTCGATTTGCTCGATCTCCGGCATTCCAAGGATTTGCTTCGAGACGAGAAGCCTTGGCAGGGGGAGGAGTGTGGTCGTGCGCTCGCGCTCGAGTTCCTCGAGACGCTCGGGAGTGAGAAGACCACAGCGCACCAGCATCTCGCCAAGCCCCGCGTGGTCGTGCGCACCCACCGGCGCGGCCGATACGACGGACCCGTGATCGAACCTGAGCTGGATGCGCTCGCCCTCGCCAGCCACCTCGAGAACACCAGTTTTACGCTGTTGGCCAATCAGCTGAAAGACCTCGCCGACACCGAAGTCTTGGAGATTGCCGCGGAGGGCGACGGACATGTTCAATCCCTCCGGTGCGAGAGCGCCCACATCGACACGCCCACGTGTGAGAGGAAGAGGAGCGCAGCCGCGATCGAGAAGGCGAGCCGTCCAGTCACTCCGACCGCAAGTGGATCAGGGACCACATCCCGGCCCACTCCCGCGGCGATGATCGCAGCGCACAGCACGATCGCACCCAAGAGCCCGCTGAGCGGTCGGCGGGCGAGCAGACCTGCCGCGCCGGGCACCAGGGTCCCCACGACGCGTGCTCCGCGCTCGCGCCATTTCTCACGGGAGCGCAGCTCTGCGATGCGCTCGGCACGCAGGCTCGGGTCCGCGGTTTCGGGGCGCTTGAGGAGGCGCGTACAGGCTTCGCACAACGAGCGCTCACCCGCACTGCCATCGCAGCGCGGGCAGCGCCGCACCCCGCAGCTCGGGCACCAATGCGTGGGCTCACCCCGGCCCGCCAGGAGCCCCGCCAAGATCGCCACAGCGCCAAGGGCAATCGGGAGGTGGAGAGGCCCATGTCCGAGGCGGCCCGGGGCGAGCTCCGCCCGCAGGTCGGCGGCGACCCCTTCCCCCGCGTCGCTGGCGGCGAGCCGCTGCCGGAGGAGCCCCACTGGAATCGGGAGATCGACCACGAGCCCGAGGCGAGCACCGCCAAGGTCGGTAAGCTCGCCCACCATCTCTGCGTCGATGGCTTGCGCGCGAATCAACGTGGATTCCTGCTGATCGGGATGAATCGCCGCACCCTGGGCGTTCGACAAGTTGAACAGAAGCGCCGCGGACGTCTCCCGGCCCAGAGCGTGCTCGTAGAGCGCGATTGCACCCGCGGTGTCTCCAAGAGCGAGTCTCACGTTCGCGGCATTGTTCTCAACGACCGCGTCCGCCGCGCCTTGCGCGAGGAGTCGGGCGTAGCGCTCGTCGGCTTCTGCAAGGTTGCCGGTGCGCCGGGCGCGCACGGCGAGGGCGCGCTCGGCAATGGGATCGTGGTCTGCAACCCGCTCGAGGCGCGAGAGCTCGCCGACGGAGGCCGCCTCGGTTTCGACTGCCCAGGCTGCAGCCACCACCGGGTCTGCGCCGAGCCCTGCCATCGCCGCGCCGGCCTGCCGGAGGACAGGCTGAAGCGCGAGCCAAAGCACCGCAGCAGCGCCGAGATGAACGAGCTTCGCGCGCCCCCTGCCACACGCAAACGCGACGCCAAAGAGCCCGAGCCCGACTCCCGCCAGGCCCTCACCGAGGGCTGCAGGGAGGAGCACCAGGGCACCGAGCAGCAGCGCCCTCGCGAACTCGGGCGCGCCAGGCACGATGCGGTCACCGAGGTCATGCGCGGCCCGGGGCGCGACGAGCAGGCTCGCCACCGCGAGGTAGGCGAGCGCACCAAAGAAAAGTGCCAACGCGAGGCCATGGAGCGCCGTGGCCCGCCACCAAAGGGATGCTTCGAGGTGGCGGTCGAGGTGGCGCAGCGCTGAGAAGAGGGCCCGGGCTGCTCCGGGGGCATCGCTTTCCTGTCGCCAGCGAGCTTTGGCCAGGGCAGCCCACGCGAGGGGAAGCGTGGGAGCAAGGTCGACCGCGCTCTGGGCGCGAAGAAGCGGAGCGCCCGCATCGTCGTCCGCGAGCAGCGCCCGCGCCGCCGCGTCGAAGCCTGCGACTCCGAGCTCCCGCGCTGCCGCCCGGGTGCGACGAACGCGCTCGAGGATCCCAAGGCCGGGCGTGAGCCAAACCTGGTCGACTTCGGTAGGGGGGACCCGGGCGATTTGCGGCGCGGCTTCTGCGGCAGAGGTTTGGCTCTGGGCGGGCGCTGCCGGGGCCACGATCCCAGGTTGGGCCGCCGGGGTCACGCTTGGAGGGACTGCCGCGGTTGGGGCCGCTGCTGGGGGGGCACCACTCGCCGCGGCGGGCGCTGGTGTGGCTCTCACCTCTCTTGGGTTGAGGGGCGCCGACGGGGGGGAGGCCGGCGCGCCATCGGCCGGGACCGGCGACTCGCCGGCGGCGTACAGCGGGCCGAGCGCCAGCACCATCGCCAGCACGAGCCATGCGCCGTGACGCCTGAACCACGCAGCCAAGCGCGTCCCCTCCGGGCAAGCCTACCCGCATGCCGTATCGGCAAGACGCGAAGACCCCCTAAACCGCTGGAGGACTGGGGCTCTTTAAGACCCCGGGCGGGGTCGCGAGTCGACACACCGGCAGGGCACCACTATCCTGCCGCTCCCGCGGTTCAGCTGGAGGTTTGCTTGGCCACCCACAAGTCTGCAGAAAAGCGTGCTCGGCAGTCGGAGGCGCGGCGCTTGCGCAACCGCCACATGAAGACCCGTGTGCGGACCGTGGTGAAGGAGTTCGTGTCCGCGCTCGAGGGCGGGAAGGCGGAAGGGGTCCAAGACAAGCTTCGCGCGGCCGAGCGAGCCTTGCGCAAAGCCGCGAGCAAGGGTCTCATCCCGAAACGGCGCGCGAGCCGCACGGTCTCGCGCCTCGCCAAGCGCCTGCACAAGTCCACGAAGTAACCCAATCCATTAGGCCGACAGGCTGAGCACGAGCCGTTCAAGCGCAAGCGCGGGCGGGAGCCCGCCGCGTCCTTTGAGCGCTTCGTCGGTCGCATGGATGGCGGAAAGGTGCTGCACGAGACGCGTCGTCGTGTAGCGCCTCCCCTGCGCTTCGAGCTTTTGAACCACGAACGGAGGAGCGGCGACCGTACCGCCGGAACGCACACGTAGCAGCTTGCGGAAGTGACCGGCAAGACTTCCCAGGACGACCGGCTCAGGCGTCCCGCTGCGCAGGAGCTTGCTTAGGACGGCGAGCGCCTGGCCGCTGCGTCCTTCTCCGAGAGCATCCGTCAAATCCCAGATCGGGTCTTCCGCAACGTCGATCGCTGACCTTTCCACGTGGGTACGCGAGAGCTTCCGCTCCGGTGCAGCCAGCAGCGCAGCCTTCGCGATCTCCTGACGCAGCACGAGAAGCTGCGGCCCGATGCGCTCAGCGAAGACCTCGGCCACGCCCTCTTCGAGCGATAGGCCCTGGCGGCGGGCCTCTTGACGCACGAACGCGAGGAGCGGAGCGCGGCCCTTGGGAGGGTCGCACGAGACAAGCGCGGCGGGTTCGGTGAAAGCGCGTACCCAGCGCTCTCGGCGGTCGGCGCGGCTTGCCGTCACCACGAGGACGAGATCCGAACGTCCACGCACTTCGGCCAAAGCCTCCGACAGCGCATCCAGGAGCGCTCCGGCCCGGCCCTTTCCTTCCCCTGGCTCGCGCAGCCAAACCAGGCGACGTGCGGAGAGGACCGGCAGCGAGCGCAGTGCGTCGAAAAGGGCCGCCGGGCTGGTGGCAACTCCCTCGAGGCGGTCGAAATTGAACTCCCGTGTATGGGCCTCGAGCGCTGCTTCGCGAATCGCCGCCAGCGCGTCGTCACGCAGCAGGGGCTCCTCGCCCAGCAGAAGATACGCGGCGCGAAGCCGGCCTGTGCGAAGCTCCTCGACCAGGGCATCGGGTGTCATGGCAGCAGACGCTCGTAGAGCGCGTCGTGGACGCGCTCGGCGAGCATTTCCGAGACGCGATGGAGTGCTTCCTGGCGATTCTTCCGCAGGGCCTCGATGTCGGCGCTCGCGAGGTAGATGTCGGTTTGGGTCAAGGCCGAGCCGTCGATCGTCACGAGCCGGCCATCGCGACGCTGCGCCTTAAGGTCGAGCGTCACCGTGATGGAGTACTCGAGGGCGAGCAAAACCGACGAGAAGCTCCTTGCGGCAGTAAAGATGGGACGTACGCGCCCGGTAATCACGAGGTCCGCCAGCTTCGGGTCATCGACCACCTGAAGAGCCCCGCGGCGCCTGAACTCGCGGACCAGGGAGTCGGTCACGACCGCCTCGTACCCGGGATCGTACGAGTCGTTGCGAAGGGTCTGGATCGCAACGCGCCGGACGTCGCCGAGCGCGGCCTTGTAGTCGACAAACTGGTAGCCGCAGCCCGAGGGTCCAAGCAGGAGAAGGAGGGCGGCGAAGCAGGCGAATAAGCGGATTGCCCGGCCTTTCACGGCCGGCAGATATATCACAGGCCGCGCGCCGCTACTCCAGCTTGAGCAGGCTCCTCACCACCTGGAGGACACGGTTCGACTGGATCGGTTTGGTGAGATACTCGTTTGCGCCAAGCGCCAAGGCACGCTCACGGTCTTCCTTGGCGCCCTCCGTGGTGATCACGACGATCGGCATTTCCTTGAGATTGTCCTCGCCGCGGATCAGGCGGATGAGCTTTAGGCCGTCCATGACCGGCATGTTGATATCGATGAGCGCAAGGTCGAAGTGATCGCTCGAGACCTTGCGCAGGCCGTCCATGCCGTCCTGCGCCTCCACCAGTTCCGCACCCTTCAGCCGCTTCAGCGCGAACACGAGCAGCTGTCGCATCGTCGGACTGTCCTCGACGATCAAGATTCGGTGGGTTGCGCTCATCACCTTTTTCCTCCGATCCAATCGCTCCGGCGCCTGGCAAGCCTCTACTTCGTCAGCAGGTCGATGAAGCCCTGAATCGTGTTGCGCTTGCGTTCGGACTGCGAATACAACCGGGCCGAAAAGATCGATGTCGCGGCATGCCCCGCGAGCAGTGTGAATAGCTCATGGTCGAGCGGTGAGAAGCCTTCCTTCTGCTGAAGCAGTCGGTACACGGCGAGGGCTCCGATCGGTCTGTCCTGTACGCGCAAAGGGATGCATACGATCGGCTTCGCGTAGTCGTCCGATCCCGCGGGATCTCCGCAGAACGTCTCGCCCGACTCGACCGAACTGCCGATGATGCCGCTCCCGAGGGGCACCTTCGGAAACGCGCTGGCCGCCTCGCCTTCCGAGGCTACGGCCTCGAGCCGATTCGTTTTTTCGTCCAGCATGTAGACCGCGAACATCTCGGCCCCGATCAGGTTGATCACGATCTCGATCACAATCTTCACGACCTCGGACAGATCGAGCGTCGAATGGAGCTGAAAACTTGCCACGTACAGGTTTGCAAGGTTGTTGTTCTCTTCCTCGACTTCCACGTAGCGCCGCGCAAACTGATGATTCTCCTCCTCCAGCTGGCGCAGTCGTTCGAGCGCGTTCGAACGCTCTTCTTCCAGGTTCTCGATGCGCGTCAGGAGCTCAGCCCGCAGCTTGTCCCACTCGCCATCGTCGCGCGCTGCGAAATTTTGTTGCTGTTCGAGCTCAAGCACCTTCCTCCGCAGCCGCTCATTTTCAGCGATCAGCTCCTTGCTGAACTCAGCGCCACGCTTGAACAGGCTCATGAACTCATCAGCGCGTCCGAAGAGCGCCTTGCGGTCGTCGCTCATTCTTTCCCCTCTGCCCGCGGTGCCGCGCCCTTTACATGCGCGACGCCCGACTGGATCGCGATCGCCATCGCGTCGAGCGGCAAGACCGCATCGACCACACCTGTACGGATTGCCTGCTGCGGCATCCCAAAGATCACGGCCGTCTCCTCAGACTCGGCGATCACCGTACCGCCGGCCTGCTTCACCGCCAGCACGCCGCGCCGCCCATCATCTCCCATGCCCGTCAAGATCACGCCCATCAGGTCTGCTCCGTAGTGCTTGGCAGCAGACATCAGCATGCGGTCGACGGACGGTACGTATTTGTCGGTAGGTTGCTTGGGTACCAGCCGGGCAACCGCTCTTCCTCGCTCATACTCGAACTCGAGATGACAACCCCCCGGTGCGATCAGCATCGTCCCCACCCTGGGCTCATCACCGTCCGTGGCTTCACGCGTACGTACAGGTGTCAGTCGGTCGACGCGCTCCGCAAACCCTCTCGTGAAGCCCTCGGGCATGTGCTGGGACACAACCACCGCCACGGGCGGCGGTTCCACCAGGGAGCCGAAAATGCGCATCAGCGCCGCCGGGCCACCGGTGGAACAGCCGATCCCGACGACGCGCGGCCGACTCGGGGCGGTCTGAGCGAGCAGGCGCGGAACCGCGGGCACGAGGGGTGGAGTCGCTGAGATGCGTTGACGTACCTTCTCGATCCGCAGCTCCCGGATCGCATGCACCTTCCGAATCAACTCCGCCTGGATCGACTGGAGTTCGAGCGTGGCGCGCGCCGTGGGCTTCGCGATGAAATCCACTGCACCGAGGTCGAGCGCCCTGAAAAGGTCCTGCTCGCCGCTGCGGCCGCTGATCACCATCACGGGAGTCGGCTGCTTGTTCATGACCAGGCGCAGAAAGGTGAAGCCGTCCATGCGAGGCATCTCAAGGTCGAGGGTGATGAGGTCGGGCTTGAGCTCGAAGGTCTTCCGCAGCGCCTCCTCACCATCGCGCGCCACATCAATCACACGTACCAGGGGTGAGGTCTCGAGCATGCGTGTGATCGTGCGGCGGCTGAACGCCGAATCGTCGATCACGAGGACCCGAATCAGTCCCTCCGTACTCACCGCGGCCTCTCTCGTCTAAAGGAGGCCGGCGCTGCTTCGGGTCCAGCCGTCCTTTCAACGCGGGCGATCGCCTCGGCCGCCACGCCATGGAGCGGGTCATGAACAATGTCTCCGGGTGCTGGTCGGCGATAGACCATCTCATGTCGGAGATGCCGCAGCTCGAATGCGCTCGAAAGATTGATCAGCGACTCCGAGTGTCCGAGCAGAAGATATCCTGCGGGCCGCAGCTTCTCGTAGAAGGTTTGGATCACGCTCCGCTTGGTCTCTCCGTCGAAATAGATGATCACGTTTCGGCACAAGATCACGTCCATCTGGTTGAGGAGAGCGATGCGGGAGCGATCAAAGAGGTTCAGATGGATGAAGTCGACGTGGGTCTTGACGGCATCGCTGATCCGCCAGAGCCCCTCTTTTTCCGTGAAGTACTTGCGCCGCATGCTGGTGTCCATCTCGCGGAACGATGCCTCGCGGTAGACACCCCGACGGGCTTTCAGAAGCGCCGGCCGAGAGATATCGGAGGCATACACACGCAGGTCTCGGCCCGGCTCGAGCCCCATCTCGAGTGCCAGCATCACGATCGAATAGGGCTCCTCGCCGCTCGAGCAGCCGGCAGACCAGATATTGAGGGGTCCTCCCCCTTGGTCGCGGCGGCGCAATCCGAGTTCCGGCAGGATCTCCTCCATCAAGGCCCGGAGCTGGGCTCGCTCACGCAGAAAATAGGTCTCATTGGTCGTGAGCTCGTCCACAAGCCTCGCGAGCTCCGGGTCCACGGAGGTGTCGTTGCGCAGTCGGTAGTGGTAGGCCGCGAAGCTCGGAATCTCGAGGTCGTGCATTCGCCGGCCGATGCGCTTCTCGAGCAAGTAGCGCGACTCGCTGGCAAAATGCAGGCCGCAATGGGATCGGACGAGTTCGCTGAACATGCGGAACTCCGCTTCCGTCATCGCGAGATCGCGCGCGCTCGCCATGCGGCTCAAGCCTCAAGCCGGCCCAGCGCGCGCAAAATTGCGTCGCGCACGAAGTCGTCTTGCTCGATCTCGAGCCGGCGCAAGATCGATGGCACGGCCTTCACTACCCCGCGATCGGCCAACCCCTGAATCACTTCGGTTCGCACCGACCAGTGGTCGTGCGAGAGGAGGGGCAGCAAGGCCTCGAGATCCTGCGGTCCTCCGTGCTGCGTGACACAGCCCACCGCCGCTTGGACGAGCTCGGTTTCGCTGCGCGACAGAAGCTGTCGCGCGACACGAACGGCGGGCGCTCCCCCGATCATGCGGAGCGCTTCAACCGCTGCCATCGCGACCGGAGCTTCATCCGCGCTCGCGCGCTCGAGGAGCGCAAGCACCGTCGGGTCCGGCCCGCCCACGCGTTTCGCGTGCGCCCCGAGCGCCCGGAGCGCCGCGGCCCGCACCCAGGGATCCCGGTCCTCCGCCAGGCGTGCGAGGTCCTCTCGCGCCCGCGGGCTCGAGGATGCGCCCAGTGCGTTGGCAGCGGCTACACGCACCAGCGGACTCTCATCCGCAAGCGCCAAGCGAACGGGCTCGGGCGCCTCGCCCGGTTCGAGCCGCGCGAGCGCCTCGACCGCGGCCCGCCGCACACGGTCACTCTCGTCCTTGAGCAGGAAGGTGACGAGCTGGACGTCTTGAGGACGCCCGATCCGACCGAGCACCGTCGCAATCGCTAGTCGCACCGACTCCGCAGCGCCTTCGAGTCTTGCACCAAGCAGCGCCACGGCCTGATCCGCGACGTCGGAATGGAGCCGTCCCTGAGGCTGCGCGAGCGCCACGAGCGCGGAGATCAGCACCGCAATCTCATCTTCGCCCTCGGCGGCATCCTCGGCGGCCGTGACGCCGAGCCGCCGCACGAGTGCGGGAAGCGCGGCCGCCCCCCCGCGCCTGCCGAGCGAGGTCGCAGCAGCGCTGCGGATCGCCGGCTCTGGATCATCGAGCGCCGCTGCGAGGCGGGCGGCGCCGCAGGGGCCGTGCGTGCGCCCGAGCAGAATGCAGGCGAGCCGTCGCGATTCCGCGTCTAGCATCGTGAAGCGCGCATCGAGCTCGCCTTCGACCGCCTCACCGAGTGCCTCAAGACTCGCCAGCGCAACCTCGGCGAGGGCCTCGTCGCGGCCCGCCTCGACGAGGGGGATCACCGTCGCGGGCAGCCTGAGCAGCCCGAGCAGTTGGACGAGGACGAGACGGGTGGCGAGATCGGCACTGCGCAGGCGCTCGACTGCGTCGGCCACGAGCGTCTGACTCGCGAGGGCCGCTTCACGCACCCGCTCTGCCAGGCGATCCGCGGCGCTGCCGTCGACCCGGCCGAGGCGGCGCAAGAGAGCGGCCATGGCGGCCTCGCGCACGCTGCGCGAGCCAGCCGCCAGGCCCTTCAGAAGGTGTTCGACCGCCTCCCCGTCGTCCGACGCGCCAACGCCAAGCACTCCGAACGCGACCGGCTTGAGCCAGGGGTCATCGATTGCGGGGCCGAGATCACGGGCGCGAAGAGGCGCCTCTCGGCGAGCCAGTGCCCGCAGGGCCGAGAACCGCACAAGCCGCTCCTCGCTTGGGCGCACCGCGGAGGCAAGCAAAGCCCGCATCGCCTCACTACCGCCCGTTGCCCCAAGCGCGTCCGCGGCGGCGGCTCGCACGTTCGCGTCGGGATCGCTCAGCAGCTCCCGCAGGCGTGGCTCGGCGCGCTCGTCGCCAATACCCGCCAGCGTGTCCACGGCGAGCTTGCGCACATCGACGTCGGCACTCGCGCTCGCCTCGAGCAGCGCGGGGACGACGCGCGCACCGCAGCGCACGAGCGCCTCCACCGCGGAGTTGCGGCGGCCGGGGTTCTCTCCGTCGGCGAGCGCCTCGATCAGCGAGCGAGCCGCGAGCCAGGCGTCGGGCGCATTCACCAGGCGATCGACTGCAGCCTTCCGCACGCGCCAACTCGAATCACCGAGGCAGGTGACAAGGCGCGGCAACGCCTCCGTGGCGGGGAGCGTCCCAAGGCTCTCGACGGCGAGGCGCCGGAGCTCCTCGTCGGCGCTCGCAAGGCCGAGCTCGATGCTTTCGCGCTCGCGCGCGTCCAACACTGAAATCACCTCATGCCACGCGTACGGCCGACACGCACGAGTTCTTCCGCGAGGTGGTCGCGCTCCTCGCGCACGCGCGCGTCGATCCGTTGCCGAAATAGCGCCCGGCCCTCCTCGAGGTCGGGATCCAGCATCTCGACGACCTGCCCGGCTGCGACGGCTCGAGCAAACTTCTCCTGGTTGTACAGAATCACGTCGGACACGATGATGCGCGCGAGCCGCTCGGCCTTTGCGCGCTCCTCTGCGAGGCCGTCGTTGACGGGCGCAGCAGCGGGCGCGGCGAGCGGGGCCGTACGCGCAGCGCTAGGGGACGAAGCGCTCCGCAAGGAGCGCGGCATCGAGGCCGTGGCCGGTGTCGGTCCCGGAACGATCGGCGGAGCTGCGGGCGCGGAGCGCGCCTCGAAGGAGACCGGCGCTTCGGAAAACTCCCGTGCCGAATCGAGCCCCATCGGCACGTCCTCCGGGTCGAGATCTCGCGCCGCAGGGCGCGTCGGAACGGCGCTACGAGCCGGTGCTGCGGGCGCGGCCCCGCCCACCGGGAGGCCGAAGTCACGCAGGACGGTGACAAGACCGTGGGGGACGTCCGGGCGCTCGAGATATGTGTCGGCGCCATACAGCTCGTGCGGTGAGCGGCGATAGCGCTCCCGGTGGTGGATGGCGCCGATCAGAACGACGTGGATTTCGCGCAACTCCGCATTTCGCTTCATCAGTTCGCAGATCTGGAAGCCGAACATCTTGGGCAACGCAGCATCGAGAATCACGGCGCGAGGAAGATTGCGCTGGATCGCGAGGATCGCTTCAACGCCATCGTGTGCGAGCAGCGGATGGAGGCCCCAGCCCGCCACAGCGGCCGCCGTCACCTTCCCCTCTTCCGCATCACTGTCGGCAATCAACACGAGTCGCGAGCGGTCGGGGGGCTGGGGCATCGGCGTAGGCTGCGCTTCCACCTGCGGCTCGACGAGGGGCGCGACAGCACCTGGGGGACGCACCCGGAAGACCGCCTGGCAGCGGGTGCAGCGCAGCCGCACCCCTTCGGCCGTCAGCCGCTCGTTCTCAACGCGATAGCGCGTGCTGCACTTCGGACAGGCCGCGATCATAGACAACTCCCTCGCCTTGCAGGGCGCACAGCAGCGCGCCGCTAGATGCGGAAGCGCTGCACGTCACCGCGCAGTGTCTCCGCCTGCTTCAACAAACCGCGCATGGCTTCGCCCATGCGCCGCGACGATTCTTCATTCGAACGAGTCCGCTCGTAGACGCGTTCGAGCTGCTCCGCAGCCTGGCGACACGCCGCCGACTGTTCCTGAAGGGAGCGATTGATCTGGTCTACCGCCTCACGCACACTCTCCACGCTCTCACGGATGCGACCGGAGCCACGAGCCTGTTCCTCGGTGGTGCCCCGCACTTGCGTAGCGACTTCGCGCATCGCGACGGAGTTGCGCAGTACCACCTCGTTGCCGCGCTCCTGTTCGCGCCCCGCCGCACGAATCTGCTCGACTCCGCCCCGTACCCGCTCCATCAGCTCGACCACATGGGTTGCGGCCTTCGACTGCTCCTTCACGGCCGATACGATGCCGGCAATCCGCAGTCCGCTCTCACGGGCCGCCGCGGTGATCTCTTCAAGCGAAACACCCGCCTCCGCCGACAGATCAACTCCGCTCTGAACGCTTTGCGAACCGCGCTCGACCGCGCCGATCGCATTCGTGCTCTCCCCCTGAACGGCGTGGATCAGACCTCCGATCTCCTTCGTGCTCGAAAGGACGCGGTCTGCGAGGTCCTTGATCTGATCGGCCACGACGGAGAACGCGCGGCCTTGGTCGCCCGCTTGCGCCGCGATAATCGCTGCATTGAGGGCCAAGAGATTGGTCTCGTCCGCCACGTCGTCGATCACGCCCACGATGGCGCCAATCTCCTTCGCGCGCTCTGCGAGGCTGCGAATGACTCGCTCGGCTGTCTCGGTGGCTTCGCGGATTGCGGCCATCCCGTCGATCGTCTGGCGGACCCTCTCCCGCCCACTTTCCGAACTTGCGACCACGCGACTGGACAGTCGAGCGGTCTCGGCCGCGTTCGCGTCGACCTCGCGCAGGGAGCTCGCCATCTCCTCCATGCTGCTCGAGGTTTCCGCCGCCGCCTGAGCCAGGCCCTCGGCGTTTTGGGCGACCTGCCGCACGCTGCGGATCATCTGCTCGATCGAAGTCGAAACCTCATCCACCTTCTGAGAGAGCACCGATGCGGTGCCGTTTAGCTCTTCGCCCACGGCACCGAGCTCGAGGATCGAGCTCGAAGACTCTTCGACGGACACGTTGAGCGCGCCGGCGGATTCGGCGATGCCCGTCACCTGGACGTTGATGCTCTCCATGGAAACGGTGGCTTGCTGGATTCCGCGCACCTGATCCACGGTGACCCCGGCCAGGCTTTCGGTCACGGAGGCGATTTCGCCGGCGGCCGCCTCTACGCGGTCGGCCGCGCCGGCGACCCTGCCGATCGTGTCGCGCAGGCCGATTACCATACGCTCGAAGGCGCGCGCCAGCTGGCCAAGCTCGTCCTCGGAGTCGAAGACGTGCGCCGACGTGAGATCGCCTGAGGCGATCTTCTCGGCCGCTCCGCGCAGCGCGTTCACAGCCCCATCGACGTCGCGCCCCACGAGCCAAGCCACACTGAGCGCAACCAGCGTTGCAAACACGACGAGGACGCAATAGACGACGTTCAGGTCCGCGAGGTCGCCGTGCAGGTCGTCGCGATTTGCCGCGAGCACGAGCACACGTCCATCGTTCGGGATGCGCTGCCAAGCGAAGAGGTGATTGGAGTCGAAGCTCGTACTCGATCCCGCATCGGAGCTGGCTTCGCGAATTGAGCGAAGCTCGCCCGGCGAGAGTGCGTGCGGCGTACCTTGGAGAAGGGCTTCCGCCTTCTCGTCGAACACGAGAAGATCGGACCCGAAGCCAAGACGCGCGGCCTCACGTCGGGCGCTCTCGATCGCGATCATCCGCTCGCCACTCGGCGCCGAAACGACGCCTTGGAGGAGCGCCGTCTGTGCGCGGCTGGCGAAGGCTTCGATGGGACGCTGGGCGCGCGTACTGGCAAGGAAGATTGCGAAGAGCAACGTCACGAGGGTCACACCCGTCACTGCAAAACGGAGTTTGCGACCGAGCTTCACGGTCGTGACAAGTGTTTCCCGCTCCTGCGGATCTGGAATCTGGGTTGCAAGTGCTTCGCGGATCGGTTCGAAGCGGCGCCGCATGAGGTAGTAGAGGAAGATCAGCTGAACCAACCCGCCCGAGCCTGCCGCGGCGATCATCACCGCGCCCGAGAAGAGCCGGAAATCCTCGTTGCATACCCGCATCGCAACGGCAACGATGGCGCCACCGCTCAGCCACCACGCCATGCCCGCCGCGACGATTTGGCGCGGCAGGTCCACGATACCCACGAACGCGTGACGTACGTCCTCGGGTGACGCAAGACCTTCTCGGAGCCGCTCGAGCCCTCTGACGATCCGTGCGTCCTGCTGGCGGTTCACGACGTTCACTGCAATGGCGAGGATCACGAACAGAATACCGACGATCCATCGAAAACTGGACCACTGATCCGCCGGCAGCCGCAGAAGCGCCATCAGGTAGCCGCTCATGAGCACCACCGCGAGGAGCGAGGCCGGCATCGTGAGCGCCATGACGCTCCGTCGGAACTGTGCGCCGGTGGGCAGATTCTGAATTTGCGGCCTCTCGCTCACGCAGCGTTCCCCACGGCCGGCGCTGGCAGCGCCGAGCGATAGATGTTTTCGAGAAGGTGGTCCAGCGAGATCACCAGCACAGGCGACGCTCCAGGCCGCCGAACCACCGCACGCACTGCATCGTAGCCGGCCTGCATGGCCAACTGCGGCGGCGGTTCAACCGTCTGACTCTCGAGGCTCAAAACGTCGATCGCAGCACCGACGCGCAGTCCAAGCACAAGCCCATCCACCTCGAGCACCACGATGCGCGCTCGCGTGGTGCGCTCGATGGCCGCCCCCCCCAGCGCCCGTCCCAAGTCCACGACGGGAATCACCCTCTCGCGCATGTCGATCACGCCCTCAATCAGCGCGGGCGCCTGGGGAAGCGGCGTCACCTCCTGCCATCGCACAATCTCGCGGATTTGGAGCACGTCGATTGCCAACACGTTCCCATTGACCTCAAAGCACGCGAGGTCACCCTGTCGCACGCCCGCGTTTGCAGTCTGTTCAGAGCTCGTCACCAAGTTCCAGCACCCGTTCGAAATCGAGGACAGAAATGAACTGATCGCCCCGGACGCAGAGCGCCCCGACGCGCCCGGATTCCCCCTGCCCGTCGGATCGGATCGCCTCTTCGGTCACGCGCAGGACGTCGGTGACGGCGTCCACCAAGAGGCCGCTCATTTTGCCGTCGTCCCCGTGCAATACGATGATGCGGCTCGTGCGCGTTGGCTCCGTCGGCGTGAGCCCGAGCCGCAGCCGCAAATCCACGACCTCAACGATCTCGCCGCGCAACGAGATCACCCCGCGCAGCGCCGCAGGTACGCGCGGAATCGGTGTCACCGGGCGCATGCGAACGATCTCGCGAACACGTTCCACAGGCACCGCGTAGGGATCTCCCGCCAACTGAAAGGTCAGGAACTCACGCAAGAGCGTGGCATCGTCGCGGGTCTGCGGGCCGTGGGCGGCGGCCCGTGCGAGCCGTTCCCAGTCGAGACCCCGGGCCGCTGCCTCCTTCGGATCGGGGGCTGCGGGGTCGAGTTCAACGCCCTGGGCGTCTGAGCTCATGCCGCCTCCCGCCGCCGCACGGCGTCGTCGACCAGAGCGGACACATCGAGCACGAGTACGGCGCTCTGATCCCCGAGCTCTGTCGCTCCCGTAACACCGCGAACGTTCTGAATCGGGCCTTGGATCGGCTTAATCACGGTGTCCTGTTGCCCATCCAAGCGATCGACGAGAAGTCCGAGTCTCGAGTCACCGAAACCGAGCACCACGACATAGAGCTTCGCGTCGGATCCGGCTTCGGGCAGCCCAAACTCACGGGCCAGACGCCGCAGCGTGAGGGGGTGCCCCCGGAGGTTCAGCATCTCGCGCCCCTCGCTGCGCTGGATCGATGCGGGTTCGACAAGAAGCGTCTCGAGAACCGACGTGAGCGGAATTGCGAAGCGCTGGTCGCCGACACCGACGATCAGCGCCTGGATGATGGCCAGCGTGATGGGGAGGGTGAGCGTGATGCGTGTCCCGCGCCCAATGGTCGAGTCTACGTCGACGAGCCCCCCGAGTGCGGTCAGGTTCGCGCGCACAACATCCATGCCCACGCCGCGGCCACTCGTCTCCGTCACCTCCTCGCGCGTAGACAGGCCGGGCGAGAAGATGAGCTCGAGCGTCTCGCGCTGCGAGAGCACCTCGCCCGGGGAGACGAGACCGCTCGCTTCGGCCCGCGCTCGCACGACTGCGGGATCGATTCCGCGACCATCGTCCGCGACCTCAATCACCACGTGGTTGCCCCGTTGCGAAGCTTCGATACGAATCGTTCCTTCGGGGGACTTTCCCGCGCGCTCGCGCTCGGCGGGCGACTCGATGGCATGGTCGAAGGCGTTGCGCACAAGGTGGACGAGGGGGTCGACGAGTTCCTCGACGAGGAGCTTGTCGAGCTCGGTGTCGGCGCCCTTAATCTCGAGGCGAACCTCCTTGGCGAGATCCCGACGCAGGCGCCGCGCGACGCGCGAGAGCTTCTCGAACACCTGCCGCAGCGGAACCATCCGCACCTCAAGGACCCCGGACTGGAGCTCTTGCAGTTTCCGGTCGAGCCCTTTGTGAAGTTTCGAAAGCTCCGCGCCGACCCGCGCCGTCACGGGATCGGAGCACAGGCGTGCTGCGATCGCCGCGATCGCCGAGCGCTGGATCACGAGTTCTCCGACGAGGTTCATCAGCTCGTCGAGCTTCTTGATGTCGACCCGGACGGTGTCGCTGATCGACTTGAGGGACTCGAGTTCCGGGACTCCTCCCGGATGCTCGCCGGGGCCGGACGTGCCATCGGCGGGCTCGCCATCGCCCGGCCGATCGCTGGTACGGCTGTCGGCAGCTCCCAGTCGCCCTCCGGGACCGCCTTCGGCCCGGCTGTTCCTCAGAGCGGACGCACGCGTCGAATCGAGGCTGCGCGCGTCTTCCACACTCGCCACCGGCGCACCGACGGTGCGGACGCGTGCGTTCGGTAAGTCGAGCGCGCCCTCAAGGTCCGCCTCATCCAAGTCCGTCGCTGCGAGGAGGGAGAATCGGATTTGTGACTCCGGAGTATCGCCGGGCGCGGGAAGCGTTGAAAGAACCTCCCCCACCTCACGCACCGACTTTGTGAGTTCCGCAAGACCCTCCTCGAAGGAGAGGATCTCGAACGTCGCTTCGACCAGCACGATTCGCCGTCCGCGACGCAGGTTCTCGCGCAGGCGATGCTCTTCATACTCGGTGAGAGCACGCAGCAACGCGGGATCGATAGCGAGGCGGCCAATCGGGTCAGTCGTACCCGGGGCCTCCGCCGGCGAGCGCACCGCCCCCTCGATGCGAGCAACCAGCGCAGCCGCCACGCCGTCCGAGGGAACCGCGCCCGACGATTCAGACATCTCCTGGGTAAGCGCCGAGAACACCGTCACGGCTTCGTCGAGCAGACCGACAGCTGGGGAGTGGAGAGGCACCCGGCCGAGGCGAAGCCCATCCAGGACATCTTCGAGGTGATGGGCGAGCTGGCTCATGCCGTCGAAGCCGAACATGCCGGCGAGGCCCTTGAGTGAGTGCGCCGAACGGAAGAGCCGGTTCACAAGATCGGGGTCGGCCTCGTGCTTCGCCGCTCTTTGATCGGCGAGGTCGGCCAGATCGCCGCGCATGCGTTCAAGGATTTCTTCGGCCTCGGAGACGAACTCGCGGTATACCTTGCTCCGGGCACGGTTCTTGGGTCGGCGCGCGGCCATCGGCCTAACCCTCCCGCCGCTTCGCCAAGAGCTCGCTCGCGACCCGCCGTAGGTCGTCGGGCTCGAAGGGCTTCACCAGGTACGCGTCCGCGCCGAGCCCGAGCCCCTTCTCGCGGTCTCGTTCGGAGCCCTCCGTCGACACGATGATGAGAGGGATTTGGCGGTACGCGGCGTTGCCCTTCACGAACGAGAGCAGCTCGAGTCCGTTGATGTCCGGCATGTTGATGTCAGTCAAAATGAGGTCGAAAGGCTCGCGCGGTAGGAGCCGGAGCGCTTCAAATCCGCTCGCCGCTTCAGTGATCTCGACAGACGTCCCGAGATCGGTGAGCGCCGACGCGAGCAGCGACCGCATGGTCGCTGAGTCCTCCACAATGAGGATGCGTTGCACGGGCCCTCCTGCGGGATTTCGGACGGGATCGGCCGGGGGATTTATCGGCAGCGGGAACGCGGTTCTTAAGCCAGACGGGGCACTTCCGGCCCCGAGGCGCGCAGTCGGGGAGGGGCCGTGAAGGGCCCTCGCGTGAGCTCTCCGCGTGGGCTGGCGCCGCCGCGTCGCGCCGCCGCGGCCACGCGCGGGTGGGGTTAGGCGTCGGGGCTGGAGTCGTGCGTCTCCGCCTCGGCGAGCGCGCGCTCAAGGACTGCGCGCTCAAGGGCGAAACCAGCCTCGTGAAGCACCACCTCAAGCGCACTGGTGTCACCGATTGGGGCTCCCGAGGGCAAATTGTCGGCGTAGAGGACGGCGACAACACGCTCGCCACTTTCAATCGGTGCGACGTAAGCCTCAAGGGGAGGCGCATCGCCGAGCAGCAATGCCAGCCGCCGGTCCCCGTCGTTGGACGGCGCTCCGCGCACCGGGGCGCGCAGCTTGCACACGGACTGCAGCCAAGCCGACTCCGCCGCCGCAACGCGCACACGCTGGAGCGCTACGTCGTCTGGCCCGCCTGCAGCCGAGAGGCCAATCTGGCCGATTCCTACGGCGAGATCGTCGCGCAGCATGAACATCGCCACCCGAGAAAAGCTTTCGGCGGCAAAGCGCATGACGAGCGGCAGAACTTCGCCTCGCGACGAGGGATGGCGCAGGCGCTCGCTCGCCTTTCGGAGGCGCTGCACGTCGGCGCTGCGCGGGCCTCGCGCTTCGACACCGCCCGTCGCCCGCTGTGCCCAAAGCCCGATCGTCTGCTCAAGGCGCCGTGCCGCCTCGGCAACCGCTTCCGCAAGTCGCGGATTGGCCAGCTGCCCGGCGCTCGGCCGCAGCGTGATGGCATCGGCCCCGCCGGTCCGACCTACCGCTTTCGGCCCGCCACCCACTTCAGCTTCGAGCAGCAGCAAGACCGGTGTCTTCGGTGACTGGGCCTTGATGCGCTCGATGATTTCCCGCGCGCCCCGCGCGCCAGAGAGCGGATCGGGAGGTGCTCTGTCGGAAACCACCATGACGGGCGCATCGCCCTTCACGAGGTATTGACGGAGCCGCCCGATCGCATACTCGGATACTTGGAAGATGTGCACACGCGGAAAGGATCCACGCAGCGCGGATTTCACCCACTCGAGGGTCGCCAGGTCGCGATCGATAACGATGATGGGCGGTGGCGGGCCCCGATGCACAGGCTCTTTTGAACCGATCGCTGTGGCGCTGCGGAGCGTCGTCTCCCGTTGTGCGAGAACTTGAGGAGCTGCCTTTGTTTCCGCTTCCGGGCCTTCGCCCTCTGGCTTCGCCTCGACCGTCGCGACCTCTTCCTCGTCGTCGCCGCTTGCCTCTTCGACCGCAGCAGTGGCAATCAGTTCGACTGCCGCCGCCTTGGAGCCAACGTCTCCGCGTGCCGATTGGCCGGACGCCTCGGATTCACTTTCAGGGGTAGGATCCTCGCCCGAGAACACGAAGCCGCCGGAATCCGACGCAGTGTCATGCGCATCGGTACCGGACGCCGCAGGCCCGGCTTCGTCGCGCAGCCGCGTGGCCTCCATCGCGAGGTATTGGGCAGAGAGTCCGTTCGTGAGAAGCAGTCCGGTATCACGATCCGCCTCGCTCTCATCGCGGATCTCGAAACTGAAGTCGCCGGCACGCCAGCGGAACATCTCGACCACCGCAGCCTCGGCGTTCGCGCGACGCAGCTCATCGAGTCGCTCGACCGGTAGCGAGGGGTGCGCGGCCAGCGCGACCGAGACCGAGACACTGCGTGCGCGGGCGTCCGCCTCGATCACGTCGAACTCGGCGTCGGAGAGAACTCCCGCGCTCAGCACAAGGGCGCGCAGGTCCGCCAGTCCACCCTTCACTAGGGCGCCGTGCACCTGCCCGTCGTGGAAGGTGATACGCCCCTCGCCGCGATCGGAGCGCAGCAGCAGCAGACCCGATTTGCGGGACAGGCTGATGATCTGCAGGATGTCCCCGAGGCCAAGGTCCTCGAGGCTGCCGACGAGGCTCATCCCCCCTCCGGGCGAAGCGGCGGGCGGGGGAATCACCCCGCTGCCAAGCGTTCCAGCAAACGATCGCGTCGGACGCGGGTACACCGGGCCCCGGGGGACATCCCTCGGGGCGGAGACTGCGCCTACGGGAAGAGATCGGCGTCCCGCCGTGTGACTTAACGACGGGGGTGCGCCTCCCCGGCTACCGGGGGGAGGCGGACGAGGATGTTTCTAGGTCGTCCCGAAGCCCCGGCGACGAGAGGACGGAGAGGGGCTCGACCCCTGCGATCTTGACCGGGACCTCGTGGTCTGAGAGCTGTCGCACTGCGGTTTCAAGGCCACCAAGAGCCCTGGCGGCCGAGCCTTCGGGGACCACAAGGCGCATCCGCAGACCCGAAGCCGTCTCTTCTAGACCGGCGACCGTACCGCGCAAAACGGCGGCAGCGCAGGGGCCGACCGGCAGGAGCCCCGTCCAGTGCCCGGGAAGTGCGAGCGCTACCGAGCGGACCCGGAGCCCAATGCAGCGCCGCACCGCGGCACGGGCCATGGACTTCACTTCCAGTGCGCCGAACCCGGTCGCGGAGCCAAGGCCCAGTACCAGAACCCGGGGCGCACGCAGGTGGCCAAAAGTCGGGATGAGAGCGGCCTCCCCCGCGGCTCCGCGGAGAGCACCCCGCGCAAGAAGGTCGGAGAGCATCCCGCACAGGCGCCAATCGACCCGGCCTGCCTCGCCGCGTAGCGGGCGATCGTTCTCGAAGAACGTGACCACCGCGAGTTCGACAGCGGCCTTCTCGATCGGGCCGGTCTCGACCACGATGCCGAGCACACCATCTTCGGGGTCGTTCACGACGTCTCCTCTCCGCCGTGCCTGCCGCGCGCGATGGCATCGAGGATTCCATTCACGAAACCCGGCGAGCGTTCCCCGCCGAAGCGGCGGGCGAGTTCCACGGCTTCGTCGATCACGACAGCTGCTGGCGCATCGCTGTGCAGAAGTTCGAAGGCACCGAGCCGCAACACGTTGCGGTCCACGGCCGCCATCCGCGAGATCCGCCAGCGCTGCGCATGACGCGCGATCTCTGCATCGAGCGCAGGGCCCCTGGCCGTCACACCGGTCACGAGCTCCTTGGCGAATGCCCGCGCGCCCTCGGGCAGCTCGAAGTTCTCACAAACGCTCTGGAAAACCTCCTCGGCCCTTGCGGCGTCGCCCGTCGGGCTGCGGCGCCCAAGGTCAATCGCGTAGAGCATCTGGAGCGCTGCTTCCCGAGAGCGGTGGCGCGACGACGACCCCTTTGAGGCTGTCACGATGCCCGCTCCCCCGCCGAGCCGGGCGGCCGCGCCAGCCCGGGCAAGAGCCGGGCCATTTCAAGGACGGCGAGGGCTGCGTCGACCCCTTTGTTCCCGTCGTTGCCGCCCGCACGCGCAAGGGCCTGCTCGGCGTCGTCGGTCGTGAGCACGCCGAACGCAATCGGGACGCCCGTATCGCGCATCGCCTCACGCACGCCATCGGTTACGGCGCGGCAGACGTACTCGAAGTGCGGCGTCCCGCCGCGAATCACGGATCCAAGGGTCACGACGCCATCGTAGCGTCGCGTCGCCGCAAGCGCGCGCGCCGCCAGCGGGATCTCGAAGGCACCGGGAACCCACGCCACGTGGATGTCGTCCGAAGCGGCGCCGCGGGTTTCGAGCTCACGAACGCAGCCCTCGAGAAGGCGCACGGAAACGAGATGGTTGAAGCGCGACACCACCACCGCGAAGCGGAGCCCTTGCGCATCACGCGGCGCGGACCAGGTCTTCACGCCGACTCTCCTCCGCCCGTCCCCATGCGTCCGAAGATGTAGACCTCCCGCGCCGGAGCGGAGCTTCCGGGAGCCTTCGCGGCTTCCGCAAGAACACGCACCGAGGCCGGCTCGAGGCGGGGCGATTCCCCGAGGCGACGCAGCCCGAGGGGACCAAGGGCCGCCCGCCCTTCTTCTCCCAACATCCGAGGCGCCACGAACCAGTGTACCTCATCGACGAGCTCTGCCCGCAGGAGCGCCGCGGCCAGCTGACCTCCCCCTTCCACCAGCACATCGGTGAGTCCTTCGCGTGCGAGCCGGGCGAGCGCTTCGTTGAGTCGCAAATGACCCCCGCTCGTGCGCACTTCGAACAGGCGCGCACCCGTGGCTGCGACCGTGCGCCGGCGTTCCTGCGGCGCGCGCGCCCCGCAAAGCACCCACGTACGGTCGGCAAAGCCGTCTCGGTAGAGGCGAAGGGTCGGCGGCGCCTCGAGGCGCGAATCGACGAGCACGCGCACGGGACGGTGTATCACCGTGCCGTGGCGGCGGGCCGTGAGCTCGGGATCGTCGGCCAGCGCGGAGCCGGAGCCGATGAGGATCGCGTCCGCACGGCTGCGCAGCGTGTGGACCAGCGCCCGCGCCCGCTGGCCGGTAATCCAGCGCGATTCCCCGCTCGCGGTGGCGATGCGGCCGTCGAGGGACGCGGCGATTTTGAGTGACACGAAGGGCCGGCCGCGCTCGTGAACGGAAAGGAACCCGCGATGCTGCTCTCGGCATGCCTGCTCGAGAACACCGATGCGCAGCTTAAGCCCGGCCGCCCGCAGCGCGCGCGCGCCGCGACCTCCCACGCGGGGATTCGGGTCTTCATGCCCGATCCACACCCGGGTGATTCCGGCTTCGATCACCACCTGGGTGCAGGGGCCGGTTCGGCCGAGGTGGCAGCACGGCTCGAGCGTCACGGCCAACGTGGCGCCTCGCAGGGCTCGAGCGCCGAAGCGGCGTGCGGCCGCGCCAAGCGCAACCACTTCAGCGTGGGGTCCCCCCGCCGGCCGCGTGAAGCCGCGTCCGAGGACGCGGTCGCCACGCACCACCACCGCGCCGACGGGGGGGTTCGGGAAGCTGCGCCCGCTCGCGCGACGGGCCTGCGAGAGCGCAAGACGCATTGCCCGCTCAGGGGTCAAGGCGCGGCGGGCCTCATCCGCCGTCGTCGTCTGGTTCGCTCGGCGCGGCAACGCGCGCCAGGGACCCAAAGAAGCGTGCATAGTCCTCGGCCTTCTCGAAGCTCGAGAAGACCGAGGCAAAGCGCGCCGCGGCCATGGGGTCCAGGGCCGAGAGCTCTTCCAGCGCGCGTTCGCCGAGGACGCGGCTCTGCATCTCACGCTCGTTGCCCTCTTGGAGTCGGCGTTCGAGGCGGTCTAGCAGCCGCTCGATGGCATTCTCACTGATCGGCCGCTTGGAGCAGGCACGCTGGATGCCGGCCCGCAGCTTGCCGCGATCGTACTCTTCGCGGCGTCCGTCGCGCTTGACGATGCGAGGCATGATCTCTTCGATGCGCTCGCGCGTGGTAAAGCGGCGCCCGCATTCCTCACACTCCCGGCGCCGGCGAATCTCCGTTCCGTCTCGGCCAAGTCGCGAGTCGATCACACGATTGCTCTCGTCGCTGCAGAACGGGCATCGCACCTAGGAGCTCCTCGCGACGACCGCCATCAATCCTCCCAGCGGGTGAGGACGAGGCTTGCGTTCGTGCCGCCGAAACCAAAGGAGTTGGACAGTGCGACACGGACGGCGCACGAACGTGCCTTTCCCACCACATGGTCGAGGGGGCACTCCGGATCGGTCTGGTCGAGGTTGATGGTCGGGGGGAGCAGCTGCGCCTCGAGAGCACGCACGCACAGCAGCGCCTCTACCGCCCCGGCAGCGCCCAGGAGGTGGCCGGTCATCGACTTGGTCGCCGAGACGGGAAGCCGATCGGTGTGATCGCCGAAGACGGCGCGGATCGCTCGTGCTTCGACCGGGTCTCCGGCGGGTGTACTCGTCGCATGGGCGTTCACGTAGTCAACTGCTTCGGGAGCCAGATCCGCGTCCGCGAGTGCAAGGCCCATGCAGCGCTGGGCACCGCTGCCCGTTTCGTCGGGGAGCGTCATGTGAGCCGCGTCGGCGGTGGCCGCGTAGCCCGCGACCTCGGCCCGGATGCGCGCGCCACGGGCGCGGGCGTGCTCGAGAGATTCGAGAACGAGGACCCCGGCGCCCTCGGCCATCACGAATCCGTCGCGCCCGAGGTCGAACGGCCGGCTCGCCCGTTCGGGGGCGTCTTGCCGCGTCGAGAGCGCTCGCATGGCTGCAAAGCCCGCCACTGCAATCTCGGTGAGCGGCGCCTCTGTGCCTCCCGCCAGCATCACCTCCGCATCGCCACGCTCAATCAGCCTGGCCGCCTCCCCAATCGAATGCGACCCCGTAGAGCAGGCGCTGACATGGCAGAGATTCGGGCCGCGCAGCCCGTGTCTCATCGACACGTAGCCGCTCGCCATGTTGCCGATTGTCATCGGAATCGTGAAGGGAGACACCCGCCGCGCCCCAGAGGTCAGCAGGATCCTGTGATTCTCGAGGATCGTGGCAAGGCCACCGATGCCGGAGCCAATCGCCACCCCGGCACGGTCTAGCTCCGCCCGCGCGTCTGCGAGCCCGGAGTCGAGCCACGCCTCTTGGGCTGCTGCCAGGGCCAGCAGAATGAAACGGTCCAGGCGGCGCGCCTCTTTGGGATGGAGACCCGGCACCTCGACGGGCCCCCGCACCTCGGCGGCGATCCGCACGGGAAGCCGGCTCGCGTCAAAATGGGTGATCGGGCCGACGCCCGAAACGCCGGCCAGGGCGGAAGCCCACGTCGAGGCGACGTCGGCACCCAGCGGTGTCACACAGCCGAGACCGGTGACTACGACGCGCGGGCGCGTAGCCCGCTGCGGACGCATGGTGTCACGCCTCGAGCTTTTCCTTTAGGTACGCGATCGCATCGCCGATGGTCTGAATCTTCTCGGCGTCGTCATCGGGGATCTCGACGTCGAATTCCTCTTCCATCGCCATCACGAGCTCAACGATGTCGAGCGAGTCCGCGCCTAAGTCGTCGACGAACGAAGCCTCCGGGACGACTTCGTCCCGAGACACGTTCAGGTGCTCGACGATGATGTCCGTCACACGTTCTTCCAGCGCCATTCACCCCACCTCCGCGGGCACCTGACCTCTCCCCAGGCGCCAACGGCATCATCCTAACCGGAGCCGGCGACTAGCTCCACGGCATCGCCGAGCTCATGCATCGATTCGAGGCTCCGCCGTGCCAAGCGCGGCGCAATCCTTGCCACAAGACCGGTCAGGACCCGCCCCGGGCCCACCTCGAGAACCCGCGTTACGCCGGATTGGGAGAGCCCCCGGACGATCTCCGTGAAGCGCACCGGCGCTGTCACCTGGGCATGCAGAAGCGACGCAATCCGCGCCGCTGAGGCGTTCGGCGCGGCTTCGACGTTGGTGAAGACCGGCGGCACCGGGTCGCGGAAGGCGACCCGCGAGAGCTCCGGGAGTAGCTTCTCGGCCGCCGGCGCCATGAGCGGGCAGTGGAACGGGGCGGACACGGGAAGCGCCAGTGTGCGGCGGGCGCCGGCCTCGCGGGCGCGCAGGCAGGCAACCTCGACCGCGATCGTCTCGCCCGCGATGACGGTTTGGTGGGGGCCGTTGTAGTTCGCGGGAGCGACGATTCGGCCCGTCTCCTTCCGCGCCCTGGCGCACGCCTGCTCGGCCACTTGGGGCTCGCAGCCGATCACCGCTGCCATCGCACCCCGCCCTTCGGCGACGGCCTCCTGCATAAAGCGTCCCCGCGCGTGGACGAGACGCAACGCGTCGTCGAGCGCTAGCGCTCCGCTGGCTACGAGCGCGCTGTACTCCCCGAGGCTGTGCCCTGCGACAAACGCCGGACTGGGCGTCACCCGCTCCTCGAGCGCTCGCAGAAGCGCCACGCTGGTCGCGAGAATGGCGGGCTGTTGCAGCTCGGTCCGGCGAAGATCTTCTTCGGGGCCTTCGAAACAAAGGCGCGAAAGGGAAAAGGAAAGGACCTCGTCCGCGAGGTCAAACACCGCTCGGGCCGCCGCCGATGCCTCATAGGCATCGCGGCCCATACCGACCTCTTGAGAGCCCTGTCCGGGGAACAGGAGCGCCAACATGGCTGCGCTTACTCCTCTTCCGTCTGGACGACCTCGCGCCCGCGGTAGGTGCCACAGTTCGGGCAGATGCGGTGCGGCGGCTTGGGGGTGCCGCACTGTGAGCACTTTGACCGTGCGGGAGCACGAAGTGCGTCATGGGTGCGGCGCTTGTTCTTCTTCATGCGCGATGTCTTGCCCTTCGGAACTGCCATCAGCCTTCTCCTTCGGTCTTCGTGCTGCGCAGCCCGCGGAGCACAGCGAAGGGAGAGCTCGGGCTCACCTCTTCGCAACCACACGATTCGACGTTGCGATCCGCACCGCAGCGCGGACATAGCCCCCGGCAATCTTCCCGGCACAGCGGCTGCACGGGCACCGCGAGCGTGATCCACTCCAAAAAGAAGGCGCCGAGGTCAATCTCCCGCCCGCGAAACCATCCGGTCTCGAGCTCGTCCACGAGGCACAGCCCGTCCCGCACCAGGGCCGACGCCGCCTGGGGATCTGCTGGAACCCGTTCGCCGGCGGGCTCGAGGATCAGACGAAACGGCTCGCGGAGCGGGTGACAATAGCGCGCAAGGCAGCGGCTGCACCCGAGTGCGAGTTCACCGCGAATGGTGCCCGCCAGGTAGACGTCGGAGCCCATGCGATGCACAGCCACCTCGAACTGGAAGGACTTGGGGGTTGCCTGCTCGAGCTCGGGGAGGGTTGCCTGTGCCTGGTGCCACCAAGCCGGCTCCGCCTCGAACCGGTAGTGGGTCGGGCTCTCGCTCAGGCGATCGAGCAGGATCTTCATCGCGGGCCCGCCACGACCCCCCGAATCTCTCATGCGGGCGCAAGGAGCGGGAAATCTCTTTCAAAGACGAACGGTTGCCGCGAGAGTCGAGTAGCAGAGGCCGCCCCAAGGCGCTAGCGGCTACATTGGCGCGCCATGACGCCCCCGCGCACCCGCTTCGCACCGAGCCCGACCGGGTTTCTGCACATCGGTGGAGCCCGAACGGCGCTGTTCAACTGGGCTTTTACTCGGCGCTTCGGAGGCCGCTTCATCCTGAGGATTGAGGATACCGACCGCGAACGCTCGACCGAGGAGTCCGAGGCGGCGATCTACGACGGCCTGCGCTGGCTCGACATCGACTGGGACGAGGGGCCCGTGCGCCAGAGTGACCGCATCCCACGCTACCAAGCCGCGATCGACGAGCTCCTCGCAAAGGGAAGGGCCTACCGCTGCGTGTGCACGCGGGAGGATCTCGAAGCGCGCAAGCGGGCGACGATCGCAGCCGGCCGGAAGTGGGTGTATGACGGCCGGTGCCGAGACGCTGGCTACGGCCCCGGTTGCGGCCCGCATACGGTGCGCCTGCGCCTTCCCGACGAAGGCCGCTTGGCTTGGGATGACCTCGTCTACGGCCCAAGCGGGCAGGATGCGCGCGAGATCGGCGACATGATCCTGCGCCGGACGGATGGCGGACCGCTCTACAACCTCGCCGTCGTCGTCGACGACGTGGACATGGGTATCTCGCACGTGATCCGCGGGGCAGACCACCACAGCAATACCCCTCTGCAGATCGCGATCTACAACGCGCTCGGCCACGCACAACCCCTGTTCGCCCACGTTCCGCTGATCGTGGGACGCGACGGCAAGAAGCTGAGCAAGCGCCGCGATCCGGTCTCGCTGCAGCAGTTCCGCGAAGAGGGGGTGCTGCCCGATGCGATGCGCAACTGGCTGGTGCGAATCGGCTGGTCACACGGAGATCAGGAGATCTTCTCTCGGGAGCAGATCGCGTCTTTTTTCGATCTCTCGTCGGTCCAGCGGGCGAGCGCCCAGGCCGATCCCGCGAAGCTCTCCTGGCTGAACCAGCACTACCTCAAGACCTTGCCGCGAAGCGAATTGCTCACCGCCCTGATGCCCTTCCTCGAGCGTGCGGCCGGTCACCCCGTGACACGGTCGCCGGCCCTCGAGGAGCTGGTCGAGCTTTTGCGAGAGCGCAGCAAGACCCTCGTGGAAATGGCCCAGCTCGCGCGCTTTCTCATCGTCGATGAGATCGCATACGACAAGAAGGTGGCCACAAAACACCTTCGTCCCGAGATTTTGGCGCCGCTTTCCGATCTGCACGATCGGCTCATGACGCTCGACGAATGGACCGCAGCGCGCATTGAAACGGTGTTCCAGGAGGTGCGCTCGATCCACGGCGAACTCCCGATGGGCAAACTCGCGCAGCCCGTGCGGGTGGCGATTACAGGTGGAGACGTCTCGCCCCCCATCTTTGACACGCTCGCCGTCCTGGGAAAGACCCGCTCCCTTGCCCGGATCGCGGAGGCCATCCACACGATCCGCCACGGCTGAGGGGGCCCGCACCCTCGCCACAGGCAGCCCTGGGTTCTATGGGTATGAGCGGGTCCCTCCGCGACGCGTCAGGGACTCTTCGGAAGTTGCGAGGGAGCGATTCCGGCGACCTGGGGCCGGTTTGGAGACGCCTTCTACCTGCCGCCAACCGCACGCGGTCTTGTCACCGCCTGGGGGTCTTCGCGACGCCACAATCGGGCCGACCACAAGCGGAATCGATCCAGATACAGATAGACCACCGGCGTTGTGTAAAGCGTCAGGACTTGGCTGACAATGAGACCCCCGATAATCGCGATCCCGAGCGGCCTGCGCAGTTCGCCACCCTCGCCGCCGCTAAGGGCCAACGGCACAGCACCCCAGAGTGCTGCCATGGTGGTCATCATGATCGGCCGAAACCGTAACAAGCAAGCATGGTAGATCGCTTGCTCGGGCTTCCAGTTGTGATTGCGCTCGGCATCCAGCGCTACGTCGATCATCATAATGGCATTCTTCTTAACGATCCCGATCAGCAAGATCACGCCGATCAGCGCAATCACGCTGAACTCCATGTTGAAGATGATCAGCGCTAGCACCGCACCCACTCCCGCCGACGGCAATGTCGATAGGATCGTGACCGGATGCACGTAGCTCTCGTACAGGATGCCCAGCACCACATAGACGGCGAGAAGAGCAGCCGCGATCAAATACGCTTCATTCGCGAGTGACTGCTGAAACTCGCGAGCTGTTCCCTGGAAGCTACCGCGGATCGAGCTCGGGACGCCGAGCCGCTGCATCACATCACGGATCGCTGCCGTCGCATCGCTCAGTGATTTACCTGGGGCCAGATTGAATGAGATCGTGCTGGCGATAAACAGACCTTGATGGTTCACACCGAGCGGCGTCTTGCCAGGACCGTAGTGAGTGAAGGAAGCGAGGGGGACCATGGGTTCCCGGAACGCGCTCACCGCCGCTCCGGTCGAGGCGCTGCTGTGCCCGCTCGCCGCAAGCTGGTTCGTCGCGAGATTGCGCGCCGTATCTTCAGCAACGGAGGCTGCAGATGTCACCTGCTTTGTGCCCACCACCGTCCCTGCGACCGCGTTGGTTCCTTGTACACCGCCCACCGATCCCCCTGCGGTGCTGATATAGAGGTACTTCAGCGTGTCCGGGCTCTGCCAATATTCGGGTGCGACCTCCATCACGACGTGGTATTGGTTCAACGGATTGTAAATCGTCGACACCTGCCGCTGACCAAACGCGTCGTAAAGCGTATTGTCGATCATGCTCGCATTGATCCCGAGCCGTGACGCCGTCTCCCGATCAATCACCAAATCCGCCTCGAGGCCATTCTGCTGCTGGTCGGAGCTCACATCCCTTAGTTCCGGCCTTTGCTGCAGCTCCTGCGTGATCCTCGGTACCCAGCTGTAGAGCGCCGAAAGATCCTCGCTATTCAGCGTGAACTGATACTGGGCGTTGCTCTGTCGCCCGCCCATGCGAATGTCCTGTGCCGCTTGCAGGTAAAGAACGGCGCCTGGGATGGTGGCCAGCTTTCGTCTCAGTCGACCAATAATCTGGTCTGCGGAGAGCTTTCGCTGGGTGAGCGGCTTTAGCGAAACGAAGACGAAGCCACCGTTCGTCTGGCCCTGGCCACCTGTGAATCCAACGACATTGGCTACATCGGGGTCTTCCTGCACGATCCCGACGAAGCGGGTCAGCTTCTCCTGCATCAGCTGAAAGGAGATGCTCTGATCGGCTTGGATGTTTCCCACCAAGACTCCGGTGTCTTCTTGAGGGAAAAACCCTTTTGGCACGACGGCGAAAAGATAGACGTTGAGACAGAGCGTCCCGCCGAGGATCAGCATGACCAGCCGCGGATGCGACAGTGCACGCTGGAGTGTGCGATCGTAGCCAGCGAGGAGCGCGTCAAATACGCGGCCGGTTGCCCGAAAGAATCGGCCGGGCGGGCCAGGGGATCGCGGCGTGATCAACTGGGCGCACATCATCGGCGTTGTCGTCAGCGACACGACGAGCGACACCAGGATGGCGACTGAAAGAGTGACGGCGAATTCTCGAAACAGACGCCCGATGATTCCACCCATAAAGAGAATCGGCGTAAACACCGCGACCAGGGAAAGGCTCATCGAAACCACGGTAAAGCCAACCTCTCGCGCACCCTTCAGCGCCGCCTCGAAGCGCGGGACGCCCGCCTCCACATGCCGCGAGATATTTTCGAGCACAACGATGGCATCATCGACCACGAACCCGGTCGCGATCGTGAGTGCCATGAGAGACAAATTGTCGAGGCTGTAGCCTGCGAGGTACATGACTCCAAAGGTTCCGATCAACGAGACTGGTACCGCGACGCTCGGCACCAACGTGGCCCTTCCATTTCGCAGGAACAGCAACACCACGAGGATCACCAGAGAAATCGCTACGAGCAGCGTGCGTTCCACATCGCGCAGCGACGCCCGAATCGTCGCCGAACGGTCCATCGCAATCGAAACGTCGATGGCGCTGGGAATCGAGGCTTCCATCTGCGGCAGGGAAGCCTTGACTCGATCGATCGTGTCGATGATGTTGGCACCCGGTTGCCGGTAGAGAATCACGAGTACCGCGGGCTTCCCATTGGCTAGACCCGCATTGCGAATGTTCTCGACCGAATTGACGACTTCGCCTACATCTGACAGCCGAACGGGCGCGCCGTTGCGGTAGGCGATCAGAAGGGACTGATACTGACTCGCTTGGCTGCCTTGGTCGTTATCGTAGATTTGGTAGTGGGTCTCGTTGCCTTCGATTGAGCCCTTCGGTGCATGTGCGTTTGCGGAGGCCAGGGCTGCCCGCACGTCCTCCAGGCCGATGCCGTATTCGAACAGAGCAGTCGGGTTGAGTTCAACGCGCACGGCCGGGAGCGCGCTGCCACCGATCGTGACCTGACCGATACCCTGGAGCTGAGAAAATTTCTGCTGCAACACTGAAGAAGCAGCGTCGTAGATTTGACCCTGGGTGAGAGTAGACGAGGTGAGCGTGAGGATCATGATCGGCGAGTCAGCCGGGTTGACCTTGCGATAGGTGGGATTGCTACGCAAGCTCGCTGGGAGATCCGCCCGCGCCGCGTTGATTGCAGCCTGCACATCCCGGGCTGCGCCGTCGATGTCCCGATCTAGACCAAATTGCAAGGTGATCCGCGCACTCCCCACGGTGCTTGAGGAGGTCATCTCCGTCACGTCCGCAATCACACCCAGATGGCGCTCCAGCGGAGTCGCCACACTGGTTGCCACCACCTCAGGGCTCGCTCCCGGCAGCTGCGCTTGGACAGAAATCGTGGGGAAGTCGACCTGAGGCAGGGGGGCCACGGGGAGCTGAAAGAAGGCGATCATCCCAGCCAGGGCCAAGCCGATGGTAAGCAGGGTCGTCGCCACGGGCCGGCGGATAAAAAATGCCGAAGGATTCACAGCGCCGGACTCTGCTCGGCGCTCGGATTCGACTCGCCGGAAGACGACATGCCGAAGCGCTCTGCGATCCGATCGAAAGCCAGATAGATCACCGGAGTCGTAAACAACGTCAGCACCTGACTGACGATGAGCCCGCCAACAATCGTAATTCCAAGCGGATGGCGCAGCTCGGATCCCGTACCCCTGCCGATCATGAGTGGAAGCGCTCCCAGGAGCGCCGCCATCGTGGTCATCAAGATCGGGCGCAGCCGCAGGAGACAAGCTTGAAAGATCGCCTCTCGGGGCGGCTTGCCCTCCTTCCGTTCCGCCTCCAGGGCAAAGTCGATCATCATGATCGCGTTCTTCTTCACAATTCCAATCAGGAGCACAATCCCGATGATTCCGATGATCCCGAGATCATCGCCCGCGATCATGAGGCCCAGCAGTGCGCCAATCCCAGCCGAGGGAAGTGTCGACAGAATGGTCACTGGATGCACGTAGCTTTCGTAGAGAACGCCCAGCACAATGTAGACCGTGACGATGGCCGCCAAGATCAAAAACAACTCGTTCCCCAGCGCCGATTGGAACGCGAGCGCAGCACCCTGGAACACCGTGAATATGCTCGGCGGCAACCCGATCTCGCGCTCCGTTGCCTTCACTGCCGCTACGGCCTCACCCAGAGAAGCGCCGGGCCCCAAATTGAACGAGATACTCGTTGCGGGGAATTGGCCGAGGTGGTTGATTTGCAGCGGCGCCGTCTGCTCCGTCACTTGAGCGAGGCTTGACAGGGGCACCTGGCCACCCGCTGCGATCGACGAAGGCAGATACATGGCGCTCAGATCGGGTAGACCACTTTGCTGCGACGGCTTGGCCTCGAGGATCACGCGGTATTGATTGGACTGTGTGAAAATCGTCGAAACAATGCGCTGCCCAAAGGAGTCGTAGAGTGCATTGTCGATGGTCGCCGGCGTGATACCGAATCGACCCGCAGTGTCACGATCGATCGTGATGTAGGCGGAAAGCCCGTGCTCCTCCAAATCCGCAGCAACGTCGCTAAACTGCGGCAACTGATTGAGCCGCTCGACCAGCTTTGGCGCCCAGATTCCGAGTTCATCCGGGTTTGCGTCCTCCAATACGAACTGATATTGCGTGCGGCTCACACTCGTATCGATCGTCAAATCCTGTACGGGTTGCATGTAAACGGTGATGCCAGGCACATCACGCGTCTCTGTCTGCAACCGGCGAATGATCTCGCTCGCGCTAAGACTCCGCTCGTTGTGCGGCTTTAGATTAATCAGAAAGCGGCCACTATTCAGTGTCCGGTTTGTACCGTCGACGCCGATAAATGACGATAAGCTCTGTACGTCTGGATCCTTCAGGATGGCTGCGGCCAACGCCTGCTGCCGCTCCGCCATCGCTGCGAAGGACAGCGACTGCGGTGCTTCGGAGATGCCTTGAATCAGGCCGGTGTCTTGGACAGGAAAGAATCCCTTCGGAATCACAATGTAGAGGATCATCGTCAAGACGAGTGTGGCGACGGCTACGATGAGCGTAGCCGCCTGACGGTCGAGAACCCAGTTTAACGCTCGTTCATAGGATCGGGTTAGCGCCTCAAACCATTCGCGGTTTAGTCGTGCAAAGGCCGTCTCGTGGCTTTCGGAGGCACGCCGCAACAGCTTGGCGCAAAGCATCGGGACCAGAGTCAGGGACACCACTGCTGAGATCAGGATGGTCACCGCGAGCGTGACTGCGAATTCACGAAATAGGCGCCCTACCACGTCGCCCATAAAAAGCAGCGGAATCAGCACGGCGATGAGCGAGATGGTCAAGGACACGATCGTGAAACCGATCTGCTCGGAGCCTTTGAGCGCAGCCGTGAGCGGCGGATCTCCCTCCTCGAGGTAGCGCGTGATGTTCTCGATCATCACGATCGCGTCATCGACGACAAAGCCTGTGGCGATGGTCAGAGCCATCAGGGAAAGGTTGTTGATGCTGTAGCCGAGCAAATACATCGCACCAAAGGAACCAATGAGTGAAAGAGGGACGGAAAGGCTCGGAATGATCGTCGCGCGTACGTTGCGGAGAAAGAAAAAAATTACGAGAACAACGAGGATCACGGCCAGCGTGAGCTCGAACTCGACATCGCTTACCGAGGCACGGATCGTGGTCGTCCGGTCCGAGAGAACTGTCACGTCGATCGCGGAAGGGAGGGCGGCCTGCAGCTGTGGAAGCAGCGCCTTGATGCCATCAACGACTGCGATCACGTTTGCGCCTGGCTGACGCTGAATGTTTAAGATGACCGCGGGCGTCGTATCCTTCCAGGCAGCGAGTTTGACGTTCTCCGCGTCTTCTCTCACCTCCGCCACATCCGAGAGACGTACTGGGTTATTGTTCTTGTAGGCGACGATCAGACTTTTGTAGTCGTCTGCGTTTCGTAACTGGTCGTTGGCGTTAATGGTATGCGCGCGTGAGGGCCCGTCGAAATTCCCCTTCGGGGTATTGACGTTGGCATTCGCGATGGTTGTCCGCAGATCGTCAATATTGAGCCCGTAGGCCGCAAGCACGCGCAGATCGGCTTGAACCCGTACGGCGGGGCGTTGGCCGCCGCTGATACTGACCAAGCCGACGCCCGGAAGTTGCGAGATCTTCTGGGCAAGCCGCGTATCGGCCAGGTCTTCGACCTGCGGCAGAGGAAGCGTCTTCGAGGTGAGAGCCAGGGTCAGGATGGGCGCATCGGCGGGATTGACCTTGGCATAGATTGGAGGTGCTGGAAGATCCGACGGCAGAAGATTTCCAGCCGCATTGATGGCAGCCTGAACCTCTTGCTCGGCCACGTCCAGGCTCAGATTGAGGGCAAACTGCAGCGTGATCACCGAGGCGCCCGCAGAGCTTGACGAGGACATCTGGTTCAGACTTGGCATCTGACCGAACTGAACTTCGAGCGGCGCTGTGACTGAAGTACTCATCACGTCGGGGCTTGCGCCGGGATAAAACGTCTGGACCTGGATTGTCGGGTAGTCCACCTCCGGCAGAGCCGAGAGCGGAAGGAATTGGAAGGCGAGGATGCCTACCAATAGGATGGCCAGCATCAGAAGAGAAGTGGCGACCGGGCGAAGAATGAACGGACGCGAGGGATTCATGCTCCCCTCACACGACGTGTCCGGATCCGCCGGTCATTGGCCGTTCAAGGAGTGCGACCGCTGCTCTTGCGGTCATTTCGAGCGATGACCGTGTGGGCCGGATGGTGTTTGCAGGGCCTCGGCCGCTGCGGTGGATTCCGTGGGCGCGCTACCGCGCACCTCGACCTTGGCGCCTTCACGCAGCTTGTCAGCGCCATCGATCACCACGCGATCGCCCAGCGACAGGCCGGATTGCACCGCTACTCGCTCACCGTCAACCGGACCGAGCGTCACGGCTTGCACCGTAACGGAGTTGTCGGGTTTCACGAGATAGACGAAAGTGCCTGGCGCGCCGCGCTGGATCGCTGCGCCGGGAACCACGGTCGCGTCATGGAGCACGTCGACCAGGATGTTCGCGTTGACGAATTGATTCGGGAACAGAGCTTCGTTTTCGTTCTCGAACAGGGCCTTTAGCTTGACCGTTCCGGTAGAGGTATCGATCTGACTGTCTACCGCCGTAAGAACGCCCGTGGCGAGCTTCGTCGAGCGACTCCTGTCATAAGCGGTAACCGGCAGCTTTGCGCCGTCATGCAACCTCTTCAGGACAGGGGGTAGATCGTCCTCCGGCAGGACGAGAACCACGGCGATGGGTTTTGTCTGCGTAATCACGGCGAGGCCCGTGCTGCTGTTCACCTGCACGTAGTTTCCGGGATCCACCAGCCGGAGGCCGACGCGACCGTCGATCGGCGACACGATACGACAGTAGTTCAGATTGAGCCGAGCATTGTCGACCAGGCCCTGGTCGATTTTCACGGTGCCTTCGCTTTGTCGCACCGTATATTCCTGGTCAACCACCTGTTGCTTGGCGATCGAATCTTCCTTGTCCAGCGTCTCGTATCGAGCCAGATCGATTTGAGCGACCTTCAGGGTTGCTTGATCTTTTAGAAGCTGACCCTCTGCCTGATCGAGCGCTGCTTGATAGGGGCGTGGATCGATCTGGGCGAGGAAATCACCCTTGCGAACAGTCTGACCCTCCTTGAAGGCAACTTCCGTTAACTGACCGTTGATCTGCGTCTGAACGGTCACGGTGGCCAAAGGCGTCACCGTGCCGAGCGCATCCAGAGTGATGTTGAGATCTCCTTGGACGGCGCTAGCAGCGCGTACTGGCATGGCCGCAATGGCGCCAGGCCGGCCAGACTGGGTGTTCTGCGCGGACCGTGCGTGAATCCACCAGACGAGCGCGATGCCAAGCAGCACGACCGATAGCCAAACGATCCAGCGCACTGTCGGTTGACGGAGCTGGCGCGGTAGAAGGGCCTGAATCGTCGCTTGGCTGTGGTGTCTAAGACCGTCGTCGCCCATGGCAGGTTCCTGCTCCATAGCGTTCATGCAGATCGAAGGGGCCTTTGAGGTGCTCTAAACCCAAGGCGAACCATGCGCGGCTATGATCCGATTGGGAAAGGACATCGAGCTCGCATGGGAGCTTGATCGCCCCGTCGCAGCCCTTCGGACCTTCGACCCCGATCACCAGCGTGCCATACCCCATTGAAAAAGCTCCTCATTGGACCCGTATTTCCCTCATTTCGCCGCGAAGCGCAGGAGACCCCCCCGCCCGAAGACCTCGGTCGCGCGACGAAGTCCGATCAGCGCGGGATCCCACTGCTTCGGGTACCTCGAGACCCGATTGGCAACGCGGTGAGAAGCTGGCAACCCCCCCCGGTAAAGAGCGGCGCAGCCAGCCTGTAGGTTGACAGGGAAAACAGCATCGAGAACTCGAGGCGGAGAGGCTTGCTGGCAGTCACTGGGGCTCGCGGGCCACGCCCGCTGAATGCACGGATGGCCCCGCTCACGTCGCAAGCGCCGGTGGGCCGCACCCGGGGCCCGCCCCGCGCCTCGAGGCTACGGCCGCGGGGAGGCGGTACTTTGCCCGCGCCTCCGGACCGGCAGGAAGCCGAATCCCCAGGGGAGGGCTTCTGGCTGGTCTGCGCTACTCGAGGCCGGGTCGGGTTCCGCCGTGGTATCGTGCGCGCCGCTCCGAGGGCGAGGAGAAAAGCGGGGCAAGAGTTGCGGCGTCCAGGAGACGGTCTAGGGCACGAGCAGGGCGGCGAGAATAGGCGGGCTTCTCCCCGGTCGTCTAACGGCAGGACAGCAGGCTCTGAACCTGCGAATGGTGGTTCGAATCCATCCCGGGGAACCACTTCTAAATCAAGGAGTTGCAGCTCCGAAGTCCCTCTTCGGAAGTCCCGATACTTCTCACCGTGAGAAACGAGGGGCAGCTCCCAGCGCGGATCGCGGCTCCACATCAGCTTTAAGAATGGAAAGAGCAGTTGGGTAAAGAGGTCTGGCGGGAAAACCTATGAGGAGGCGGGACAAAGGCTCTGCCGTGGTAGTTCGCGACCCAAAATCGAAGGCCCACCCAACCCCGCCCGTTCCTTTCCTGTTGTCGGCGATTGCGACGGCACGCACCCCAACCCTCAGGTTCGAAGCCGCTGCGGCGCCGGCGCGCATATGTCGATCACGGAATCACGGGATCGGTTTGCTCGCGCTGTGCGACCGCGGATACTTCATGAAGCGCACGATGATCGCGTCCCGCCAGCGATCGGGCAGCCAGCGCGCGAGCAGGGCTTGCACCTTCGCATCGGTCCCGACCAGGTAACGGGCCTTCGGACGGGCTGCCGTGAGTGCGTGGTGGATTGCGCGTGCCACCGCTGCCGGGGGAATCGCGACGCGCTTTTGCTGCTCCATCATGGCGAGCACGGCGCGGATCGCATCGCCGTAGAGCTCGGTCGCGTCCCGCGGGAGGCCCGCGAGCATCGAAGCCGCGTAGGACTCGGTCTTGCCCCAGATCGCCGTGTCGATCGCGCCGGGCTCGATCAGCGACACCTGGATGCCCCACGGTGCCAGCTCCATCCGCTCGGACTCGCTCAAGGCCTCGAGCGCGAACTTCGATGCGTTGTAGGGGGCGACGAGCGGCTGTGACACGCGGCCTCCGATTGAGCCCACGTTCACGATCCGACCTCGCGCGCGGCGAATCGCGGGCAAGAAGGCCTTCGTAACGGCGACCACGGACACGACATTCACCTCGAACTGACGGCGCAGCTCGTCGAGATCGAGGAACTCGACCGGTGCGCCGAGGCCGATTCCTGCATTGTTGACGAGGCCCGAGAGGCCGGCCTCTCTGACCTCGGCCTCGACGCGCTTGGCCGCCGCAGCGATCGCTGCAGCGTCCGTCACGTCCAGCAGGAGTGGCTCCAGCCTCTCCGAGCCCTCCTTGCGCAGGGATTCCCCGTCCGCTTCGCGGCGCACTCCCGCAAATACGCGGAAACCCTCGCGATCGAGGTGCAGCGCAGCGGCGCGCCCGATGCCGGTCGAAGCGCCCGTGAGAACGACAGTGCCCGACGTGCTCATGCAGTCCTTTCTTCCGTGTATGACGACAGGAAGCAGCCTGCCAGGTCTAGCGTCTCGCACACTACGCCTGCCCTAGGTTCCACGCCCTTTCCTCGCAGCCCGACGATACCGTGCCTCAGCCTTTACCCTCTCGTCGTCCCACCCGTCCTCAGCAAGCGTCGGAGGTCTGAGCCTCCCGTGCGCAGCCGACCCGAGCAATCGCATCCGCCGGCCGACTGCAATCCGACGCCTCCCGCGCGAGCCCCGGATCGAGGCAGGTCGGCGCTCAAGGCAGCTTGGCACCGAACCGATGCGATGAGCAGGCGGTACCGCGCCGCGAGGGGACGCTTGACGTGGGACCCGTCTCCGCCCGCCGCAAGACCGTCTATGCCTGTCTCGGGCTCGCTGGGCTGACTCTCGCGCTCTACGCCGGAGCGCTGCGCTTCGACTTTGTCAACTTCGACGACCACACCGTCCTGCTCGCGCATCCTGAGCTTTACAACGGGACCTCACTGCTCGCGAGTCTCCGCCAGATTTCCATTGCCGGCTTCCCTCGAGAAGAGCCCCTGCTCCTGCGCGACATCAGCTGGGCTTTCGATGCGCGGCTCTTCGGCTTCGCAAACCCGCTCGGATACCACCTCGGGAACGTGCTGTGGAATGCCGCGAATAGCGTACTCGTGTTTCTTTTCCTGCTGCGCGCGACACGACGCTTCGAGCTCGCGCTTGCAATAGCGGCCGGCTTCGCGGTGCTGGCGGTACACGTCGAGCCGGTCTGCTGGGTGATGGGTCGAAAAGACGTATTGTCGGGTTTCTTTGTGCTCGCGGCGCTGCTCGCCCAGTCCTTCGAGCTCGAGCAGACCTCGCCGTCCCGCCGTCAGCTCTGCTACGCGGTGACGCTCGCGGCCATGGTGCTCGCACTCTTTTCCAAGATCGCGGCAATGAGCTGCGTCCTTCTTCTCGCCATACACTGGATCTTCCATCCGTATCTCGCGGGGCGGCGCGAGCCCAGGACGCCGCTCGACTGGAGCCGCATCTTGCGCGAGTTGGTCCCGCGCTATGCACCGCACGCCCTCCTGACGACTGCGATCGTCGTCTGGTACCAGCACGCCGTCGCCCAGTTCGGCGTAACGGGCTGGCGAGGCCGTGGGCCGCTCGACCCCGTGCATCTCGCGAACGTGGCGAGCTTCGCTCCGCTTGTGATCGCCCAGTACCTGCGGTCGATCGTATGGCCGACGCAGCTCTCGATCTTCTATCGCTGGCCGCATGTCGAGATCCCTCTTACAAACTTGCAGCAGCTCGCCGCTGCTGCGGTCGCTCTCGTCATCCTTTCAGGGGTCCTCTTTTGCTGCCGGCGCAGGCGCGACCTCGCCTTCTATGTCTTGGGCTTCCTCGCACTCCTGGTGCCGTACATGGGCATCGTCTTCGTCGATATCTGGAGAGCCGATCGTTACATCTATCTGGCCGCGCTCTGCGTGCTGGCGATTCCCGCCACGCTGCTCTGCGAACTCCACGCGCGCTCCGGCCGTGCGATGCGCTGGGCGATCCTCATCCTGGCGGCGGGATTCGGCCTCGGCTCAGCCGCCGCGACGTTCAATCATGAGGCCGTTTGGCAGGACGACGACGCGCTCTGGTCCTACGAGGCGCATCTGAAAGAACCCTCGCTGCAGGCGATCCAGAGCCTCGCCAAGTTGTACGTGGAGCGCGCTGAGAATGAGACGAATGCGATGCGCCGCCACGAGCTCCTAGACAGCGCCCACCTGGAGATCACGCGCGGCCTCGAGCACGATCGCGTGCTCGATCGCCGACCGAACGGCTACGCGACGAATGAGCAGCTCCAGCTCTCGCATCTCTACGTGCTCCAGGGTCGCGTCGCCGCGATGGAAGGCGCGCCGCTCGAACAGCAGCTGGCGGCGTACGCCACCGCCCACAAGATCGCACCCAACCGCGCCAGCGCCTTCATGCTCGCCAAGATCTACCTCCAGCTCGCAGGGAGGGCGCCTTCCGAGGAGCGCGAGCACCTCGTCCGCACGTCGCTCGATTATTTTATCGAGTACATCGCACAATCGGGTCCTGATCCCATCCAGCGCCAGCGCAGCGCAGCGATGCTCGCGACACTTTACGAACAGCCCTACCCCTTCCTCAGCGACGAGATCCTCGCCGCACGGCGCAGCTACTTCCAGTGAACCGGGCCAATCCGTACATTGGTGCCTATCCCTTCTTGAAGGGTCGACGGCGGGTTTGGCGCGAGATCGCTCGCTTCGTGCGCAAGGACGTACCTTCGGCGCACACCGTCGTCGAGCTCGGCGCCGGTTACTGCGACTTCATCAACGAATTCCCGGCCACCCGCAAGATCGCCTTCGATCTCAATCCGGAAATGGCGGCGTTCGCGGCGCCGGAGGTGGAGCTGCGAACCGGTGACGCCACCACGCTGCCGGGAATCCAACCCGAAAGCGTCGACCTCGTCTTCGCGAGCAACTTCCTCGAGCATCTAAAGCAGGACGAACTCGACGCACTGCTCCCGCGCATTCGGTGTGTGCTCGCGCCAGGTGGTCGACTCGTCCTGATCCAGCCCAACTATCGGCTCTGCGCAGACCGCTACTTCGAAGATCCCACCCACCAGACGATCTTTGACGACGCCAACATCGTGAAATTGCTCGCCACGCACGCTTTGCAGGTGATCCGTCTCGAACCCGGCGTGCTGCCGTTTTCGATGCGGAGCCGCCTGCCCCAATGGGGATGCCTTACCCGCCTCTACCTGTGCTCGCCCATCAAGCCGATGGCGGCCCAGATGTACGTCGTCGCGGAGCGAGCCTAACCATGTGGTGCGGAAAGCGCGTATCGGTGGTGCTGCCCACCTACAACGAACGGGCTTCGATCCGGCAGTGCATTGAGGACTTCCGACAGACCGGCCTCGTCGACGAAATCATCGTCGTCAACAACAACGCGGCCCCGGGGACCAGCGAGGAGGTGGCGAAGACGTGTGCCCGTGAGGTGCACGAGCCGTGCCAGGGCTATGGCGCAGCGATCCGGCGCGGCTTCCGTGAGGCGAGCGGGGATCTCATCATCGTCTCGGAGCCCGACGGGACCTTCTACGCCCGCGACGTTCGCAAGATGCTCGCGTACGCCGAGGACTTCGATGTGGTCTACGGCAGTCGCACCGTGAAGGAGCTGATTTGGGAGGGAGCCAACATGGGCCTCTTCCTCAAATGGGGCAACTACAGCGTCGCGAAGCTGATGGAGTTTCTGTTCAACACCACCTCGCTCACGGACGTCGGCTGCACGCTGCGCTGCGTACGCCGCGATGCGCTGCGTCGCATCGAGCCTTTCTTCAGCGTCGCAGGCAGCTTCTTCGGCCCGCAGATGATGGTCCTAAGCATTCTGATGAAGCAAAAAATGATTCAGATCCCGGTGAACTACAGCAAACGCGTAGGGACCTCGTCCGTGACTGGCAACAAATGGGTGGCGTTCCGTCTGGGCATGCAGATGATCCTGCTGATCCTCGACTACCGGCTGACGAGCTGGTTCTTTCGCTCGCGCTTTCGGCGAACGCCCGCGCCCGCCTTGGGAGGGGTCTCACCAGAAGACGGCGCGTTGCGGCTGCCGACCGCAGATCTTGTCGCTGAGTTCGATGAGGACGAGGACAAGGAGAAGACGCGACAACGCTGAACGCGATTCGACCTCCCGCGTCGGAGATCGAGTCAAAACGCATTCGCGGAACAGGCGCAACAGGGCGACGGATCGCCCCCAGCGCTGCGCTGCCGTACCCCGTTGTTCTAGACTCCGCGCGCGTGGACCAGCCAGATCGCGGCCGGCATGTGGAGCGCTCCCTGTTGGATGAACGGCGCGAGCGCCTCGCGTACGCTGTCGGCGGCCCGCGCGCGGAGTTCGGGCCCCCCGCCGGCAGCCCGAAGTGCCGCGGCCCCGGGCCCAATCTCGAGCGCAAACTCGACCGCGCGACTCGGGTCACCGTCTCCGAGGGCTAGCGACAAGTCCACGCCGTCGATCACGATCTCACCAAAGTTCGCGCGGGACAAAATGCCCCGAACTCGCTCGGGATCGGCGAAGGCGAACGGGCCGGGCAGGTTAGGATTCGGTGGCGACATCGGCACGTGACGAGCGATGGCAAGGGCGGGCACGAGCATCCATGGGTTGCGCTGGATAGGCTGCCAGCAAACGAACGCAAGGCGCCCGCCGCCACGGAGTGCGCGGCGCAGGTTCGCGAAGGCTGCCGTCGGGTCGGCGAAGAACATGACCCCAAAGCGAGAGAACAGGAGGTCGAAATCTTCTCGTCCGAGGTGCGCGGTTTGCGCGTCGGCGAGTACAAAGGTCGAGTTGGTGAGCCCGGACGCCTTGGCTCGCGCGAGTGCCCGTCCGAGCATTGGGCGCGACACATCGACGCCGAGGACGGCGCCCTTCGGCCCGACCCGGTGTCCAAGTTCGAGGCTGGTCGCGCCACAGCCGCAGCCGACGTCGACCACCCTCTCGCCCGGCGCGGCGTCGGCGAGCGCCAGCACCCGCTCGCCGATCGGGGCGATCAGGCGATCGAGGGTCTGTTCGCGGGCCGCCCAACTCTCTCCCGCACCTTCGTTCCAGTATTGGATCTGTTCGGCGTTGGGTCCGGCCAAGGACGGCATTTCGATCTCGGTCACCCGCCCTCCCCTCTCCGCCAAGCCTAGGGGAAAGGCCCAGCGTTGCCCCCCGACCCTAAGGGAGGAGAGACGGATGAGGAACGAGGATCACGAGGAGAGCACCCACCGCGAGCGCTGGCCCGAAGCCAAAGGGTGAGTTCCATCGGCGCGTGACAAGGGCGCTCGCCAGACCGAGCGCAAGTCCCGCAATCGATGCGGCAAGAAGGGTCTCGACCACGCCGCCAGGACCAACGAAGGCCCCGATCATGGCGAGGAGCTTCACGTCGCCAAAGCCGAGACCTGGAAACCACGTCCAGTAGTCGAGGCTCGAGGGGCCCGGATACGGGGCGCCGTCTCCGGGCCAATGCTCGAAGGTCCGGCCCAGAGCCACCGAAAGGCGCGCGTGGGCAAACCCTACGCTCCACAGCAGGCCGCCGCCGAGGGCAGCGCCAGAGACCGACCGCAAGAGCCCGGCCAGATACGGATCACCGTGAAACGCTTCGATCGCCGGCACGAGGACGAGGCCCGCCGCGAGCCCGCCGACGGAGATTTCATCGGGGATGATCCGATGCTCCGCGTCGATCGCCCCCGCCCCCACAAGCATGGCCGCGAATGCGCACCACAGCACAGTGTCGATTCGAGGTCCTGTCTCGAGCGCGATTACCGCAAAGAGGACCGCTGTCAGCAACTCGAGCGCTGGATACCGCAGCGAAATTCGTGCCCCGCAGCCTCGACATCTCCCACCCAGCAGGAGATAAGACACGAGCGGGATGTTCTCATACGGACGGATCGCCCGCGAACACGCAGGGCAGCGTGATCCCGGCCAGACGATCGACTCACCGCGCGGCAAGCGGTGCACGACGACATTCAGGAAGGAGCCGACGAGCAAGCCGAAAGCAAACGCGATTGCGCCAACGGCCATGACTGACGGCGCGATCGCTGCGAGATTCATGTAAAGACCCTAGCGCGGAGCGCGCAGCCTCGTAAATCCTGTTTCACCGAAAATCACGGCGCTCGAAGATTGCCGAAGCCGCGCAGAGCACGAGAACGACATAACCCGTCCCGTAGAGGATCGGGAGCCAGAAATCCGAGGCGGTAATCGGGAGGCCGTGGACAGCCTGCGTCGATAGATTGAAACTCTCCAAGTCAGGCAGTACTCGGTGCAAGAGCGCGGTGATCTCACGCACCGCAGCCACTTCCGAGTGCTGGCCGAGATCACGCAGATTGCGCGTCAAGTGTCCAATCAGATAAAGGCCGACGGCGAAGAGCGACGCGAGCGTTGGCGTCGTAAACACAGAGAAGAGGGTCGCGAGCGCCACCAGAAGCGCGATCTCCATCGAAGCCAGGACGAGCGCAGCTCCATGCGCGGCGGTAAGGGGCGCTCCCGTGAGAAATGAACATGCCGCGAAGGCGGCCCCCATGATCGCGAGCTGAAGCACGAGCGTCGCGAGTAGCCCAAAGTACTTTCCGAGCAAGAACTCCGTGCGAGAAAGGGGCTTCGAGAGGATGGTGTAGATCGTCCGGCGATCGACCTCATTGTGGATGAGCCCGATTCCCACAAAGATCGCGATCGCAGCTCCAAAGATCCGAATCGCAGCAAGCCCCACGTCTTGCAAAATCCGCTCTTGCTCCACGTAGGAGAGGGTCGATAGCAAGACGCCGGTTCCAATCAGAAGCACTGCAAAAAACACCAGGGTGTAGAGCACGCGGTTGCGAACCGCTTCCCGTACCGTGTTTCCGGCAAGCGTCGCAATGCGAACGAGCGACATCATCGGGCGTCCTCTGGCGCCTGCGGAAGGCCCACCGCTGAGAGGAAGATCGTTTCGAGCGAGGCGCGGTGCGCGGCGACCGACACGACCTCGGCACCCGCTTCCAGCGCTTCGCGCAGGACCGCGGAAACATCCTTTTCTGCGACACGCACTTCGAGCCGGTCCCCGACTGCCCGAAGCACGGCACCGCGTTCCTCAAAGCGGCTCGCAAGCTCGGCCCGGAGGCTCGCGAAGACGATATCGGTCTCACTCCTTCCCGCTCCGAGGAACTGTTGTGTGGTCCCCTCGTAGCGGATCTTGCCCTTCACGATAATCGCAACCCGATCGCACACCATTTCCACGTCTGTGAGGATGTGGGTATTCATGAAAACCGTCTTCCCCTCTTCGCGAAGGCGCAAAATCAGATCCCGGATCTCCTTGCGGCCGATCGGATCGAGGCCGCTCATCGGCTCATCGAGGAACACGACGCGCGGATCGTGCACCAATGCCTGTGCAATCCCGATGCGCTGGAGCATCCCCTTCGAATACGTCCGGAGCCGCGAATCGGCAGCGTGTACGAGGCTCACCCACTCAAGAAGAGTGTCGACCCGTTTCCCGATGAGCCCACGCGGAAGCCCGGACAGCCGCGCATAGAACTTCAGGATCTCGCGGCCCGTCAGGTAGTCGTAGAAGTACGGATTTTCGGGAAGGAAGCCGACGTGCCTTCGGAACTCGGTCTCACGCACGTCGTGCCCGACGATCGCAGCGCGACCCTCAGTGGCGAAGATCAGACCCATGAGGATCTTGAGCGTCGTGGTCTTGCCAGCACCGTTTGGACCGACAAAACCGAAGATCTCGCCTTCGCGCACGGAGAACGAGATTCGGTCCAGCACACGCTTCCGGCGTACGCCGAGGCCCACACGGAAATCCTTGACCAAGCCCTCGACCCGCACGACCTCTGCACGCGATCCCCGCGACGCGCTCACTTCGCAGCCGCCTCCGATTTACGCTCGTCGCGCCAGCGCGCTCGCCGCTCTTCATCGATTGGGTTCCGGTGCACAACGTACCGGCTGCCGTAATACGTCGACACGATCTCTCCCGCCTCGCTCAGCTTCCACTCCCAGCCATTCGGCTCGGCGGGGATCTGGCTTAAGACGGGGCTTGGGCCGGCGAGGAGATCCTCGACCGCCGTGATGTCCCGGCTGTTGCGCCACTTGAACTCCGCACGCGCTTGTTCGAGGAATCGGGCTCGGCGCTCGGTCTCGATCTCGTCGAGAGCCTTCTCGTATTCTGCCCGCGTGTAGCCATCTGGCGCACGTTGGGCGAGCTCTTCCAAGAAGATCGCCGCGGAGTCGAGGCCATCGCTCTGCGAGCGGAGCCTCGCAACCAATCGGGAGAGGTACCGCGGCGAGTCTGCGAAGTGTGTGGCCGGTTCCAGCGTTTCAGCAGCGGCTTCGTTCTCTTCGAGGTAGTAGAACTGATTAAAGCCGAGATAGAAGCGATTGCGCCAGTCCTCGGGGTGGTAGGCAATGCCCCGGCGCAGAAGGTCGTTTGCGTGCCGGACATTTTTTTCGCTGTCGGTCATCCAGACTGCGCCGAAGCGGTAGGGATGATCGACCCAAGGATCGAGCTCGGTCACCACGTCGAGGAGCTTCCCGATGTGCGTGGCATGCCGGGAAAGATCGGATTCGCCACCACCCGCGAGCTGTACGGCTTGGAGCCAGTAGTAATCAGCGGCGAGTGCGGTGAAGCCGAACGAGGCGCTGCGCACCAGCTCAGGAGGAGGCACGAAGCTTTCATCTTGCTCTGTTTCGCCGGGGGTGCTGAGGTGCGCGTGCGCCCACCCGGTGGTCGCCACGAGGGCGACTAGGACGAGCGTACGGAGGGTCTTTGAAGGCCGTGTGCGCAATGAGCCCCAATCCTTCTCGTTGCGCGAGATGTCAGAATGGGGCACCCGGAGGGATGAGGTCCGTAAAGGTCGCGGGCTGATTGTACTTCGCCGCGACGGGAAGCTGCCCGAAGAGGACGTCAGGGCATGCCGAGCCGGGGACGCCACGAGCATAAAGGACCGTGGCGACGGCGCCATCTGCGTCCACATCTCCGTAGGCGGCCGCCGTCATGCAGGTATTCACCGGACAAGTGCAGCCATTCACGCTTGAGTTCGTGCTGTAATCGTAGAAGACGGCGCCTTCAGGCGTCCATCCAAGGGTGCTGAATGCCGCCTGAGCGGCCGGGCTCCATTGGCGCTTCTGTATGCCGTTGATCCCCCCAGGTACCGGTGCAATCGTGACGTAGGCCTGATACTCGGAGTAGTAGGCATCCCCGGTCTGGATGATCGCGAAGACATTCGTGTTCGCCTCCGCGCGTCGTGAGCGGGCCTGATAGGTTAGAAAGCTGGGAATTGCAATCGCGGCGAGGATACCGATGATCGACACCACGATCATGACTTCGACGAGGGTAAAGCCCCCTCGGCGGCTGCGCAGCGACATGGCTCTCTCCATCGTGGTGAGGGAAGAAGGGAGGGCCAGGCCCTCGCAGCACCCGGCCCTCCGTCCTACACAGGCTCTAGAACACGCTCTGGCCGTCGGTTGCCGCGCAGGGCCCCACGGTGTTGAGCAGGTCGGCAGCCATCGTCCCCGCGTCCCACGAACCCGTGGTCACGCAGGTTCCGAAGGGAACCGCGATGCCGGGGCCGGCGGCGATCGCCGGGTGGATGTAGCCGAAGTTGGAGAGCGTCCCGTCGCCGTCGAGGTCGCCCTGGGCGGCCGAAGAGAACGCGCCAGCGTTCGCGCCGGCACCGATGGCGACACCGTACACGAAGAAGACCTCACCCTCGGGCGACCAGCCAAGTTGGTCGAACCCCGAACCCGCCGTCCACACGCGCTTGAGGTTGCCGGGGGCACCCGCCGGGTTCTGAGCGGACGCGACGTAGGTGCTGTACTCCGAGAAGTACCCTTCCTCGGCCGTACGGACTGCGGCGAGATTGGCCTTCGCCTCACCGGTCTTGCTGCGCAGCTGGAAGCGCAGGAAGTTCGGAATGGCGATCGCCGCCAAGATACCAATGATGGCGACGACGATCATTAGCTCGATGAGGGTGAAACCCTCGCGACGCTTCGTCATGTCTCTATCTCCCATGCTGCCGGACGATCGTTCCTGAGCGCCGGCCGGGGGCCGCTGGAGCACCTTGCTCCGATTCGTCCCGCCGCCGCGAACGGCGGCCATCCGGACCGCACGCTCCGATCGTGGCAGGTGCTTGCTGGAGCAACCCCCGTGCCAAGCGGGACTCTGCATGCCCGTGCATCGGCAAAAGATCGTTTGGACCTGAGCGCCAGGGGCGAATCCTCGGAAAGGGCCGTCCGCGGCCGCCTCACCCCGAGGCATTCAAAAACAGCCTCGGGTGACGCATTTCGGCGCTCCCGCCGACAATTCTCGTCACTTCCTCTCAAGCCGCTCTACACAAAAACCGATTCAGGGACGGCGCAGACGGCCGGCCACCAACTACCTTTCAGATCCTGGAGGAACCCTTGGCTCGCGGTCGTCGTCTCGCGATTACGGCTTGTGTCCTCTTCTCCGGACTTGCTGCACTCATCTACCAGGTGATCTGGACCCGATTTCTTGGCTTCGCTTTCGGTACGACCACGGAAGCCATCGGGAGTGTGCTTGCCATCTTCTTTGGCGGAATGGCACTCGGCAACCTGTGGGCGGCACGCCGCCTTTCCCGGCTTCGCCGCCCGCTTCGCGTCTACGGCTGGCTCGAAGGGGGGGTCGGCCTCTGGGCGTTCGGCTCACTCCCCCTGCTCGAAAGAATGGACAGGCTCTATGCGTTCCTCGGCGAAGGGGTCGGGCCTGCGGCGGGACTCCTCCTCCGCCTCTGCGCCGCGGCGGCTCTCCTCCTCCCGCCCACCATCGCAATCGGCGCCACCCTCCCGGTGGTGGCACGGGGGCTTATCGGAGAGGACCGAACTCGAGGCCGCTGGAGCGCCATCCTCTATTCCTCGAATACGCTCGGGGCAGTCCTTGGCGCTTACGCATCGGGCTTCTGGCTGGTACCGCAGCTCGGGCTCACGCGGGCGATCTTCCTGGCGGGTGCCGTGAGCCTGTGCGTGGGGGCGTTTGCACTGTTCACGGGCGAGGATGCGGAGGCACGCTCGCCCACGCCGCGGGATGATTTCACCCTAGATGCTGAAGATCTCTCCCTCCAAGAGGCACCTCTGGCTGAGAGTGACAGATCCGTGGTGAGCGGGGGCCGCAGGATCTTCCTCATCTTGTTCGGAATCTCCGGTTTCGTTGCGATCGGCTATGAGATCGTGTGGTCCAAGGTCCTCGGCATCATTCTCGAAGGAACCTTATACGGTTTCGCGGCCGTCCTCTCCGTGTATCTCCTCGGCATCACCCTCGGCAGCATGGCGGTCGCACGCTCCGTCGACCGAGTCCGCGACCTCCCGCGCGCCTTTGCGCTGCTTCACACGGGAATCGCAGCCACCGTGTGCATCGGCATCCTGGCGGTGCCCTACCTTCCATTCGCTCTACACCAACTCACGAGAGCGATCGGCGGGGGGGATCCCGTTCAACTTCTCCTCCTCGTAGCCGCACCTCTCGTGCTTCTGCCGACCGCCCTCTTTGGCGCCTCGTTCCCCATCTTGATCCGCATCTTGTCACGCGAGGCGTCCGACGTGGGACGAGCGATCGGGATTGCGACCGCCATGAACACCGCGGGGAGTATCGTCTCGAGCCTCTGCGTGGGCTTCTGGGCGGTTCCGCTCCTCGGCCTCGATGCCACGCTGTACGCCCTCGTCCTCATCGACGTCGGGATTGCAGTGATCGCGTTGCTCAGCGTCCAAGGCGGCCCAGCTCCTGCCCGGATCGGGGCTCTTGCCTCCTCCATCGCGGTTGCACTGATCGTCGCATTGACCTTTCCAGGAGCGAGGGTTGGCGCTGCGATTGCCGGTCGGAACGTGAAGAGCGATTCGCTAAAGGCTTATTGGAGTGATGTTTCGCGCATCGAGTCCTCGCTTCGCTTCCTCGCCGAAGGTCGCAACTCCGTCGTGAGCGTGCATCAAACTCCAAATGGTCGGATGCTTGACAACAACGGTCTTTCTGAGGGCGAGCTTCGCTATGGGCCGCCGTATCTTGCGCTCGAGGAGGCGCTTCTCGGGATTCTTCCCTACCTCGGCGCAGAATCCCCGAAGCGGGCCCTTGTCGTCGGACTTGGGGGCGGTAACACGCTCAACGCCCTCCGCGCGACTGCCATTGCGAAGATCGACGTGGCCGAGCTTGAGCCGAAGGTGCTCGAGGGCCTCGAGGTGCTTTACGAGGGACGCGAGAGCCCGCTCTCGGACCCGCGCATCTCGGTGCTCTTGAACGACGGGCGAAACGAGCTGCTGCGGGGGCGCTACGCCCTCACGAAGCGCTACGACGTGATCGCGTCACAGCCGAGCCATCCGTGGCTTGCGGGCGCGGCGAACCTGTTCACGGAAGAATTCTTTGCGTTGGCCAGGGCGAACCTGACGGACACGGGCGTGTTTGCTCTCTGGGTGAATGGCTTCCGAACAGATTCTGCGTCCATCCTCGCGATTGCGACGAGTTTCGAGCGGATCTTCCCTGGCAGCGTGCTGGTGGACGCAGGAGCCGGTCGTCCGCGCGAGTCGCTCATCCTGCTCGGTGGTCTTCGGCCCATCAAGCTCCACGCTACGATGCTTGCCGAACGCCTCGAGGAACCCGGTTTGCGGGCGCTCCTGCGGCTTTTTGGAATCGAGAAACCCGAGGATCTCCTCGCTCGCTTCGAAGGGCCCACCGCGTCGTTTGCCTCCATCCTTCCCGCGGCGTCGAATACCGACGATAACGCCTTCGTCGAGATGCGTATTCCGCGGCTCAGGGTCGGAGCCCCGTTTGATTTCGCCGAGATCGAAGGACGCCTCGCCGCCACGGCTCCCGTTTTGCCCGAAAGCGAGGGGGAGATTGATGTCGCTGCGGTGGCCAGCGCCCTTTTGAACCTTTTCAAGAAGCAGCCGGAGTGGGCCTACACGCCGAAACTCGAGCGCCTTTTGCACGTACACGGCGCAAAGCTCGATCCCGTGACGTCACAAAGCCTCCTCCTCGCCGGTAGGCTCCGCCGGAGCGACTCGCGAGCCACCGCGCTGGTTCAATTGCGCGCGCTCGCCGCGGCCTCGCAGGGTCGCCCTGAGCCCTTGCGCGCGCTCGGGGAGGACCTCGCGATTCGCGTACGTGATTTCCGTGCCGGGGGTGACGCCTTCGCAGAGGCTTACGCGCGGGCGCACGATCCGGGGGACGCCTATGACGCCGCACGGGCGTACCATCATGTGGACCCCTCCCTTGCCTCAACGTGGGCCCAGAAGATCATCGGCAAGGATCGGGCACGCTTTCCGCGGCTTGCGGTCTACGAGGCCGAGCGAGCGCTCGCCGCACGTGCGGACCGCGCGGTCCTCCGTGATCTCCTTACAGAAGTGCTGCGCTATCGAGACACCGACGAAGGCCGAGAGAACCCTCAGCTCAGTGCCGTCGCGGGTGAGCTCGCAGCGGCTCTCGGCGACGACCGCGCTGCACGAAGGTACGCCGATCTGGATCACGAAGGGCGAGAGGCGCGCGCGCGCCCGATCCTCCAGCTCGCGGCTGACGCGATCGCTTCTGGGCACCTGGACGAGGCGGGAACAGCGATCGTCGAAGCGGAGGAGCTGCTACCGGCAAGCGCGCGGGTCGCGGATCTGCGAGTGCGCCTTGCTGCGAAGCGATCCGATCCGCGAGCCCTTGCGTTGGCGTTCGCGGACGTCCGCGCAGCGGCGGTGACCGTCGCGGACGGAATTTCGGCCGAGAACACCCTGCGCTTGGAACTCGGCTTGCCGCTCTTGCCCATGTTCCCGCCGCGCGAGGCGACGCAGGAGAGCGCTTCGAACGCGGGGGGGCGACCCTAGCCGCGCTTGGGGTCGGGAGGCGACTGCCCGCTGGCTCGGATCGTACGGTCGGCGGCCTTCTTTTCCTTCAACTTTTCGCCACTCGCCTCGCGGCGAACCGACGCGTTGCAGGTGCGACAGATCCTACCCTTGAGCTCCCGCTCCTCGCGCTCGTTCCCACAGATCATGCAGCGTCCCATGGCTCTCCTTACGGGCCAACGGCACAAATCGGTCCTCTAGGTTATCGCACACTGCCACTCCCGTTGACAGCGGTGGCGGGGTGTGGCTAGGTTGCCCTGCCGGTTCAGCGACTCGCTCCCATCGTCTAGTGGCCTAGGACGTGGCCCTCTCAAGGCCAAAACACGGGTTCGACTCCCGTTGGGAGCGCCACACCCACCTGCGTAATCAGGCAGTTGCGAGACGCCCTCTTCCGCGATTTCCGCTTGGCGACAAGCTGGCGACAAAATAACCGAGTCCGGTGTCACGCGGCGCGGTCGAAGAACCTCCACCAAGGCCGAGTCGGCGAGCTGCGCGTAGCGGCGGGTCGAGCGTGGGTCCGCGTGTCCCAGCATCCGCTGCAGGATGCGCTCATTCCATCGTGCAAGACTGCCCGATACGGCTTCTCCTCCGAAATCTTTGCTTCGCCGTAGATCGGCTCCCACACCGCGACAGCAATCTTGATAGCTGTCGCAGCGTCAGGGACGCAGCCGTGCTTGGGTCTAAAGTTGTGCACGAGCTCTCCGCCTGTTGCTGCGCCGGCCAGACCGGCAATCGCGCAAAACAGCAGCATGATGGCCGTCTTCCTCACTGCACCCCTCGCAAGCCACGCGGGAGGGCTATTTCAGCGACGCACCCGCCGAGCTCCGCGTCTTGTCTTAGCGGACAAAAAACCGCACCGTCTCGAGGGCTCGTCCTCCGGCGTCGAGAAGCGCAAGCTCGTGGCGCCCACGCCGCGGTGCCCACAGGATCGGTCGAGCCGCTGAGCCCAGCCGTCGGCCGTCGAGGACGAGTGCGAGCTTCGCATCGGCAGGAGCCGCCTGGACGAGGACGCGCTCGCGTTCGCTGGGAATGTCAGGGTCGAGTGCGAGGACTGTGCCGTCGGCTGGCGCGAGGATGCGTCCTAGCCCGGGTTCGCCCTGCGGCGCTGCGGCGGCGGGGGACACCGGCTCCGTCCCGGCGAGATACCACTCCCGGCCAATGCGCACGAGGCCCCGGGGAGGCTCGGGCGCGTCGCTCGGCGCGTCGGCCTGCAGCGCGTTCATGATCTCGAGCCACGCCGGTGCGGCGCCATCGACACCCGAGACGTCCCACATCGGCGCGCCCGAAAAGTTCCCGACCCAGACACCCACCGTGAACCGGCGCGAGGAGCCGATGCACCAATTGTCGCGCATGTCCTTACTTGTCCCGGTCTTGACTGCGCTCCAGAAACGCGTCGCGAGGACGCTCTCCAGGCCAAAGCTGAGCGCGCGTCCAGTCCGGTCGGAGAGAACGTCGCTCACGATGAACGCTGCGGCTGGCGAGAAGACGGGCTGCGGCACCCTGGCCGCATCTGCAGGCGTAAGCCGCAATCCTCCGTAGAATCCGCCTTTCGCCAGCGCTCGGTAGGCACCCACCAGCTCCCAGAGCGAGACATCCGCCGATCCCAGCGCGAGCGAGTCGCCGTAGAAGTCCGGTTCGCGCAGTCCCATCACACCGAGGCGCCGCAAGGTCGCCACCAATGCGTCGACTCCGACCTGCTGCAGGACACGCACCGCGGGCACGTTTAGCGACGACGCGAGTGCCTCGCGTACCGGGATGGGTCCCCGAAAGCCGTGATCGTAGTTCTCGGGCCGGTAGGTCCCGAGCGCAGTCACGACATCAAGGGGCGTGTCGTCTATCCGTGTGGAGGCCGTCACCAGCCTCGCGTCCAGCGCCTGCGCATAGAGGAAGGGTTTGAGCGTCGAGCCCGCCTGCCGACGCGCTCGTACGCCATCGACGAGCGGAGCCGTAGAGAGCTCGCCGCTTCCACCAACGTAGGCGAGCACATCACCGCTGGCATTGTCCACGACGAGGGCTGCCGCGTCGCGTACGTTGCGCCCCCTGAGCGCGAGGACTTGCTGCTGTAGCACGCGGATCGCGAGCCGCTGAGTACCGGCATCGAGAGTCGAGACGATCCGGCGTGCGGGGTCCGCTCCTCCGAAGCTGTATAGAAGCCGCGTCGCGACGTGCGGCGCGAGGGCAACCTCCGGGCGCACCGATGGCAGAGAGTGGAGCGCTGCCTCCGCGCTCGCTGCAATCTCCGCACACGGCGGTACCGCCCGCAGCCGCAGTGCGAGCCGGCACGCCCGCGCGATGACCGCGTCGACAGGAGCGTTCGGAGCCGGGAGGAGCCCGGCAAGAAGAGCTGCTTCTATGTCGCCGAGGCCGTCCGGTTCTCGATCGAAGAGGCCACGCGAGGCGGCCTCCACCCCTTGGAGTTCGCCGCGGAACGTCGCCAGGTTTAGATACGCCTCTAGAATCTCATCCTTCGACCATCGCCGCTCGAGAGCGAGCGCTCCCTGTATCTGGCGCAGCTTCTGCAGTAATCCGCGCCCATCGCGACCGCCGCGCAGCGCTGGATCGAGGAGCGCTGTGAGCTGCATGGCGAGCGTGCTCGCACCACGCATGCGCTTGCCGCGCCCGGCATCCCAGAGGGCCGCCGCGATGGCGCGCGGGTCGACTCCGCCGTGGCTCCAGAAGCGGCGGTCCTCGGCCTCAATCACGGCGCGTACCAGTGCTGGCGAGATGTCGACAAGCGTGACCCAGCGGAGGCGACGGCCACGCGCGTCAACGCGCCGCTCCTGGAGCACGGCGCCGTGTCTGTCGAGAAGGACCGCCTCGGAGCTCTGGAAGCGAGCCCGTACATCAGCGAAGGGTGGGACAGCCAGCGCATTGCCCAGCGTGGTCAGCGCGCACGCAACGACAGCGAGGATGAGACCCCCCGCGAAAATCAGCTCCATCCTTCGCAGCCTCACGGCTGCACCTCGACGGCCTCATCGGGAAGCTCACCGAAGCGCTCCGGCGAGTACATCGCCTCGACCCGCGTCGGCGGGAGCCCGAGGCGACCCGCTTGGTTGAGCCGCAGCGTGTAGTCGAAGCCGAGATTTCCCTTTGGCACGAACTCGTAGTAGCGGCGGTATACCTGCTGACCGCGCTCAATGAAGGCCGGCCACCCCCACCCCGTCGTCTTTTCACCCGTCGTTGCGAGGAGCGAGTCGCCGCCGAGGCCACTTCCCAGGATCGTCGCCCCGGCCGGGATCGGATCGCTTACAACGACCCAGCTTGCGTCTGCCTCGGCGTCCACCTCGAGGTGGACGCGGACAACGTCCCCTCGACTCCAAACACCCGCTACGCGCTGGGTGACGGGTTCGAGCCGGCGTTCGATGCGGTAGCCGCTCGAAAACGGCGCTCGAAGCGGAACCGCCGCCACACTCTGGACAAGTGCCCATGGCGCGCCGGCCCCCTCGTGGCGCAGTACGAGCCGCGACCTCGCGTCCGGCCATGCGAAGTGCACGGGCCCGCCGTCCGGGGACGTGGACCAATCCACGCGCTCCGTATCTCCCCCGAGCGTCGCTACAGTGACTCCTCCCACCGGCGTCGCCTCGAAGGCCTGTGAGAACTTCTCGAGCGCGAGCACTCCCCACGCATTCGCAGTCGTCGTGCCCCATGCACCTCGCTGCTGGAGTGAGAGCGCCCCGCGCATGAGGCGCGGCACATCGTCGTGCCACGATGCCGCCCGAAGTCGAGAGAGCACGAGCTTGTTCGCATTCACGTCCTTCGTCGCGAGGAGCCAGTCGATCACCCCGCCGCGACTCGTGGCGAAGCCCAGCGTCGTTCCCTGGACATCGAGGTGCGCGCGCAGGACGCGCTCGGCCTCCGCGAGGCGTGCTTCTCCACCGGGAATACCGGGTACCCGTTCGAGAATCGAGACCCAATCGAGGAGCCCGGAGTTGGGCAGGAGGGAAATCTCCTCGACGGGGATCGCACTCACGAGCGAAGGCGTCGCATGGCCGTATCGGGCGAGTGCGTCTGCCGCTGCGAGCTTGCGTAGGGGGAGGTCGGCGGCCCGGAGGACGGAGTTCCGCTCGAGTTTTCCCTGCACGAATCGCTCAAGAGCCGAAAGCATGCGGTCGCGCAGAGGCGAGGGAACTTCGAACGCGGCTTCCTCAGCGATCGAGAGGAGGTAAGAAGTCATGACCTCGCTGCCCCGAAGCATCGTCGGGAAAAACTTGGCGAGGCCGTCGTCATCCAGATACGAGGGCAGCGCGCCCATCACCGACTTCCAACGATCGGGGTCGCGAAGAGCGACGGCGATGGAGACCCGCTGCTCGAGGCAGTCATAGGGGTACTCGCGCATCGCACGCTCGATACCATCACGCCCAGCTGCAAGCCGTGGACGCACAGCCAACTCAATGCCGCCTACCCCGGGCAGCGCATCCGTAGGGCGCTCGACGGGAAGCGCCTCCGAGGGCACGAGCTGGGCGAGGGTCGCCTGGAGCACACGCGGCGGCACCGCCGGTACCACACGCTGGGAAATGCGAAGATGATCCTCAGTCCCGCCACTCCCTACGACTCCCACGTCCCAGCTGAGTGCGGTGGCGGCTACGGGTACGTTGACGTCCCAGCTCGCCTCCTGAGCCTCGCCTGCCCCGAGGTTCAGTGCGAGCGGGGGGAGCACCTCCGAGAGGCCTCCGACCTGCGCGGTCAGTTTCACGTCCTGCGAGCGAGACGTCGTGTTCCGAAGGGTGAAGCCTGCCCGGAAGCGGTCTCCCGCCCGCACGAACGAAGGTATACCCGCGAAGATCATGAGATCCTGAGTCGTGCGGATCGAAGCGCCGCCAGTACCGAAGAGCGCGTCGCCACCTGTAGCGATTGCGGTGATCCGGAAGCTTGTCAGCGAGTCGTTGAGCGGGATTTCGAAAGCGGCGTCGCCCTTCGCGTCGAGGGCCACGCGCCCCCGCCAGAGGAGCAGCGTGTCGAAGAGCTCGCGGGTTGCGCGCTGGCCCCCTCCACCACCGCTCGGCAACGCCTTCAATCCGAAGTGGCGCTTGCCCACGACCTGCATCTGCGCAGTGGAGGTACGCACGCCGTACATTCGTCGGCCCATCATCCCCTCCAGGAGCTTCCAGCTGTCGTTCGGCATCAGCTCAAGCAGCCCCTCGTCCACTGCAGCCACCGCGATCTCGCTCCCAGGGGGAGGGGCACCGCCGGCGGCTGTACGCACCGCCACATGCACATTCGCCTTCTCGTGCACTCGGTAGCTGCTGCGCTCCGGCTCAACGCGCACGGCGAGTTCGCTCTCCCGCCACCCGACCTTGATCTCTGCGATGCCGAGGCGATAGGCGGGCTTCGCGAGATCCACGCGCGCTGTCGGCGCCGGCGTGTCGACGCGGCCGCGCACCGCGAGCACCGAGACGAAGACGTTGGGTGCGAAGCTCCCATCGACCGGCACCTTCACCACGGGGTCGCGGCCTGAGAGTTTCGTCACGAAGGTCGTCGCCACGCCCTCGCGCTCGACAGAGACGAGTGCGGTGGCCTCGCGGAACGGCATCCGCACCTGGAAGCGTGCGGTTTCCCCGGGCTCGTAACGCTGCTTGGCGGGCAGGACCTCCATGCGGTCGTCGTCGCTCTGAGCAAACCACGAATCATCTGCTCCCGGTACAAAGACGGTTGTCCGGGTCAGGCTCTGCCGCCCGGCGCGATCCCGCGTCCGTGCCACGAACACAAGCTCGCCGCTGCGCGGCGGTATGCCCTCGCACTCGAAGGTCCCGTGGAGATCGGTGCGACCGGAGCAGAAGGGCCCAATCCGCCGGATCTCTTCGACGTACTCGTAGGAGTAGAAGCCTCCAACGATGCGCTTGCGTGTCGAGTACTCGCGACGTTCAAATGCGTCAATCTCTACCTTCGCAAGCCAGACTGGGTCCCCATCCAGGCCGAGCACCGCCGCGCGCAGGCGTACTGCATCCTTCACGGCGCCAGCGCCGCCGGTGGCGAGTCCAATCACGCGCGCAGACGGCCACAGCGGGATCTTTCGCGAGGCGGTCTGCGTCTCGCCGTTGGGATCGCGGAACTCGAGCTCGGCCTGTACCTCGAGAGGTTCATCGGCGCGGGGAAGGCCGTGGACCGTCACGCGCTGTGTACCGGATGGATCAAGGACGAACTCCTGCGTCGCGACAGGAGACTTGATCACGCCAGGCTCGTCCGGCACCCGCCAAACGAGGCCGAGTTCTCCACCCTCGCCCCAGTCCCACTCGCGCTCCCAGTCCAAGTCGGCCTCACCGAAACGCCGAGCCCGAATCCCTTCGGTTACACCACCGCGTGCGAAGGCTAATCTCGGAAAATCGGGGAACTCAGGCGGCTCGTGTTTTCGGATCTGTGTACGTAGTTTTACAGGCAGCGCCGAGGCGCCTCCGCCAGCCAGGTACTGCACCGCTACGTTGAGAGGGAATTCGCGCGGCGAAACGAGAGCCTCCTTCGGCGGTTGCAGCGTGGCCCGCATCAGCGGGACGCGGAACTCCTCCACGCGGAATGAGCCCGAGACCGCGACTCGCGGCCAGCCCTTGTCGCGAGACAGAAACTGAGTCTCGTAGACGCCGAGCTTGCCCTCCTTCGGGATCGCCCAATCCGTGAGAGCCGTGCCATCGGGATTCCAACTGAGCGGAAGATCCCAGTGCTCATCGCTTCCTACGTGTAGGATGCGCACGGTCTCCGGCCGTTCCGCTGGTGGGACTTGAGCGAAGCCCGCCTGGACGGACCTCCGCAGTACGTGTTTCATGTGCACCGTGTCGCCCGCCCGCACGAGCGTTCGATCGAACACGGTGTGGGCGCGCATGGTCTGCGGGCGCCACTCCGTGGGAAGCCGGAAGCGCCAGGGCTCGATGCCCTCGCTCCAGCTCGTATGGACGATACCGAGGTCGCCGTCGGTTTCCGCGATCACCAGGAGTCCGCGCAGGTAGTCGCTTTCGAACTTCCCCTGCTGGCAACTCGGTTCCTTATCGTGTTGGGGCAACCCCTCGAGGCGCACCAAGCCCTGAACGTCCGCGGTCCCTTCCGCAAGCGTCGTTCCGTTGCAATCGGCCACAGTGACGCGCGCCCCAGGCACGGGCTCAGCGCGGTCAAGCGTTGTAACCCAGACGATCGATGACTCGTTTCCCCACTTGAAGTGCACGCTGAGATTCGTGACCAGTGCCCCGGTCGGTACGAACAGGGGCTTGGGCTGACCCAAGAGCGACTCGCCGAGGATTCTGCTCTCGATCTCAACGATGTGGAGACCCTTGCCATGGAGCGGGATCCCGACCACTTCGAAAGCGTCCTTTCCGAGGGTGCGGGGCAGTTCAATTTCGGCGGGTGACGCCGCAGACCCGATCACGGCGAAGATCGATCCGTCGCGCTCTACGGTATCGAGGACCTGCAGCCATCTGAGGATTGTGGCCGCGTCCGGACTAGACACGAGCTGATGTCGAACAGCGAGCCGGCTCGCCACCGCTCCCGGTTCGAGTGCCGGCGCCTCCACCTCGAGGTTGCGCACGGTGACCGGCACTACGGGGCTCGCAGCCTCTACGAGGCCAAAACGAGCTGCAAACTTCGCTAAGGGAGGGAATCCGGCTGTCCGCACTTCGAGGAGCGAGCCTGTGCCTTCAGCGGGGGCACGTCCCGCGTCGTCGATGAGTCCCTCCGGTAGCTCCGCGCGCAGCGTGACGTGGGGAGGGAACGGTCCGCGGAATGCCAGCGACTCCACGAGCGGATCTCCATCCCTCCTGTCCGTGCGGATCGCGGACCAGCTACGCGGCGGAGTTGCGCCCGGGGCGCTGCCCTCGCCTGGAACCTCCCGCAGCACAGTCCGAGATGCGACGGCCATGGAGACCGGCGCGGAGAAGCTGAGCTCGATCGGGAGCAGCGGGATGCAGTCGGCCTTCGCGTTCTCTCGCTGGCAGGATAGGCGCACCGTGAACGGCCCCCGCACTTCGAACTTAAAGGTCTGGTCGCTGTCCCGGGCGACACCGGTTGTCGTCTCGACGCCCCGACCCCAGTGCAGGACGAGCTTCGAGCCCGGAGTGAACCGCTGGCGCGCCGCAAGGACCACGTAGCGCGGGTCATCGGCCTTCCAAGCCTCCTTGTTCGGGTGGCCGCGCCGCCCGCTAGTGTGAACCGCGCGCAAGACCGCCTCTCGGTCGGCTCCCTGGACGATGCGGACGCCCACCGGGTCGGGCAGATTTGAGACCGTGAACGAGACGTGCTGCTCCACAGACTCTGGCTTGGCCTCGGCGTCGAGCTGGAGTACGAACTGTTGATCCTCGTCGACCTTGCCGCCCCACGGATGAGTTTTGAGTACCGCTGGACCGCCCGTGGAGAATGCAAACACGTGCTTGCCGGAGAGGTGGATGCCTGTGAGTGTCCGCGCTTCGTGCCGAAGAGTGAATCGACAGCGAAGGCCTGCCGGTAGATCCTTCTCGAACGTGTAGACCCAGCTTCGGACATCCGCCCAGCGCGAGGCACCCTTCGCGGGGCAGTCGATCTCAAAAGGATCCGCGGCGCTGCGTGGATCGCCAAGGGCGACCATCGGCTCCGAGAAGCGAGCAGCTACCTGTCGAACACCGCGCGCGACGCCTTGGGGTGAAAAGCTCTCTACCCGGGCGGTATGCGTCCCAGGAGGGGGTTCCTCTGCCAGGGTCGCGCCGGAAGGAACGATGAGCGCAAGGGCAAGGAACGCGGCGAGACGAAGCGTCACGTTGGACTCCCATCGAATGGCCATGTCTTCGGGGGGTTGCCCAGTTTGAGTGTACCGCTGGCGTGAGGAAGGACACCCGAGTGAGCCGCCCATTCTTCGTACCTCGGAACAAGCTCCCACCGTTTGTCACAAAGTCACTTGACCTGAGGATCACTACACCCTCGACGCCGATGGCGCTTCATCGTCAGCGTGTGCCTGCGGCTCGAGCGGGGCTCAGCCACGACGTCTTGCTCGCCCGAAGCGCCGCTCGACTTAGCTGGACGGGCCTTCGGTCTGTCGGCGACCGCGGTCCGCTTCGAAGCCTTCGCCGCTGTCGCACGCGACCTTCGACGGTGGTTCCCAGCCGGATCCGAGCGACTCCTAGGCTGGCTCGTGGTTCTCGCATCAATCGGAATCTTGGCGGTGCTCGCGGTCGCCCTGCTTGGCGCCGCGCAGTCCGCGGACATCCTTTCAGGCGGGGGGTTGGCGGCGCTGGAGGCGCTTAAGAAGCTGGCACAGACCTTCTCGACACCCGCGGCGTACGCGCCATGTCCATGGTGAGGACCAAACCCCCACGACAACACATGAAGTTCCCGCTCACGCGACCAGGGATGGGGGCATTAGCCCACCGAGCACCCCGGTAGGCAATGGTCCCTCGCAGTCAATCCAACGCTTAGGTCGAGGAATCGGCTCGTCGACAGGTAGGGAGTCGCGCGAACTAGGGAAGGACGTCTTGGAGCAATCTCTCGCGACGGCAAATCGTGGGCCGGTCCCTACCGTGCTGGCTTGGTTCCGGGGGGGCTCCTCTAGTGAGAACCCTCATCGTCCTCTGTTGGCTTTCAGTGTCCTGTTTGAGTGTCCTGGGCAGTGCATCCGTTGCAGCGGCGGATTTCGAACGTTCTCAAGGGATTTCCATGCACATGCTTCCGAAGCAGGTGGCTGATTTGGGTGGGAAGAGATGGGGCTTCACCGTTGATTTTTCTCCGCTCTTGCAGCCGGAAGCGGCACAGCCGGTCCTACAGGCAACAAACGAAGTTCTCGCCTTTGTGCGGAAGCAGACGAATGACGTACGAGAAAACGGAGTCTGGATTGTGACGACTCATCCAGACGCCTATTCCGGTGCGGAAAAACAACTCCTGGAAGACATCAAGCTTCTCTGTCAAAAGGAGGAGATCCCGATTTTCATCGCTCGAGCCTCTGAACTGCTGAATAAGTGGAAAGGATACGACCAATAGGAGTGGAGGCGGCGCTGACTGCGGCAACCGCCCGCGCCTGAGGTCGACGAAAATGGGTGATTGCATGTTCGAAGATCAGCTTGCCCACGTGCCGACTGACCCACCCCGGCGGCCGGAGACGCTTCCAGGCTTGCGCCTTTCCGCGGCCGTACCGCGGTCAGCGCTATTCCTTCCGCTGGTGTTCGTGGCCTTCGCCGCATTCCTCCCCCTGTCAATTCTGATCTCCGATCCAGGGATGCGGCTTGCATTGGGCATGGCGAAAACGTCACAAGGGCGTGTGCTGTCCACGGCCGATGCGTCCGCGTGCAGGGGCTCGGGCGGGCACCGAGTGATCTATGCATTTTCACCCGAACCGAGCCGCGAATTCCGTGGCGCTGCGACTGTGTGTGAAGGGTCGCTTTACTACTCAGTGAAAGCGGGCGATGCGGTCGAGGTACAGTTCTTGCCGAGCGATCCTGCGGTAAACGTCCTGCGCGACGACAGCCGCAACCCGGCTCCGCCGCTCGCTTTCTTTATGCTAATGCCGGTATTCATGCTGCTGATGTTCTCGCCTATGTTTGTGCCGCAGATGCGTGAGGCGCTGCGAGCTCGACGACTGTTTCGCAAGGGCCGGGTGGTGACGGCAACGGTGGTTTTTGCCAAGAAGCGTATGACGGCGTCGTGGCCGGGATGGCCTGGCAGCAGTGGTGCAGAGGTCTTCGTCGACTTTCAAACGCCGTCTGGTGAACGGCGCGAGGCGGTCGCATGGTGCCCAAACGACTGGCTGCTCAATCAGTTGGCCCCGGGCGCGGAAGTGCACGTCGCCTACACCGAGGGCAAGCGAGACAGGGTCGCGCTGCTGGAAGCGTTCCTCCGGTAGCCTAGCCGTCGATCGCGGATCGCTGTGTGCTCTCAAGACGGGTCCGCTTGAATTTGCTTTCCTGTCCTGCGTGATCGTGCTCAACGCGGGGCATCTGCATCAGCGACTTCGTGAATAGGTCGTCGACCGCAACCCTGAACACTTCACACTCGGCTGCGAGACGCGCCGCATAGGCGCCGCTCGAGACTCGATCCTGGCTCGGTGCGAAGGTTGTCGGACTTCTCCTTGTGGGCGCCTTCACCATCGCTGCGTCTGGCAACCAGCAGCGTAGATAGCGGTCAAGCGCAGCCGACGGCAGGATGTATGACGCGGACGAGTTCTGAGAACAGACAGAGAAACCAGAGAGGCGCGGACCGCCTACGCAATCGCCCGAGGATCCAACTCTGGATCGCGTGGAGCTGGAGGGGGCACAGGGCGCCCTCCGTGGGCACCCGCCGCGGATTGGCGGGCCGATCGAGCAGCTGCGCGCTACCTCGTGGTACTCTCCGCGTGCCTGACGGGAAGCGAGGGCCGACGCAGAATCTTGAAGACCACGCGCTACTTCGAGGAGCAGGTGCTGCGCAAGCGCCCCTACATCCAACGCGAGTGGTGCCAGGATGTGCTCGCTGCTCCGATCCGGCGAGAGGTCCAGACGGACGGACGGATACGATACTGGGGCAGGATTTTGATCGCTGGCGAGGTCGAAGCGCGAGTTCTGCGGGTCGTGACGCTCGAGGATGGAAGGACGATCCACAACGCGTTCTTCGACCGTAGGTTCCGCGAGGGAGAACGATGAAGCTGCATTATTACCCGGACACGGACAGCCTCTACATCGAGTTGAAGAGCACGCCCGGCACGGAAACTCGGGAGATCGTCGAAGGTCTCGTCGTCGATCTCGATGAGAAGGGAAACGTGGTCGGCTTCGATATCGACCACGCATCGCGCAAGCTCGACCTGTCCAGGATCGAAACGATCGCCCTTCCAGCAGCAAGCGCGGTGGAATGACGAGCACGCGGAGGCATGAGCCTCCGCAGGATGCGCGCCGCCGCCGTGTGGTTCGCGGGTAGGGCAAACACTCGGGGGTTTGGGGCACACAGCTACCCGTGATGGCAAGCCGTCGAGGAAACGGGCTCCGACCGGGCAAAGACCCACAGCTGGATCTCTTCCGCTTCGTCCTCCCCCGCGCCGCACATGGCGCTGTGTGTCCTCAATTCCCGTCCGCCTGGATCTGGTTGCTGGTCCTGTGCTGGGCCGTCGGTCCGGTCGGACAGGATACTGCGGGCTTGCGAGCAGAATCAGACTCTTGCCCAAGCACGACGTCGCGCTGGATCTCCATGCCATGGAGGGGCTCCTGACCTCGAAGCGAGACCCCGGCCGGCCGCGCATTTCGAACGCGGACGAGTTCTGAAAACAGAGGCAGCGGGCCGTTCAAGGGCTGGCGGGTCGAGGCCGATTGTGTGAATATATGTGTGGGAGTCGACACATGGCGACTAATCTCGATCTCGATCCGGAACTCGTCGAGCGCGCTCTCGCACTGAGCGGGGAGTCGACGAAGCGAGCCGCTGTAACGTCCGCGCTCCGAGAGTTCATCGCGCGGCGCGAGCAGAGGCGACTGCTCGAGCTCTTCGGGCAGCTTGAGTGGGACACAAGCTTCGACTACAAGCAGGAACGCTCGCGCGATTGAGCCTCTTCGTGGACACAAGCGTCTGGTCGCGGGCGCTTCGCCGCGACCCACCGGCCGACGTCGTCGAGGTGCGCGCCTTGGAACGAGCACTGGCGGACGGCGAACTCGTTGTTACGACGGGGCTCGTCTATCAGGAGATCTTGCAAGGATTCCAAGGGTCTCGCGCGCAGGAAGCGATCGTCGCCCGGTTCGCTGCTCTTCCGTTCGTCACACCCGACCGTCACGACCACTTTGAAGCCGCGAAGATTCGCAATCGCGCCCGGCGCCGGGGCATGCAGGTAGGCACGATCGACGCGATCCTGGCCCAGCTCTGTATTCGCCATGAACTGCAGCTCCTCACGACCGATGCCGATTTCGCGCGCATCGCGGAGCAGGAACCGCTCCGGCGTTGGAGCCCGTAGGCGCCTTCAGGCGCAGCGACCTGAGAACCCAGAGGAGTGCCTTTGTCTCTCGCCAAAACTGGTGTTTTTTCTTGAAAAGGATTGAGATTTTGAGTTTGCAGCCGCACGTTCCTCGCTGACAGGCCCATCCTCGGCGAACGCTCGGCGCTGTTCCGTTGTGAGCACTCCAACAGTTTGTAGCGTGACCGGTTCTGGATCGAGGGAATCGCGCTATTGGCCTCCCTCGAGCCGGCTCTCCCCGCGGGACTTCCCGCCACGCGCTTCGTGAGAGGCGAGAGGGCTCCTGCCTCGACCGCGCTCTTCCGCTTGGCGACAAGTTTCGAGCGGGTCTGGCATAAGGGATTTCAACTACTTAGGCTTGTCTCGTCCGGACTCCCGTTGGGAGCGCCACATCCGTGTGCGGGAGTCCTAAGAAATCAGGGAGTCGCGAGACGCCCTCCGACGCCGTTTCCTCTTGGCGACACGCTGGCGACAAACTGACCGCATCCGGTGTCGCGCGCCGCGCACGGAGAATCTTTCGAAATCTTCGAGTAGACCGAGAGCCATCGAAGGCGTGGCAGCGACGCTTAGGGCCGCGCAGCGTTAGTCACAGGTGCGCTCTCCAGGCGAGTCGCCTCGCCCGCGGCGGCCGCGGACGGCGCGGCCGACAATGCCCGGTGAGAGGAGTGCTACGCGCTAACGCCTGCTCTGCGGCGACTCACCGCGAGGCCCAGCACTCCTGCCATCCCGAGCAGGCCCGTACCGGGCCTTCCACGATCTCGAGTTCAGCCGTCGCCGCCTGGAAAACGCTAGTCCTGCGAGCGAGGCGCCGAGCAGCGTCGAGGTTCCGGGCTCAGGCACCGGGACGCCGTAGAGGAACTGTACGCCAGCCACGTCGTCGGGCGACAGCATGTGGCTGACATGGGTGTAGTCGAAGCAGGTTCCGGTGCCGATCTGCGGCGAGCCGCACATCACCGCATTCGGGTCCGCCGAGTGCAAGAATCCGATCGCGTGCCCGATCTCGTGCAGCGCTAGGCCCTGGAGATCGTTCATCGTTAAGCCGCCGCCGTTGGGAAACATCTGCAGCGCCGAGCCCTCGGGGCCGGTCGCCATCTGGTACCCGTACAAGGCGTTGAAGAAGATATCACCGCCGCCAGTCGCTCCGCTGGGCGACGGGTTGAAGCCGGCACCGGCCTCGGTCGCGCTCGGGCCGAAGTCATACAGGCCGATCCGGATCATCGGCGCGGTGGCCGCGGGATCGTTGATCGCCAAGAGCGAACTGTCGATACCGGTGTACTGGAACTGGATGTTCGCCGCCGCCGACCACGTGCTGAAGGCGGCGTCGACCACGCTCTGGAACGTGCTCGAGCTGATGCTGAGGGGCGTGGTGACGTTGTTGACGGCCGGAGTGGCGTAGAAATTGGGCAAGGCATCGACGCTGCTCCCGGCGCAAGCATCGCCGCAGAAGCTGCTGCCGGGCGTTCCGGCGGCAACGAAGCCCCAGGTCACGACGCCGCCCGGGGTGCCGGCGACGTTCGAGCTGCCCCACTTCGCGTATTGATTCGGCAGGCCCGTGGGAGCGAGTGTGTACGCGCTCGCCTGGGTCCCGCAAAGCGCCGCGATCACGACGCAGGCCGCCGAGCTGAGCGTTCGTAGCGCAGGGCTGGACATACCGATCGTTGCGAGAGCAAATCCCTTCGCTTGGCGCATCACGATTCCGCCTCTCCTTCTTCGGCCCAAGCCAAGGGGGCTTGAAGTTATAGGTGTCGCGTTGTCGATCTCGTTTTTGGGAAGATGGGTGGGGAGCGCTCGAAGAGACGCGGTGGCCCGCCATCTCCCCAACCCAGGCCCGCAGGCACAGCAAGTTGTGTGCCTGGGAGGCCCCCAATCCCTTTTCGCTACGCAAATCCGCGCGCATCCACGCGAAACGCGATTCGGGCCTGGCGACGCCGACCTGGTGTTTACCGAGTGAGCGGAACGGGCGTTCCATCCGAATAGGAAATCGTTTTCCTCGACGGCTCCTCGCTGGGGTTCTTGCTGCCCGCTCGCGCGGGAGATCGTGAAACGGCCGGAGCTGACGCCGCCCGTGCCCTGGCCCCGACGCCCGGTGCCCGCGCTGGCCGGCGCGGCGCGGAGTTCGATCGGGCCGCGGCCGAGAACGCCTCGAGCAGCTCCCCGCCAGCGCTCCTCGCACCGGGGCGTGTCGCTTACGGCCCATCCACCGAGCGGCAGGAAAAGCTCGCACCCGCCGGTCCCTCAAGCGTTTCAACGGTTTTCCGATGTCCTCCGTGGGTCCTTGGGGACGGGAGATCAGGGCGTGCGCAATCGGATGTTCGGGGGTCGCGGAGAGGGGACTGCGGGGCCCCCGCGATGCACCGGCGGGTGAAATGCTCTTCTTCGAGTACGGCTTCCTCTTCGTCTTCTTGCCGATCGCGCTCCTCGTCCACACGATCCTGCCCAATCGGTGGCGCAATGCGTGGCTTCTCGCCGCGAGCCTCTTCTTCTACAGCGTCTCAAGCCTAGAATTCCTCCCGATCTTGATCGGGACCACGCTCTTCGACTTCTTCGCAGGAAATCGCATCTCTGCCTCCGAGCGACCCGGCGTGCGGAAGTTCTGGGTAATCGCTTCTGTGACACTCAATCTCGGCCTCCTCGGCTATTTCAAATACATCGCCTTCGCCACATCGACCCTGCGATCCATCTTCGGTCCGATCGTTCCGCTTATGACGGCAAAGTTCCCGATCGGCATCTCCTTCTACGTGTTTCTATCGATGGGCTACACCATTGACGTATTTCGGCGGCGGGTCAATCCCGCTCGATCGCCGATCACATTCGCAACCTTCGTCACGCTCTTTCCTCACCTGATTGCCGGACCGATCGTGCGATATGCGGACCTTGCGCCTCAGCTGGAGAATCGAAAATTCGAGGAGAACCGCTTCGCTGCGGGGGTCGCGATCTTCGTCCTTGGCCTCGCGAAGAAACTTCTGATCGCAGATACCCTGGCGCGTGCCGCTGATCCCATTTTTCAAGCCGCTTCGCCTGGTTTCATCGACGCTTGGGTATCGATGTGCCTATACGCGGGACAGATCTATTTCGATTTCTCGGGCTACTCGGACATGGCGATCGGCCTCGGACGCCTGTTCGGCTTCGAATTTCCGCCCAATTTCAATTCACCCTATACGTCCGTCTCCTTTTCCGACTTCTGGCGCCGCTGGCACATCACGTTGTCGACATGGCTTCGTGACTATCTCTACGTACCGCTCGGCGGCAACCGTCGTGGACGGGTTCGCACCTATCTCAACCTCATGCTCACCATGTTGCTGGGTGGCCTGTGGCACGGCGCGAGCTGGAGTTTCGTGTTCTGGGGGGCCGGTCACGGAACCCTGCTTGCCGTCGAGCGCGCGCTTGCCGGACGCATCCGCATCGAGATTCCCGATGCTTTGCGGAGAGTCTTCGTCTTCCTGTGCGTGACGGTCCTTTGGGTTCCCTTCCGACTCGACAATGTCTCGCTCGTCGGACGTTGGCTCTCGGCAATGTTCCTCGGGGCTCGTGGCTTGGGGAGCGTTGCGCCCGGCGCCGCGCTCGCGGCCGCCGGCTTTTTCGCTCTGGTCTGGCTGCCCAAGCCCTCCGCCGATGGCGCAATCGGTCGAGGGTTCGCAACCCCAGCAGCCATCTCGTTCCTGTTCATTCTGACTTTGCTGGTCGGGTATGGCCGCCTCTCAAGTTCACCATTTCTCTATTTCCGCTTCTAGGGTCAGCATGAGCGACGCACGCAAGTTCAATCGAATCTTTGGCCTCGTGTATTTGGCCTTGCTCGTATGGTCGCTCAATTTCGAACGACCCGAGTTCCGGGCGTGGGAGGTGTTGAAGGACCCCGAGAGCGAGTTCTTCTATCCGAGCCTGAGCGTCGAGATGACCGAAGTCGGTGATCTCGGATTCCGGGCGTGGATCCCCAGTCTTCAACGTCCGCGCGCAGGCCTCTTCAGCACCGACCGCTATGGTTTTCGGAATCCTCAAGGCATCGAGCAACCTCGCGTTGTTCTGCTCGGAGACAGCTTTGTCGCCGGCGCTGGCCTTCGCGACGACCAGACGCTTGCCGCTCAACTCGGGCGAGTGCTCGGCGAACCCGTCTACAGCCTGGCAGCTGAAACAGCAAACTCACCATCGTTCTATCTCTCGGATCCCAGATTCTTTGAGCATCCTCCGCGTGTCGTCGTGTTTGCACCGGTCAATCGTCTGGTGATGCCACTGCGGTTTCGTGAGATCCCGCCTCTTAGCCGTCGACCACGGAGAGATTCTGCAGGCTGGACCTTTGAATGGGTCGCGCAGGAGCTGCGACACGTGAATCAAATTCTCGGACGAGACAACGGCCTCTCGCGGACGATGCGATACGGCTATAACGGAATTTCCTATAGCCTCTTCGGCCACCCGGACGTCATCGTCGCCGACGGCGAGCCTGCCATCGCCCTGCCTCTTCAAGAGCAGAAATGTTCTCTCACTCCGGAGCAGCGAGGGTTGGAGAGTACGATCGCGAGCACGAAGCGATTTGCGGAGATGATCGCGACGCGTGGCGCTACGCTCGTCTACGCCCCGATACCAGATTCCGGAGAGGTGTATCCCGAGTTATTTCGCCGGGACGAACGCGAGCGGTGCGCGCAACCCACGCTTTTCGACGTACTCGTTCCGGAAGCAAAGGCGGCGGGGCTCAGCGCGATCGACCTGCGAGAGGTCTTTCGGCTGAACAAGACGCCCTACCTCTACCTCCGCGACGATTCCCATTGGAATCCACGCGCGGTCGGGCTGGCCGCCGAGGCGCTTGCGAAAGCCATCCGACCGATTCTCGTCGAGGGCGGGGATCCCGCCGTCGCGTTTCGTCCTCCTCCATCGCACGATGCGCTGCCGCCTCGTCGATCACATTGAGTACGCCCCTTTTTGTCGCCCGCAACGCTGGGAAGGCGAGCGGGTGCTGCAGCCGCGGGAGGGCCTGCGCAAGTGCGCGAGTTTTGGGGCAACCCCGTCCCTCAAGCGCAGCACTCCGGGCCCTCAAGCTGCGAGTTCGGGAGTCGAAGAGTTCTGCATGAAGGCTCGTTGGATCCGCCGAGTCGTCCTCTGGCTCACCGTGGGGATCGGGATCCTTGCCCTCCTCGGAGTGTGGGGCGTGGTTCACCTGGACGGGATCACTTGGTGGCGCCTTCTTGCGACCTATGGCGTCGTGGCGGTCTTCGCGGGCGCTGCCCTTGTGTCGTGTCAGATTCGCTTCCCGCAGCCCTCGAAGCGCGATTCGGGAGGCGCCTAACGGTCGGCCGGAGCGTGCCGGGCCCGATTCCCTGACCTCCTCGTAGGACCCTCGCCTTCGGTTTGGAATCGGGCTTGCGTCTGCCGAATCCACAGGTGCGACCCTCCGCGCCTTCCTCCCGCGTCCTGCTCGCGGCGCGCGCTTGCCGTGTGAGCGAGTGCGTGCCGCCCATTGCGGCACGATTTTGCAAGACGGAGGACTCCGGAGTCCTGTAGCCTTCACGGGCCAACCCTCCGAAGGAGACCCGATGCGCATTGGACTCCAGATTCCGAGCTTTAGCTGGGCGGGATCGCCTGCCTCGATCCGCGGAAAGCTCTCCGAGATTGCTCGGACCGCGGAGGATGCGGGATTCGCCAGCGTCTGGGTAATGGACCACTTCTTCCAGATCCCGCCCGTCGGACCCGCCGAGCAGGAAATGCTCGAAGGTTATTCCACGCTCTCGTACCTCGCGGGCGTAACCGAGCGCGTCAAGCTCGGCACGCTTGTGACCGGTGTGACCTATCGTCATCCGGGTGTTCTCGCCAAGACGGTGACGACGCTCGATGTCCTCTCGGGCGGCCGCGCCTACCTTGGGATTGGCGCGGCGTGGTTCGACCGTGAGCACCACGGACTCGGAGTCCCGTTCCCGGCGCTGCGCGAGAGATTCGAAAGGCTGGAAGAGGCGCTCCGCATCGTGAAGCAGTTCTGGTCGGGCAAGCCCACGCCGTTTGAAGGTACGCACTACCACCTGTCCGAGACCCTCGGCTCCCCACCCCCGCTCACACGCCCACACCCGCCGATCCTGATCGGCGGAATGGGCGAGAAGAAGACACTCCGCCTCGTCGCGCGATACGCCGATGCCTGCAACCTCTTCGCGTTTGTCGGAGCGGCTGCGCTCGGCCAGAAGCTCGACGTCCTAAGGCGCCACTGCGAGCTGGAAAGGCGCCCCTATGAAGAAATTGAGAAGACAACGCTTGGCACGGCGAACCTTGCCAAGCACAGCCCCAAGGACCTCGTGGCGCAGTTGCGTGAGCTCGGGCGACTCGGCATCGGGCATGCGATCTTCAACTTCCCGAATGTGGACGCGCTGACCTCGCTCGCCACTTTCGGCAAAGAGGTGATCCCCGCGGTCGCCGAGCTCTAACCGCACTTGTCCTCGGCTACGCGGCCCAGGCAAGCTCCAGGTGATGGGGTCCGCGAATCAAGAATGAGTCGACGTACTCGATCACTGAGCTCCGCCGCCGCAGCTTCGGCAACTCGCTGACGAGCGCCTCGAGGGCGATTCGCGCTTCCAGGCGGGCGAGCGACGCACCCAGGCAGTAGTGCGCGCCGAGGCCGAAGCCCACGTGACCCGTGGTGTCGCGCTGGGCGTCGAAGACGTCCGGGTTCGAAAACTGCCGTTCGTCGCGGTTGGCCGAGCCCAGGATGGGCATCACAAATGTGTTTGGCGGTAACCTTGTACCGGCGAGCACGACCTCCTCGCGCGTTCGCCGGAAGAGAAACTGGATCGGCCCCTCGTAGCGGAGCGTTTCCTCGATGACCCCAGGGATCATCTCCGGGCGGCGGTGCACCGTTTCGAGTTGCTCGGGGTGCGCCAGCAGCGTGTTTACCGCGTTTCCAATCAGGTTTGTGGTGGTCTCGTTTCCCGCCACGAGCAGGAGGAGCGCGAAGGCGACGACCTCCATGGGCGTCAGGACTCCTCCGTCTTCTTGGGCCGCGATGAGAGTCGTCACGAGATCTTCGGCGGGTTTCGCCCTGCGTGCCTCAATCACAGCCACCAAATAGTGACTAAGCTCTCGAATCACCTCGATGTAGCCGGTCTCCGTCATACTCTTTCCGCGCCCCGACCCGCTCGACTGCGAGATCACGACGTCCGACCATCGCTTGAAGTCTTCGTGACGATCGGGCTCGATGCCCAACATTTCCGCGATGATGACCGTCGGCACCGGAATCGAAAAGTCCCGCACGAGATCAAACTCCCCATTCGCGTAGAGCTTTCTCATACAGTCGGCCACCACTTCGCGCACGCGAGCCTCATAGGACGAGATCCGACGCGGGGTAAAGCCCCGGCTCACGATCTTCCTCATCACTCCGTGTTCCGGCGGGTCCGTCGAGATCAGGTTGCGTGCCGTGATCATCTCGTGGGCGGTGAACGGAAGCGCCTGGGCGAGGGAGATCATGCCCGCCAGCATCTCGGGATCGCGGGTCGGGTCGGCACCGGGCTTGGCGGAGACGAACATGGTGCGCATCGCGTCGGAGGAGAAGATCTCGGGGTGAGTCAGCACGAAGTGGACGTCTGCGTAACGGGAGACGGCGTAAGCGCCGAGGCTCTCGATGCGGTAGACCGGCGCCTGATCGCGCAGCGCTCGGTAGTAGGGGTATGGATTCGCCCGAACCTGGGGCGAGAACGGCGTGTACTCGATCGTCATGGTAGACCTTCCTTGCGGCTGCGCCTGGGCTCTCAGGACGCATCGCCGTGGAACCACGAACCTTCCCCAGCGATCCTCTCTCTCGCTCCGCGGAGAGCGGCCGCCGGTGAAGGCTGCATTCTAGCGTGATGCCATGACACAAAGGCGCCGGCGGTCCCAAGATTGGCTCTCCGGCGCCTTTGCAAGCCGTCGCGGGTGGGCCGCGGAGCCACTTTTACCCGGGGCGAGCCCTGGGCGTCGAGGGATTTGGGGCCCACAGACAGGTGGCGGGACTCCTTCGCTTTCTCCGCGGGAGGCAGCGCGAAGGGAGATCGGCTACGTAGGCGTACCGGATTTGGATTCGCCTCGTCGGACCCCCCCTGCCTTTCGCGAGCGAGGACTCGGAACTGTGCCTGAGACGGAGAGCGGCGCAGCGCGGCGTACGGAATGGACGGACGCCTCGTGACGGAGTTCGCGTTCGCCTTCATGGACTGCGAGTTCGGCGGCCTTGACCCCGAGCTTCACGACATCACCGAGATCGCCGCCATCATCACGGACTACCGGCTTGCCGAACTCGCCGTTCGAGAGTGGAAGGTGCGTGCGCGCCCCGAGCGCATTACCTCGGAAGCCGCGGCGATCTCCGGCTACGACGCGGCGGCTTGGGTCGACGCGGTTCCGATCCGCCAGGCGCTTTCGGAGCTCGCGGCGCTCGCGCCCAAAGGCAAGACTCTCGTGCCCGCCGGCCAGAACGTGCGCATGGATGTCCAGTTCATCGAGCGCGCGTACAAAAACTGTGGACTTCCCTACCCGTTCGACTATCACGTGATCGATCTGGCGACCCTCTACTACGCCTTTTCGCTCGTGGCGGGCGAGACGGTCCCTGCGCTCTCCCTCCGCCAGGCGGCCACGGCCGCGGGCTTGGTCAACGGCGCTGTGCCCCATCGGGCCCTGGCCGACGCTCGGCTCACCCTCGAGACTTTCCGGTACTACGTCGGGCGCCTCGCACCGCGTCCGCCGTCGGAAGTGCAGCCTCCGCTCCCGCCCCGCACGGCCGTGTAGTCAGGCCCGCATCCGCAGCTGCCATTTGCGCAGCGCCCGCAGATCAAAGTACGCGAGCAGGGGGAGGAAGATCCGCGCGGCAAGCCCGCCGGGGCGCAGGCAGATCGCCGAGCCGAAGTCGATCAAGACCGGGTGCCCATTGGCGTCCGCCATCACGTTGGTTCTGTGGCGCAGATCGAGGTGCGCGACCCCTCGAGCGTGCATCTCGCGGATCGCATTCTCAAGTTCGCCCAGAAACCCGGCCGGGAGGGCACCGTAGATGCGGCGAGACATGCGCCTTCCAGGCCGGTACTCGAGCGCGAGGGCAAGTGCATCCACGCAGCCATAGAAACCAGGGACGGACGGATGACCCGCGAGGGCGCGGTAGGCTTTGGCCTCCCGGGCGATCATCCACCGTCCGAGGAGGTTTCGTACCCAGAAGCTCCGCGACGCGAAGTCCTTGATCACGATCTCCTGCTCTCCCACACGGGCGAGCGAGACGACCGGGTCGCGCCCCGTTCCTGGCTCAAGAACCTTGCAAACGTGAGTCGCGATCGCGGCGCGGGAGAGCTGGACCGTGGGTCGGCCTGCGTCGCGGTGGCCGCCGCTCAAGGCGCGAGCAGACGTCGGACAGCCGCGGTGATGACGGGTTGAAGGAGCACGACTGCAGCCGCAACCGCCACGGCCAGGGCGGCCCCGTCCTCGTTGTTGGCCCGAACGCGCTCGGCGCTCCACCCTTCGCAGCGCGCGACCTCCGGATCGGTCCAGGCCCGGACGGCGGGCAAGAGGGCGGGAACCGCGACTCGATAACGGCGGTACGCCTCTCCGTAGCGGCGCTCGAGCCGTGCGCTTTCGATTCGCTCCTTGTACGGCAAGTAGTGGAGGAAGAAGAAGAGGAGGCCCACCCCAAGAAGCCAAGGAGCTGCCGAGCCGCCCCCCATCCAGAGCAATCCCACCCCGAGGAGCATCGTCCCGGCGTACAGCGGATGTCGCAGGTGTGCGTAGGGACCCGAGACGGTGAGGCGCTGGTTCTTGATGAGATGGCCGGCGCTCCAAAAGCGCAGGCCCTCGCCCGCGATCACAAGCAAAAGGCCGACGCCGATTCGCGCCGGGGTGGGATCGGCGTGCCAGATCAGCACCGCTGCCATGGCGTACCAGGGGAAGATCTTCGGCCGGAGCACCCTGCGCACAACGCCACGCTTCATGGGAGGGCGAGGCTAGTCAGAGGCCTGGCTCGATGCAACGTGGCATCAAATCCCGTCGGGCCCCGGATCATCGCCCATGCGGCTGCGCACGATCTCCCAGAGCTTGCGGCGCAGCCGTTCCTTGAAGGCGGGATCCGCCCTCACGTCGAGGTTGTCACCTTCGAGAAATTCTTGGAGTTCGTCGTCCGAGAACTCTGCGTTCATCTCTTCGTTCACGTCCTGCATCGGCTTCTGGCTCGGCTCATCGGCTTCGGCTTTCTCGGTCGACTTCCTCCCTCCCCGGAGGAACCCTTTCACGCCCACCCCCCGTTGTCGTTCAAGGCATGGTGACCGCGAAGTTCGGATCGCCTGCTTCTACCAGCAGGCGCTTCACGCGGTAGAGACATGAGCGGATCGCATCGTTGGAGCGCGCCATCCGACGGGCAATCTCGCGAATGGGAAGGTCCTCGAGATGCCGTAGCACGAAAACCTCGACTTGCCACTCCGCGACCGAGTCAAGACGCTGGTGAATCGCATCGGCGTAGCGGCGCATGGAGAGCTCGTCCTCGGGAGTCGCCTGGTTCGTTGCACGCGTGATCCAAAGGTTCGGCTCCGCTCGCTCGAGCCAGCTCTCACGCGCTTTCGCGCGGCGTAAGTGATTGTTCACCGTGTTCTTGGCGATGCCGTAGAGCCAGGAGAGCAGGCTCGACTGCCCGCGGTAGCCTTCAATGGATCGGAACACCGCCGTGAAGGTCTCCTGCGCGATCTCCTCGGCGTCTGCGTGATTGCGCACACGCACGTAGGCGAAGGTGTAGACGCGCTGGAAGTAGCGCTCGTAGAGTCGATTGAAATCCGCTTGGCTCCCGTTGCGGACGCCGGCGACGAGCGCCGAATCCGAAGGCGACTCGGGGGGATTGGAAGCGGCAACTTTCGAGCAGGCAGAGCGAACAGCAGCACGGGTCAACGCGGACTCCTCGCGTCGTCCCTTCCCAGGTCAACGGGGCAGATCCTGACAACTAGGTGGCCCGAAGTGCGGTCACGTGGCACAGAAACCCGCGCCGCGCCGAGGTTTCTGGGCGCTGGCCGGGTCGGTTGGGGGTTTCGCCCTAGTTCGAAATCACGCTCTCCAGACCGGGCACGCCCTGCTCGAGGGCTCGCCGCATCCGGTAGAGGTTCGCCTTCACCGCGTCTTCGGACTTGCCCAGGGCGCGGGCGATGGCCCGAATCGGCTGCCGACGCAGGTGCTTTAGATGGAAGATGCGCCGCTGA
>DATGZK010000049.1:0-29125 GCA_035489755.1 Myxococcota bacterium
CGGATCCGAAGGGTCGAGCGCGTCCCCCACGAAGCCCGGGAGCAGCTGCCCTTGCCCTTGCTCGTACGCTTTGAACTGGATCTCATCCCCCATGACTGTCATTTTATCCGTAACGACGAGTCTTGGGTCACTCTCCTAGCCCGCGAAGAGCTCGGAGACTCGGGGCCAGCGGGGTTGACAGCCTCCCCACCCACATGCCCTCCGCTCGCGCAGATCTGCGGTGTCTTCATGAATGCGATCTTCCTTGATCACCTCGACGCCGATCTCGATCATCTGCGTCGCATGAACGAACTGGTCGCTGCGCATGCACGTGCCGACGGTGTGCGGGAGCCCATGCGGGTGGTCACACCACTGGTGGTAAGTCCGTCCGAGGACCTTGCGATGGTGGCGCAGCGTTTCGCCCACCGGATGCCTCGTCTCGTGCGGTATATCCTCGATGGTCTGGGCACGCCTGACGCACAGAGTGCGGATTTGATGAGCTACCTCCTCTTCGACCGGGCCTACACGCGTGCGCTGATCGATATCGGCTACCGCGATGCCGATGCGCGCATCGACGAAATCGAAGAATTCCTGCGAGCGGATCGGCCGCCCCGCATGAGCGCAGTCCCGCAGGCGCGGGCTCCAAGACCCCCCAAGCGGGTGGGCCTACGTCCGAGCACCCATCCCTGACCCACCGATCGGTGACGGCGATTGTCAACATGTTGACCCCGCGCGCTGAAGATCCTGACAACCAAGCGTCGCTGTGGTTTTGACACCGCCAATCTCGTCTCGAACGCGATGCGCGAAACCGAACGACGCGATGGTGCCTCCCTGGCAGAGAGCGAGGTAGGCTTCACCTCTTTCTCTATCCTGGACGGGCAAGCCCGCGGCGAAGCGCCTCGCCTCTTTTGCGTCTACGCCGAGGGTAATTTCATCGAGACCGGCCTGGAAACGCCTTGCATCCCGAAAGGCGAAGCGAAATGCGGGAAGGCGCTCATCGACCCCGTGATCATGGGCTCGAGGAAGCTCGCGGACGCCGCGCAGTGCATTCTCGTTTCATTCGAATCGACCCTGCGTTCGATCAGCATGGCGATTGGCCTTCTCTGCTGCGAACGCGACGGCCTGGAATGCCGCCGCTTTAATGAGGGCGACCCGTATTCCACGTCGCCGCAATGAAGCTGGAGCGAAGGCACGCGACAGCGGGGAACTCCCCGCTCGTCTGGTGAGTCTGCCTTCGCCGCGATGCCCGAGGAGGATCGTGCGCGACTACATCATGGTAACCTGCGAGCATGGCGGCAACAGGATCCCTGTGGAATACGCCGACCTCTTTCGCGGATGGCATGCCGTCCTCCGCACGCACCGCGCCTACGATGCTGGCGCGCTCATCATGGCTCGCGATCTTGCCGTGGTACTGCGCGCACCGCTGGTGGTATCGAGAGTGAGCCGCCTGCTGATCGATCTCAATCGTTCGCTGTCCAATCGACACGCGTGGTCGGATCTGACCCGCACCCTCCCGTCGGCAGAAAAGCAGAGCCTCGTCCTGCGCCACTACGCGCCTTACCGCGGGCGGGTGGCGGCGCTCGTGGCCGAAGGGGTGGCAGCCGGGCATCGTGTGCTTCATCTCTCGTCGCACAGCTTCACGCCCGTGCTGGACGGCCGGGTGCGAACCGCCGATGTCGGGTTGCTGTACGACCCCGCGCGGTCTGGAGAAGTGGCGCTTGCGACCCGCTGGAAGAACGCGTTCGCCGAACAGGCACCAGAGTTGCTCGTGCGTAGGAATTATCCATACGCCGGAAGGAACGACGGGCTGACGTCCTTTCTGCGCCGCCGCTTTTCGCCAGGGCGTTATGTCGGGATGGAGATCGAGCTCAACCAGGCGCTTGTGCATGCGGGGGCGCGGCAGTGGCGGCAATTGCGCCACGCCGTCATCACGACGTTGCAGGCGGCACTGCGTTGATGGCGCGCATCCGGCGCGCACTTCCAATAGAGTCGCCGCGACCCGGAGCCTCGCGTGAAGATCCGTATCGGCTATGACATGGTCTACGAGTGCCCGCAGCCGACCCCGATGATCCTGATACTCAACGTCCATTATTCCCGGGTGGCCGATGTCGTGGTTCCGGATCACATATTGACTGATCCGGCCGTGCCGCTCGTTGCGTATCGCGATGGCTTCGGCAACTGGTGCAGCCGGATCGTCGCACCGCCTGGCAGCATCCGCATCTTTGCGGACGGCATCGTTCGTGACTCCGGCCTGCCGGAGCAACTGGCACCGGGTGCGCAACAGGTCGCCGTCCAGGATCTGCCGGAGGAAACGCTGATCTACCTGCTCGGCAGCCGCTATTGCGAAACCGATCGGCTGTCCGACGAGGCGTGGCGCTTGTTCGGGGAAACGGAGACCGGCTGGGCGCGCGTGCAGGCCATCTGCGATTTCGTGCACCGGCACATCACGTTCGGTTACCAGTTCGCGCGCCGTACGAAAACGGCATTGGAGGCTTACAATGAGCGCACCGGGGTGTGCCGCGACTACGCCCATCTCGCCGTAGCCTTTTGTCGCTGCATGAACATACCGGCTCGCTATTGCACTGGATATCTGGGTGACATCGGTGTGCCGCCGGAACCGGATCCAATGGATTTTGCGGCCTGGTTCGACGCGTACCTCGGGGGCCACTGGTACACGTTCGACCCCCGCAACAACGTTCCCCGCATCGGGCGCGTCCTCATTGCGCGCGGCCGCGACGCGTCTGACGTCGCGATTGCCACGACGTTCGGACCCAACGTTCTGAGGAGCTTCCTGGTCCGCACCGAGGAGATACCGGCGCCTTAGTCCTGGCTCCCCCCGGTTGAAAAGGAAAGGCATCGGCGATGCAGACCCGGCCCGCCGAGCGTCGGGAAGACATCAATGATTACGGCGTCAACCAGGTTCCGGAAGCGAAAGCCTCAGCGTCGACGCCGTCGCTCCATTTCCCCCCGGCTCTCCAGGACGACGCCGATTGAGCTTGTGAACTCGACAAATCGGCGTTCATCCACCTCGTCGAAGGGCTCTCCGTCGCGGCGGTTCAGCAGCTGTGCAACGGCGAACACGGCTCCCTGGCGATCGAGAACGGGCACGCACAGAATGCTGCGGGTGCGAAACCGCTCCCACGGTCCACCTCCGCGTTGAAGAGCGGGTGGGAGTAGGCGTCGGAGACCCGAAGCGGCTTGCCCGTCGCGGCGACTTCGCTCGCGATCCCGCGACCGAGCGGCATCCGCACATGCAGTGGCTTCCCGCCTTCCTCCTGCGCGACCTTCAACCAGAGCTGCTGGCGTTCCGCGTCAACGAGGAAGAGCGAGGCGCGCTACACGTGCATTAGCCGACCGAAGCGGAACGTGAACGCGGCAGGCGCTTCCTCGAGCATGCTCTCGAAGGCGGTCGCTCTCCGCCAGGCTTGTCACTTCGAGGAATTGGCGCGACTGCCGCGTGGCCCGTTCGAGGAGCGCGCGGAAGCCCTCCGCCGGCAGCTCCATGAGGCGGCGCTGGAGGTCTCCCTTCCGGTGGCTTTGCGCGAGTATGCCCATAAGCAAGCGCGTACTCGCCGCAACGCCTTCGGTGAACGAAGTGAGCCGCCCGTCTTCCAGGTGGACGACGCGATCAGCAATGTCGAGGATACGATGATCGTGCGTCACGAGCACGACGCTCACACCCTGCTGCTTCACGAGCCGATGCATCAGGTCGACCATCTCCCGCCCGGACTCGCGGTCGAGCGACGCGGTCAGCTCGTCGGCGAGGATGAGCTTCGGTCGGCGCGCGAGCGCCCGAGCGATCGCCACGCGCTGGCGTTGGCCTCCCGAGAGCTGCTCGGGATAGTCGTCCACCCGAGCACCCAGGCCGACCGCCGCGAGCATGTCCCGCGCCCGCCGCTGCGACGTCGCGGACGTGCAGCCCCGCTCGAGAAGGAGGGAGGTCTGCACGTTCTGTGACGCCGTCAACGCACCGAGCAGGTTGTGTGACTGGAAGGCGTAGCCGATCTGCCGGCGCGCGCTTCGGAGGACGCGCTGACCGGCGTCCCTCAGCTCCTCGCCGAGGATCCGGACGCTCCCCTTTTGCGCGGACCGCAGCGCTCCGATCAGCGTCAGGAGCGTCGTCTTGCCGGAGCCCGACGGGCCGTTCACGATTACGACCTCTCCAGCGCGCACGTGGACGGTGACGTCGAAGAGGACCTGGCGGCGCAGCGCCCCCTCGCCGCAGAAGTGCTCGACGTGCTCCAGTTCGATCGGGTCCGGTTCGGCCATCAGAAGACATTGGTGGGGGCGAGCAGCGTTGGCGATTCACGCGACCGGGCTACGGTACAATGACAGCCTGAGCCTCGGGCTCAGAAGGTGGAGGTCCTCCCCGGCGAGGATGAATCCCCGCCTACAGATGACTCGTCGGCGCATTCCGGTCCAGAACCCCGCGCTACCAGCTCGGCCTGCCCGCTGCAGAAGGGAGTGCCCGCGCGATTGCCGGCGCGAGATCTTGCTCGGTGTGCTCGCGTTGGGGGTGTTTGCCGGGATCGCGCGAGGCGACGAAACTCTGACGGCGGCCGTCCAGCGTGCGCTCGCAGGAGAGCCGCCCGAGCTTGTTCAACGGCTTTTTGACGAGAAGGTGGTCCTGCTCTCGGGCTCGGAACCTAGCGATCGGAGCGGTCCCACCCAGGTGCGCGCGCTCGTGCTCTTTGCGAAGCCCCGGAGCCGTGTGATCCAGCTCCTCCTGCAGACTGCGCGCCAGACCGAGTACCGCCCCGACCTCGAAAAGGTCGAGACTGTCGAGCGTTTCTCCAACGGCGAAGTCGACGTGCAGGAAATGAGGATCGTGCTGATTCAGATCTCATACTGGCTCCGCTATCAGTGGGATGTTTCAGCGGGAAGGATCTCGTGGGGACTCGATCCCCGATTTCCTAACGATCTCCGCGTGACAGATGGATTCTGGGAATTGGAGGAGGTCGACGACGTCCACACGCTCGGCCGGTTCGGTACCCGAGTCGACGTCGGCCTCGCTTTGCCGGCTTTTTTTCAAGGGATCGCGACGCGGAAGAACCTTCCGCAGACGCTAGACCGTTGTCGGCGATGGATCGATTCCGACGGAAGGTATCGGCCTTGATGGACCGGAAAGCACTTTCCCATCGTGCCTAGCATTTGGCGGCGCATGCTGCGTGCAGCGCTCCTCGATGCGGAGCTGTACGAAGAGGTCGAAGCGGACCGCGGCGCCACTGGCCAGGCTTGTTTTGTGGTCGTCCTCTCGGCTGTTGCGGCGGGAATCGGCGGAATCGAGCACCACGGCGTATTGGCGATCCTCGGCTACACGTTCGCGGCGCTGGCCGGTTGGTGGATCTGGGCGTACGTCGCGTACCTGATCGGCACCCGCCTCCTTCCCGGACCTGAGACGCAGTCCGATCCAGGCGAGCTCTTACGCACCATTGGCTTCTCGAGCGCTCCGGGTGTGCTGCGAATCCTCGCACTCATTTCGCCGATCGCCGGCGCGGTGTTCCTCGCATGCACGGTCTGGATGCTCATCACCATGGTCGTCGCGGTCCGCCAGGCGCTCGACTATTCGGGTACCCTTCGCGCCGTCGCCGTCTGTGCCATCGGCTTCCCGATCTACGCCGCGACCCTCGCTCTGTCCATGCTTCTGCTCGGACCGTGGCCCGTGTGAGAACGAGTGCCCTTGGAGTGCGTCCACGATTGCACGAAACAGCGCTGCCATCTCGCCCCGGAGAAGGACGCTCCTGTGCCGCTCGAACGCTGGTAGGGGTCTAGTGGTCCTCTTCGGGGAGCCGTTTTCCTTAGCCTCCCGATCGACACGGTCCTGCCGTTTCGCCCCATAAAAAGCCGCGCTCTGACGAGGACTTAAGTCGCAAGTGTGGAGGCTGTCCTTAAAGCGTATCCGTCACCGACGAGGAGCAGGTGGCGAAGGCCAGGACCTCTGCATGGACCGCCGCTCGGGGGCCAGAGAACGGTGTGAAGCGCGGCGCGAAAGGCCGCGAGGGCAGGGGGCATTGTCGGCGCGGCGCAACCCGGTCTGCCAAGAACATCGATGATATCCGCACCGACGAGACAGACCGCGAGACTTCCGGCGAGCTGCGCCTCCGCACCGGCTGCGAACGCCGCGGTTTCCTCGCGGCGGACATGCGCTTGATGGCCCGTAGGCACAGCCTTGGCGCGGGAGAGGCTCAAGGCACGAGGTCGGATGCTGCCCATAGCCTCCGGCGAAGCCCCGCGTCCGGCAACGATGCTGCCACGAGGTCGCGCAGGACCTGCGCCCGCGCGGTGTGTGCCAGAGCAAGATCGCTGTGGCCTCTGCGACGCTCGAGTTCGGCGAGCAGGCCGAGAGCACTCCAGGACGCGCGTGGATACGCGATTCGATCTGCCACCGCAATCGCTCGCACGAGCGCCGTCTCGGCTTCGTCGCGCCGGTCCTCGAGGAGGAGCGCCGCGCCGCGTAGGTTGAAGGCACGCGCTTCCATTTTCGGAGCGCGGTGGCTAAGCGCCCCCGCGAGTTCGCGCTCGGCGTGCGCGAGAGCACGCTCGGGGTCCCTCCGTGTGAGGGCTACACGCCCGAGCCCGTGGGCGATGTGCAGCACGTAGCGCCATCGCATCCAGGGATCCTCGCGGGTCTCCACCTCCTCGTGCAGCCTCTCAAGTGCGTCAGCGGCGCGCTCGGGCTCGCCGAGGGCCAGGTCGTTGATTGCTAGATTGATCTCCCCGTTCGTGATGATCTCCGGATCGCCGAGCTCGCGCGCGATCACGCAGGCACGTCCGTTGTACTCGCGAGCCCGGGCATCGTCCCCAAGCTCCGCGTAACACCAGCCCAGGGTGTTGAGGAGCCGCGTCCGCCACGCGCGATCACCGATCCGCTCAGTGATCGAGTGCGCCTCTCCTAGCCAGTTGAGAGCGCGCGTGTAGTCCCCCAAGCAACAGGCTGCCTTGCCCATAAACCACATGGACCACACCAGGACGTGCGCGAGACGCGGCCGCCGCGCCGCCTCGATTGCCTCGGTGCCGAAAGCGATGGACCGCTGGTAATTCCCTGTCCACTCTGCGATCTCGCACAGCATAAAGTTCGCCAGCGCGGCGGTCTCCTCGCTGTCAGCCTCCCTGGCGAGCGCAAGCGCACGAAGCGCGTGTTCTTCGTAGCCGTCGATCTCTCCCTCGACGGCACTCTTGTAGAAGCCGTTCATGCATAGGGCAAGTGCCTCGACTCCCCGGATTCCATCCCGCCGAGCAATCGCGAGCGCAGTGTTGAGCGAGGTACGTGCTGATTCGTAGCGATGACCCCACGTGTCGCTGTGACCTGAGAGTGCAAGATGCTTCGCTTGGAGCCCGGGATCACGACTCAGACTCGCCGCGCGCCGGTAGGCGTCGGCCGAATCGTGAAACTCACTCAAGTAGAAGTGCGCAAGACCGCACTTGTCTTCAAGCCGGCGTCGGCGCTCGTCGTCGATGGCGGTGCCCAAGCGCTCGGTGATCGCCAGCGCATGCCGGCAGTGGTGAACGACCGCGTGCGTCGCGTAGCTCGCTTCCGCCTTCTCGGCGGCGAGCTCGTGATACATGAGCGCTAGCTCCCAGTCCTCTCCGCGCTCATAGTGAAGAGCGAGGGTCTCGAAATGCTCTGCGAGGCGGTCGGCATACAGCTCCTCGATCGCGTGGCCGATGGTGCGGTGCAAGAACTTCCGCCGGTCGATGAGGATGCTGTCGTAAGCGACATCGTGCGTGAGAGCGTGCTTGAACATGTATGCGAGCTCGGGGTGCATCGCCTTCTCATAGATCAGCTCGAGCGCCCGCAACTCCTCAAGCTGGCCACGCACCCCCTTGCCGGTCTCGACGATGCGCTCGAGCAGGCGGAGGGCGAACTCGCGTCCGATCACGGAGGCGATTTGCATGGCACGCTTCGGCGCGTCGGGGAGTCGGTCGATACGCGCGGCAAGGACGCCTTGAATCGTATCGGGCACGGCGAGTTCTTGGAGCGCTTGCGCCAGTACGAGGTGGCCGGCCTCGGTGCGAAGCGCGCCCTGTTCGAGCAGTGACTTTGTCACTTCCTCGACGAAAAAGGGGTTGCCCTCGGCCTTGCGTTCGACGAGATCGCGCACGGCGTCCGGAAGGTCAACCCCGCCGAGCAGCGCCGTTGTCATTCCCGACATCTCAGTCGATGAGAGTGGCCGCAGGGTCACACGGACGTGGTAGCTGCGGTCTCCGAAGGGGTGCCGGTAGCCAGGGCGGTGGGAGCAAACGAGGAGCGCGGACGTCGCGGGTATCGCGTCCCCGAGAAACGCCAAGAACTCTTCCGATGCCGGGTCGATCCAGTGCAGGTCCTCGATCACCAGCACGAGCGGGCGCAGCTGGGCGGCTTGCAGCGTGATCGCTTTCAAGGCGCCGAAGGTCTGCGCGCGTCGACTCGCGGCGTCGAGAGCCGCCGCGGCCTCGTCGCCTGTCGGGAGCGCGAGAAGCTGCCGAACGAAGGGCAGTGTCCACTCGAGGTTCCCGCCGAGGGCGCCAATCCCCTCCTCGATCTTGCGGGCAGCCGCAGCCTCATCGTCGCGGTCGTCGATCCGAAAGTAGCGGCGCAGCCCGTCGATGATCGGCAGGAAGGCTGTCGCCTTCCCGTACGAGGCACAGCGGCCCTCGAACCACAGATGGGGCCGGTCCTCGAGCCCACGACGGAACTCGAAGAGCAGGCGCGACTTCCCGATCCCCGCATCACCAACTAGGAAGACGACCTGGCCTTGACCGGCGGATGCCGCCTCGAAAGCCTCGCGCAGCGCCGCAAGCTCGCGTTCGCGCCCCGCAAGGGGCGTCAGGCCCACATCGGTAAGAACGTCAATGCGCCGGCGCTCGGCACGGTCGGCAAGCACCTCGAACGCCCGCACCGGAGCCGACCGGCCCTTGACCGCCAGTTCGCCGCAGTCGCGCGCGTCAAAATAACCGGCCACGAGGCGGTGGGTGGCCTCGGAGATGAGGATCGAACCCGCCGGCGCGAGCGCCTGGAGTCGAGCCGCGAGGTTCGTCGTGTCACCGACGGCGGTATAGTCCATCCGCAGGTCGTTGCCGATCTTCCCGACAACGACGAGCCCGGTATGGACGCCCACGCGCATTCGGAAATCAAGACCCGTGGACGCGAGAAGCTCCTGCCGCAGCCTTTCTACCCCTTGCTGCATCGCCAGGGCCGCCATCACTGCACATCGCGGGGCGTCCTCGAGAGCGAGCGGAGCGCCGAAAAGAGCCATGATCCCGTCGCCCGTGAACTGGTTCACCGTTCCCTCGAAACGGTGAACCTCGGCAAGCAGCACATCGAAGAATCGGTCCATAATCGCATGCATCTGCTCGGGGTCGGTGCGTTCGGAGATCGGAGTGAAGCCGATTACGTCGGCGAAGAGCACGGCCACGTGCTTGCGCTCGCCTTCAAGCGACGAGCGCTGCCGAAGGATGCGCTGTGCAAGGTGGGGGGGGGTATAGCTTTGAGGCACGGCGGCGTCGCTTGCCGAGGTCGAGACTGACGTGGCATGTCCGCACGCGTCGCAGAAGCGCGCCACGGCGCGCAGCTCAACGCCGCAACGAGCGCAGAGCCGGGCGAGCGGAGCGCCGCACTCCTCGCAGAAACGCGCCTCTGCGCGGTTCACGTGGCCGCACGCTCCACAGCTCATCGGACCAAGCATACGCCTAAACGAGAAACGAGAAATAGCGATCATCCGGCAATCGTCCCTGCCACCATCGCCAGGGTCCTGGCCTCAGCATCGCCTCCCATGGAGGCCCTTCCTCTCGTCCATGACGACACTGTTCCACAGCGGGCGCTTGGCCGTCGCACCCGGACCTCGTTCTCGAGAACGTCTTCCTTCGCCAGCAGATCGCTCTGCTCAGGAAGACAAAGGAGCGGCGGCAGTGGCACGAGGAAGGTCGCGAAATCTACGCTTGCCCTGCGTCGGTCCAGGCGCCGCGCCTGGTCGAAACGCCTCCTACCCCGCAGGAGAGGGCTGTCAGTGAACGAGTCCCGGCCAGGTCGCGCCTGCCGCACCCGGCAGGCCCGACGCGGGTCCAACAAGAATCCAGCCGCCGCCTTGGAGCGTGTTCGCCATCGGGACGAAGCCGCTCGAGGTGTTCTCGAAGATTTGCATCCAGCCGTAGCCGCCGTCCCCGAGGCCGAGCACGATGTCGGGCTTGCCATCGCCGTTGACGTCCCCACAGCTCGGATGGGTGGTGCCGTTGCTGGCGTTGTAGCCGCCCCAGTTGGTTTGGATCCAGCTGCCGCCTGGGCCGGATCGCGGGGCGAACCCAGTCGTCGCGTCGTCGAGGATCTGGACCCCGCCGCTGCTGCCCGTGCCAAGGCCCACCACGAGCTCGGCCTTGCCGTCTCCGTCGAGGTCGCAGGCCGCGAGATAGCTGTCGCCGTTGGCGAGGTCGTAGCCCGGCGAGGAGGGCGCGATCCAGCCGTGGGAGACCTCGGTCATTGGAGCAAAACCGTGGGCCTCGTCATCGAAGACCTGGATGTAGCCGAAGCCTCCCGTGCCAAGACCCACGGCGATCTCCGCCATCCCATCCCCGTCGAAGTCGCCTACCGCGGGATGGGTGGCCCCGTTGCTCAGGTCATAGTCCGGCCATTGGACCTGCAGCCAGGGCAGCGGGGCGTAAGCCGTCGTGGCATCGTCGAAGATCTCGAACCAGCCGCCGCCGCCTGTACCGAGGCCGACCACGATCTCGTCGCGCCCATCGCCATCGATGTCGCCGCAGGCCGGGAAGGTCTCGCCATTGCTGGCGTTGTAGGAAGGGTATTTCACCTGGATCCAGGCCAGGTGCGCAAAGCCTCGGTCGGCGCTGTCGAGCACTTCGAGCCAGCCGCCGCCGCCCTGGCCAAAGCCCACCACAAACTCGTGCCGGCCATCGCCGTACAAATCGCAAGCCGCCGGTCGAGTCTCGCCCCCCGAGCTGTTGTAGCCAGCCCAGGCCCGGGTCATGGAACTCATCACCGAGAACGGGAAGCCCTGACCGACCACCGAGAGCACGCCGCCTGAGCCCGTGCCGAAGCCGACCAGGAGGTTCGGGGTCGTGGCGGAGGCCACGGTGACCGATACCGGAATCGTTTGCATGAGCCCGTTGCCGGAAACCGTAATCGTTGCGGTGTAGGTGCCCGGAGCAAGACCCGCCGTCGAGAAGTTCACGGTGATCGTGTTAGCCCCACTGCTCGATGTGCTGCTGCCCGAAGCGGGTGATACGGAGACCCAGCTCTTGTCCGTGGTGATGCTGTAGCTAAGCGCTCCACCGCCAGAGCTCTGGATAAGAAAGCTCCCGCTCTGCGGATTCGAGCCGGCCTGCGTCGTCGCGCTAAGGCCGGTCGTGGAAAGTGCAATCCCGGGCCCGAGCGGAACGAACTGGATCACGGAGGAATCCGGAGAGAAGGGTCCATAGGTACCCGACGCCGTGTAGGCGGCGACCTTCACGGTGAATGAATCCCCGTAGGCCCCGGTCACCTGGCCGCTAGTGCTGGTCGTCGTGAAGTTCGGGCTCGCCGGATAGGGAGCGCCGTTGAGCGCGATGAAGACGCCGTAGCCTGCGACCGGGCCGGAGGCCGCAGTCCAGGAGAGGTTCGCGGTCGTCGAGCCGACCACGTTCACCGCGCTGGCGGCACCGCATGCAAGGGAGATCGCGAGCGCAATCAGCGCTCGGAGCGTCGCTTGAAGAGTGCGGCGCCACATGATCTCCGCCCCCCCCAAAGCGGTTTCCCTGCCCGCGTTCCCGGTCGCGAAGCTGTCGACCCGGCCGGACGCTCCGGTTGCTCAGGAAGGAAACTCGCGATTAGGCCCTCCTCTGCGCGTGATGGGAATCACACGACGAACCTGCCGTGAAAAAGGGGTCAAAAGGAGAGGGACTCGCCGTCGTTGCCTGGACTTTGCTTGTCACGGCGAAAGTGGAGGAGAGGTGGAGCTAGGACCCGTCGTCGGCTGTGCAAATCGCCGGTCCAAGAGTGTTCAGGGATCGCGCTCTAGTTCGGCCCCTGCGGCGTTCGTCCATGCGAGTCGTCGCCGAAGATTCGTGGTGCAAGAAGCGGGGATCTCCGGGGGCTCGCAGCAGAGGAGCCGCCGTTTCTCGAGGTCATGGCGCGCATCCCCGAATGGGAAGTGCTCCTGTGCTGGGACTTCTCTCGGCCCGCCCGAAACGAAGAGGACCTCGGCTGGGGCGGAACCGGCTCAGGTCCGTCAGAAAGAGCGGCTACGCCGTGAACACCGGGCGCTCGATCCATGACCTGGGCTCGCGGGTCGAGGGCGTCATCGCTGCCGTCGGTCACTCCTTTACGTCGGCATTTGCCGACGGCGGCGGGCCCCGTTCAGCAGATGCATCGCCCTCGGACACCCAGTCGACAAGCAGCGTATACGCCACCGCAAGCACCGCAGGCCCAATGAAGAGCCCGATGACGCCGAAGGCGATGAGTCCACCCAACACGCCTGCGAAGATCAGCAGCAACGGCAGGTCGGCGCCCCGCTTGATCAACACGGGGCGCAGGAAGCTGTCGAAGGTGCCGCAGAAGATCGCCCAGACGAGGAACCCGGTCCCCCACACGGCGCCGCTACGCGAGTAGACCCAGATCACCGCCCCGATCAGCACGGGCGCGGGGCCGATCTGCGCGACCGCCAGGATGAACATCAGCACGGTCAGTATGGTTGCGAAGGGCACGCCGGCAATCGCGAGCCCGATGCCGGCAAGGCTCGACTGGAGAATGGCCGTGACCACGACACCCAGTGCCACGCCGCGAATCGCTTGTGCCGCAAGGTGCACGCCGTTTTCGCCTTGCGGCCCCGCCAGGCGCCGGGCGAAACGGTCGGTACCGCGGGCCACCGTCTCGCCGTTTGCATAGAGGATCGCCGCGATGATCACGGTGAGCAGGAACTGGACAACCAGCAACCCGATACTCCCGACCTGGCCTACGAACCAGAGCACGATGGTGCGGACGTAGGGCGAGAGACGCGTCGAGAGCTCGTCCGGACCACCCGCCGTGAGCTGGCGCCAACGCCCCGCCAGCTTCGCGCCGACGACCGGGAGCGTCTCAATCCACGCCGGGGGCTGCGGCAGCGTAAGCGTCGCCAGCGATTTCGACCAATCCGCCACCTGCTTGCCGTTTACCACGATGGTCTCGACGCCGAAGTAGAGCGGCACCAGCAGAATCAGCAGCAACGCGATCGTCATCACAGCAACGGCAAGGGAGCGCCTGCCGCCCAGCCACGCCTGTGCGTGCAGCAAGAGCGGCCAGGTAGCGACGACGATCATGGTGGCCCAGACCAACGCGACCAGGAACGGCCGCACGATCCAGAAGCTTGTAGCGATCAGTGCACCAAGGGCGAGTAGCTGGAAAGTCGTACGCGCCAGGTCTTGCGATCGGTTGGCTTGCATGTCTCATCCCTCGGGTCGATCAGTCCTTCAGCGCGGCCTGGGCCAGCAGTCATGCTTCGTGGCTGGGATCAGCGCGACGGTTTCCTCGATGCTGCTGATGCAGTGCGAGGGGGTGAAGTCCATGGGCTCGTGGCCCGTCGTTCGCCAAAACGCATCCGCCTTGAAATCACTTAGCATTCGGGCCTGAGACGAGAGGCTACCCCGAACGTTCGCGTCACGTCGCCCCTTGAAGGGCCCGCGGCTTCCGCACCAGCATCGTCCCCATGAGGGCTTTTCGTCTCGTCCGGACCGTCCTGTTCCACAGCCTTCGCGGGCGGGCTTCGATCTTCCTCACGGAACGCCGAAACAAGTCCTGGCACTGGCCCGGAAAACCCAAGCGGTTCAGCTCGACAAAACCCGCAATAGCGAGAGGAGGTGTGGAGGCTGTAACAGAGAAGAACGATCGCTTATCCCACTTGCCTCATGGAACGATTCGGGAATGAGTCTAGCGGCCTGCCATGTCATGCGTAGCCGCAACGTCACGGAACGAAAAGTGCGTCTGCAGGTTTGCCATCGAGGTACCGTTCGTTTCAGCGTAGGGGTAGATAAAGTAGTTAAGCGGCTCACCCCTTTGATCCGCAGAAAGCCGGATATCTCGGCCGTAGGTGAAAAGCACGCGGTTCGTGTCATGCGCGCCGAAAAAGTAGTCGCGTTTACCTGGATTCTTCGAGGCCTCGGAGGCATCGACGGGGACCCACCCGACGCCGTTGAGATAAAACTCAGCCCAGCAGTGATAGCCGGGAATGTCTCCTTCCGTCTTGTCCTGCGGCAGCGGGAAGCCCATTTCGAAGCGCGCGGGAATGCCCGAAGAGCGCATCATACCGATCAAGAGCGAATGAAAGTCCGTGCAGTTTCCGCGCTTGGAGGTGCAGGCCCAGATCGCATCGCCGCGGCCCCACCCGGCACCGGATTTGTCGTAACGCAGGGTGGCTACGACGTAGTCATAGATATGACGTGCCTTTTCAAGGTCCGTCGTGTCACCTCTCGTATGTTCTCTGGCAAGCTCGGCGATCATGCTGTCGAGAGGGACGAGCTTATCGGGCTGAAGGTAACGCTGGAGCTTTGGATCGGACGAGACGGGGGCGGTGTTATTTGAGGCCGCGCCGTCCAAGCGGACCTTGTGCTCGCGGCGAGTCGCTGTGAATCGCAGAGTCACGTCGTACCCGACGGATGACTGTTGCGGCGTCGGGGTAAACACGGCAAATGGATTGCCGTATTCGGCGTCGTGACCCTCGGTGTAGGCAACCGGGCTCTCGATGTACAGCCCGCGGATCTCCTGGTAGCCGTCCGGTTGGGGCAAGGGAAGCCAGAGGTGAGTGGTAGGGGCGGGATCTGGATTCGCGGGAACGTGAACCTGATAGGTGAATTCGAATGTCCGGACTCGCACCGCTGAGGGCGATTCAGCAGCAGCCGTTTGGCCCGGAAGGGCGGCAACGACGGCGGCGGCAATCGCGAGCGATGCAAAAGCCGGACTAAGGCGGAAAAAGGTCATTGAGGAGCTCCTGGGGATGGACGGACTAACGATTAGGCACTCCAACTCTAGACCATGAGAACCCGGGGGATGCGTACGACGGTGTCTGACCCTGGCGCTGGCGCCTCCCAGGCAGTGGTCGCGCGTATCCAACCCGGGCACCGCGACCTCCGTTGCGGCTGCGTCGCGTCAACTACGCCCCGATCGGGCGGAATCGCACCGGCACGCGTGCGGGCACGCGAAACAGGGAACGTCCCCAGGTCGTCTTCGCCTCGACGAGCTCCAAATCCGTGAAGCGCTGCACGAGCCTTCCGATCGCGATCTGCGACTCGAGGCGGGCGAGGTGCGCCCCGAGACACAGGTGCGCGCCGCCTCCGAAGGACAGGTGTGGCGGCGGCGCTGGGGAGGTGGCGTAGCGCGCGACGTCGAAGCGTTCGGGATCGGCAAAGTGTTCGGGGTCGCGGTTCGCGGCGGCCAGCCCCACCATGACCTCTTCGTTCACATCGAGCTCGTAGCCTCCGAACGCAGCCGGCTCGTGCAGGATGCGCACCGTCCAGGTGATTGGCCCCGAGTAGCGCAGGCACTCTTCCACCGCGCTCTCGATCAGATCGGGTTCTGCGCGCAACCGCGAGATCTCGTCGCGATTGCGAATGAGCGTCGTCAGACCGTTGCCGATCAATCCGATCGTCGTCTCGAAGCCAGCGACGAGCAGCCCAATCGACTGGATCAGCAGCTCCTCGCTGCTCAGGCGATCGCCTTCTTCCTCTGCGGCAATCAGTGCGCTCAGCAGATCGTCGCCGGCGTGCCCGCGGCGGGCCTGGATGAGCTGACTGAAGTAGCCCGCGAGGCCGTTGCGTGCCTTCTCGACTCGTTCGACGACTCCGGGCGGCGCGTTGCCGCGGCGCAGCGCGAGCCCATGCGTAACGTCGGCGGTCCACTCGGTGAACGTGTCCCGGTCACCCACCGGAACGCCCAGCATCTCGCAGATCAGCGTCGCGGGAACCGGTAGCGCGAGGTCCGCGATCAGGTCCATCTCGCCACGCGCTTCGGTGCGGTCGAGGAGCGCGTCGGTCACTGCTTCGATCCGCGGGCGCCAGGCTCCGATCGCGCGCGGCGTGAAGGCTTTGGAAACGAGCTTGCGCAGGCGTGTGTGTTTGGGCGGATCCGTGAGCAGCATGAACTGGCCGCGCTCTTCCGCCGCCGCCGGGCTCTGTCCCGGCAGTGTCCCGTCCGTCCGACGCATGCCTGCGCCGCTGAGGCGGAGCATTCTCAGGCAGTCCTCGTAGCGAGTGAGCCTCCAGACACCGTCAGGAGTCAAGCTGACGGGATGTTGCTCCCGCAGCAGGCGGTAGACGGGATAGGGATTCTCGAGATAGGCCGGGTTCGCCGGGTCTGCGCCGTGCCAGCTCGGCGGGGGTCGGGCCGTCGTCGCGATCGGCTCTGCCACGATTCGGAGCATGGCGGATTTGCACTCACGGTGCAATAATGGCCGAATCCCATGCAAAGGATGACGGCGCGATGGCGAGTGAAGGCGGCGGTCGAACGGTAGAAGAGACGGCCGAACGGCCGCCGGTAGGGCGGGAGTTCGACCCGGTAGCCCTGCGGAGGAAGTACCGCGAAGAGCGCGACAAGCGCCTGCGCGAAGACGGCAACGACCAGTACATCGAGGTCAAGGGAGAGTTTGCGCACTTCCTCGACGACCCGTACGCCGCGCCCGGATTCGAACGTGAACCGCTCCGCGACGAAGTCGAGGTGCTCGTGATCGGCGGCGGCTTCGGCGGGCTTTTGGCTGGCGCGCGACTGCGACAGGCCGGCGTCGAGAACCTTCGCATCGTTGATTCGGCGTCAGACTTCGGCGGCACCTGGTACTGGAACCGCTATCCGGGAATCGCCTGCGACATCGAGTCCTACACCTATCTGCCGCTGCTCGAGGAAGTCGGCTACGTGCCGAAGGAGAAGTACTCCTTCGGCTCCGAGATCCTGGAGCACAGCCAGGCCATCGCGCGCAAGTTCGATCTGTATCGCGATGTCTGCTTCCAGACTCGCGTCCAGGAGCTCCGCTGGGACGAGGAGGAAGCGCGCTGGGTCGTCTCAACGAACCGGGGCGATCGAATGAAGGCCCACTACCTCTGCCTGGCGACTGGGCCTCTCAACAAGCCGAAGCTTCCAGGCATTCCAGGAGTGGAGGAGTTCGAAGGGCACTCGTTCCACGCCAGCCGCTGGGACTACAGGTACACGGGTGGCAGCTCGGAAGGGAATCTGACGGGCCTGCGGGGCAAGCGTGTGGGCATCATCGGCACCGGTGCGACCGCCGTCCAATGCGTGCCTCACGTCGGCGAATGGGCGGATCAGCTCTATGTGTTCCAGCGCACGCCGTCGTCGATCGACGTGAAGAACAACCCGCCCACCGATCCGGAGTGGGCGAAGACGCTGAAGCCGGGCTGGCATCAACACCGCATGGACAACTTCAACGCGCTGGTCTCGGGCGTGCCGCAGCCCGAGGATCTGGTGCACGACGGATGGACCGATCTCATCGGCAAGCTCCTCGTCGGCTTGCGAGAGGGCCGGTCGACCGACCTGTCTCCCGAGGGCATTGGTCGGGCCGTTGAACTCGCGGACTTCGAGAAGATGGAAGAGATTCGTGCGCGGGTGGATTCGTTCGTCCGCGATCCCGAGACCGCGGACTCCCTGAAGCCGTACTACCGCCAGTTCTGCAAGCGTCCCTGCTTCCACAACGAGTACCTGGAGACCTTCAACCGACCGAACGTCAAGTTAGTCGACACGCATGGAAGAGGTGTGGAGCGCATCACAAAGAAGGGCGTCGTCGTGAACGGTCACGAATACGAGCTGGACTGCCTGATCTACGCCAGCGGCTTCGAAGTCGGCACCGACTACTCCCGGCGTGCCGGACTCGAGCTGTACGGGCGAGGCGGGCAGAGCCTGACGGAGAAGTGGGCGGACGGCATCCGCACGCTTCACGGCATGCACGTTCACGGCTTCCCGAACTGCTTTATCATGAGCAATGCGCAGGCCGGCTTCACAGCGAGCTATCCCCACTTGCTCGACGAGCAGGCCAAGCACCTCGCTTACATCATCCAGACCGGGATCGAGAAGGCAGTGCGAACAGTCGAGGTGACCGAAGAAGGCGAGGCTGGATGGGTGAAGCAGTGCATCGACAAGGCGCGCAGTGTCGGTGACTTCTTCGAGAACTGCACGCCCGGCTACTACAACAACGAGGGCAAGACCTCCGAGCGGAGCGTCCAGAACGGCTTCTACGGCGGAGGCTCCATCGAGTTCTTCAAGATCCTCGAGAACTGGCGGGCGGGGGGGCACCTCGAAGGAATGGAGCTGAGCTAACCCATGTCCTCGGGGACCGTCGGAGAGCTCAGCGGGCGCCCGAGCCGTATGGCCTTGTCGCGCGTGGCCATCTGCGAAGCCTGCCTGGACCTCGTGCAGGAGGGGGCGCTCCAACCGAGCGCCGACCAGATCGCCGAGCGCGCCGGTGTCTCCCGCCGGTCGATCTTCAACCACTTCGCGGATCTCGCGGAGCTTTACGACGCCGTAGTCGAAGTCGGACTGAAGCGCTGCGCGCCGCTTCTGGAAGAGATCTCCGCCCACGAGCCCATTGCACGCCGCGTCGACCATTTGGCAGAGGTCCGTTCGAAATTCCTCGAAGCCACCGCCGCGTTCACGCGTGCGCTGACCGCGCAAGCACTGGTCGGGCCGTCTACCGGTCAAGCGCTTCGAGTGTCGAAGTACGCACTTCGGCTCCAGCACCAGGACGTCGAGCGACTGTTCCATCGAGAGCTCGCCGGCCTGTCTCCGCCGGAGCGAGCGGAGGTCCTGGAAGCGATGTCGGCCGCGATGGCTCCCGTGCTTTGGGAGCACCTTCGGCGCGGTCGAGGGAACTCGCTGTCGAGCGCGCGTGGGGTGATGAAGCGCACGCTGACCGCGATCCTGCGGGATGCGGGAGTACTCCCCTAGGGCCCGTTTCGGCGGGCTTCAGTGCAATTGTTCTTCGCGATGGGGACTGCGTGTCATGCGGTGGCGGGTGAGCCTACTAAGGGGCCGTCCGTTCAACCCTGCACGCGGGGCGGTGCTGACCGCAAACAATTCCCCGCCCCGGTGCGGCAAGGACGGGGGCTCGATCAGGTAGGGGGGGGACGCAACACCCCATGCAACGGCCGATTGAGGCGGGTGTCGAAGGGGCCGCGAATCCATCAACGTTTTCGCGTCGACCAGGTTTTGGGAATCACAGGATCAAGCAGCGTAAAGCCGCAGGGGCAAGGCCACCGGCCCGCGAATGATCATCGAGCGCCGCCATCCCGGAGGCTCCGTGTCGCCCGTCAACTGGGGGAAGCGCTCGAACAGCGCACCGATGGCCACCTCGGTCTCCAGCTTCGCCAGCTGTGCTCCTAGGCAGAAGTGGTTGCCCTGTCCAAACGCGAGATGGCGATTGTCAGGTCGACCAATGTCCAGACGGTCCGGTTCCGGGAAGCGTTCGGGGTCTCGGTTGGCCGCTCCAAGCACGGCAGCCACCAGCTGCCCACTTCGAATCCGCTTTCCGCCAATTTCACAATCCGCCACCACCGCCCGGTCGGTGAGTTGAACGGGCGATTCGTATCGCAGGAACTCGTCCACCGCGCTACCGATCAGTGCGGGATCATCCCGAAGCCGCCTACGCTCGTCCGGAAAGCGCAGCAATGCGATCACTGCGTTCGCGATGAGGTTGGTCGTGGTTTCGCTCCCCGCCACCAGCAGCAGCGAGGAGAGAGTGAGCAGGTCGAGTTCGTCGAGCCGCTGACCGTCCTCCTCGGCCGCGATCATCGCCGAGATCAGATCGTCGCGTGGGCTGGCCCTGCGCTCTGCGAGGAGGGGCTTGAAATAGTCAAAGATCTGGTGCGTGGCACGCCGTAGAAGTGCAGCGCCGCCGCGACCCTGCAAGGGATCGAGGAGCTGAACGAGATCGGCAGACCAGGCCCGGAAAAGCTGTCGATCGTTCGAGGGCACGCCAAGGAGCTCTGCGATCGCAAGCACCGGGAGGGGGTGTGCGAGATCCTGGACCACCTCCATCTCACCCGCCTTTGCGGCTCCGTCCAACAGATCATCCACGATCCCCTGCAGAAAAGGACGCAGGCGCTCGACACGTCGTGGCGTAAAGGCCTTGCTCACGAGCCCGCGCAGGCGCCTGTGGTCTGGTCCGTCGATTGTCAGGAGGTTGCGTTCGATCATCGCCGACAACCTCGGATCGCCGCGCGACAGGCGCGAAACCAGCTTCATCACCGGCACACCGCTCCTGTCCGTCGTGAAATTCTTGTCCCGCAAAACATGGAGAACATCGTCGTAGCGGGTGCACAGCCAGGTGCCGAGCATCGGGCTGCGATAGACCGGCTCGGTCTCGCGCATGGCTCGCCAGGTCGCGTGGGGATCACGCCGATGGCCGGATAGGAAGGGATTGAAGCGCCCGAAGAGCGGGTTGAGCCCGCGGAGCAGCCATTGCTGCCGGACCGCCCACTGGATGGAGCGCAGCACGACGATGCCCTCTTCGAGTAGTCGTAGCTGACGGAGTCGCCGTACGCGCTACGAAATTTGGATCAGGCCAGAAGATAGCGAGTGCAGCTCTCGTAACACAAGCATCGAGTGCTGCACACGGGTCCAGAGCGAGGAGTGCGCACCGCGCTCGAAAAGAGGAAGCCGGGGAATCGTCACGCAATTCCGAGGGCTTCGTCAGGCAGCGGTGGGGCGCATGGTGCGCTTGCAGCCTGAACGGGTGTGGGCGGCGGAATCAAGAATCCCCTCGGGCGATCATCGACACATCTTGCCCCCGCACCGGAAAACCTCAATGTTTATGCAGTTGCTGAGTTTTCGGAACGGACCAGGAATCAGGGGCGATCAGCGGTCATGACGCGCCGAACCCGACGACGACTCCTTGGCATTTGGATCATCGCGATAGGAAGTGTAACGGCCTCCGTCTGTCGGGCGGATCCGGGTGATGGTCCTTGCGCGCGGATCATGGAAGCCTGCCGGAACGCGGGCTTCGTACAAGGAGGCAACAAGACAGGCAACGGACTCCACATGGATTGCATCGAACCCATCATGCAAGAGACACCGCAGCGGGTTCGAGCAAGCAGACCCCTGCCGGATGTGGACCCCCAGCTCGTGGCGGCCTGCAAGGAGAAGAACGCGAGCTTCGGGCAGCGCAGAACGTTGCAATCCGAAGGGGCTGAGCCGTCACCGACGAGCGCGCCCCCCCTGACGGTCCTGAACGGCGTGAAACGCTCGAACGTCGTCTTCGTCCTCACCGACGATCTTGCGTGGAACCTCGTCCAGTACATGCCACACGTCCTCGAGATGCAGAAGGACGGTGTGACCTTCGCCGACTATTTCGTCACCGATTCACTGTGCTGTCCTTCGCGCGCATCGATCTTCACCGGACGCTACCCGCACGACACGGGAATCTTCCGCAATACCGGCGAGGATGGCGGCTACCTCGCATTCCGGACTCGGGGTCACGAGGGTGCGACCTTCGCGACCGCGCTCTCGGCAGCCGGATACCGTACGGCGATGCTCGGCAAGTACCTGAATGGATATTTGCCCATGAAGCACGCCCCGGCTCCCGGCTGGAAGTTGTGGGCGGTGGCGGGCAATGGCTATCCGGAATTCCACTACAACCTGAACGAGAGCGGCCGGATCGTGAAGTTCGGCGACGAGCCCACGGACTATCTGACCGACGTGCTTTCCGCTCTTGCAGTACGCTTCATCGAGCAGGCAGCAGGCGTGCCTTTCTTCATCGAAGTTGCGACGTTCGCGCCGCACGCCCCCTACACGCCTGCGCCGCGCGATGCGGGCGCCTTCCCCGACTTGCGTTCTCCGCGCCCCCCGGCCTTCAATGCGGCGCCCGATGCGGATGCTCCGACCTGGCTCCGCAGACACCCCCCGCTCTCCGATGCCGACATGGCAGAAATCGACCGGGATTTCGCAAGCGGGCGCAATCGGTTCTCGCCGTCGACAAGATGATCGGTGCCTTGCAAGCGGCAGTCGCCGCGATCGGCGAGCAGAACGATACGTACTTCGTCTTCAGCTCCGATAACGGGTACCACATGGGTGAGCACCGGCTGATGCCGGGCAAGATGACGGCGTACGACACGGACATCCGTGTTCCGCTCATTGTCACCGGTCCTGGAGTGCCCGCCGGCCGCACGGTCGAGGAGATCGCGGAGAACGTCGACTTGTACCCGACCTTTGCCGACCTCGGTGGCGTGGTACCCCCCGCCAGCGTCGATGGCCGGAGCCTGCTGCCGCTGCTGCACGGGCAGGAGGCGCAGGCATGGCGAACGGTGGCGTTGGTCGAGCATCATGGGCCGGTAACGAACCCGGTCGATCCGGACTTGCCGGCGATCCGCAGCGGCAATCCGACGACCTACGAGGCGATCCGGGACCGGACGTTCCTCTACGTCGAGTATGCGAATGGCGAAAAGGAGTACCACGATCTCGTCGGCGACAGGGACGAGCTACGCAATACCTTTTCGTCTCTTTCCGGCCAGCAGAAGGCCTGGCTGCACGAAACGCTCGACGGCGTGGCGAGGTGCCACGAGGCCAGGAGTTGCGGGCCGGCGGAAGGCCGGACCCGCAGCGCGACGGCGGCGCCGACGTCGCGGCCCTGATGTGGCGGCGCGGTCGACGACGGGGAGCTGATCCCCAGCGCCGGCTCGGATCGCCGCCCTGCCGTCCGAACAAGCCGGCCACAGGTCCCGCTCGGATCAGGCGTCTCTCGTGTCGGTCTCGGGAATTCCGAACGATTTCAGAAAGGACGGTTTTGGCGAGGCACAGGTCGAGGTGACCCGGCGGTCTGGTTGGGGAGCACTCCCACTCGAGCTCGGGGCTCGGGGTACGCCACAACGCGTACGTTTTGAAATCACTGGCACCGTCCTTGCCACAAACCGACGGTCGTGGCGCGAGTTGACGGACACGGCATGACCTCGCATCTCCCCTGAGGAGGGTCTTGCTGAAGTTTCGTTGGCGAGCGCTGAAAGAGGCCACTCAAAAGAGGGGCTTCATGCTCTTACGTTTCTCACAGCTGCCGTAACCACGGTATATGTGCGAATCACCGCCGACAGAGCTCATTTCGCTGTAGTAGCCCGTCAGTCGGTCTATGCTAAAGCTGTCCGATCTATTCCTTCCTCCATCAGCCGTTTTACAATCCCGAGCCCAAGAAAAGGAATTCGCCGTTACACTAACCTTATACGTGCACAGCCCACCCAAATCCTCGACCTCCCCATTTTTCTTGCCATCAATGCTTGGAATGGAAGTATCAATGTCCACTGTTGTTTGATCGCTCTTCCCATCGTCATAGTGGAGATTACAAACAAAGGTCAATTGCTCCGCATTCGCGGGCGAACCCAGCACAACACCAAGTGTAGTGAGAGCCAGAACAATAACCCAGCCCGATCGCCTCCCGCGCACCCGAACAGGCGCAGCGCGAACACCAGCGTGCAAGTCGGCGGCCCTTGTCCAACAGATTCTTATCGTCCTCATCGAGGGTACTCCGCTCTGTGGCAATCCGGGTTGTTGAAGGGTAAGAGATCGTTCGCATGGTCACGATGGTAGAGTACTTCCTCGAGGGCTAGCGTCCGATGCGTCGCGAGGAGAGGAGGAAGGATCCGATGACGACTGGAGCTTCGACAACCCCGTCCGGCAACGGGACACCTCCGCCGCGCTGGGTGCTGAAGGCGATGACGCGCACGCACGTCTTCCTGAATCGCCTGTCCGGCGGCCATCTCTTCAACAAGCTCGGCGGGGACGAGGTCTGCTTCGTCACCATGAAGGGCGCCCGCAGCGGCCGGACGCTGACGATTCCGTTGATGTACGTCCCCCACAAGGAGGGCGTGTTGCTGGTCGCCTCCCAGGGCGGCGCGCCGACGAATCCGGTCTGGTATCACAACCTCGTGAAGCACCCCGAGATTGAGGTCACCCATCGGCGCCGTCGCATGAAGCTGCGCGCCCGGCTCGCGACCATCGAGGAGAAGCCAGAGCTCTGGCCGATCTGCGATGCCTGCTACGCGCCCTACGCCGAGTACCGCAAGCGTACGAGCCGCGATATCCCGATCTTCGTCTGCGAGCCGGTGCGCTGACCGGTCCTGTTGCTTCCAAGAATTTCCAGCGGCTACCGTTCAAGCCGCCATCCGCTCGTATCGAAGATGAAGTCCCCGCACCTCCGGGAACGCGACGACGCGCCCCGGAGCCATCTCCTGCTCGGCGGCGATGACTTCCGCATATTTTTGGCTGGGCTGACCGAAGCACGCGAGAGCTGGAACGCCCCGGGTGCGTTTGGGCGGGGTGGATCGACGTCGTGTGCGAGCGGACACTGCCTGCGGTCGAAGGACCCAAGCGCACCCGATGAACGAGCCCGGCGCCGGAGCTCAAACGAGGAGGGTGCTTCCCGGTGGGCTCAACGGCGCCGGCGGCCCTCCGCGGACTAAGCGCGCAAGGCCGAGGACATCGTGGCCCAGAGTACGAAGAGCGTCTGTGAGCTGAGGCACGGCAGCGCATAGGCAAGTTCGCTGAGCGAAAGCACACAAAGGGATCGCTCCAGACAGCGGCCTAGATAGGACGGCTTGGAGGAAGACCCGTGGGACTATCCTGCGCGGCCTTGGTCCCTGGCGGCGGTGCAAGCGATCCCTAAGAACCCGGTGAGAGCTCATCTTCGGGCGCACTCGCCGAAAAAGCTCCACTCTCTCCGGGCGGGCGCCGCTCCCGCCCGGTCCCCGAGAGCGCGTGGCTCAGCCGAACTCCCAGGTCGGATGCGCATCACGCCTTTTCGTTGCGCACGCGGACCTGCGGCAATCCGTGCCGCCCCTTCTGGAAGTAACAAATCTCGACCAGCGTGGGCCACAACTCAATCGACCCCTTGATGACGCTGACGACGTCGTCAACGATGCGGACCAGGTTCTGTTGGAAAAAATCGGGCTCGAATCCGTAAAACGCCTTTTCCAGGTTCGCCGCGAAAAGGCGCAATGCGTCGGCGCGTTCCAGACTGGCGGCTTGCGAAATCAGCTTTTCCGCTCGGGTGTACAGGCCCCTAATCCTGTCGAGCACTTCCTGGGCGTCCGAGGCGCTGACTTCTCCATCGTAAGCAAATCCAACACTCAGCTCGTCGACCCGCGTGACACTGGATTTGATCTTGCGCTTGATCAGATTCGAGACCTCTTCGTTGAAGATTTCGGCGGCCGGAGGATTGCGCATGTAGATGCTTCGCGTATGATGTTGAGCGGCATCTACGTGAGCCGCCACCACTCCTCCCTGCTGCATCCAAAGCCTGTAGATGTAATCCTCGAAGCGGAGCCGCGTCGGGAAGAATGGTGGCAATCCGAAGGTGTTGTCATAGCCCGCGACGCCACAATCCATCCGCCAGTTCGTGTTCGTCACCACGGGCCTAAAGTTCACGAGCGCATACAAATCACTCAGCGCATCCGGGTCGGTCTGAGACTCGTCAGCGAGGAACATCTCTACGAAATCTATCGCGTCGATGTCGTTGGTACCGGACCGAAACGTCTGAGCGATCTTCACGACATCGGTCTCCGACACGCTCCCGTGCTGGAGCACAAGCGAGTTCTCGGGAGCGAGATCCTTGGTGGCGTTCGTCTCCAGGTCCATGGCGCTGTCGACGAGGAGTTCACCCCGTTCGTAGTTCTCTGGCAGATCTGCCACGCGTTTGCCGAGCACGTCCTTGAATGCCGCCATGATGTCGAAGGATTTGTGGACCAAGCCGAAGCCGCCTTCGCGGGACTTGTGCAGGCGGCCGTGGCAGATCTCGTTCACCTCTAAGGATTCGGGAGATGCTTCCATCAGTGCGTATGGCCGCATGTCGTCGTCGGAGCTCACCAGGAAGCCGCCCAGTGTGTACATCAGCGTACAGTTCCGATTGCCGCCATAACTGGGCCGAAAGAGATTCCGTACGAGGCCTTCAAGTCGTCCGTCGTGGAGACGCGCGTTCAAGTACGCAAGAAATTGGTCTTTCTCGCGTGGACCGACGTAGTAGAGCTCGTTGTGGGTGTGTGTCTGCTCAAGGAGCGGAAAATACTTTTCCTGATTGGCAGAGCTAGAATCGTCGAAGACGACGATCCGGACGGAATGTCCGTTCCGCCAGAAGTGTTGGTCATATAGCTCGACGGTCTCGCCGACGTCTCTCAGGCGATTGGTAGGAATGGCGAAGGTGAGGTTGTTGGAGTCCATCGCTTTGATCAATTGTGGAATGCGGCGAGCCGTAGAGAGGCATAGGGCGGCCGAAGCACACGGTCCGTCCAATCGCTGCGCGCGATGACGTCGGTGCGGCTCAACACGCCTGCGCGTTCGATCGAGTCGCGGAGCTCCCGGACGTTGCCAGGCCAGTCGTAGTGGCGGCGCGCTTCCATCGGCTCGGATGCCATCTTGCGTGCATGCGGCGTGCCGGGATCCAAAGCGTGTAGGCGAGTCCGTCGACTGCGTCGCGCTGCGGGGCACCGCGCTTCATTTCATTGTGAAGGAATGGCTTCCTTCTTTTTGCAACACTCTCGCGTGGACGCGTTTCCCGCGGGAGCTTACGGACTGGCGGCGGATGCGGGCGAGGGTCCTTCGTTGCCCCCGGCGACTCGTGAGCCAGTCGGCACGTTTGATGCTCTTGAAGCGCGCGAGCATAGGTTTGCGACCGCCCGCGCAGGGAAGCGTTGGTCAATCCCAGAATGATCGTGGAAGGGCAGGCTTCCCTCGCACATAGCAACCAGGAGGAGGCGTCATGACCCCCGATCTGTTTATCAAGCCGCTCGTGATCGCATTCGTCGTGTTGGTGGTCTTTCTGGCCATGAGGAATACCGGCCGACAGACAGAAGGTACGAGGTAGAGTGGGCGGCTTCGGCAAGAACGAGGCGCAGCGCGCGGAGGGATATGCCCCCTCGACCTGCGACCGCGGGACTCCGCCGTCCCAGCGTTTCTCGTCACAAGGGCGCCGGCTTCGGATCAAGCCTTAGGGTCTGGCGCATGCCCCAAAAGGCCGACACCCTTGGGGGGCGCACCGGAGGTAGCGGGGGGGCGATCTTTCCTAGCCCTTCGATTGATGCGGGCCTGCCGTTCATGCCGTAGAAAACCAACCCCGACAAGGGCTTAGGGCGCCAGCGTGGAGGCTGCCCTTCTTAAAGCCTAATCCGTCATCGCTTAAAGCAACCGGAGCTGCTGGCGAAGCGCGAGGACCTCAGCGTGGAGCGCGGCTCGCCCCCACCAATTCGATGAATCTTCAACATACTTTCTGCCCAACGGCTGAAGCATCGGATATTCGGGTTACAACCTGGCAAACCGGAAGACCAGGTCATAGTTCTCCCCGGATCGGTGGTCATTGCCTGGGCGAAGGGGATGACCGCCCTCGTTGCCGCGCGCCGCGCCGTTTCGACAATCGGCCCCGAAAAATTGTAGCCATGTCGAATCCGGGCGCCGCCGGACGACTAGTCGCATACACGGCACAAAGGAAAGCCCCGCATGCGTTACGTCTGCCTGATCTATTTCGACCCCCGGAAGGTTTTCAATCAAAGCCCCGAGGCGTTGGCGGTCCTCGCTGAGGCCGGGCCCTATGATGCCGAGCTCAAGGCCAGCGGCCACATGGTGATGTCCCAGGCGCTGAAGCTACCCAAGGAAGCGATAACCGTGCAGGTGCGCGACGGGAAGATGTCGGCGACCGACGGTCCGTTCATGGAGACCAAGGAGATGCTCGGCGGCTTCATCCTGATCGAGGCGCGCGACCTCAATGAGGCCGTGCGGATCGGGGCGGGCATTCCGTTTGCCAAGCTGGGATTCATCGAGGTGCGGCCGATCGTGGACTTCAGCGAGCCCCGGCCGAAGCTATGAGCACAGCCAGCGCGCGTGACCTCCTGGACGCGGTTTACCGCACCCAGGCGCGGCGTGTGCTAGCGACCCTGATTCGGCTGCTGGGCAGTTTCGAAGCGGCGGAGGACGCCCTTCACGAGGCTTTCGCCGCCGCGGCTGAGCAATGGCCGCGAGCGGGCATCCCCGCCAACCCCTATGCCTGGCTGGTCTCCACTGGCCGCTTCAGAACCATCGACCGCTGGCGCCGCCAGGCGCGGCTCGCGGGCGTGTTGCCCGAGCTGACGGCGTTGGCGGGCGCGACGCCGGAACCGGCCCTGCCCGAGCACATACAGGATGACGAACTGCGGCTGATCTTCATCTGTTGCCACCCGGCCTTGGCGCCGGACGCGCGCATCGCGCTCACCTTGCGTGAGGTGGGCGGGTTGACCACCGAGGAGATCGCCCGGGCGTATCTGGCTCCCGCGCCCACCATCGCCCAGCGCATCGTCCGGGCGAAGACGAAGATCCGCGACGAGGCGATTCCCTACGAGATTCCGGTCCGCGCCGATCTACCGGCCCGACTCGAAAGCGCGCTGCAGGTCGTCTATCTGATCTTCAATGAGGGCTATGCGGCGACGCAGGGGCCGAGCCTGACGCGGGTCGACCTCTGCGCCGAGGCGATTCGGCTGGGTCGGCTGGTGGTCGACGTCTTGGACGAGCCCGAGGCCCTGGGACTGCTCGCTCTGATGTTGCTGCACGAGGCACGGCACGCCACGCGAGTCGACGCGGCCGGCAACCTCGTCCTGCTGGAGGACCAGGATCGGTCGCTGTGGGACCGCCGGCGGATCGCCGAGGCTCAGGCCCTGGTCGAGCGGGCCCTGGCCTCGCGCCGCGTCGGATCGTACGCCCTGCAGGCGGCCATCGTGGCCGTTCACGCCGAGGCACGGAGCGTCGGCGAAACCGACTGGGCTCAAATCGTCACGCTCTACGACCTCCTGGGTCGCGTCGACCCCTCGCCAGTGGTGGCCCTGAACCGCGCAGTTGCCCTTGGCATGCGTGACGGGCCCGAGGTCGGGCTCGCGACCATCGAAGCGGTAATGGGGCAGGGCGGCCTCGACGGTTACCCCCTGAGTCACGCAGCGCGCGCCGACATGCAAAGGAGGCTCGGCCTCGCCGAGGCGGCGCAAGCCTCCTACCAACGCGCCCTCGAGTTGACGCGCCAGCCCGCCGAGCGTCGGTTCCTGCAAGCGCGCCTCAATCAACTCGCCCCCGAGCGCACCACTGACCTGCCTGGTTTCCTCGGCCCAACAACCCCTAGAAAACGGCCTCTGTTTGCTCCACTGATCGACTCCGCTCGGCGAACTCCGCCGGCGTGAGATGGCCCAGGCTCGAGTGCGGACGCACGTAGTTGTACTCGCGCCG
>DATGZK010000050.1:0-43421 GCA_035489755.1 Myxococcota bacterium
CAAGCCCTCAGCGCTATCAACTCGTCCTACAATCGAATCGCTGGCCAAGGCGTCGAGGGTGCCACCGGGGCCGGACTTGTGAAGGCGGCAATCCCGCCCGGCGTCTCGATGGGTGTCAAGCGTCGAATCCTGATCGGACAATCGCTCTACAGCGTTCGGCGCCCTGCTCTGTGTCATCAACACATACTAGAGTAGTACGTTCATCGTGCTCGTGCAGCTGAGCTACGCCATTGCGCCGCGGTTGCCCTGGCGCCCTCGTGGCTAGCCGCAAAGGCAGTCGGAGTCCAGGTCGCTTTCCGATCAAGGAGCGAAGGGGAGAGAGGTAGGAGAATCCCGCGAAGAGTTCGGAAGCTGGAGATGTGGATTCGCCACGCTTGAGGCCGGGATTTCCTTAGAAAGGCCGTGCCAGACCGGCCGGGAGCCAGGGTGAGCGAAACTACGGGCGAGGCCCCGGATGGCTACGCAGGGGAGGCAACCAGGAGCTGGGAAACCACCTCGATCGGATCTCCAACCCCTGCTGCCCCAGGCTCGACGACCTTCCAGTAGATGCCCCGGAGGTTCTGGTCTCGCGTTGGGTTCGCTTGGACGAAGCGAAGTGCGTCCTCACCGAAGCGCCCCTTGAATTTGAAACATCCGTTGTGAGGCTTGGCTGTCACCTCGACGAGGGCGGCACCCACCCGCAGGTGCGTACCCGTGGGAAGATTGGCGGCCGAGATGTCGAGATCGACAAAGAGATTGTCGCCGAAAAGGCTCAGGCACTGACCGTTGGCGATCAATTCCGCCACGTCGCGGCGCATGACCGCAAGCTGGGCCTCTGGATCGCGGGGCGGCCGCCGGCTCCAAGCATCGCCGGGCACCCCCTCGTGCGGTGAGAGGCGCACGCGTTCTGGCATCTCGCGAACACCATCCGCACGCCGTCGTACGATGAGCGCCAGGCGTCCGGAAGTTCTGGGTGAAGCGGCCAACGCACGAAGACCTGACTCGAGTTCGGGGAGCGGACGATGGCGCTGGGGATCGCCCCGCGGTCCATATGCTTCCGCCTGAAGGTCCGCCATACAAAACCCGAAACTAGCACGCTGCCCACCCAGCCTCCCCCCTTTGCAAAACCCACCGCTCCCGGCGAATGCACCGCAAGGGGTGGGTATGCGAGGAGGCTGGGCACTGCTGGCTTCTCACGGCCGGAGGCGCAGCACTGTGGAACCGGCTCGCGCAGGGTGCAGCGCACGGGAGGACCAGCGGTTCCTATTTCGGATTGACATCTTATGCTTAAAACGTCAGCCTGCAGAGGACTCCAACGAGGAGACCACGCGCATGAGCCTCCCCCTTTCCGGTAAGACCGCGGTCGTGACTGGCGCCTCGAGCGGTATCGGCCGAGCGATCGCCGAGAAGCTCGGGGCCGCGGGTGCTCACGTGTACCTTTCGGGTCGCACACGCGAAGCGATGGAGGAAGCCAAAAAACGCATTGAGCAGGGTGTGGGCCGTGCGACGGTCGTCGCCGCAGACCTGCGCGATGTGCGCCAGGTTCCCGCGCTCGTCGAGCGGGCAGCGAGCGAGACGGGCCGACTAGACGTAATGGTGAACAACGCGGGCCTGTCTTATCCCGAGCCGATTCTCGAAGGCGACCCCGAACAGTGGCGCGCGATGTTCGAGACAAACGTGATCGCACTCCTTGCAGGTTGCCAGGCTGCCGTGCGAGCCATGCGCGCTTGCAAGGCGGCTGGGCACATCGTGAACATCTCCTCGATTGCCGCATTACGGCCGGACTCGGGTGTGTACGGTTCGACCAAACACGCGGTGAACTGCATTTCGGCGACCCTGCGACGGGAACTCGAAGAGGACACGATCCGCGTCGTGAACGTGATGCCGGGCGCGATCGCGACAAACTTTGCACGGAACTTCGATCCAAAGGTGATCGCCGGGCTCGTTCAGGCGTCTGGCCTCAAGGTGGAAGTGAAGCGCGGCGAGCGGATTCCCGATGAGGTACTAGAGAAGATCCAGCCCGCCATGCGCAAGATCCTCGGAAGCCCGGAGGACGTGGCGGACGCGGTGATCTACGCGGTGACCCAGCCGATCCATGTGAACATCGCCGAGATCGTTGTGCGTCCGGCGAAGCAGCTCGCGATCTGAGACGGCGTTCGGACTACAGTTCCAAGGATATGCGCGCGGGCATCGCGGCCCTTCGAGTGGGCTCGCGGTTTGTGTTCTGCGCCCACGGACCGAAGCTCTAACGTGCCTGGCAGACGACGGGAAGGGTGCGGCCGAGGTCGTGCCGCATCACGTCGTCGAGGGTGGTCAAGAGGTCGGAGCGCACGGAGGCAAGAACCTGATCGGACCAGCGATTTACCAGCTCCCCCGGATCCTCTTGGAGGTCGTACAACTCGCCCCCCTCTGGGTCGCGTTCGTTCCGTGTGATGCGCCAACGCCGCGTCGTGAGCGTGCGAAATGCGAGGATACCGCGCAGGATGTCGTCTTCCGTGAGGACATGCTCCCGTGGCCCTTCGCCGAGCGGTCGGCCCTCGAGGGTCGCCGGGATTGGGAGACCGCAGGCGCGCAGCGCTGTGGGAGCGACGTCGATGGTCCCCACCGGATCGTCGACCCGGGCTCCGCGGGCGAAGCTTGGTCCGCGCACCAGGAGCGGTACGCGCACCAGCGCCTCGTAGTGGATCGGCCCCTTGAGGACCATGCCGTGGTCGCCCATGTAGTCGCCGTGGTCGGCGGTGAAGATGACCAGCGTGTTCGAGGCAATGCCGCGCGCATCGAGGACGGCGAGGATCCGCCCTACCTGATGATCGATTTGAGCGATCATCCCGTAATACGCCGCGAGGATTGTTAGGCGTTCCTCTTCGGAGAAAAGCGCCCACCCAGGGTTCGCCCATTCCATCTCGGTGCCGCGGAAGCCTCGCGACCAGGCGGCGTGGAACGGCGGCTTACGCGCCAGTTCGTCCGGGGGATACGAGGGCAGTACCTGCCGCATGTCCTCGGGCTTGTAGCGGTCGCACCAAGGGAGCGGCGGATCGAAGGGATGGTGCGGATCAGCGAAACTCACCCAGGCGAAAAACGGCCGGTCTACCTGCGAGAGCCACGCAATCGCGCGATCCGCCGTCCAAGTGGTGTGGTGATCCTCTTCGGGCAACTGGTTCTTCCAGGTCTGGGTCGCGTCCCAGGTGCGGCCCGCGGCTTCGGGCTGCATCAGGCGGAGCCGCTCGACGCCGCGGGCAGAGCCGTCCCGGAAGAGATGGCGCGCGTAGTGGAGCCCGAAGGGGGGAGGCCCGAAGCCCCAGTTCCACCGCCCGACCTGCGGTGCTAGCCGGATGTTGTGAACATCCGCTACCAGCTCAGCGTACTCGAAGCCAAAATAGGGACCGTACCAGTCCGGTGTGACCCAGGCCGAGTCCACCACGGACTCGACCCGTCCCGTTGGGTAGTCGGGAAAGTACGAGGCGAAGTGCGCCTTGCCGAACAGCGCGGTCGCGAACCCGGCCTCCGCAAACCGCGTCGCCACCGACTCTCCGGCTGCGTCGTCAGGCATGTCGATTCCATTGCGGACGACCCCGTGTGTACTCGGATGGCGGCCCGTTAGGATCGTGGCACGGGCAGGCTGGCAGAACGGATTCTGTGTCCTGCAGCGCGTGAAGACCGTGCCTTCGGCGGCGAATCGATCAAGTGCAGGCGTCGCTCCCAGTGGATCGCCGTAGGCGGCAAGCGTCGTCGCCTTATGCTGATCGGTCGTGATGAGAAGGACGTTCATCTCGGTGAGGTCAGCGCCTATTCTCGGAGCACGCGGAAGTTCTCTCTCGCACCATATTCGGTAAAAAGCCGCGCGAAGTCCACTGGTGCGGGCCCTTCTCACCCTTCACCCGCCCGAGAGGCCGGAATCCGGAAGCCGCGATCATGGCGATCAGGACGCGTGCCACGGATTCCATGAACTCCTGCCGGAAAGGTGCGGTAGTTTCGTCAGGGATCTTTGACACAGGAATACGAGGAAGCCCGGGGTCCAAAACTCCTTAACGGCTTCCCAGCGCTTTTTTGAATTTCGGTAGCTCGGGGTGTCGCTGCCGGAACTCTTCGTAAAGATGTGCGTCAGTGTAGTCACGCATATCACAGATCAGGTTGCCACGGAATTTGATCACGACGCAGGTACGCTGGTCGATGATGTCCTTGGGCGTAGCTTTCAACCAGCTTCGTTCGCGAATCTCGACGATCACGCGCTGATCCGCTTCGTACCAATCGCGCCACAGCTGCTCGTAACCCCAGTCTGCCGAGCCGAGTCCAAATTCTCGATTGGAGAAGGCTCCAACGACTGCATCGCGCCCGTGCCACTCACCACCGATTGGCGGCGAACCCGCAACCCAATAAGTGACGTCATCGGTGAAGAGCTGTCCGAGATCCTCCATGCGTCCTTCGAACAATGCCTTCTCGTAGGCTTTGGCGATTTTCGTCCGGTCGCTCATGGATTCTCCTTCGGCGGCGGTTCAAGAAGGGGAGGTCGCTGTGGTCCTTCAAGGACGTGTATGCTCCTCACCCCGGGCATTGGTAACAAACCGCGCGAGCGGATCTGCCTCTCTCGTTTAGCGGGAGAGCACGAGCCAGGCCGCCAGCGCCGTATGCTTCTCGAGGGCGCGCCAAGGCGTTCCTACCCGATGCGAGAAGGACTTGAGTATCGCGTCGACTTGCTGCGCGGTTCGTTGAAGTCGTGCCATTGCCATTGACCGGAGATCCCTCTCAAGAAGCGTCTCGACGCGCAGACCGCGGTCAGTGAGTGAAGTCTTGACCGCTTCGGTGTAGAGCTTGTCCTCGCGCGCGTGCGCTCGGGCGTGTGCGCCCGGGATCCGCTCCGGATCGACGATGCTCGAAGCGACGAGGGCGACGCGGCACGGCTCAAGGCCATGCGAGACCATATCATCCAAGAGCCTGTGGGAAGCTTGCCGCGCTGCATTGCACGCGGCCTCGCATCCACGTTGCCGAGCCTGCAGGCCGGTTTCGCCGCGATCTCCCAGCTCTTGGTGGTAGGGATGGAGTGACTCCCGAATCCAGGGATCCGCCAGATCGATCTCGTGACGCAGCACGATCTCCGGCGCGCGGCGCGTTCCCTTCAGAATGACCACCACCGCCCGTCCCGGTCTCACGTTGAGACCAACGGAAGCCATCGCTCTGGTTGCGAACGAGGGATTCGGGTTAGGCCCGCGCATCGTCAAAGCGGGAATCTAGGATTGCGGCCGGCGGGTGGTTGGCCTCGATCTGTCGAATCTCCGCCCGGGGTTCCGGGTGACCGAGCTCGATGATCGCGACCGTCCCCGGGCCAGCGGCCGGAAGATTGGGACTCCCGGGATTCACGAACAGAACGCCGTCTTTGCGCAGGAGGAGCGGCCGGTGCGTCGCGGCGAACGCCACGACATCGACACGGCGGCCGAAGAGCGCCTCGAGGAGTGGATCGAGGGGTCCCGGAGGAAGCTCGATCGTGTCGAGGACGCGAATCGACTCATGGGCGCGAGCGAGGTCGAAGAGCGCCCCCACGGAATATCCGCAGGCCTCCACGACACGCGCGTGCGACGCGATGCGCGGATCGTCCCCCACGGCGTGGTGACCGCGCGTCGCAAGTACAGGAGCGACGCGTGCAAACCGGTCCAATACCCCTACCGCGCCCATGTCGCCAAGATGCACGATGAGATCAACTCCTCGCAGCGCAGCCAGCACGGCGTCCGGCAGGTCGCTCCCGTCGGACTGAGCGCTATGGGTGTCCGCCACAAGACCCACTTTGCAGGCCGCGACACGATCGACGGGGATCTCGGTCGGGTTCATTGCCCTGATTCCGTCATCACGCGGGAAACGATGTGCTGTCGCGGGAGGCTTCCAAGAAGCGCTCCGTTGCGATCCGTGGCCCCGATCGCATATCGCCCCGGCTGGCTCAGGATTCGAATCGCCACGTCACGCAGCATCTCTCCACCCTCCCTTGGAGGTCAAGCGCCCGCGGCTGGGAGGTGCCGATCGTTAGGGGGGAGGCAGGGCGTATACGGGATCCACGACAAAGATCGCCTCCGCCGCACCGTTCGACTTCGGAGGCTCCACGCCTGGCTGGAGTAGGACCACCGGTGTGCGGCCCTCTTTTCGGTTGCGCTCGAACTCGGCGTCGCTCCGCGGCATGCGCGTTTCCACGGTGACGGACAGGCCAAAGCTCTCCAGGTAATCCGCCAGGACGTTCTCCTCGCCCGCGTTGTAGAGGGCGAGGCGGTGAGAAGGCAATGCCACCAGCAGGCCCGCAAGCCGGCGGGCGTCCCGTGTCCCGGGATAGCGCGGCAGAAGGGTGATGTGCGGATCGTCGCGGAGTGCACCAAGCGTCGACTCCTCGGGATCAGCGTACACCGCCACCCGAAATCCCTTCGCGAGAGCATCGTCTACGGCGGCCGCATTGGGCAAAGCCGCCGAGCAGGTGGCGGACGCATAGAACATCGCCTCGATGGGACGCCCCACATTGAACACGACCCAGGGTCCCGGCGGCAGGGCAGCCACCTGTGAGCCCAGATCGCGGAGTTCTTGCGTCCAAAGTGGATCGCGCACCGGCGTGGCCCATGGCCGCGGGGTCGCGCCCTGAATGAAGAGGGCCGTGATCAGCACGCCGAGCGCAGCCGCCGCGACCCGCCGAGTCCGGGAGGCGCCCGGGCCAAGCTCAAAGCAGCGAGGAACAAAGAACCCGTAGGAGAGGAAAACCACGGGGGCAGCGGGGAAGACGTACCCCCTCATCTTCGTCGCCGCGAGGGTGTAAACCCCGTAGGTGAGGAGGAACCAACCGACAACGGGCAGCCAATCGCGCCGTCGCCGGAAGGCGTGGACCATGAACGCGACCAGCGGCACCGGCGCCAGCAGTCCGTAGTCATACGTCAGATTGGCAATGTGCCAGGTCCACGATCCGGCGTGCTTGTCCACCGGCTCGAGGAAGTAGTGAACCGAACGTCCACGCAGCCAGGCAAACTCCGCGGGGAAGGCGCGGGCGAGATGGAGATACCACGGCAGGACGACGAGAGCGGCCACGGCGCAGGCCAGCGCTGGGAGGGTGACGACCGAGATCCATCGCCCGGAATCTCGGACGGGTCCCCGCCGCCAAAGCTGCGCAAGGAGAGCGAAGAAGAAAACGGCCGGGCATACGAGTGCACCCCCCTCCTTGGTGAGGAAGGCGAGCCCGGTGATGCCACCCACCACCACCGCCTTTGCCCACCTGGACGGGCGGGGTGGATCGTTGTCGTCCGCGGCCCACAGCGCCGCAAGCACGCCGAGCTCCACGAAGAATGCCATCAACGTGTCCACATGGTCGGCACTGCGCAGGCCACCTGCCCAGAGCGCCGCAGACTCGTGCCAGGCGTGAAATCCCGCGGCCACGAGTCCACCGGAAACGCCCAGCATTCGCCTTGCGAGGAGGAAGGTGAGCAGGACCGTCAAGGTCGAAACGACGAGGCTCGGCACCCGCATCGCGAACTCGTCCACACCAAAGACGGACATGGAGAGCGCCATCAGCTGCAGGGCGAGGGTGGGATGCGTTAGCCACACACGGCTCTCGAGCCACCTCTCGGGGGGGACCTCGTTGAGTGGGTGTTCGAAAAGCGTGGGTTCAAGGGGATGGTCCATGAGATGGCGCGCCACGACCGCGTGGTAGCGCTCGTCCCACTTGCCGAGGTACCAGTGCGCCGCCAGATTGATGCGGACCGCGAGTGCCGCGAGCAAAAGCGCCACAAGCGCTAGACGCGTTCGGCGCCGACTCCCGGCCCACCATGCGACCGCAGTGGCGAGCAGGGCTGCGCCGAAAGTCGCTCCGCCAATCGCGTCCACGCCATCCTCCCGCCAGCCGCCCGCGGCGCAGGCTATCACGACCGCCGCCCCCCGCTTTTTTGCCGGCCGCCGAGCTTGGGGGGGGCCTTGCGTCCTCCATCGTTCCGGATGGAGGAGCCGAGCGAGAGGGAGAGCGCAGGCCTTGTGAACGCGAATGCTTGTGGCACGGTGGTCCGCACCCAACAGCCTGTGCGACGAAGCCTTTCTCTATACCGGAGCCAGAGGCGACCGCACGCGCTCCGCGTGGCAAGGGAGGTAGGCCGCTAGACATGAAGGTCGGACGGAGAAGCGCAAAGGTCGGGCAGCTGCTCGCGAAAATCGGCCGTCAGCTACGCGATGCTTGGGTAATCGCCGGCCTTTCATTCGCGCTGCTCTTTGCCGTTGAGGGTGGGTACCGGCTCTACGAGCGACTTCCTGGGCCCAAAGCGCAGGCGACTGGAATTATCCCGCAGAACCCGTACGCCTCCGAGGCGTGGTTTCCGAAGTTCCGGGCGGCGAGCCATTTTCACATGGGTCGCCCGGACTCATTCTACGTGGACTACGATCCCTACCGGGGTTGGTGGGTGCGACCTGGCCGCCACGAAGACCTCTACGTCGAGCCTTCGGGCTACCGGCACACCGAGCAGCCCCCTCGCGGCAACGAAGCGACGCTGCGCCACGTCTTTCTTTTCGGCGGCTCTGCCATGTGGGGCTTTACGGCGCGCGATCGAGCCACGATCCCGTCTTGGGTCGCGCGCCAACTCGCCGCGCAAGGCTTCGAAGATGTCGAGATTGACAACAAGGCTCAGTGCGCGTTCAACCTCACCCAGAACGTTGCCACCCTTGAGCAAGAGTTACGGCAGGGCGCGCGACCGACCGCCGTTGTCTTCCTCGACGGGATCAACGAGGTCGGTCCGGTCGCAGAGGGCGAACAGCCCGGCGATGTCTACGGGCAGGCCGATGCGCGCAGGCGCTTTGCGCTCGGACATGGAAGTACGAATGAGCTCCTGCTGGCACTGGCTTCGAACCTTCACGTGGTGCGGGCGCTGCAAGGCTTGAGGCCGGCGCCCAAGCCCCCGGAGCTCGACGTGCCTTCGGCGTGCGCGAGAATTGCGGACAATTACCTGAATCTCGTTCGAATCGGTGAGGCGCTTGGGCGGGAGTTTGACTTCACGCCTCTTTTCTTCTGGCAGCCGGCTCTTGCGACGAGCGGCAAGCAACTCGGTCCCTGGGAGGCACATCTCATGGCGGACGATCGCGACCCGCTGGTGAGGCTCACGAAAGCTTGTTTGCCCGACGTGGAAGCGCGCCTCGCCAAGCGCCGCGGCATCGATTATTTCCCGCTAACTGCGATATTCGACAAGGTCCAAGGGGATCAGTTCCTCGATCATTTCGGACATGTGACCGAGCAGGCCAATGCCGTCATCGCTGCCGCAATCACCGAGCGGCTGGTCCCTGTCCTGCGGCCGCCTGAGGTGAGCGCGACTCCTGCAGTGCGGCCCTGACGAGAACGCGGCCTGATATAGTTAGAAAGCGTTCCTGTCCAAGGAGAGAATGTTCCCATGGTTCACAGATTCCTGGAAAAGCTGAAGAGCGTCTCTCTTCGGAGTATTGCCCGCTTCCGCGCCAAGCGGGCGGTCCGGGCCGGGTTGTTTCGAGGGATCGACTTTGAGGCCATGACGGCCATCCGCAAGAGCTACGACGCTCACCCGTTTAGAAAGTATCACGACAAGTTCGAGCACTCTCTCATTCGAAATGCCGAGCGAATATTTGCTCTAGGGCTGGACAAGTCGACCGGCCTCCGCATTCTCGACATCGGCTGCGGCTTTGGCTATTTCATGTATGCTGCGCAGCAGTTTGGCCATCGTCCGATCGGTCTCGATCAGGATGATCCGTACTTCAATGAAGTCACCCATTTGCTCGGCCTGAAAAAGGTTCTACACACCATCGCGCCGTACGAGCCGTTGCCGCAAATTCCTGGCGGCCCATTTGACCTGATCACCGCGTTCGCCACCTGTTTCGACCGCGCGGGGCAGGAGGGTCAGTGGGGCCCGAAGGAGTGGGAATTCTTCTTGAAGGACCTCACGCGCTTCATGGCGCCGGGTTGTCTCCTTCACATTAAATTCAACCAGTATGTCGGCACCGCTCGTCCGCGGAGTTTCGAGTGTCGACCCGTTCCCGATGATCTCCTGGATTATTTTGGCTCGATGGGCGCGAGATTCGACAAGCGCGCCATGCAGATCCCGAACGCGCTGTCGCACGTCGCTGCCCGCTGACGCGCCCGCCCGGCTCCGATCAGTAGTCATAGGTAAAGATGAGATCCGCGGAGGAGTTCCCGTCACTCGACGTCCTGCTCTCCACGGTGAAGTGTTTGGTCAGACGCCAGTCCACTCGGACGCGCCTTAGCTGTGACCCTCCTACGTCGTTGTCGTAGTGCAGGTAAATGTCCGGCGTGATATACCGGCCGGCTCCAACCGTGGCCCCCGATCCGGTCTCTGCAGCGCTCGCCGTGAATGTGTCGACGGGGAGCGCTGGGCCGACCGTCTCTCCAATCTGATTGAGAAGGGCACCTCCCGCCGCTCCGGCCATGAAGGAACGCAGCGCCCCGGCCTCCGGCTGCGCGAGCGAATCGGAGGTGTGCCCGAACAGAAGCAGAGCGAGAACGTCATTCTGAGGATAGAGCGGATCGCTCTCGAGACGGAGAGTTGGAGCAGAGGCGGTTCCACCGATGGTTGCGAGAATCTTTACGTCGCCCACCCGCGTCGTTGCGAAGGCATCAAGACCGGGGTCAAGAGTCGTGCGCCCGCTAGAGGTTGCATGACCCTCCTCGATTTGGAACATGCGTCCTTGCAGCCGATAGCTTCCGTGGACGACGTCGATCCCACCGAGCACGACGAGAGGCTGGGGCGGAGATTTGTGGGCTTCGATCGCCCCCTCGATCTCGACGTGAGCGCCTTGGCCCACAATCCAGGTGTTCCGAGGCACCTCCAGGCGAAGATCGACGCTCGCTTGCTCGAAGATATCTCGCCTCGCCGGGATTCCCTCAAGAATCGATGTGGTCGGAGCCATCGCCATCTGGCGCACCTGAATCTCTCGAAACAGAGGGTTGCGCTGGCTTGTGAGTCGCAGTCACAGCGATCGCTGCACGAATGCATACGACCCCTCATCGACTTTTGGACCAGACAAAAAAGATTAGAAATAGGCCGCGAGACCCACGCTAAGGTTTCTGTGGTATCCGGGTGTGAAGTGCCAGTCCAGAACGCCCGCCGCGGGCTCTCCCGGAAGACGGGAGGTGTAGTAGAGCTCTGTGCTCGCATAGTTCTCGTTGGTCAAGTTCTCGATTGCAAGGCTCAGCTCGAAATGGCGCCATCGGTAGCGTAGAAAAAGATCTGCCACGGCATAGCCGTGGAGAAGTGCGACCTGGTCACCCTCAACGCCGTATCGCCGGCCAAGGGAACGCAACTGGAGGTTCGCCGTGATCCCGCTCGGGTGGCGCGCGGTGAGCCCAGTGGCGAGTGTCCAGATCGGGGCTTGGTCCACATATCCGTTGCTCCCAAGCACCGCAGTCGAGTAGGTGAATTGGAGATCATAGGTGAGCCACTCGAGGAGGTGCGCCTGCGTCTCCACCTCGACGCCCTGGCGGTGCGATCGTGGGCGCGGCTCGGTCGTCCCTGTATCGGGGTCAAAGACAAGCTCCTCCTGGAGCTGAAGCCACCAGTAGGAGGCACTGAGGTTCACGCGCGATCCGAGGTGCGTGCGCCAGCCCACTTCTTCGCCCGTCGCCACGGGAAGCGTCTCGAGCGAGGGATCGCAGCCTTCTGTCGGTACGTGGCAGGTCACCACGCGGGCGTCATTTGAGTGGTAGCCCTCTCCATAGTTTAGGAAGAACTCGGAGTCACTGAGGGGTTGGAAGCCCGCCGAGAAGGGACCCTCCAACGAGAACGGTCTTAAGACGAGGCTCGCCTTGGGCAGCACGAGATTCGCCTGTTTGCTCCCATAGGATCCGCCGGGGCCAGGAAGCTGGTTCCTCACATTGAACCAGAACTCCTCCACGCGCAGCCCCACGATCGACCGTGCCCAGGGTGCGAGGAAGATTTCGGCCTGTACGTAGGGCGCCAGCGAGGTTTCGTTGACGTCGTTGCTTTCCGTCAGGCTCGTGATTTCTCGCTGCGTCTGGTTTCCGGTGCTGACCCGAACATCATCGGTGCGGAGCTGAAGTCCCGCCGAGAGTGCCACGGGGACGATTCCCTGATCGAACCGTCCGTGGTAGGCGATCTCTGCGCCGTAGAGCCAGCGGCGGTCGCGCTGAACGATTCCGTCGCCGTTTTCCGGGTTATTCAGGAAGAAGGTAAAATTCGAGTAGAGGTTGAGCTTGTACTCCGAGGCCCAGGCGGTCGCCTCCACGCGCTGATTGGGAGATGGGGTCCAGGTATCTCGGAGGAGAACGTTGAAGCGCTGGCTATCGCCGCCCTGGGTGGGGTCGATCGAGCCCCACCGTGAAATGAGTCCCTCGTCGACTGCACGAAGTGGGATTTCCCCCGAGGCGTTCCAGCCACCCGAGTACCACGAGCTCCAGAGGGTGAGCTTTTGCGTCTCCGAGAGCTTCGCGCCGAAGCGGCCATAGAGTTTGTAGCTGTCGAAGTCCTCGGGACTTCGAAAGGGACCGTTCGTCACGTCGCCCTCCACCGCGAGCACCGCGCTCAGGGCGGGGTCCTCGCCCGCGAAAGGTCCCGTACGCGGTGAGCCCATCACGAGATAGCGCTGCGTATTGAACTGCCCGATGGCGAGCTTTGCAACGGACTCCGAAAGGCGATCGAAGGGCACGAAGTTGACTGCGCCCGCCGTATCAAAGTCGCCGAGATTCGCGTAGTAGGGACCCTTCGAAATATCGATCCGCTCTACGGTTTCGGGAATCAAAAAGAAAAGATCCGCGTATCCCTGGCCATGGGCATTGCTCCGCAGGTTGACGGGGAGCCCATCCACGAAGATGGCGACATCCGTACCGTGGTCGGAGTCGAAGCCCCGAAGCAAGAGTTGACTCGCTTTGCCGCCGCCGCCCGGGTAGGTGGTGAAAAGACCGGGAGCGGCCTGCAGCAGATCCGCGGGTCGATTCATGGGCCGGTCTTCCACCTGGGCCGCTGGAACGCTCAGCTGAGAAGCGGCGGTCGCGGGGCGCTTCTCGTGGACGGTGATGTCGTAGGAGTTGGGTTTTTGGGGCTGGGAGGTTGAGGCGTCAGACGGCGAAGTCGGCGTTTGGTCGCCGGAATCCGAGGGCTGCGCGGTTGCGTCCGCCGGGGCTTTGTCCGGGGCGGGATCCTCCGCCCGGGTTACGGTGCCTGGCGCGAAGAGGGACAACACGAAGGCGACCACGAGGGGGGCACGCAGACTCTTCCCGCGAGTCGGCGGAAGAGGAGCGGCTCCGAGGCACGCAACGCCCGACCCCACCTCGGGCTGGGGATACGAGCTCCGGCGCGACGCGAAGAATCGACCACCGGAGGCGTTGGCGAAGGGAAAAATCCCATGAGGACGCGCCGGCCTGCGCGTGCGATCCGAAACGGGCAGGGTCCCTTCGGCGCGACGGTACCCACCCGGCGGCTTCCGTCGCGCAGCAAAGCCCCAGGGGACGCCCCATGGTTCGACCGCGCGCGCGAACCGCCATCGGAGCGCCGGGTGGCTTGCGAGCCTTCTACCTCGAACCACGCGGCATCGTCAACCGAGCACAATAGGTCTCTTGTCTGCACAGCTCGGGTGACAGGTGGATTGCCGGCAGTGGCGCGCGTGCGAGCTCGGACAATCCGGAAGAGTTTTCTCACCCTGGGGATCCCGGCGCGAATTTGTCTACGATTGAGCAAGGAGGCGGAATGGCCAGCTTCTTGAAGGAATGGCCGATGGTCATCCCACGCCGGGTTTCGCCCGCGAAGGCTGTGTGGCGATCGCCACTCCCTTCCATGCCCCTCGAAGCGGCTGTGGCGTTGCCATTCATCCCCTCCCTCGATTCCACGCGAAGGAGAGGCAATCGGATCCTCGTCGGAGCTGCCGCGATATCGGTTGTCGTGCATGGGCTCGCGTTGGTTTGGATGCTGAGCAGTGCGCCCCTCCCAGCCCCAGCACCGCCGCCTATTCCCGTCGAGCTCGTCGCCATTGCCGAAGACGGTGTGCACGCGACCGGCACGATCGGCCCGAGTGCGCCTAGGTCGGCTGCTCGGTTGCCCCACGGCGCGGCACGACGACCCGCAGCGACCATGTCCATGCCCGCACCGGCGGCATCCCGCAAAATCACGGACAAACTCGCCCCCGAGGCCGATGGGGGCGGGGCGCCGGGCGCCGCAGCGCTGGTCACCAGCACCCCTGCTGCCAGTGAGACCGGAATGGCTCGCCGCGTCTTTGGAGAGGGCGAGGTCGACCTCCCGGCAAGGCCCCTGATCCGTGTGCGGCCTCGCTATCCCGAGCACGCGCGGCTGATGGCGCGCGAGTCCGATGTAAAGCTCGCCGTGACGGTTGAGGCCGATGGCGCGGTCTCGAGGGTTGAGCTCGTACAGAGCGGCGGAGAAGAGTTCGATCGCGAGGCCCGTGAAGCGGTGGAACGTGTCCGCTTCGAGCCCGCGCGCCGGGGGGGCGCTCCCGTTGCCGCCCTCGTTACGTTCATGGTGCGTTTCCGCCTCGACGACTGAGAGGCGTCGCGCCGGGTAAAGACCGATTCCAACGCCCCAATAGCGACCATGCGCACGCTTCGCCGCTACAAAGCGACGGGTTTGGCCGATGCAACCGCCGCCAGCGCACGGAAACACGGAATCCGCTTGCCGAGATCTCACGGGTAACGCAGCCGCGCGAGTCCACGGAGCACGGTCTACGGGCTCGTTGATGTTGCCGCGGGTCCGAACTACCGTCCCGACTATGCGGCTCCCGCGCTTCATGCGGCGCGTAAACCGAGTCCTCACCAATCCCGTGATGGGTACCTTTGCGTGGCTCGCCCCGCCGCTGGCGGTCGTCCATCACGTCGGACGCAAGAGCGGAAGGCACTACCACACCCCTGTTGTTGCATTCTCCGGCCGCACGGAGTTCGTGATCCCCATCCCCTACGGGCGCGATGTGGAGTGGGCGCGTAACGTGGTCGCCGCGAGCGAATGTGGGCTTGTGCAAATGGGTCGGCGCTTGCGGTTGTACAACCCACGCATCGTTGGGTTCAGGGCCGCCGAGCCGCACCTTCCTGCCATTGCGCGCGGCGCGCTTCGGGCGGCGAACCTTCCTCGCTATGTTCTTCTCGCTCGCGAGAGCGGGCGCTCGCGCCCTGGGGGAACGCGCTCTCGGCACACAGCGTCTGCCTCGGCTTCCTCCTGAGACCCATCGGGGAAGGCCTCACGGGCAATCTCATCGGATTTCTTGACCGCCGAGTCCGCACGGGCGTGTGGCGCGATCAGGTCGGTCGGCGCAACCGCCGCGGGCGCAAACCGCGACGGTCCATCCCTTCATCAGGCTCGCCTATGATTTTGACATTCGAGTGACGATCCCCCGCGACAGCTAACACCAGAGAAGTATGGTGCGACGCCGATGGATTTAGCCATTCCTCGCGGCGGCCTTCGTCCCCGGGGCGGTCACGGCCGCGGAATCGAACGTTGTGCGTACCCACACTTAAAGTCGCGACGTATCCGCTAGAGAGATCTGGGGACAGATGGACCCCGGGCGGAGTTCTCCCTATCACGGGAAGGACTCTTGCGCTGGCATTCCATGCGGGCTCCCCTGGGTGCTTCCCTGGACGTGCTGCGCAACGGACCTTCGAGGCAACGCCTACACGCCAGCGGGCGAAAGATCCAGCTGCAAAGGAGAATCAGCTCATGACACATCTCAGCCGCACCCTGTTCAGGCCCTATCTCGCATTTGGTGTTCTCGCAGCGGGGCTACCGCCCGTCGCCACCCCCGCTCGCGCAGATGATGACCGGCGAACGGTGTACGTTCAGAAGAATCTCGTGTCGAATCTGCCTGGTCAGGCCCAGACTCCCGACCCAAACCTGCAAAATGCGTGGGGCTTGGCCTTCGCACCCGGCGGCCCATTCTGGGTGAACGACAACAATGCAGGGCTCTCCACCCTCTATCTCGGCGACGGCACGATTGTGGATTTTCCCGGCACGAAAATGCCATTTGCCGTGGTGATTCCTGGCCCGAACGGCTCCGGCCCGGGCTTTCAGGCGGCACTGACGGGGATCGTCTGGAACCCGACGAACGGTTTTGCCGTCACCGATCCGAAGACGGGGACGAAGCTCGCGAGCAACTTCATCTTCGACACTGAGGATGGGACAATTTCCGCCTGGGCCTTCGGCCTCTCCGATAAGACCCACGCGATTCTTGTTATCGACAACTCAGCTGTCCCCAACGCGGTCGATGGCGCGGTCTACAAGGGTCTTGCCTTCGGCACGAACGCAACGGGCAACTTCATTTTCGCGACCAACTTCCGGGCGGGAACCGTCGAGGCATATGATCAAAACTTCAATCTCACCAAGCTCGGCGGTTCCTTTACCGATCCGAACCTTCCGGCCGGATTTGCGCCGTTCGGGATCCGCAATATCGATGGCGACCTCTTCGTAACCTATGCGAAGCAGGACGGGACGAAGCACGATGATGTCGAAGGCGCTGGCAGCGGCTTCGTCGATGTTTTCGATACAGATGGGCATCTTCTGCGTCGCTTTGCCACGCGCGGGTCACTCAATTCGCCCTGGGGCGTCACGCGTTCGCCTTACGACTTTGGCCAGTTCAGTGGCGATGTGCTGATCGGCAATTTTGGCAACGGCAAGATCAATGTCTACGATTCGCATGGGCAGTTTCTCGACGAGCTCGAAGGCGCCAACGGCAAAGCGATTGTGATCGACAAGTTGTGGACGTTGAGCTTCGGTGGCGGCGCGGTATCGAGCCCCGACGTGCTCTACTTCACGGCGGGTCCGAACGGCGAGAAAGACGGGCTGTTTGGCACGATCACGCCCGCGACGGCACCGGATGACCGCGACGCTGAGCGGCAGAAGAACGATCGAGAATGAGCCGAGCACTCGTGCCCGCGGTGGAGAGCCGGGACCCGGATGCCGCTTGTAAAAGGGCGTGCCATCCCGGCTCGACGAGAGGGCTCCTGGGTGCAATTCCCACGAGCCCACTCGTCTCTTCCGAGCCAACCGGCGTGGGACGGGGGATTCGAGACGTGCGCCTCGCACGTATGCGAGTCCAGGCGCGGTCTCGCTGGCTGATTTCGCATTTTATCGTTTGCGATGGCGCGCCGCACTCTTCCGCGTCGTCAGGCTCACCCGAGCACCAGTTCGCGGAGCAGGCCGCGCTGCAGAATGGACGCGTTCCGCTAGGCGCGCGAGTACAGTGTGCAGGTCCGGACGCAGCTCCAATACGGCGTGGAGCGGATCGTTCTCGAGGCGTCGAAGTCTTCGCGGCACACTGCGGATCGTGAACATCTCGGGGTTGAGTCTCCCTCCTACTTCTCGCCAGTGCAGTGGCGTGGAAACCGGAGCTCCGGCAAGAGGCCGTACGCTAAACGGCGCGACGAGGAGGCGGCCGTGGCCGTTCTGAAGAAAATCGAGATACACACGCCCGTGACGAGCGGCCAGGGTGCGGGCTGTGGTGGCGATTTTGGGGTGCTCAGCCTCGACCACCCGGGCGAGAAGCTCTGCCAAGCCACGAGACTGTTCGAAGGTGCACTGCCCACCCAGCGGAATCAGGATGTGCAGTCCGCTGGCACCGCTCGTCTTGATACCGGCAGGGAGATCGAGCTCTTCGCACAATCGGCGGATGGCCAGCGCGAGCTCGACGACGTGCGCGAACGGCGCTCCCTTCGGGTCGAGGTCGAGGATGCACCAGTCCGGTCGCGCGAGGGAAGGAACACGACTGGCCCAGATATGGAGGGGGATGGTCCCGAGATTCGCGATGTACAAAAGGGACGCCTCATCGTCGCATACGAAATAGTCGATCTCACGCCCTGCATGGTCGCTCCAGATGCGTTCGGTGCGGAGCCACGGCGGCGCGAATCCCGGTGCATCCTTCTGGAAAAAAGACTTTCCGCCGATCCCGTCTGGGTAGCGGGTCATGACAAGGGGCCGCTCGCGCAAGTAAGGGAGGATCCACGGCGAGACGGAGCGGTAATAGTCGATTAAGTCTCCTTTCGTGTAGCCCTGCTCGGGCCAGAAGACCTTGTCGAGGTTCGTGAACGCAACCGTGCGTTGCGGCTCGGCATTCGCGTCGGGCGTCTGCGGAACCTCTGGCGGTCGCCGCACGTCCCGCACGCACTCGATCGGCGCCTTGTCTTCACGCAAACGCAAAAAGGCAGGCTGTCGCAGGAGACCATCGCGGGTCCACTCTTTGAAGCGGACTTCGCACACGAGCGTGGGCTCCACCCACACGTGTTCCTTCCCTTTTGGTGCGGGTCCGACAAATGGGGGAGTGCCTCGTACTGTGGGCTCAAGCCGCAAGCGGAGTTGACGCAACTGGCGATCGCTCATGCCGGTTCCGACGCGGCCCGTGTAGACCCAGTCGCTTCCTTCGCGGACCGCCAGATGCAAGGCGCCCAGGCCGGCGCGCGCACCCCGGGGCTCTGTAAAACCGGCCACCGCAAAGTCCCCGGTGTGTTCGACCCGAAGTTTCAGCCAATTTTTCGATCGGCCGGCCTTGTAGGGTGCTTCTTCGGCCTTGGCGACCAACCCTTCGAGCCCAAGATCACGGGCCGCTTGGAAGAGGTCCTCCCCGTGCTCCTCCACGTGATCGGCGAAGCGAAGCGGACCCGACGCCGGAAGAAGGCGCCGCAGCAGGTCTTTGCGATTGAGAAGGGGTAGGGGGCGCAGGTCAAAGCCCCCACAGGCGAGCAGATCGAAAACGAAGAGCGTCGCCGGGAGGGCGACGCGCCCACGCTCGATCTCCACGGGACGCCGCAGCTGCACCCGCTCCTGGAGACGCTGGAAGCTCGGTCGGCCCTTTTCATCGAGGACCACCAGTTCGCCATCGAGCACGAAAGCATCCACGGGCAGCGAAAGCAGAGCGCGCCGAAGCTCCGGGAAGGCGGCAGTCGCGTCATGGCCTCCGCGGAAGCGGAGCTCAACGCGATCTCGGTCGCGCTCTGTGAGGAGCCGGTAACCGTCGTATTTGAGCTCGAACAGCCAGCCGCGCCTCGAAAATGGACGCTCAGCGGTCTCCGCAAGCATGAGGCCAACGTCGCGTGCGTGCACACTTCGGTGCGGCGCCCGCAAACGGTCGATCTCCGCACGGAGGTCCGCCCCTCGCCCGCCGCCCTCGACGAGTTCGTCGAGGGTTAGGCCCGAAAGAACCGACTCCTGGGAGAATCCCGAGCCGTTGGCGGCCGCCCAGGAGTCGGGCTTTTTCATGAGGAGCCACTCTTTTTGAGGCGAGCCGCCCTTGCGCTTGGTGCGCACCAGCGTCCAGCGGCCGCGGAGCTTGTAGCCGTGGAGGTCGAACAAGAGCTTGCCTCTGCGCAGCCCCTCCTCAGGATCCTCTGCAGCTTCCCACCGCCCAAAGTCCCAGACGATCACGCGGCCAGCACCATAGTTGCCCTCCGGGATCACACCCTCGAAGTCCGCATACTCGAGAGGATGGTCCTCCACCTCGACCGCAAGACGCTTCTCCGCTGGATCGCGGGAGGGGCCCTTGGGGACTGCCCAGGATTTGAGGACTCCACCGAGCTCGAGCCGCAGATCCCAGTGCATGCGTCGCGCGGCGTGTTTTTGGACCACGAAAAGGCGTGATCCGGCCTGTGTGCTGAGCCCCCCACCGAAGGGCTCGGGAGTGCGCTGCGCGGAGCGCTTGGCGCGGTAGAGCTTCAGGTCCTCGGGCTGTGCGCCGATGACCTTTGCGGGCGGTCTTCTGGCCGGCATGCCCTGGGACGGATATCGTAAGAATCATGGCTCCGCGCGCCATCGGATCGGCCACCGTATCCTTCGGGCTCGTCTCGATCCCTGTAAAGCTCTACACCGCCTCCCAATCCGCTGCCGCGGTCTCCTTCCACATGCTCCACCGCAAGTGCGGAAGCCGCCTCAAACAGCAGCTGTTCTGCCCGAAGGACAGCGAGGTCGTACCGCGGGACGAAACGGTGAAGGGCTACGAGTTTGCAAAAGATCACTACGTGACCTTCACCCCCGAAGAGCTTGAAGCGCTGGAGGAGAAGGACACGCAGACCATCGAGATCACGGAGTTCGTGCCGCTCGACAAAGTGGACCCGATCTTCTTCGACAAAGCCTACTACCTCGGCCCGGACAGGGGTGGAGAGAAGGCCTATGGCCTCCTCGCGCGGGCGATGGAAGAAACGGGACGTTGCGCCCTCGCAAAATACGCTGCCCGGGGGAAGGGCTATCTCGTGCTCGTGCGCCCTGTACGAGGAGCGCTCGTGCTCCAACAGCTCCACTACGCCGACGAGATTCGGCCGGTCTCCGAGATCCCCCTCGGCGAGGCAAACGTCCGGCCAGGGGAGCTCGAACTTGCGACGAAGCTCGTGGAGCAGATCTCCCACGAACGCTTTGAGCCGGAGAAATACGAGGACGAAGTCCGCAAGCGCATCCTCGAGCAGATTCAGCGCAAAGTGGACGGCGAGGAAGTGTCGCTTGCGCCGAGTGAAACGCCCGGCGGTCAAATCATTGACTTGATGGAAGCGCTGAAAGCGAGCCTCTCCGCAAAGCGGGCAGGCCCGAAAGCAGACGCCCCCACCGTCGGACCCGAAGCCCCGAAAGAGCGCAAACCCGCGAAGCGTGCCCCAAGCCGTGGCGCCGATCGCTCTGCCAAGGGCTCGCGGAAGTAGACGGCGGGATACGGGCGCGCACCGAACGTCGCAGGTCGCCGCGCGATGAGTGGGTACACCGCCCGCGATGTGGCGAAAATGCTTGGCCTCTCTGCGGGGCAGGTCCGGTCCTATGTCCGTGCCGGCTTTCTTGCGCCCGAACGCGGCCGGCGCGGCGAGTTCCGATTCGCCTTTCAGGACATCATCCTTCTGCGGACGGCGGCGGAGCTGGTTGCTGCGCGCATCAAGCCGCACAAGGTTCGCCGCGCGTTGCGAGGTCTTCGAGAGCAGCTTCCGCGCGGGCGATCTCTCACCGGCGTAAGAATCACAGCGGAGGGCAACCGCGTTGTCGTGACGGACGGCGACGCGCGCTGGCTCCCTGAGTCAGGACAAGGCCTTTTCAACTTCGAGGTCGCCGAACTGGCCGAGAAGGTGGCGCCGCTCGCCCGGCAAGCGGCCGCGACGGCACGCCACGCCGATCCTCAACCGGATGCCGATGAGTGGTACGAGCTCGGGTGCGAGCTTGAGGTTTCGTCGCCGGACGAAGCGCGGGATGCCTACCGACGTGCGATCGAGCTCGCCCCGCGCCATGCCGAGGCGCATTTGAACCTCGGCCGCCTCTTGCACGAAGCGGGTCACACTGCCGCCGCGGAAGCCCACTACCGGTTGGCACTCGACGCGAAGCCGCAAGATGGGACGGCCGCGTTCAACCTCGGGGTCGCCCTTGAAGACCTCGGCCGCAGCGCGGATGCCGTCGTCGCCTACGAGCGCGCGCTCGCGTCTGATCCCGACTGTGCCGACGCCCACTACAACCTCGGGTGCCTCCTCGAAAAGATGGGGCGCCGCACCGCGGCCTTGCGGCACCTGAAGAGCTACCGCCGCCTTACCGAGGGGCGCTGAGAGATTGGGACGCCCGTTACGGGGACGAAATCCATCCTTGCTGCACGAAGTAGGTTTGGAGCTGCTCGGCAACGTCCTTCGCCGTTCGCTCCGCGTCCGCTTGGACATTGGCCGAGAGCGTTTCCGAAGTCACCGTGCCCGCGACGCTGCACAGCTGCAGCGGCCGCAAGATCCCCCGCGGCGTGCGCCGCCCCCAACACTGCCGCTCGCAGAGGATCCTAACTACAGCAGCGATATCGAACACCACTCGCGTATTGCGATCCACAGATCGGTCGGTTTCGCAGCTTCAAGGCCCGGGGCAGGGGGGTCACCGTGACCTTGCTCCGGTGGGTGGCAAGCGTTGCGGCCCGCTCTCTTGCATTCTCACACGGACTCGTCGGGCGACGTCTCGAGGGACTGTGGATTCGGCGACCAAGTGCGTTCCGGAAGGGAGCGCCTGTAAAGGCCGTGGAGAGAGAGGGGGTACGGTGCTTGAAACCCGAATCGTGACTGGAATCCGGCCATGCGAGCTGACGAAGGGGCAGGTCGCGCGAGAGTTCAAGATGCTTCTCGATCGCGGAGCGCGGATCCGGCCTGCGGGGCGCGCGAGGGCCAACCCGTCCTGCTTACAGTCGCTCGGTTACACACCCCGGCATAAGTTGAGGCTTTTTGACACCGTCTACTATCTCGCGGACCTTCGCTACGACGATGACGCCCGGTTCTTCGTCGCCTATGTGCTTCTTGGGGTGGATCGAGACCACGCGCTGCGCGAGATCTTTCCACGGTTCTTCTACAAGGATGCGTCTCTGGTGTGGCGCTCCGCGAGCCACTTCGCTCGGTCAGAGTCGGAGAACTGGATCGGCAAGGGTGATCTCAAGCGCGTTCGGGAGAACGGTGAGGTGGCCCTCTACAGCGCGGAAGAGACGACGAACCTCCCCCTCGAGATCCAGCCCGCTCTGGATCTCATCAGTCGCAAGGCCGATCGCGTGCGGCGCGACCTCCGCGCGCTGGGTCTCGTGCTCCGCCAAGCGCCCGACCATCGCATCGAGCCCTACCAGGATTTTTCGGCTCCGAGGCGGAGAGCTGCCTCCGACCCGCGCAACCTGATTCATCGAGGTGAAGCCGTCGCTTGGTTCGCGCGCAGGAACGATCCGAGCTCACTGCGGTTCGCTCGCGGGTACGAACCAGACTTTGCGCGCGGTATCCTCGAGGTCAGCCACTCCGGGAGTCGCCTGTACGAGGGAGAAATCCGCAAGTTTCGCATCCTCTCGCGAAACAAGGAGATCCAGTACCAATTTGTTGCCGCGCCGAAGCACGTCTGGGTCGTGCCACCGCAGGCACTGACCATCGACCTCTCGAGCTATGGCGTGCGCACCATCGACGTCAGCGCCGACGAAGACCTCTTCGTACCCGGCTTCGAGTATCACTACGTCGATGACAGCGAGACCCCGCCTCGGTTGTATAGCCAGATTCCAGAAGGCTTTGCGGGAAAAATCAGCACGGTCGATCCCGCGAGAGCCGATGCCTCCCCCTGGCTCGAGAGGCTACCCATCATCCAGGAATTCAGGCGTGCGATTCGGTTTCCGAGGGTGCCTCATTCCTAACCCTCTGCGGTTTGCGGGTCTTGAGCGGTGCCCGGAGCGATCGATTCGAATCTTGACCCCGAGGCCCTGTAACGCCAGCAATCTCCAGAGGGTAGACTCCCCGCCAGAGAGTACTTCCCGTGATGGAGAAAGAGCGGGTCGGGAACATCGATCCTCGCGAGGCCGATCGAGACTCTCGGAAGGGCAAAGGGAGGATGCTCGGCGAACAGCTGCCCGCGGCGGGTAAGGGGGACATCGAGCGCGCGATTGCCGACTTGGTCGAACGGCTGCCGCCTCCGATCTCGCCCCTGGCGCGCATTGCCTACAACTATCGCTGGACCTGGACGGAAGGCGGAGGCGATGTCTTCCGGGACATGGATCCGCCCCTCTGGCAACGCAGCGGTTTTAATCCACGCTGGCTGATCGAGGCTCTTCCGCCTCACCGGTTGCAGCAGCTGGCGGCAGACCCAAGCTTCGTCCAGCGCGTTGCGCACATCGCATCCGAGCTCGACGCTGACGCGCGACGCTCTCCACTCCCAGGAGAGGTTACGCCCGATCGGCCCGTCGCTTATTTCTGCTCGGAGTTCGGTGGCCACTCCTCACTTCCCCTTTACGGGGGCGGTCTCGGCGTGCTGGCAGGTGACGTCGTGAAGGCCGCGTCCGATCTCGGGCTGCCCTTCGTCGCGATGAGTCTCTTTTATCGGCAAGGCTACTTTCACCAGCGTCTTGATACTCAGGGCTGGCAGATCGAGTACTGGAAGGCGACGGAAATCGAGCGTCTTCCGGCAGCGCTGGTCACGAATGGACAGCACCGGCCGTTGACGATCCCGATTTGCGTTCGCGGGCGAACGGTGAAAATTCAGATCTGGCGCATCGAATTCGGCCGCGTGCCCCTCTTCCTGCTCGACACGGACCGCCCCGACAACCATCCGATCGATCGCTTCATCACGGGTCGTCTGTACGTCGGCGATCGGCATACGCGTCTCGCCCAGTATGCGATCCTAGGATGCGGAGGCGTGCGTGCACTTCGCGCGCTGGGGATCGAGCCGAGCCTGATCCATCTGAACGAGGGACACGCCGCGCTAAGTGTTTTCGAGCGTCTCGGCGGGCTGCTCGCGGGGGGGGCGACACTCGAACAGGCGCTCGCCCGAGTTCGAGAGACGACCGTGTTTACGACACATACGCCCGTTGCCGCAGGGAACGAGTGGTACACACGGGACGAGGTGGAGCCGGTGCTTGGTGACCTCGTCCGGGAACTGCGCCTGCCCGACCCGGTATTCTACGATCTCGGTCGCTTTCATCCTGGAAACGAGCAGGAACCAGTGAATCTGACGCCGCTCGCGTTGCGCATGAGCAGAACATCCATCGGTGTCTCGGAAAGACACGGCGCAGTCTCGCGCTCGATGTGGCGGGGCCTTTGGCCGGAGCGTGAAGTTGCGGATGTACCGATCGGGTACGTCACGAACGGAGTTCATACCGTGACGTGGATGGCACCCGCGATGCAGGCGGTCATGGATCAGTTCCTTCCTGCGGACTGGCGCACGCGCACTTCGGATCTCGCAATGTGGGACGCGATTGCGCGGATTCCCGATGCCGAGCTGTGGCAGGTGCGCTGCGAACTGCGTGAGCGCCTCGTGCGCACGGCGCGCGAGCGGTCGGTCACGGACCGCCTTGCCCGCGGCGAGGCGCCTAGCTATGTGGAAGCGGCGCTCCACGTCTTTGATCCGACGGTCCTGACGGTGGGCTTCGCACGCCGCGTTGCTACCTACAAGCGCCTTCATCTACTGACTCGGCAGCTGGATCGTGCGCTGCGGCTGCTTGCGGATATGGAACGGCCGATTCAGGTGCTGATTGCCGGCAAAGCGCATCCCGCCGACCGTGAAGCGAAGGAGACCTTGCGAGCGCTATTCGAACTTCGGCACGCGCCGAACGTGGCAAGCCGCACCGTGTTTCTCGAGGACTACGACCTCGAACTCGCGCCCTGCCTCGTCGCAGGAGTTGACCTCTGGCTCAACCTCCCGCGTCCGCCGCAGGAGGCGAGCGGAACCAGCGGAATGAAGGTCACGGTGAACGGAGGCCTCAACCTGAGCGTCATGGACGGATGGTGGTCCGAGGCGTATGACGGGGAGAGCGGGTGGGCCATCGCGTCCGGTGCTGCCGATCCTGAACGACAGGACGATATTGACTCTACTGCCCTCTTCAATCTCCTGAGCAACGAGATTGTTCCACTCTTCTACGAGCGGAACGCGGATGGCCTTCCGGTCCGCTGGCTCACACGAATCAAGACAGCGATGCGCCGTCTCATTCCGCGCTTCAGTGCCGACCGAATGCTACGGGGGTATGTGCATACGTTATATGAAATGAAGTGACGCGCGATCCGCGAGCGGTGACATGCTCGACCCCACGAGTTCGGGACTCCGTGTGCGACGCGATGAGCCGCTCCGTCAGAGCGCCGGCGCGAGACGTTCGTTGTCCAGTGCGCCGACGCCCCGCCGGAACGGCCTCCCGCGGCATCGGGTATGCCTCGTGACCAACCACTTAGCGAACGTCGGTCGAATCGGGGCTGCCTTGTTGCGAGACGGAAATGTCGTTCGCATTATCGTCGACTGCCGCGAAGTTAAAGCCGCGTTCGGCCGAGAGGGCCGTGGCAATGCCGAATGCACCGCCTTGGCCGGCATCGACGTTGAACTCTCTGATGAACTTGCCCGACTTGGTGAATTCTACGATTTCACTCGGGTGGGTCGGATCACCGTTGACCGCATCCCCATTGGCGGTGAGCAGATGCCCATTCGGCGCAAAGACGAGTGCGAGGGGTCCGCGAAGATGCGAGTCGGCGAAGACAGCGGTGCCCTTCATCACGGGAGACGTGGCCTTGCCGGCGTGCGATACGGCGAAGATCGCGTTGTCGGCCGTCGATGCAACAAAGAGGACGTCGGCCTCCCGATCGTACGCGAGCCCTGTCGGGCCGAGCACGAGCGCCGTTGCATTGGGTTGATGCGCGTAGCCGACCGCGATCTGAGTCTTGTTTAGTACGGTCACGTTTGAGGAGCCGACCGCGAGGTCCAGGCGGGAGACCGTACCGCTCAGGACATTGGAGACGAAGACGTGTGCGCGCGCACCCTCATCGCTGATCGTGAGATCCCATGGGCTATCAAGGAATGTGGCGTCACTCAAGGTGTCAATGAGATTGCCGTGGCGATCCAGAACCTGGAGGGAGCCTTGCGAGATCGTGTTGGTGGTGCCGTCGGTCGTCGGGAGATTGCCCACCAGGACGAATCCGCGCTGAAGCACACCGAGGGCCGTTGTCAGACCCGCAAGGTTGCTCTGGAAGAACGTGATCGCGTTTCCGTTTTGGCCGACCGGCACTGAGGGCGCAAGAGCGCCATTGGGCGTTAGCTTGACGATGGTGGTGCCCGTCCCCTGAAGATTCGACCTGTTGTTGAAGTTCGAGACCAAGACGTCACCTGGCAGCAAGGCTCCCCCAGTGGGGAAACCGTTCGGGACGAAGGCGACGCCGTAAGGATTGAGGTCGCCGTTTGCGGGAATGGTAGATGAGACGACAAGGCGTGGAAGAAAGGGCTTCTCCTCGTCAGTGGCCCTCGCCGCGCCGACCGACACGAGAACGATGGCCGCGGCCGGGAGGGTTCGGTAGCCGATGCGGGCGAACGAGCGGAGCCCTCGCATATCCAGTCTCCTTGAGATGATGGGTACAGTGACACTCGCTATACGCTCGAAATGACAATTGGATGCGGTCGCCGCGAAAATTTCTGTCTCGATGGAAGCAGCAGGGCTCCGACTCGGCCCGGCGGGGCGATCCAATCTGGGTCGCAGCACCTGGATCGCTGCACCATTCGCCATTGTGGTGACCTTCTTTGGCCCGTTCTCTACCCGTTCACTTTCGCCCCCCACCGAATCCCTCGGATCGTGAGCTGGCCCCGCGGGCGGTTTGGAACCTGTCCTTCCGGAATGGGTTGAAACGTCGGCGTCGTGCCTTAGAGCCGCGCCTGGCCAGCGGATTGGCCCCGCGGCCGGGAAGGCGGGCCAAACGAGTGCTGCATCGGGAGTTCGGACACCCACCTCCCCGGGGTCAGCGGCAAAGCGGCTGGGTGTTCGCTGGTGACCCCTTTGCGGCTCACTTGGGGCCAACCCGCTGCTCTAACGAGGTCCGATCCATTGGACGGCCAATCGCGAGCGACAACGGCGGCCGGGGATCCACTCCTTAGCGCAGCGGTCCCACCTTTGAGACCTCGTATTTCTGGAGCGACGCTTCGCGCACTCCGAGCCCTGCTACTGCGGCGTTAAATCGAGCCATGTGCGGTGTTTGGAAGTGAGCGTCGAGGGCGGTTTGCGAGTCCCAGTGCTCAAAGAGGTGCACCCTGCCAGGATCATCCAGATCGAGGGAAAACGTATAGGCCCGACAGCCGGGCTCCCTGCGCGTTGCTGTCATCATCTCCTTCGCTGCGGCAATGGCGGCCTCGCGTTTCGTGGGATCGATCGCGATAGTCCCGGCGATCACCAACATGACACCTCCTCCTTGTGCCTTGGGTCATAACTGTGCCACGTCCTAGCCTTGTTGGTGCTGGCGAGGGCGCTCCGAATGGAACTCTGTGCGCGCCGAAACAGCGCGACGGTTACCGGAGCGCCGGGCTCCGCGGATCGGTCGCGGCCGGGGGACTTGGCGGGTCTGCGTATCTCCGGCGAGCCGCGAGTCCGGACCCGCGGCTTCCCCGGGATTCACTAGGCGAGGGCAGGAGTTCTTCCATGGCCCGTCAGTGAAGAGGCGCCCCGCCTGAGCCCACGGTGAAGGCGCCAAAGGCGAGGGGTCCAACCGCGATCCCTCCCATCGCATGGATCCCGAGCGCAAGGCCTCCCAAAGCGAGAGGACCCGCCGCGAGCCCGCCCACCGCGGCGAACCGGATCGCCACGCCTCCCACGCCGAGGACGCCGATCGAGATGCCGCCCACCGGAATGACGCCGACCGCGAGGCCCCCGACCGCGATGACGCCGATCGCCACATCGCCGACGGCGACCAGGGCGCGTGCCACGCCGAGGGTCTGGCCCGTCCCCGGCTCCCCGCCGAGTGCGACGGCCACGCGCACTCCTGCCCCTGTGGGCTCGGGGGGGGCACCCACACGGCCGCCAAACTGAAACGGCGTGGACGCTTGGCTCCCGCGGTCCAGGATCCAGAGCGCTGATGCTTGAGACTGGCGCCAACGCTCAAGCTTTCCTCGAGCGAGCAGCTGCTGATCTCGTGCAGGTAGCGGAGGACGATCCAGAGCTCCGGTGCCTACGAATGGGCTTCCGAGAGGAACCTCGCGACAAGCTTGGCGACCTCCTCCGGGTGCTCTTCATAGACGAACAGCTTTGCGTCCCCCACTTCATGGAACCCGATCACGTTTGGGAATTGACTGACCATCCCCCGGGCCCGTGGCTCTGGGAAGGTCGGGTCGTTCCGTCCCCAAATGAAGAGGACCGGCATCGGCAGCTGCTGATGGAGCCGTTGGAACTCATCCAGCCTCGAAAACTTCATTCGTCTAAGGAATTGCAATGCATTCTCCATTCGAATGTCCGAGGCGATCAAGGGCTCGACAAAGCGCCTTTGGAACTCGCCTTCCAAATGGGTCAAATCATGAAAGCAGCCGCCGAAGACCAAGCGCGATCTGCGGAAGGCTGGAGACTTCAGCAGTTGCCGGAGGATGAGCCCAATCCCGGGAACGTGTGCCAGGCCCTGATACATCGGGATCCACGGTGGTCGATGGAGCGGAATCTCCGTGTTGGTCAGAACAAGCCGAGAGACCCGCGCTTTGTCGATCAGGGCGAGTTCGCGAGCGATCCACCCACCCGTGTCATTGCCAATGAGCGCGTAGGAGTCGACGCCGAGTTGCCGCAGCATCCTCTGGAGGGTCCGGGCTTGCCCTTGCGAGGAGTAGTCCTCTTTGACCGCGCTGTGTGATTGCCCGAGTCCGACGAGGTCTGGTGTGTAACAGGTAAAGCGATCCCGAAGAAGAAGGACGACCTTGTCCCAGGTATGTCCCGACAACGGGAAGCCGTGCAAGAAAACTGCGGGAGGCCCGCTGCCCTCCCTGCGCCAGTGAATGGATGCCTCTCCGACTCCGCAGTTTCCTTCCATCAAAGCCGGAGCGTCTGCGTTCTCCATGGGTGCGAGATACATTCACGCGGACTTCTGTGCAAGGAGAAGAGAGGGTGGTGCGGGGAACATCGGGCTCTTCTGGTGTCAAGGGACAGCAATTCTTGCGCACTAAGAGGACACGTACTCTTGCGCACCTCCGATCTGATTCCGTCCTCTTTCCTTCCGGCCGATGGGGGTCAATCCCCCGGCGGCCGGACGGCCTTCATCCTGCGGATCGCATGGCCGTCGCCGCGCGCTCGAGCTCGCGGAGTCGGTAGCTCCGGCCCGTGATGTTGAGCACCTGGCTGCGGTGCAAGAGGCGATCGAGGATTGCCGTGGCCAGCACCTCGTCGCCGGCGAGCACGTCGGGCCAGTCTTGGATGCCCTTGTTCGTGGTGATGAGGATCGAGCCGCGGCCGTAGCGGTAGGAGACGAGCCGGAAGAAGAGGCTCGCCTCGTGACGGCTCATGGGCTCGAAGCCCACCTCGTCGACCACGAGCAACGCGACGTTCATGTGCTTGCGTTGGCGCAGTCGCTGCGGGCCGATGTCGGCGTCGCGCTTGAGCGCAGCCAGCAGATCCTCCAGCCGGTGGAAGGCCACCGAGAAACCGTTCTCGATGGCGCGCACGCCGAGCGCGATGGCCAGGTGCGTCTTGCCGACCCCCGGCGGCCCTTGGATGAGCAGGCTCTCCTTCTCGCGGATCCAGCCGCAGGTGGCGAGCGTCTCGATGCGGCTGCGCTCGACGCTCGGCTGGAAACCGAAGTCAAAGCTTCCCAAGGTCTGACCGGTCGGAAGTCCCGAGAGGCGCAGCGACGTACGGATGCGACGCTCCTCCCGCGCGCTGAGCTCCGCCTCCAGGAGTCGATCGAGGAAGCGGTGCGGGGGATGGCTCTCCTTTACGGCCTCGGCCACATGCTCGGCAAGTCGCTCGCCTGCGTGCGCCAGGCCGAGCCGGAGCAGTTGCTCGCGCGTGCGATCGAGATCGACGCGCGGCTCCTTCTTCGGAAGCGGCGGCGTTGCGGTCGTCATCGCGCCACCTCGGCGAGCGCCGCGTAGAGCGAGATCGGTCGCTGCTCGGGCGCGAGTGCAGCGATCTCGGCGAGCCGCCGCCCCATCTTCCCGAGTGGCGTGGGTGCCAGTACGCGATCCGTGCTGGATCCCTCGTAGTGAGCCGGATCGAGGACGATCCGAGCCGAGGTCCTCCGCGGGTGCTCGGCAATCACGCGCCCGTCGGCCCAGATCTGCACGACCGCGGCACAGCCGTGTACCTCGACCTCCTGGTGCGCGTACGCAAAGGGCACGCTGTAGGTGCGGCCGTCGAAGCGCACCGTGGCGTCGATCCCCACGCGCCGGTGCACCGCGAGGTCGAAGGGTTCTGGCAGGATCGGCAGCGGCGCCAAGCAACGCCGCTCCGCCTCCCAACTCGCGAGCACACTCTCGCCCGTTGCCGGACACGTGCGTCGACGCGCGCTCTTCTCCACCTCAGAGTCGGTCCACGCCTGCAACGCGTCGACGCTCTCCCAGTCCGCGGGGCTCGGGTCGAAGCCGACGCGGTGGCCGAGGATGCGTCGCTCGACCTTCCCCTTCTCCTCGGGCGCGCGCGGGCGCGTCGCGTCGACGTGGAAGCCCACGCTCCGGGCGTACGTGCGATACGCCTCGTTGATCTCGCCCCAGGGTCCGGCGCCACGCACGACTGCCGTCTTCACGTTGTCCACGCGCAGCACCGCGGGAACTCCGCCGAGGCGCCGAAGCCCCGCGTTGTGCACCGCGAGCCAGCCGAGCTGGTCCGCGCTCTCCGACCACACCACGGCCTCGGCGCGTGAGTGCGAGAGCACGAGATGGAACGCGTGCAGCGCCACCACCTGGCCCGCGATCCGCATCCGCGGGAACTCCGCCCAGTCCGTCTGCGCCTGTGCCCCCGGCGGCGTCTCCACACGACGCCGCACCCGGAGCCGCGGCTTCGGGTACTTCGCCCGCACGAAGCGCTGCACCGCCTTGTAACTCCCCGTGTAGCCGTGCTCGGCCCGCAGCCACGCGTCCAGCGCTACCAGGTTCAGCCCGCGCTCCGCCGAAACACGCATCCAGTGCGCGATCGCCGCCGCCCACGGCTCGACGCTTCGCACCCGTCCGCTCCGGCCATCGCGCGCTCCACTCGCCATCCGCGCGAGCCGGTAACGCACCGCGTTCTCGTGCACCCCGAGCTGCCTCGCAATCGCCCGGTTCGACACCCCTCGCTCGTGTAGCACCCCGATCGTCATCGCCTCCTCCCTTCGCAGCCGGCGCTCCATCCCGATCCCCCCTGTGGAGATCGTGGAGCACCCGCCTCAAAAGGAGGTGCGCAAAAGATCGTGTCCTCTTAACCGGTCAGTACCGCGTCCCGCGACACTTCTGGTCATGAATCAGGGAGCGCTTGAGAGTCCCTCCGCGGAATCAAGTGGGTGCGCCGCTCCTTCTGGCGCGGGACACGAGTCCGTATTCCGCGGGTTCTCCGCAGATCATCAGATTGGGCCGCCGTGTGAATCGGACCGGGGTCCGCACCGCGAGGGCGATGAGATCTTCGGCCCCGCTGAGCGCCGCGTATCTCCCGCTGTTTCATGCGGAGCTGCGCCCGATTTGAGTTCAGGGTGCGCCACACGGTGGGCGTCGGTGATGTAGTGCGTCTTGAGGATACGTCGGCGGTGGCGGCGGCTGTCGATCGGGCGGGAGCAGAGGATGTTGTCGCGCAGCTGGTCACCGGCCTCGAGACGCAGCTGGGTCCTAGCTGGCCCGGCGGCGTGGACATCAGCTTCGGGCAGTGGCAGAAGCTGGCGCTCGCCCGAGGCTTCATGCGCGAACGCCCGCTGGTGCTGGTGCTGGATGAGCCAACGGCGTCGCTTGACGCCGAAACCGAGCACGCGTTGTTCGAGCGTTTCGCGGCGGCCGCGCGGGCAGGTCGCGTTGGAGCCACGGGCGCGTCGGCACCCGATCGGCGGATCACCCTCCTCGTCTCACACTCTTCAGCACGGTCCGCATGGCCGACTTCATCGCAGTCCTCGATGGCTCACGAGTGGTGGAGTCGGGCACCCACGAAGCACTCATGGCCAAGCGCGGGCGATACGCGGAGCTGTATGCCATCCAGGCTGCGGCCTACCGCTGAGGTTTGCGAAACCGCGCATTCGCAGCCAACGGACCTAGACTTTTGCGCTGAAGCTTCTGGAGCCGCAAGTGTGAATCTTCCTTGTGGCACAAGGCGATGGACGAGACCCTTCAGAGTCCCCCTTCTTCAGGGGCATCCCCTCCAGCAACAGTGGTGTTTTCCACGCATCGCTCCGTTCCTCAACCTCTGGGGCGCTCCAGCCACTTCAGCTGCCATCCACCGACTTGCCTAAGTCAGTGCGGCAAGGAGCTGGAGAGCGACAAACGAGAGCATTGCACCCAGACAAAGAAGGTGATCCCCACAAACGGTGCGCGCCAACCTGCTTTGCTCCGAAGCGGAGTCTACCCGCAATCCAAGGCGCACGGCATTTGGGTACGTGCGAAAAAGAGCCAGGGAGACTGGTACACCGAAGAAAAACAGCGAAACGACATTGACCCACCGCCAGTCACCACCGCGGAACGTCTCGAGAAGAAGAGTCAGGACTCCAATCAGCATCATGGCACCGACGGCGTGGCCCATCGGCCGCGCGCGAGTCGTAACCCGTTGGTAATAGGCGGCGACAGAATTGAGGACCGCTTCCGGCAATTCTTTGTGCCGCCGCCCCTTGCCAAGCACCTGCACGTCGAACATCAGATCCATCCAAAGGACCGCCAGCAGAAATCCACCGCAGATCAAGAGAATCGGTGACACGATCTGCTCCTTTCCTTACTCTCTTCCGGCAACGTTCACGGAGCGACGTGTACGGCACGACCCGTCGGCTCGCTGTTCGAAACTCGCGGATCAAGGAGTCGCAGGCTCTTCCGGAGCACTCAGCAAACGAACCGCTGATAGACTCGGCGTTTGGAGAAGAATACTGCGCCCGAAGACGGTCGGCCTCATGAACGTGGCGCCCATCGACCTACACGCGGGCAGATCTTCTCCGCGCGTCGTCGCCTCGATCTTCCTCCACGGGCCGCGGCTAAGCCCGCGGTGTCGGAAGAGGAACTCTATTCACCGACGAACGAAACTGGCTCCTCATCCGCTGGCCTGGCGGGTGCGACAACGTCGCAAAGGATCCCTTCCGAGCGGCGAGGAGGTGATGGCCAGTTCGGTAACGATCGATTCCCTGCCTGCGGAGTAATCACAGTGCAAGGCAGATCACGCGCCGAAGTCGTATTCGTGCGCATAGAACTGATACCAATCCCGTGTGTGCTTGTCGTTGGGTAGATGCTCGGAAAGGAACTTGAGCTCTGCCAGCGACTTGTCCGCACGCGAGTCGTTCTGATAGAGATCCATCAGTCGCCAGCGATACGAGAGCTCATTCGGTGCGCGGGCCGTAGCTTCTTCATACAGCTCGATCGCGCGTGTAATCCAGTTCATCTCAAAGAGATAGAGATCCCCCAGGGCCGCATAGTTCGCCGCCTCGTTCGGCGCCCGCCGGATCCTGTCCTCATATGCTTTCACCGCATCTGTCAGCGAATACGGATACGCCAGCAATGCGGGCGTGTGCGTATGGTCCCCGTAGATCGTGCGTTCCATGTTGGGAAGCCTCAGCGATCGGAGCTGTGGAAGGAACGGATTGTCTGCGTACTTCACAAAGAAGTCGACACTGTCTTCATAGCGATGGAAGTACGTCCACGACTTCGGCTCGTCCACATACCAAAGGTTGTCGGTGCCGCGCCGCAGCACGATGGGAAGATTCGACTTACCCGGCTGCGGCACTACGAGGCAAAGACCTGAAGCGAAGATCAGTTGGTGGGGCTCCGCCGCGTGGAAGAATTCGAAGATGCGTTCTTGCTGTGCTTCGTTTCGCGGCGCAAGCGCACGGAAGATCCGGCTGCCTTCGGTCAGAAGAGGCAGTCTTGGGTCGCCGATTCCCGCGCCGAGGGATGCTAGATATCGCCGCGCCGACTCGTGAGGGTCAGGCGATGGCAGGAAGGCGTCCAATCGCAAGTCCGGAAGGCGCCGAATTGCCCGCTGGTAGTCGTCGAGCGACTTGCGATAGCCCGCAACCGTTGCGCCCGCGCCCCCTGACAGAAAGGTGTCATCGAGCCACGAAGGCGGCGAGAGCGCCAAAGCCTCGTTTTTCGAGCCCAATCCGCGCAGATTGGTGGTGATGATGAGCTCGCTGATGAAATCCTGTGGCACTTCCGAGAGCATGTAGGTCTTGGCCGCCTCCTCGAGGCGGCGGCAGAAGGCATCGGGAATCTCGCCTTCGAGGTTATAGGAGACCTCGATTTTTAGCTGATTCTCCTTGGCGCTGTACAAGTAGAGAATGCCTCTCCCATTGCGGCGTGCGCCGATTTTTAGCTGCGAGAAGAGGTCTGCGGCGGTCTCCTCGATGCTCTTCGACGGCGGCAGGGAGGATAGGAGAACTAGCGCGTTCTCGATGCCGGACTTTCTTTCTGCGAGCTTGAGGCTCATGCGGAAGGCGAGGTCGAAGTCGTGTTGGTCCGTCTCGTTAAGCAGCACGTATTCGGGACGACGGGGAGTGCGTTCGTGTTGCCACAGGAGCCAGCCGATAACGATGGCGAATGTACCCACGCAGGCGATGATGAGCCGCTCGGTCATGGATCGCGCCGCCTAGTAGACTCCGAGGAAATCGGTCTTCTTGCCGTCGCCGTCCAAGGTCGTGAGAAAGGGCTCGGTGGAGTTCGGATTGAGACCGTAGATGGAACGGTCCTGGCCCTTGTTCTTCAGCACCACGACCGGCGTCTCCTGCGGGCCGAAGAGGCGGAAGATGCCTGCTGCGTGCTTGTGCGTATCGTTCAATACGACAAACGGATACTCGCTCTCGGTCGGAGCGTAGAGTCCGAGAACGAGCCGGTTCCTCCCCTCGGTGTCGTAGAAAAAGAGTCCGGGGCCTCCTTCCTGCGAAAGCGCGAGCTCGGCACGGGGCTTCCCGGTTTCGTCGAGCAAGCGGAGTCTGTGGGCAGAGAGAGTGTCCTGAAGCTGTGGGGTCGAGGGCCCAGATGCAGCCATCAGCGCCGGAGAGCCGCCGAGGCCCGCATGCCCCAGCAGATAGGCGCCAAAGAGTCCGCCAATGAAGCCGGAGACCATCCCCACGAGATAGATCTTTGTCATGCAGGGCTTTATCGGCGATCCTTCCTGCGAATTTAGTCTCTGGGGCGGAGGCGAAGCTGGGACCTGTCGGCCGCAAAGGCTCAGCGCTTGATCTCGTGCGAAAGCGCGTTGGCCAATCGATGCCTGAAAACCATCTCCCCGCTGCGCCGAGGCCTCGTCCTCGCGCGAAGCGGCGGTTGTCCGCGCGCAGCACGGGTACTCTGAGCGCTTACGAGCGGATCTATCGCGCGGTCTCGCGCATCCCACGCGGACGGGTAGCCACCTACGGCCAGGTCGCGGAGCTGGCGGGCGTGCCCGGTGGAGCTCGCCAGGTCGGCTATGCACTTGCAGCTTCGGGCGATGCCCGAGTTCCTTGGCATCGTGTGGTGAACGCTAGAGGCGAGATCAGCCCCCGCGCGGAGCCCTGCTTCGAGGCACTGCAACGTCAGCTGCTCGCCCGCGAGGGGGTTGCGCTCGATGCTGACGGTCGTCTGTCCCTCGCACGTTTCCGGTGGAGGCCGCGTGGGCCGCTAGCCGGATCCCCCAGCAAGATGCGATCCCATGGTTCTCAAGGAACTCGCTAAAGCCGATTGAACGTCTCGGCCGGTTGCGACTCGTTGGACGCGTGACCTCCCGGCTGGATCGACAGCCGAGGCTCTTCGCCAAAGCCCGCGATTTCACTCGAAGGGACATCCAAGTGGCGGCTCGCTCCTGCCGAAGCCGCCCGCTCTCTTCTGTGTTCGCGCTCGGGCCGGTCGATCAGAGAGTACCAACGACGGGGATGCCTTTCGCACCCAACCTCCCAAGTTCTAGGTGGGCCCTCGCCCGCAGCTCGGCGATCCCGCACCGGCACTCGGAGCCGGGACCGCCGGCAGGTCTGCCTCGCAGAGCGCTTCTACACCGCTCGGCCCCAAGCCACAGTTGATCGGCCCTTGGCAGCCGCTGGGCCTGGTCATCGCCGTGCTGGGTTTCCGATTCTGTGTGTGAGTGGACTAGAGGGCGACAATGGTCGTCCCTCCCGCGCCTCTTAGCGCACGCTCGACTCCCCCGAGCCGCGCGATCACAGAAGGTCGGCCCGTCGCCTCGGTAAACTCCACAGCGGCCTCCACCTTGGGTCCCATCGATCCGGGCGCGAACTCACCCCGTGCGAGCCGCTCGCGCGCCTCATCGCACGCAAGCCGAGAGAGCGCACGCGGCTGCGCACTACCGAAGCCCGCGAAAGCGTTGTCTACATCGGTCACAAAGACCAGTCTTCGCGCATCGAGTCGGTGGGCGAGAAGAGACGCCACCCAGTCCTTGTCCACCACCGCGGCGGCCGGAGCGCGCCCGTCCGCGCCCTGAGCCAGCGGAACGCCACCACCGCCACCGGCCACGACGTGATGGCGAATCAGCAACTCCGCGATCGCAGCCTCCTCGATCACGGCCACGGGCCGCGGCGACGCCACCACGCGGCGAAAACCCACGCCATTTGGGGTGCGAACGCTCGGGCCGTTTCCGGGTGCCGCGCTGAGGATCCCACCGATCGGCTTGGAGGGCGCTTCGAACGCCGGATCGTCCTTCGAGACGAGCACACGGGTCACAAGGGCGGCGCAGGGCATGCCGAGGCGGACCTCAACCGCCTCCGCGAGGAGGTAGCCGAGCTCGCCCTGGGTTTGCGCCACGTGCAAGTCGAGGCTCTCAGGATCGCCGACACCGGAGGCGACGAGAAGCCGGCCGACTTGGGGGCCGTTGCCATGCACTACGAGCAGGCGCGCGCTGGCGCGGGCGAGAACGGACAGCTCGTCTGCGGCCGAGGCAATCGCGGTGCGCTCGTCTGCGAAGGTGAGTGGGCCTCGCGGCGGGCTGACTGCGTTCCCACCGAGAGCAACGACCAGGAGATCCAAGCTCACTGGGACGGCCCCGCGCTGGGAAGACGAAGTGGACGCGCAAGAAAGGCGTCGACCACCCCACCGAGTGTAGGTTCGCCCGCGTCAGCGTACTCGTAGCGCGCGCGCACCACCTTGGTGCGAGGATGCACAAACGCGATCAGGTTGATCGGGGTGGCCGCTACGACGACATCGACACCCGCTGCATCGATGGTGTCCCGCAGCGCCGCAATCTGCGCGGGATCGTAGCCGATCGCTGGCAGCACGGGTCCTAGATTCGGGTACTGCGCGAACACTGCGCGAAGTGCCGGCGCTAGGTAGGGCCGAGGATCCACGATCTCTGCAGCGCCAGCACGCATCGCTGCAACAAGTCCCGCGCCGTAGGACATCGATCCGTGAGTCAGAGTGGGACCATCCTCGACGACGAGCACTCGTCGTCCGCGCACCGCATCCGGGTCGTCGAGGCGGACCGGTGACGCTGCCCGCACGAGGGTGGCACGCGGGTTCACCGCGCGGGCCTCATCTACCACGCGCTCTACCTCGGCGACCGACGCGGCATCTGTCTTGGCGACCACGACGACATCCGCCATCCGCAGTACGGCCTCACCGGGGTGGTAATGCGTTGCATGCCCTGGACGAAGCGCGTCAGTCAGAACGACGTGGAGGTCAGGCCGCAGGAACGGGAAATCGTTGTTCCCACCATCCCACACCAGGACATCGGCCTCAGCCTGAGCAGCCGCTAGGATCGCTGCGTAGTCCACCCCTGCAAAAACTACGTTCCCCGCCGCGAGGTGGGGCTCGTATTCCTCGCGCTCCTCGAGCGTGCACGCGGCGCCTTCGAGGTCGGCGAGCGTAGCGAAGCGTTGCACGCGTTCACGCTCAAGATCGCCGTAGGGCATGGGGTGACGCAGTACGGCGACGCGAAGACCCTGCGAGCGCAGCCGGCGCCCGAGCCATCGCGCGGTCTGCGATTTGCCGCAGCCTGTGCGGATCGCCGAGATCGCGATGACCGGTCGCTGGGCCCGAAGCATGGTCCGGTTGGGCCCCAGCAGTACGAAGTCAGCGCCCGCCGCGAGGGCACGCGACGCGCGGTGCATGACTTCTTCGTGGGAGATGTCGCTGTACGCGAGCACCACCTCCGAAACGCGCTCGCGGCGGCAGATGGCCTCGAGGTTCGCCTCGTCTTCAATCGGGATGCCGTCGGGATAGAGCTGGCCGGCGAGGGAGGGCGGGTAGTGGCGGCCTGCGATACCCGGGATCTGGGCAGCGGTGAAGGCGACGACGCGGACATTCGGATCGCCGCGATAGACGACGTTAAAGTCATGAAAATCTCGTCCGGCAGCCCCGAGGATGAGGATGCGGCGCGGCGTCGGGCCGCGTCCGATCCCACAGTCCCTTTTCTCCGTCACAGACCAAGGATGCACGGGGCAAGGACGCCGCGCACCCCTCCGCATCGCAGGTCCTACTGCCAAGAGTGCGGAATCTCCGGGCGGGCCACATCAACGGCCCGTGCCGAGTTCCGCAGCTCGCCGGCGCTGTGTCGCGCCGTGGCGCCGCCGACCCCGTCAGTATCGGGGGTCGAGCGTCGCAGGTACGGCTGCCCGCCCGCGCGGCGCCTTCTATTCTGACGTCACGGACCCGGGGGGTACGTATTCGGGCGAGCCCCAGCCGAGGAGTACCTCTTGGTGGAGGCCCGCCAGCCAATCCGTCTCCCGTACGGGGAGCCAAGCCCGCGGGGCTAGCACCGGTCGGTTGGCCCAGAGCTGGATCATGTCCGAAAATGGCCAGACAACTCGGCGCACAAGGTCCATTTTCCTGGCATGACGCTTTCGGCCCCTTCAGCGAGAGCACTGCTCAAACGTACGGAATCCTGGGCGCTCATGGCGCGCCTATGCAGCTCAGCATCTATGGACTGCAGACATCGATCGAAGGAGTACACCCATGGGTGAATGCCAGACATTCTTTAGCGACAAGATGAACACACCGCTTGGTACCGCGACGCTGATCGCGGACGAGAACGGCGCGCTGCGCATGTTCTTCTGGGAAGAACATGCCGAGATCTGGCGCAAGGCGTTTCATCGGCGCCACGGCGCTGCCGCGGTGATGCCACGGCGCGATGCGTTCGGGCACGTCGGGGCACTGAAGCGCTACTTTGAAGGCGAGATCGCCGCGCTCGATACGATCTCCGTCGCCTTTGCCGGTACGCCGTTTCAGAAGAAAGTGTGGAATGCGCTCCGGAGCATCGAAGGGGGGACGACGCTCAGTTATGGCGCGCTTGCGAGACGCATCCACGAACCGAAGGCGGTTCGGGCCGTAGGCATGGCGAACGGGAGCAACCCGATCGGCGTCGTCGTGCCGTGCCATCGCGTGATCGGCAGCGACGGTTCGTTGACCGGCTATGGCGGCGGGCTGCCACGCAAGCGCTGGCTGCTTGAGCACGAGGCGCGCCATTCGCCTTGGCGTTTGGAGATGTTGGCATGAGCAACTCGCATTCGGCACGCGTGTTTCACGAACTTCACGAAAGCGGCCTTTTGATCCTGCCGAATGCGTGGGATGCGGGGAGTGCGCGCATCATCGAGCATGCGGGTGCGAAGGCAATTGCCACCTCGAGCGCCGCGGTCGCCTGGTCGCACGGCTATCCCGACGGTGAAGCGATGCCGCAAGAGGCCCTGGTTTCGGCTGTACGCGCAATTGTGCGTGTGGTCGATATTCCTGTGTCGGTTGATCTCGAGGCTGGCTATTCCTCGGATGCGGAGGCGGCTGGAGCCCTGGCTGCTCGCGTCATCGACGCGGGTGGGGTGGGCATCAATATCGAAGACGGCGCGGGCTCGCCCGATCTACTCGCCGCCAAGATCGAGCGGATCCAGGAGCGCGCTGCGAAGGCGGGCATCGGTCTCTGGGTCAACGCGCGCGTCGATGTCTATCTGCGCAAGCTAAGGGAAGGCGAGGCGGCCTATCAGGAAACCGTCGCCCGGGCACGCCGCTATCGCGAGGCGGGCGCGAACTCGATCTTCGTGCCCGCGGCCAGCGGGGAGGCACTGATTGAGAAGCTTGTGCGCGGCGTGATCTTGCCGCTCAACGTTCTTGCTTGGCCGGGAGTTCCGCCCGCGGAAAAGCTGAAGAAACTCGGTGTTCGGCGACTGAGCGCGGGCTCCGGCATCGCGAAGGTCGTCCTTAACAGAGTGCATGCGATGAGTCAGGCCTTGCTCGGCGACGGTCGCTCCGAGCCGTTTAGCGAGGGCGGGCTTAACAATCCGGAGATCAACCGCCTGATGCGCCGGTAGAGCGATCTCGACAGGTCGCGATCGGGCCTCAGAAGCAGCCGTGAGCACACGTGCCCGCGGGCCTGGCTCGCTCGCAGGCGCCGCGCAAGCCGAATGTGGTTCCTCGAGCTTGACGCGTCTTTGGGTCTGCGTGCTGCTTCTTCACTCCCGGACTGGTGTCGGGAGCTACCGAGAGCCGGTCGGTTGTTCCAAAGAGGTTTCGCCGAGGAGGAGTCGGTGGTGATGAGAGGGGATTGCATGTAGCCTTCTGCTGCGCGCCCACAGAAAGGACCCATCATGTCGCTCGTCGTACTCGGGGGTAGCGTTTCCCCGTTTGTCCGTAAGGTCCGCGTCGCACTCGCTGAGAAGGGCCTCGAATACCACCATGAGCAGGTGAATCCGTTCGCACCGCCTGCGGGCTGGCGCGAGCTGAGCCCGCTCGGGAAGATCCCCGCTTTGCGGGACGGCGACCGCGTGCTCGCCGACTCATCAGTCATCTGCGCCTACCTGGAGCGACGCTTCCCCCAGCCCGCGCTCTACCCCTCCGACACCTACGACTACGCACGCGCGTTGTGGTTCGAGGAGTATATGGATGGCGGCTTCGTTCCCGTGGGTGGCGCGCGGGTGTTCTTGCCGCTCGTGTTGAAGCCGCTTTTCGGCGGTAAGTCCGAGGCAGACCCCACCGATGTGGCCGCCGCGAGCAAAGTCGTGGCTGAAGAGCTTCCGACCTTCTGGGACTACCTCGAGCGCGAGCTCGGAGACCACGAGTTCTACGTCGGTGACCAGCTCACCATCGCCGACATTGCTGTCGCGAGCCCACACGTGAATCTGCGACACGCGGGCGTGGCGCCCGTCCGAAAGCGCTGGCCGCGCCTCCGTGCGTTCCTCGATCGCATGCACGGCCGACCCTCATTTAAGAAGGTTATAGAGGAGGAAACACCGATCTTTGGCAAGCGCTCGGTAAAGATCAGCGACTAAAGTGCTGATGTGCGCGACGACGACGTGGTCCTAGGACACTCTGGAGCTGCGGTGGTGTTCCGGACACGGAATTCACCGGGAACCTGAGCAGGGGAGGGGACCCAAGTCCGGGCGGTACTCGCACGAGAGGCGCTCGAGACGTTCGCCGGGATTGCCGCCTGTTCGAAGCCGCGCGCGCCGCATGCAGATGCCATGACCTTGCAAGGCTCAACACACCGGTATATGTCGAGTGCGCACGAAGCCAGGGCGAGTTCACCGCAAATGCAAAGGCCGCCTTCTGCGGAAAGGCGCGGGGACCTATGACGGCGGCAGCATGCCGGCCGGGATGGCGCGACCCCTTTGGCGCGATCGCGGATGCCGCCGCGTCCATCCAGGTGATCCCGTGAGGACGATCGCTGCCCTGTGGCTTGCGGTGGGTTTCTTGCCATGCGCGGCGCTCGCGGAGCCCGCGCCCTGGACACTGCCAGCGGAGGCAGAGTGCGGCGCGCTTCGAGTCCCGGGCGGGGGGGGCGAGGCCCTGCCCGACTACAAGCCGGGCCAGGTACTGGTGCGAAAGCAGCTCGACTCCTTGCGCCCCCTCCTGCCGCCCGAGATGTGGGAGCAACGCGAGCTCTTGTTCTTCGAGGGCATGCGCCTCGAGCTAGGCCCCTGTTTCCGCCACTACACACCGCCGGATTTCTTCGCGGAGAGCACCCGAAAATTCGCCGGTCAATCGCGGCTCCTGGAGAATGGTGGGCTCGCGAGCGCAGGCGCTGGCTTGCCCTTCGACCCGGTCGCCCTCACGCCGGAGGATCCGGAGGTCGGCCAGAAATGGGCTTGGAATGTCGCGCACCGTTACCAGGCCGCGGGCCAGTTCGGTGACCTCCGTCTGGTGTATGTGGACCACGGAAAGACAACCGTGCATATCATCGGAGACTTCTTCCTCGCACAGCTGTCTGGACGCGCCGACTTGCCGGGTTCTGACCACCGCTTGCCTTGGGCTCGCAGTGAGCGCTGGGTGGCGGGTGGGAAAACGCGCGACCCAAGCACGGGACATCACTGTGCATTTCGGCAGCTTCGATTCACCGAAGCCGACGCCAACCCCGAGGCCGCCGACAGTGTGTTCTTCCTCAGCTCGGAGATGCGGCGGCCCGAACGCATCGGCTGGGACCCCGAGTTTCCCCTCGTTGCATGCGCGTATCAGCGCGGCTTCTACCTGCTCCGCGGAGGGAGGGTGGGGCGCTACCGCTGGCGACTGGTCGGTGTGCGGGATGTCGTAGCGCCCATCAACATCGTGCGGCCGAGCTATCCTGAAGATCCGGACCGCGTCTTTGGTCCCTCGGGTGCTTCCCTCGCGAGCGACCGCTGGGAGCTGCGCCGAACTCTCGTTCTCGAGGCCGGTGACGAGAGCCACCGCATCCGTCAATACGTGGACGTGGAGACGCTCTTCCCCCTCCTTCTCGTAGATGGCCCGGTCCTCGTCCAATCTGCCGGTCGCTGGAGCGAGGACCGACCCGGATATCCGACCTGGGCCAATTCAACGCCGCGATCCGCGCGCATCCTGGACCCTGTGGTCGCAGTGACGGTTAGCCCGTCGGAGGTCGTGCGTGTCGAAGCGTGGAACAGCGTGGGGCTAGCCCCGGACGAGACGAACTTGCGCAACCTGGTCTCGACCGAGGCACTGACCCGCGAGCGCTGAACTCGAAGCGTGCCGGAGGGAGACCATGACGCGCGCGTGGAATGTGGCCCGAGGGTTCGAGCGGTTGGCGCGGGACCTTCAAATTCCAGTACATGCCTCGCTTCGCAGCAGCTCACGTCCCGCGCGCACCCGTCCCGCCACAAACCCTTGGGGGGTCTAGTCACTGGCTAGGAGAGTGACCCAAGACTCGTCGTTACGGATAAAATGACAGTCATGGGGGATGAGATCCAGTTCAAAGCGTACGAGCAAGGGCAAGGGCAGCTGCTCCCGGGCTTCGTGGGGGACGCGCTCGACCCTTCGGATCCG
>DATGZK010000051.1:0-36943 GCA_035489755.1 Myxococcota bacterium
CGGCGCGAGTACAACTACGTGCGTCCGCACTCGAGCCTGGGCCATCTCACGCCGGCGGAGTTCGCCGAGCGGAGTCGATCAGTGGAGCAAACAGAGGCCGTTTTCTAGGGGTTGTTGGGCCGAGGAAACCAGGCAGGTCACTCTTGCCCGGAGTCGCATGCGCGCATTCGCATGATTCGAAGCCGCATTCAGCTCTCCCGATTGAAGGCGCTTGGCAGTCGGATCGCGACCTCACGTTGGCGGAACTCAGTCGCGCGAAGATCTGGTCCGAGAAAACCTGGCACACTTTGTCCGATCCCACTCTATTTGGCCATATGGTGCTTGTCTTCCAGAGCCAAGGTCTTTTTTACGATCTTTGAGGCAAAATGCAGTGCGTGGAGAAAATTTGAGGTGCTCGAAGCGGGCGCCGATTTCGTCAAGATCCGCTGCCAGAACTCCAACAAAGAACTGATCGAGAACACTCTGCGAGCGGACAGGGATTACCTCTTTGTCCCGATCACGTTTTTCAAGAGCCGGCCACCGGAGGTGTTTCGACGGGTACCTCTCGAAGATGTTGAGCGAGACTACCCCTGCGTGGACCAGGCCTTGGAATAGCAGGCTCGGGCGCGGCCCTTGCGCGTCTGCGCTCGAAAGATGGCCCACGTCTTCGCGGGCGTATGGACTGCGGTGAGCTACGTGCCTCAGGGCCTTACCTCTTCTCTCAATCGCGGCAATTTGTGGTACGTGTCGGCCAGTAGGTGTTCCCTCGGTCAAGGCGTTTCGCACGCAAGTGGGAATCGCCCGCCGTTTGGGCTCGAAGCCGCAGCAACGCAACGCGGCCGCATCGATCTCGTTTCAAGCAGGGAGACATGGCGATGAGAACGCTGCTCGCTCTTGCCGCCGCCGTTGAGGGGGCGACAGGCCTTGCGTTGATGCTTCATCCTCCGATCGTCACGATGTTGCTGCTGGTAACGGCGTTTGCGGTGCAGGAATGGCGCTGGGTCGCGTGGCCGGCTTTTCGCTGCTCTCGCTGGGAGTGGCGTGCTGGCCGGGCCGCGGCGGAATCCATCGCAAGACTCCAAGCCTCCGAGCGCTGTTGACCTACAACCTGCTCGTCACGCTCTACCTCCTCCATCTCGGCGTCGGTGGTGAATCGACCGGGAGGCTCTTGTGGCCGGCAACCGTATTCCACGCTCTGCTGACGCTCCTTCTCGCCCGCGCATGGTTGACCAGGACGAGCGGCGCGGCGGCGTCGAATCGGAAAGCGTAGATCCGTGGGGCTTTCGGGCCCCGCTGTAATGCGATTGGAGTAGGGTCCGGACGCAAGAACTGCGGTTATCTTCACTGGCCGCACATCCCTCGCAAGGCGAAAAACTTCGTTCCACCCATGCAAGAGGACCCCATGAGACTCCCGATCACCTCCCTGCTCCTCGGCCTGCTTGTGGCATCACCCGCTCGCGCGGCTCTCCCCAACGGTGCGCAGGCTCCTGACTTCCAGGCCGAAGCTTCGCTCGCCGGCAAGACGTTCAAGTTCTCGCTGGCCGAGGCGCTCAAGAAAGGTCCCGTTGTGCTCTATTTCTACCCCGCGGCTTTCACGCCGGGCTGCACAGCCGAAGCACACGACTTCGCCCGGGCGACGGAGGAGTATCAGGCACTCGGTGCCACCGTGATCGGTGTATCGCACGACACCATCGACACGCTCACCAAGTTTTCCGTCAGCGAATGCCGCAGCAAGTTCGCGGTCGTCGCCGACACCAACCAGGCGATCATGAAGTCGTACGATGCGGTCCTCACGAGAAAACCCGAATATGCGGACCGAACCTCATACGTAATCGCGCCAAACGGGCGCATCGTCTATTCGTACACGAATCTCGATCCTGGAAAGCATGTCGAAAATACGCTGACGGCACTACGAGAGTGGCTAGCGAGTCAGAAGAAGCCATGAGCAAGCCGTTCGGTCTCGCGCGGACGGCGCTCACCGTGGGCCCTGCTAGCGCCATTTTGCGTGGGGGAGGACATGAGAACAGCGGATCGGACGACGTAGCCCCGCAAATGCGCAACTCCGCCACTCTTTCTCGTTCTCTTGTGCCCTCGGCGCTGCAACCGTGCGAATTGCGGGGGAATGGATCTGAACTGTGTCCGTGGCTTGTGCGTATCGGTCGGTGGGTGCTCCTCGGTCAAGACGCGATCGCGGAACTCGACTCGGAAGCGCCCGCGAACTCCTAGGAGCAACTCATGGTGATGCCAGACGAACGTTCCTTGAAACTGGACAGGCTTGACCGCTTGCCCGTTTGGCTCTCCGACAACCTTGGGCCGCCAGTGCTCAAAAGTGAGCGCAAGCTTCTCCTCGGGATTCGCCCTCTCGATGAATCCTTGGGCCTCCGGGAGGATCTCTCAGTGCTGCCGAACGGTTCAGCACCGGCCGGAAAAACAGCCGAGACGCCCAAACAGGGCGAGACGGGCGATCGGAGTGATTTGCCCCAGTGTCCGAAGCGGTTGACGATTACGACACGATTGCCGAGGGTGGCCGGTCGTGCGGGGGGAAATGGCGAGCCCGTGCCAGCGATTCGAAGGAAGAGGGAACGTCGATCGCGAAACGTTCGCAACCCGAAACGCGGCCTTGGACCAGGGCGCTTGGGCGCGAAGTTTCATCTTTATCGGCTGCCTTCGTGGACTTCAACCGCCCAGGTGCGCAGGATCCTCTCGACGATCTCCCCCAAGTCGCCCCCGGGCAAGTGTGCGACGGCGCGGAGCCGCGGAGCCCGAGGCAGGGCGGCGCCGACGAAGAACCGAAGCGAAGCCGCCTCGAGGAGCGGGCCATCTCCGCTGGAGTCGCCGATCGCCGCTGTCCGACGACAAGAAATTCCAAGCTCTGCTGCAAGCTCTCGAAGCCAGGTTCCCTTGTCCCGGGCCCAGACATGCTGAACAGTGCCCTCCGGCGAGAGATCCGTGCCGAGAAAACGTGAGAGTCCGAGCTCATGGGCGAACCACTCCACGGCGAACTGCCAAGTGATGGAGGCGATGGCGACTTCCACGCCCGCCGCCAGCAGGCGTGCAACGCTCTCACGTGCGCGAGGAGCCCAGTGAGCCGTCCTGAGCGGCTCGAGCAGCTGGCCGCGGGGGACGCCGTTGTACCAGCGGGCCATTTCGACTCGGGCCTGGGCGATCTCGGCTTCGGTGGTGAGCGTCTCGAACGACTCCATTTCGCGGAGCCGACCGAGAGGCCTCGCGAGGAGCTCACAGACCGTAGGACCCCGGAGCAGGGTTCCGTCGAGATCGAAGACAACCAATCCATGGCGAGATGAGGGCATCACTGTTTCTTCTTTGCTCGTTGTACTCACCGTACCTCCGGAGAGCGTTTGGTGCATAACCTCATGAAAACACGGGAGATCTATCTCGCCTGCGAAGCGGAGGGTCGCCAGTTCGAAGCGCGTCCAGCTCAGCACCGCTCGGCGGCTGGGGAATCGAGAGAGGCACATTCGCGACCGCGCGACCCCGGTCTGTTCCAGAGGATTCAGATCGACTCGGCCTCGCCTTTAGTAGCCGCGCTCGCAGCCGGTGCATAATGGTGAGGCTGACACGCACCGGAGGTGACATCGTGAAGATCCTCTCGATCGACGTCGGCGGTACCCATTTGAAGGTGCTCGCGACAGGCGTTCGCGAGCCGCGAAAGGCGCCGTCGGGCCCAACGATGACAGCGCGCCGGATGGTCGCTGTTGCAAAGGAGCTCACAAGGGACTGGCGCTACGAAGTTGTGTCGATCGGGTATCCCGGTCCTGTGCTGCACGGACGGCCGGTTGCGGAGCCAAAGAATCTGGGCAGAGGCTGGGTCGGCTTCGACTTTAGAAAAGCCTTCGGCAAGCCAGTGCGAGTCGTCAACGACGCAGCGATGCAGGCGCTGGGGAGCTACGAAGGGGGTCGCATGCTCTTCCTGGGCCTCGGCACGGGACTCGGCTCGGCCATGATTGTCGATGGGCTTCTCGAGCCGATGGAGATTGCGCACCTACCCTACAAAAACGGAAAGACGTACGAGGATTACGTGGGTCTGCGTGGCCTCGAAAAGCTCGGCAAGAAGAAGTGGCGACAGGCCGTGGCAGATGTGGTCGCGCAGCTCACCAGTGCGCTTGAAGCGGACTATGTCGTCCTGGGCGGCGGCAACGCGAAGCTGATCGCGACACTGCCCAAGGGCACGCGGCTGGGTGACAACGCGAACGCATTTCGTGGTGGATTCCTGCTGTGGAAGGGCGGGGCTAAGCACGTGCAACGCCGCTAACAGGGAAGGCGCCGGTTCGCGATGATCGCGCCGGCCAGCGCGGTCCATCCCGTCTGATGCGACGCCCCCAGCCCTTCGCCGGTATCGCCGTGGAAATACTCGTAGAAGAGGATGTGATCGCGCCAGATCGGATCGCGCTGGAAAAGCGCGTTTCTTCCATGCGCTGGGCGTCGGCCCTTGGTATCGAGCAGAAAGAGTCCGAGCAGTCGGCGCTCGAGTTCCGTGGCTACCTCGCCGAGGTTCGCCTTCACGCCAGAGCCAGTCGGCAGCTCGACGGTGAAGCGATCGCCAAAACTGGCATGAAGATTTCGCAGTGACTCGAGCGCAAGGAAATTCAGCGGGAACCAGATCGGGCCGCGCCAGTTCGAGTTTCCGCCGAAGAGGGCGGTTGTGGATTCGGCGGGCTCGTAGTCGAGGCGAGCCTCACAACCCGGCAGCGCAAGGACAAGCGGATGGTCGCGGTGGTAGCGCGAGAGCGAGCGCAGCCCGTACGGCGAGAGAAACTCCGCCTCGTCGAGCATGTGCGCGAGCACCCGCCTGAGCCGCGACTTGTCGACGAGCGAGATCAGCTCTAGGCGACCGTCCCTCGCGAAGGACCCGAGGAGGCCTGCGAGCTGCGGCTTATGCCTGATGAACCAGCCGGCCCGCCCGCGAAACTCCGGGAGGCGCTCCCACAGGGCCGGGCTGAGCTGCACCGCCGCGAAGATCGGGAGAAGGCCGACCATCGAGCGCGCGCGCAGCGGGAGGGTCGAGCCGTCCGGTTTGCGCAGGCGATCGTAGAAGAACCCGTCCTCCTCATCCCACAGCTCCTTCATCGCGGCAGCGATGGAGGCGAAGTGCTCGAAGAACTTGACCGCGACACCTTCGTAGGACCGGTCATGGTTCGCAAGTCGCAGCGCCATCTCGAGCATGTTGAGACAAAACTTCGCCATCCACGCTGTGCCGTCGGACTGCTCGAGCAGCTCCCCACTCGGTAGCGTGGCCGAGCGATCGAAGAGTCCGATGTTGTCGAGTCCGAGAAAACCGCCCTCGAAGATATTGTCGCCGAGGGCGTCCTTGCGGTTCACCCACCATGTGAAGTTGATGAGTAGCTTGTGAAAGGCGCGGGCCAGGAAGTCGAAGTCGGTAGAGCCGTCGATCCGGAACACCTTGAGCGCCGCCCAGGCATGGACGGGAGGGTTCACGTCGCCGAACGCCCACTCGTATGCCGGGAGCTTGCCGCTCGGATGCATGTACCATTCGCGGGAGAGCAACAGCAGCTGGTGCTTCGCGGCTGCTGGATCGATATGCGCGAGCACCACCGCGTGGAAGGCAAGGTCCCAGGCCGCGTACCAGGGAAACTCCCATTTGTCGGGGACGGCGATGACGTTGCGATTGTCGAGGTGACCCCATTGGGCGTTGCGGCCGGACTTGCGCTCCGGCGGCGGAAGCGGCTGGGCCGGGTCTCCATCCAGCCAGCGCGCGACGTCATAATGGTAGAACTGCTGGCTCCAGACCATCCCTGCGAAGGCTTGGCGCGAGACGGCCGCCTCATCGGTGCTCGCGCCCTCTGGAAGGAGCTCGGCGTAAAACTCGTCGGCCTCGCGTTCTCGCTCGGCGAGGGTTTGCTCGAAGCCTGTGCCCAGGTCGAGTGCTGCGTCCGAGTCCGCGCGCGCGAGTCGAAGCCGAAGCTCCAAAGTCTCTCCCGCAGCGAGCACGACGCGATACCAGCATCCGAGCTTCGTTCCCTCGCGCGCGGGATTGACGGTCGCCGCGCCGTGGACGATGTGGTCGTTAATGCCGTCTTTGGGATACGGCGTCGCTGGGGCGGAGCCGAAGAGGCGAGGGAAGTTTGTTTCGTTCTCACAGAAGAGGAGGGTGGGTGCGCGGCCCGCACGGTCGGGTCCCGCGGCCAGGAACCAGCGACCGAGGCTCTCCTCGTGAGCCACCGCCTTCGCGGCGCCGGTGGCATGGGTCGGCGTCACGGCACGAATCGAGGGTCGCGGGCTTCCTTCTTCCCACGACCATCGATTGCGGAACCAGAGTGTTGGTAGGATGTGGAGCTCAGCGGTCTCGGGTCCTGCGTTGCGAACGCGAAGGCGTAGACAAAGGTCGCGCGGTGTCGCTTTCGCGTAATCCGCTTCAATCTGCCAGTATCGGTCGCCGTCGAATACGCCGGTATCGACGAGCTCGAACTCTGGGTCCTTTTTGCCGCGCCTCGCGTTCTCCGCGCACAGGCGTGAGTAGGGGAACTCGGCCTGTGGATAGTGATAGCGCCAGCGGAGCCATGATGCGCTCGGCGTCGCGTCCACGTACCACCAGTATTCTTTCGCGTCCTCGCCATGGTTCCCTTCGTTTCCGGTAAGACCGAAGATCCGCTCCTTCAGGATTGCGTCCCGGCCATTCCAAAACGCAAACGAGAAGCACATGCGCTGCTCGAGGTCGCACACTCCGCCAAGACCGTCCTCGTTCCATCGGTAGGCGCGCGATCGGGCATGGTCGTGGGGAAAGTACTCCCAGGCCCTGCCATCGGGGCTGTAGTCCTCGCGCACCGTACCCCAAGCTCGCTCGCTCACGTACGGGCCGATGGCCTTCCAATCCCCGGGTCGGCCCGCCGGCACTTGCGCCAGCCGCTCATGCTCGGCGGAGCGAGGCTTTTGGCGCGGATTGGCGTCACTCATCGCCAAAATGTTGCAACCCGGTAGCCGGCGGGATCATGGGCGGTTCCTGTCGCCTTGGAGCTGGTGTGGCACGCGGCGGTGCAGGTGACTCCCTTGGCAGCCAGTGCTCTCGCGCGCTGCAGCGACACCGAGAAATGACAGGCGCTGTGCTCGGAGTATTGCTTTTCTCTCACGGCTCTACGAACGCGCGGTGGGACCGCACGCCCTCGAAGGCGCTCGCCTCGGCACTCCAAGGCCCTACCTCCAAAGGAGAACGGTGACGTTCTGCGTCGACTCAGATCGACGTAGTCGCTTCCGATCGCGACTCTCACGGCTACCTCCTTCCCACGAGATTCTTCGCTACTGCCGCCACTCGCTCTGGCTCAAAGCCAAACTTCTTCTGCAGCTCCTTGAGCGGTGCGGAGGCTCCGAAGGTGTGCATTCCTATGACACGGCCCTCCAAGCCCACGTAGCGCTCCCATCCGAAGCTGGAGGCCTGCTCGATCGCGATGCGGGCCTTCACGTCCGGCGGCAGCACGCGATCGCGGTACTCCTCGGGCTGGTGCTCGAAGATGTCCCAGGACGGCATCGAGACCACCCGCGATCGGATGCCATCGGCGAGTAGCTTCTCGTGCGCCTGCACGGCGAGGCTAACCTCGCTCCCCGTCGCGATGAGAATGACCTCGGGCTTCTCGCCCGGCGCGTCACCAAGCACGTACGCGCCGCGGGAGACACCGGACGCGGAGGCGTAGCGCTGTCGGTCGAGGGTGGGCAGAGGCTGACGTGAGAGCGCCAGCACCGCCGGCTGGTGACGCAGCTGCATGACATATCGGTAAGCCTCGACCACCTCGTTCGCATCACCGGGCCGGAGCGTCACGAGGCCCGGGATTGCACGCAGGGACGCGAGCTGCTCCACGGGCTGGTGGGTCGGGCCGTCCTCTCCATCGCCTATCGCATCATGCGTAAACACGAAAACGGTGGGTAGCTCCATGAGGGCCGAGAGCCGGATCGTCGGCCTTAGGTAGTCGCTGAAGATGAAGAAAGTCGCGCCGAAGGGCCGCAGCTTCGACAGCGATAGCCCATTCAGGATCGCGCCCATGGCGTGTTCGCGGATTCCAAAGTGCAGGTTCCTGCCGCCGGGGCTCTCGGCCTGGAAGTCTCCCGCGCCCTGAAACTTGAGGGTCGTCTTATTGGACGGTCCGAGGTCCGCCGAGCCTCCAACGAACCAGGGGATGTTCTGAGCGAGAACGTTCAGCACCTGGCCTGAGGCTTCGCGTCCCGCGAGGCCCTTCGGGTCCACCGGGAAGACGGGGAGGTTGCGATCCCACCCCGTCGGGAGTTCGCGGCGCTGCATCTGATCGATCTCGGTCGCGAGCTCGGGATGCTTCGTCCGGTAGGATCGAAAGAGCTCCGTCCACTGGAGCCGAGCTTTCGCGCCCCGGACTCCAACCCCCGCTGCAAAGTGTTCGCGAACCCCCTCCGGCACAAGGAATTTCGCATCCTCCGGCCAGCCGTAGGCGCGTTTGGTAAAGCGGATCTCGTCCTCGCCGAGCGGCTCGCCGTGGGCTTCGGGGGTGTCCTGCTTGTGTGGGGAGCCATACCCAATGTGGCTATCCAGAATGATGAGGGTCGGTCGGCCCCGCGTTCTCCCAAAGACCTGGAGCGCATGCTCGATCCGGTCGGTGTCATTGGCATCGCCCACGCGCAGCACGTTCCATCCGTAGCCGAGAAATCGGGCCGCGACGTCCTCGGTGAAGGCGAGTTTCGTGCTCCCCTCGATGGTGATGTGGTTGTTGTCGTAGACCCAGCAGAGGTTGTCGAGCCCAAGATGACCTGCCAGCGATGCGGCCTCCGCTCCAACTCCTTCCATGAGGCAGCCATCGCCGCAGATGGCGTAGATATCGTAGTCGAAGATGTCGAAACCCGGCTGGTTGTAGCGCGCAACGAGCCACTTCTCGGCGATGGCCATGCCGACGCTAGTGGCGATGCCCTGCCCAAGCGGGCCGGTCGTGGTCTCGACCCCCGAGACCCAGTGATACTCGGGGTGCCCAGGCGCCTTGGAGTCAAGTTGGCGGAACCGGCGGATGTCATCGAGGGAAACCGAGGGCTGCCCGATCCGCTCATAGTCAGAGTTCACTGCCTGAGTATTGGTCAGGTGGAGCACCGACCAGAGCAGCATGGAAGCGTGCCCATTCGACAATACGAACCGATCGCGGTTGGGCCAGATCGGGTCTTGTGGATCGAACCGCAGGATGCGGTTCCAGATGGTGTAGACAAGCGGTGCGAGTGCCATCGGCGTCCCGGGATGGCCGGAGTTCGCCGCTTGCACGGCGTCCATCGACAGCGTGCGGATCGTGTTGATGCACAGCATATCGAGGTCGGGCTGGGATACCATCTTCGCCTCCGTCACCGCGCTTGAGGTTGGCCGTCGGCTTCCGCGTCCGCCAGGAGTATGGCCTGGTCGCTGCGGACCCGACCCGCTGGCACGGAGCGATCCCCAGCTCGGAGCCGAGCCAGCATCTGCACCTTCTCCGCCCCGGTCACAACCCAGAGAATGCGACGAGCACGGTCCAACACCGGAAAAGTGAGTGTCATGCGCTGGTGCCCTTGATACGCGCCCGTGATGGCGACGTCGGCTTGTTTCACTTCGAGCACGGGGTCGCCGGGAACGAGCGAGGCGGTGTGGCCATCGGGCCCGAGGCCGAGGTGGACAAGGTCCAGCACCGGGGACGCGCCCGCTACTTCGGCGAGCTCGCGGGCATAGCGGGCGGCAGCGGTGACCAAGTCCTTGTCCTCGACGGGCATTGCGTGGAAGTGGTTCGGCGGCAGTGTCACACGGGTGAGGAGGCTCTCCGCGATCTGGGTAAGATTTCGATCGGGATCTCCGGCGGGAGCCACCCGCTCATCCACCTGGAAGAGGTGCACGGCGTTCCAGGGGACCTGCTCGTCGGCGAGGGCCCGCAGCATTTGCCACGGCGTGTGGCCGCCGCTGACAGCGATCGAGAAGCGACCGCGGGCACTTACCGCGGCGCGCGCCTCGGCGGCCACGAGCTCCGCCGCGCGATGCGCGACCGATGCAGCATCCGGCAGCACCTCGAGCTTCATGTCCCTCACCGCAAGGTTGCGCCTTCGCGCCGGTGCCGGATCCGCTCATCTTTGAGAGCAGACCCGCCATGATTGATGGGCGCCCAGTCCGTCACCTTACGACTCTAGGGAGCCCATTGCCTCAATTCATCCCTGCATGTTCCATCACGGAACGCCGAGTCTTGCGCGGACTGCGCTCGCCCCTTCGCTTGGCCCGGTCGGACGCCACGCGATCATTCGCTCGGACGGCAGTGCGACGAGTCCCTCCCAGCTCACACCTCGGCTTGGTGCACGTAGCACCAGCGCCAGTCCTCCCCCGGCTCGAAGGACTGGACTATCGGGTGGCCGCTTCCATGGAAGTGCTTTCTCGCGTGTTGGTTCGGGGAGGAGTCGCAGCATCCAACGTGACCGCACGTCAGACACAGACGGAGATGCACCCACGCAGCGCCGATTCTGAGACAATCCTCGCAGCCCTGAGCGCTCGGGGTGACGGTACGGATCGCTTTCAGGTGCGGATCGACCATCGGTTTCCCCTCACTTCTTGACCCGCGCGTCGTGCGGGCCGGATCTCGGTGCGAACATCGAACTTGAAAAAGGTAGCCTTTTCCTCGCCTGCGTCCTCCTTGACTCTAGATGTCTCGATACGACTGAGCGGGCCCCGGTTCGCGGGCTTCGCGGTGGCGCTTTTTCGCGCGCAGTCTTCCCATTCACTTCGAGGAACCGCCGAGTCCACTCCGCATCGTGAGCTGGTCGACTCGAAACGGCGACGCGAGGGCTAGATCCAAGGAGACTTGATCTCCTTCTCTTCGTTGTGCAACCGTACGAATTCCCTAGGATCGGGTGAGACCCTCGAAGCTCGCGGCCACGCGTTCGAAAGGTGCCCCGGCCAACTCGTCCCTAGACCATACGCCGGCGCCGTCGCTCGGTCCTGGAGGTGGAAGGTGCGGATCGCGGCGGGAACGAGCGGATTCGCGTACAAGGAGTGGAAGGGAACCTTCTACCCCAAAGATCTCCCGAGCGCGCGGATGCTGCGTTTCTACGCCGATCGCTTCGCGACCGTCGAGATCAATCACACCTTCTATCGCCTGCCACGGGCCGAGCTCCTGGCGGGCTGGGCGAAAGAGGTGCCTGCTGGCTTCTCCTTCGCACTGAAAGCCCCCCGGCGTATCACGCACGTACAGCGCCTCGCAGGGGCAGAGGACGCGCTCCGGGCCTTCGAGCGCGCCGCGGAGGCCCTCGGTACGAAACGAGGTCCGACGCTCTACCAGCTCCCACCATACCTGCGCAAGGATATGCCCCGACTCCGGGAGTTCCTGGAGCTCCTCCCGGCGGTTGACCGAGCCGCGTTCGAGTTCCGGCACGCCTCATGGTTCGATGAAGAGGTCTACGGGTTGCTGCGTGAGCGCGGCGCAGCGCTTTGCATCGCGGAAGCCGACGACTTCGCAACCCCCTTCGTCTCCACCGCCGCCTTCGGCTACCTGCGGCTGCGTTGCCACGACTACAGCGAAGACGCACTGCGTGCCTGGGCCGAGCGACTGCAAGGCGCGGCGTGGTCCGAGGCGTGGGTCTTCTTCAAGCATGACGATGCGGGAACAGCGCCGCGCTTGGCGACGGAGCTTGCGAGGCTCGTCTCCTAAGCTCCTGTTGACGATTGTGGTTGCGGCCGGCCTGCGTCGATGCGGATCAGCTTCCGGGGGCGCGTAGGTCCGCGTTCCCTCCGCGCGCCCATGGCTTTCGAAGCAGGAATGCGACGTTGTCGTGGAAGAGACCCGGAGCATCGGCAGGGCGCGCAGCGAAGCGTCCGCTGGCCGCGTAGTCCTCGAGCGGCCGCGCGGTCCCTTCGGAGTGAGGGTAGTCGCTACAGCACATGAGCAGGTCGCTCCCGCCGAGCATGCGCTCAAGGTTGCGCGGTAGCTCGTAGGCGAATGAGGAGACACGCACGAGGCGCCGGAAGTAATCGCTCGGACGCATCGAGAGCCGGCTCGCGTGGCCCGACAGGCGCCGCACGAAATCTGTCCCGCCATCGAGCATCATCAGGAAGAGCGGTACCCACACCGCGGAGAGTTCGACAATCCCGATCCGCAGCTCAGAGTGGCGCTCGAGCACGCCGTTTAGGATCAGATCGGTGAGAGCGAGCGCGGCCGGTACGTAGAGGAAGATGGTGTCGACCACAGAAACGCCGAGCTCGTCGCGGTCCGTATACCACGCGCTGTCAAAGACCTTCGGCTGGTCGGCGACGTGGAAACACGGTGTAATGCCATGGTGTACGAAAGCAGCCCACGCGCGGTCGAGATTGGAATGGGAGAGGGGCTTTCCGTCCACCAGCGCGGGGGCGATCATGGCGGCCCGCACTCCGGCGGCCGAAAGGCGCGCGAGCTGCGCCTCGAGCCAAGGCAAGTCACGCAGGGTTAGATGGGCCACAGGGTGAAGCCGCCTCTTTCCGTCCGCGATCACTGCCTCGCACCAGCGGTTCCAAGCTCCCATGTTGGCGCGCAGCGCCGCAAGGTCGCAGCTGAGCGTCCGTTCCCAGATGAGACCATAGTTCGGGAAGACGATGGCCTCGTCGACGCCGAGCGCTGCGAGTTTCTCAGCCCGTGCTGCCGGATCCCAGTAGTCCCGGGGTAGGATCTCGTCATAGCGCGCGAGCGGCGGCAGTCCCTCGCGTTCGCGGCGGCGGCGCTCGCCGATCGCATCTGTCTCGCCGGGTGTCTGTACATCGGCGACCGCGAGCACGTGCTCGCGCCACGTCACTCGCACATGGCCGAGCGGATCGTCGGCGAAGCGGATGGCCTCGCGCCGCATGGCGGGGTCGATGTGCTCTTCCCAAAGCCCCCGGTATTCGTATAGGTGCTGGTCACTGTCGATCACCGGGTTCATGAGGGCCTCCCGCGATGAGTATTGTTCAGTCTGCACCATCGGGGGAGGGAATGGGAGGCCCGGCGGAGGCGGGCCAATCCTTCATTCCGGGCAGGAGCCCTCGGGTACCCGCGCGGGGTGGACCCCCTTCGGACTCCGGGCTTTCGAGAGCTTGTGACCGGAGAGGAGGCAAGGGCTTCCCCCATTGGTCCGGCCTGCTCTGGAGGGGCCTCGACTCTGAGCCTCGGCCTCAACCCGTCGGTCCCTGGTACACCTCGATAAACCGCATCAGCAACTCCTGCGGGGTCGCGAGGTTGGCCGCCCGATCCGTCTTCACGCAGCAAACGGCTGGTCCGCGGGCCTCCTTGGCGCGTTTAAGGGCCGGCTCGAGCTGGTTCAGCTGCTCGGCGTAGGCGCCCTCACATCCCAGTCCCTCGCCTACCCGGTCCCAGCGGACGGTGCCCATGTCGGTGCCGAAGGTCCTTCCATAGAGCACGCGTTCGTTGGGTTCCTCCATCGTCCACGAACCTTCGGCGAAGACGACGGTCGTGATCTTGAGCCCCTCGCGCGCAGCGGACTGCATCTCCATGAAGTGGAAGCCCGCAGCGCCATCGCCAGTCACGCACACGACTTCCCGCGCGGGGTCGCCGAGCTTCGCACCAATGGCCGACGGAATGCCGGTTCCCAGCATCCCGAGCTCAAGAATGCTGTGGTAGGAGCGCGGGCGCGTCGGAGGCAGGAACCAGTGCGCCCACAGCGAGGTGTTCCCACCGTCAGCGGTGTAGATGGTGTCTGGGCCGAACATTCTGCCGATTGTCTTCATCACATGCGCGGGATGGATCCCCGGTCCCGTCCAACGTTCAACGCTCTCGAACTGCTTCTCCCACCACTTCCGGTCGTTCTCACGGTGGCGCGCCACGGATTTGCCATCGTTCGGTCGGAGGCGCCGCGTCGAAAGCACGCGCAGCAGACCCCTGAGGGCGGCCTCCGCGTCGGAAACGATGCCGAGTGAGAGCGGGCGGCTAACGCCAAGGTGACGCGGATCAACGTCAATCTGAATCATCTTCTGCACGGCCCGGTCGCCCCAATACTTGTCGTACGGAAGATCTAGATTGCCGAGCCGGGAACCGACGACGAGCACCACATCCGCCTCACGCTTCACTGCGTCGCCACCACCGCCGAAGCCGAGAATGTGATTGGGATGATCGCGCGGGAAAGACGCGCGACCAGCCATGGTGGTCGTAACGGGGCACCCAAGCAGCTCGACCAGCGCGAGCAGCGCGCCATTGGCGTTCGCGCGGTCTACGCCCGCGCCTGCGACGATCAGAGGTCGCTCGGCATTCGCCAGGAGCTCCGCCGCCTGCTGGAGCTGCGCTTCGGATGGCTCCGACAAGGGGGCGCGGTAGCTCTCCGGCGGCAAGACGAGGGCCTGCTCCTCGCGACCCGTCGCATACATCACTGTCATCGGCACCTCGAGATGAACGGGTCCGGGTCGACCACAAAAGAGCTCGCGGAAGGCGAGACGAATCACCTCGGGAATGCGCTCCCAAGAAAAGATGGGACCACCCCATTTCACGGTGGGCCGAAACACATCGAGCTGGTCTTGACCCTGGAACGTCGAAGGCGGGGCAGGATAGACCACCCCGAGCCGATGCTGCGCAGTGATCACGATGACCGGGACGCCCTCGTGGCGGGCGGTGATTACACCCGGAAGGAGATTCGCCGAGCCAGGGCCGGGATTGCCGATTACGGCGGCCACTTGGCCAGTGGTCTTGTAGAGCCCCTCCGCCATATGGACCGCTGCGGCTTCATGACGTACGGGGAAGAAGCGCACGCTGTTCTCGTCGAGCGCGGCCAGGAGCGGATCGACTTCCGGGCAGGGCAAGCCGAACACGAACCGAATGCCCTCGTTGGCAAGACAGCGCGCGATGAGCGCGCCGCCCGTGATCTCTCCCATCTCGGTCTCCTGCTCGGCCGGACGCGCGGAGCGGGTACGGCCGATACGCGAGTCGTTGTCTTCCTCAGCGCCCTTGTGGCCGTCCACTTTACATCGGCCTTCGACCGTCGCTGCGCGGACGAGGCCGGCCTTCGACCTCTACTGGCCAGCGCGGGCCGGCGGTGTCGCGCCGATCCACCGCCGCGGCGGGTGCCAGGCTGCCCGGGGATAGCCCCTCGCGGCCGCGGGAGGCGGGGGCTCGACCAGCACGGGGTCTTACCCGAGAGCGCCTGTCACCGGTTTCTCGAAGAAGCGCGGGATGTCCTTTCGAAATACGTACCGCAGGTGAAACTCTCCAGGCAGCGCCACCCCGTCGGGGTGTTCGATGTGACGCGTCTCCGCGATGGGCACGTACCTGTCGAGCATGCGGTTCACGCCGAGATTCCGTGTCCGTGTTTGATGGACCAAGCGCTCCATGGGCACCAAGTCGAAATACGTCTTGATCCGATGCGGATACAGGGCTGTCGACAAGCCCGATGCCCGAAGACGCGGATCGGTGATGTGCCAGTGGGAGTAGTTGAGGTCGGGGGTATAGTGGTTTAGCAACGTATAGCCCGCAAAGACACCATCGACGGTGATTGCGAAGGCCAGGCTTCGCTGATCCGGATCGCCCGTACGAACAGCGCGAAGCATGCGTTGGCGGGTATGCTCTACGGTTCCGAGAAGCGTCCGATCAATGCCGAGGTGGTCAAGGTGTTGATCGCCGCTCGTGTACCAGTAGGCCACCACGTCTTCGATGTCCTCGGGACCGAGGTCACGCAGCGCGGCTACGCCGACGGACGTTCTCACCCATCCGTGGATAGAGTGGGGCTGCTCTGGGGATCGGCCGAGCTTCGCGTCCATTTGGGCAGAGCATACAGTGAAAGCGGCGCCGACGACCGCAACGCGTGGGGATCTACGGGGTGGCGGAATCGCAGCCGAGCGCGTGAGGTTTCATCGCGCAGAGGATCTCGGTGGGAAACGTGAGCTGAGTTACGAACTCATGCGCGACGTCCTTGAAGCCTGCGGATTCGAGATAGGGTTTGAGCGTGATCCCTCGGCAGCCTCCGAGCCAGGCCGGATTCAACCGATACAGCAGCTCCCATCCCTTTTCGTACCAGCTGGCAGCCAGTGTCATGTTTGCCATCACGAGCCGACCCCCGGGACGCAGGACACGCTTGAACTCAGCGAGTACCACCGGGAAATCCTCCTCCGGAAGGAGATCGAAGAGATAATTGTTGAGGAGCACGTCAAATGTGTTAGCGGGATACTCGAGCTCGTGGGCGTCTCCCACCGCAAGTCGGTACGTGGCAACACCGGACTGCTTCGCCTTCCTTCGCGCGCGATCCAACATCTCCTCCGTGAGGTCGATACCGTCGTTCCGGCCGTGGGGGTTCGCGGCGAGGATCTGTTTGAATGCGAGACCCGTGCCGACCGCAACCTCGAGCACCGACTCCCCGTCCCGGATTCGAGCGAGCTCAAGACAGCGGCTCCGAGCTTTCGATTCTGTAAGCCGGCCCCAGAGATCGTAGACCGGCGCGATCGACCGGTAGACCTGTCGAACACGGGCGCGGTCCAACCGAGCGTTCAGGCTCCTACGGCCTCCCGAAGACATCACCTTCGCCCCCCGGTTACCGGGCTGCTCGCCCATCCCTTCGACCCCACGAGCTGCTCGACTCGCATCAAAATCTCGTCTCGGATCTGGCGCACTGCCTCGATTGGCTTGCACTTTGGGTCCAGTCCTCCCGCCGCCCATGGTTACAAGGAGTGTCGCTCTTCGCGCGCGATCGTTGCTGAGGCTTTGCCTCCGAGAGATCGACACCCACCTCCCTCATCGCGGCAAGCACTTCCGGGTGGACATGCGGACCGGGCCGCGTCCCCGCCGAGAGGGCCGTTGCCTTCGCGGGATCGGCGAGCCGGTTGAACCAGGCCGCAGCCATCTGGGACCGGGCCCTCCTCGGACCGAGGTTTGCAGTTCCGAAGCCTTCCTTGAAAACGAGCTATGGCTTCCATGCTCATCGCGGGGTCGCCCCGCCTCCGTCGAAAGCAATCTCGGCGAGCCGACGCAGACTCTCCACCGCATCGCGCGAGCGGACCCAAGCCGTGACAATCACGCGGTCGACGCCGGCCTCCTCCCAGTCACGGACGTCATCGCAAGACGAGATTCGGCCGCCCGTGGTGACCGCGAACGATTTCTCGCTGCGGCCAAACTCCATACGCAGTTCCCGGATCCTAGCGAGAGGCGCCTTGATCGATTCGGGAGTGTGAAATAAACCGAGCCATCCATCTCCATGGCGTGCCGCGCGACGCAACGCGCTCGGGCTCTCCCCGCCGACGTGGATGGGGGGCCAAGGCTTCTGCACTGTCTTGGGTTCAAAGGCAACCGGACCGAAATCAAAAAACTCGCCGTGGTGCTCAATCACGGGTTCTACCCAAAGTCGCTTGCAGACGGCGAGACCCTCGTCGAGACGTCTGCCGCGCGTACTTGGATCCAAACCGGCGGCCGTCCACTCTTCGCGCAACCAACCCGCACCAATGCCAATCTCGGCTCTTCCGCGCGATACAACGTCGAGCGTCTGGATCGCGCGTGCTGCGGCAAATGGGTGGCGGAGCCCCAGCAGGTATACGCTGGTTCCGAGGCGGATGCGCTCAGTCTTGCCCGCGAGGAACGAGAGCCATGCGAAGGCGTCGAATACCGGCGTTGTGGGGGGAACCGGAGGATGCTGGGCGCGTGGATGCGGAGAGCCGGACATGGCCAGTGGAAAAACTAGGTGCTCGGGCATCCAGACCGATTCGAAACCGAGCCGCTCGGCTTCGCGGGCCACCGGGAGGTGATAGGCGGGGTTGAGCGTCCCGAGGGCGATTCCGAGCTTTAGCACTTGTCTGTCCCGGCTGGGCGTTGGCTCCCGGTTTGCGTCGCCCGATCGAAGCGGTCTCGTGGCGCCTCGCAGGGAGACGTCGCAGGGAGTCCGAAGGTGTACGGGGGCGGCAGCGAAAGCGTCCCACTCATTCTTATTGGGACTTCTTTGGTGCGCCATCAACGACGGCGCCTGCGTCCACGAGTCGATCGATCTCCTTGGGCGCGAATCCGGCTTGGAGGAAGACCTCCCGACTGTGCTGGCCCACCTCGGCGGGTCCGCGACACAGGTTCGGCGGTGTCAGAGACAGCCTAAGGGGGCTGCCGACGAACTCGCGTCCCCCGACCTGCACCAGCATGCCGCGCGCCTTCACGTGAGGATCGGCCAGGGCCTGCGCAATATCTTGAATAGGACCGCAGGGAATGCCACGGGCCACGATCTTCTCCACCCAGCTCTTCGTGTCCTCCGTCAAAAGACGTGCCTCGATCTCGTCGCGCAGCGCGTCGCGATGCGCAAGGCGCGAGAGCGGATCCCGGAAGCGGACGTCCTCGTGCAGCGAGGGCTCGCCGAGCACTTCGCAAAAGCGGAGCCAGAGCCGCTGATTGGACACGCCGATGACGATACGTCCATCGCGCGTCCGGAAGGCCTCGTAAGGTGAGGCCAGCCTGTGCCGCGAGCCCTTGCGCTGCGCCACTTCGCCGGTCGTCAAATAGATACCCGCTTCCCAGACCGTATAGGCGAGGGCAGACTCGAGGAGGGAGGCCTCGACACGCTGTCCTTCGCCGGTCTTTTGCCGGTGCGCCCAGGCAGCGAGGATTCCAAGGGCGGCGAAGGTGCCGGCATTCAGGTCCGCGAGCGGGACGCCCGCAGACATGGGCGCGCCATCGGGTTCGCCAGTGAAGCTCATGATGCCACTCATCGCTTGCGCGACGAGATCGAGCCCGCCGCGTTCTCGATAGGGCCCCGTCGATCCGAAGCCCGAGATCGATGCATAGATCAGAGCCGGATTGACTTTGCGCAGCTCCTCGTAGCTGAGACCCATTCGGTCGAGCGCGCCGGGCCGGAAGTTCTCCACCCAGACGTCGGCTGTGCTGGCGAGGCGACGGAGCGCTTCCGCTCCCAGGGGCCGTTTGAAATCTACGGCGATGGCGCGCTTGTTGCGATTCACGAAATCATAGGCGCAGAAGGGGCCGATGTGCGGCCGCGTCACCTCGCCATTCGGGGGTTCAATCTTGACGACATCGGCGCCGAGATCTGCGAGGAGCAAGGAGCACCAGGCACCTGCGATGACGTGCGTGCAATCAAGTACGCGCATCCCGGCGAGCGGTCCTGTGGGTCCCTGGAGAGTGTCAGGCATCCGCCTTCGCTCCTTCGACAGATCGCAAGCGACGCGTGGTGAGGGCGTGAAAGAGATTCTCTTCCCTATTCTGCCGGAGGTTCTCGCCGGTTGAATCCTCGAGGAAAGTCCTGTCTTTGAAGGTAGGAACCGCGTCCTCCATCGTGACCAAAGGCCAGCCCCGCTGAACGTGGGTTCCCCTGGCTGGAGCGCGATGGCAACTGATTTTCAAGCCTCATCCCCAGGAGCGATGGTCTCTCACTCTCCTCGAGCCGGTCGCCGCATGAGCGTAATCTTGGGCCCGTCGGGCACGCGAACCTCGTGCATGACCCGAAAGCCGCTGCGCTGATAGAACGGGACGTTACGCTCATTCGACGACTCGAGGTAGGCGGGCATCCGCTCCGCATCGCATCGAGTGAGGACGGGAGCGAGCAGCGCCGCACCAACTCCGCGACCCTGGTGGACGGGGTCAGTGCCGATGGCGACCAGGTAGTAGTGTTGCTCTCGGGGATGGTGCCGCTCCACAGCGTTGAGAAGCGCGAGCCCGCGCAAGCAATTCGAGCGAAAGATTCGCACGAAGGCCGGAGCGAAACGGATCATTTGCGAAATGCTCACCTTCCAGCGGCCGGGCGGGTCCCACACGGCAGCTCCGGCGAACGTAGAGGTGGTAAAAAAGGAACCGTGCTTTCCGTGTAGGCCCCCGAGCGCGTGCACCCAGAAGGCGGGCAGGCGCGCTGCACGTTGGCCCGGGTCGGGCAGCAGCCAGGACATCACGGGATCATCTTGGAAGGCGCGCGCGAGGGTAGTACTGATCGGCTGCAGGTCAGCGACAGGGTCAGCGCTTCGGACGTCGTGTGCTGATCGAAGACTGATGGGTTCGGCCCGCACCCGCTAAGCCATAGCACACGTCCAACCCGATCGTCCTCGTTACCCACTGGTCGTCGCTTGCCCATACGACCCGAGGCTTTCGGCTACGTAGGTCGCCTATGAGTTTGCGAGCGCTTCGGCCGTTGTGTTGCCAGAAACGACGGGGACGATCTCGAACTCGATGAGATCGGACCATTCGGCAACCCACTGCTGAAGAAGGGTTACGTCGTGGCATTCCATCACCTGGAAGCATCGGCGAAGGTCTGCCTCGACCCAGCTGCTCACAAACGCGAGACCGTCCGGCATGAGGCGGCCCTTTTCTCGAAAGCGTCGGTAGACGGATTTCGCGTCCTGGTTGCGAAATTTCTCGATCACCATGAACTGCATAACCGTCCTCGATATTCGGTGGGACAACCGAGATTTGTGGAACTGTAAGTCTCGAGTGGCGGCTCGCCGAATCGCTTGTTGCCCTTGATTGGGTCGAGAAAGGATTCTCCTCTATCGCTGTAGAGCCGGAGGCCATGAAACTCCGGTGCCACTCTCCTCACACGTCACCAGTGGGGGCTGATCGCGGCTTGCCGTTTCTAACCGGGCCGGGGGCTCCTTTGAGGTCGAAGGTTTTGTCACTCGGAGCGCAAAAAGTCGCGGGGGGATACCTCTTCGTCCCCGAAGGGCATCGCCCCGCGGACCGGCGTGATATTGCTTCCCAGCCTACCGATCTGGATCACGACGTTCACGCGGCGGGGAAGGTGCTGTCTTGGCGGTCCGGACGGCGGTCACCCTTCACCTGCTTGCGTGTGTGCGATCCGATCCGCCGGTAGTGGAAAACCCTAGGCGTATCCGAATCATATGTTCCCGCGTAAGAACGGTGAAGGGGGGATGAACCCCAACCGGGAGGCGCGCTGGTCGGAGTGGATGGGGGCCGCGCAGGGCGGAGATCGGCGGGCGTATGAGGCTCTCCTCCGCGAAATCCTGCCCCAGGTGCGCGATTTCATCCGGACCTATATCCCCCATGAGGCCAGTAGTGAGGATGTTGCGAAGACCGTCCTGCTCTCGGTTCACCGTGCTCGCCACAGCTACCGTCGAGAGCAGCCATTCGAACCGTGGCTGTATGCGATCGTGCGCAAGGTCGTCTTCGACTTTCGTCGCAGCCGTGGGCGCCATCCTGGCCCAGAAGGGCCGAATGAGAACGACCCTGCCGAAATACATCCTGTGTCGGACAAGGAAGTCGAGATTGCCGACCCCAAGAAGCGCACCTTCTTGCCGGAGCCATGCGGAGTCCCTTCATCGTGGAGCGTGCAGCGATTGGGAGGGGGGCGTGCGGTTTGCGCTGGAAGGTCTAGCGTGACTGAAAGCTTGGGTTCGCGCACGGTGTCGAGCGGGCTCTTAGAGCTGGTCACCGGGCGATTCCGCAAAACGCTGGACTGCCTGGGGGGTGCGTCATGAGCCGCGATCCGACGGATGAACTGATCTCCTCGCTCGCCCGCGACCTTCGCCCTGTCCGCCCTGTCCGACCGCTTGGCCGCGAGGTTCTTAGAGTGGGTGCAGTGGCGGGGGCAGTGACGGTCGCGGTCGTCGCCGGCCTTGGGCTGCGGCCGGGCCTCGAAGTGGTGCCGGGCCAAACGCCGTTCGTTGTGATGGCGCTTGGTCTCGCAGTCTTCGGCCTTGGATCCATCAGTGCCGCTCTCGCGTTCGCAAGACCCGGGCTTGAAGGGCGAGGTGTAACTCTCGCGCTGGGTAGCGTGGTTTCGCTTCTTGTGTGCGTGGGCATCTCTGCTTTCTGGCTTCGTGCGGCGCCGTCTACAGGAGATGCAGTGTGGGGAGGAGCGCGGGAGCTCCCGTGTGTTCTCTTCAGCATCACGCTTGCGCTGCCGGCTGCCCTATTCGCAACCTACCTCGCTGCGTCCGCCGCTCCTATCCATTCAAGCTGGACGTCTGTCCTCACGGCCGCGGGAGGCACCGCCCTCGGAATGGTGGCTGCCCACCTGACCTGCCGCACACCCGGTGCGTGGCACACGGTCCTGACCCACGCACTGGCCCCGATGATTGGCGCATTCCTGCTCGTGGTGCCGCTTGCCCTCATGCTCCGGCGCTGGCAGCTCGCCGCACGAAGCTAATTCTGCCAAGGAGTGCTCTTCCGTCCTTCCTCTCTTCTCTGCGCGGGCACGCTCACGATTCGCCTCCACATCGCGCTCTTTCGCGACAACGGCGGTCCGGGTGAGTCACCGCCGCGCGGATACCGCCCTTGGAGCCGCAGCCCACCGTAGTGGGGATGGATGCGGAAACCTGCATCCTCTTCGCGAAATATGCGCAGCCCCTTAAATCCGAGTGTGGCGCTGAGGCAGCCTCATGAACGGAAGAAGCTAGGCATGACCTGAAGCCAGCGCGGCGAACCGCCGGACAGCCATATCGATCCAAAGCCCTTCGGTCGCGCATGCGCAGAGTGCGCGTATCCGCCGGGGCCACCCAAACGTATAGATTCGTTGACGATCGCTTTCGTCCCAAACAAATGTTCTGTCTCTCTCGAGTGTGAGAGGCAACCCTGAGAACACGAGGTAACCGGCCGTCGAAGCGAGTACTTACTGTCCGGTCAGACAACGCAGCTTGCGGGGCCTGTGCCTCCGCAGCGTGTCAGGTGCAAAAAATCCATCCGACGCACGCGGCGATCCAACGACCACAGAGTGGCCCAAGCCCAGGAAGGAAGCCTGCGCGGACTAGGTGACCAGCTCGGTGAACCCCGTTGGAACGGGAGAATGCCCGTGAATCGCGAAATCACCTTGACCTCTGGCTTGCTCGCGGTGGCGCTGTTGCTGTGCTCACCCCCCGCGTGGGCCATTCCGAGCTTCGCTCGCCAAACGAAACTCGCCTGCAACGCGTGCCACACGCAGTTTCCCGAACTCAACGCCTTCGGTCGGGAGTTCAAGCTGAACGGTTATGTACTGAGGAACATCGATGGAATTGAACAGAAGACCTCAACGGGACGAAAAGACCTCGACCTCCCCATTCTCCCATTGCTTTCTGTGATGTTCCAAACCTCACTCACGCAGACACAGCGATCGCCTCGAATCGAGAAGGTCGATGCACCGATGCCGGATCGCACCTCGGGTCAGGTTCGCACGCGTGTCAGATCGAGATGTGAAGTGCGTCATGCGGCACGCCGCTCCGGGGTGAATCGGACGAGCAATCGGACGCAGGAGCGCACGAGAGCGGACGGTCGGAACTCGGGCCCTCCGCTGGCGTACTCCATGTCGGGAAGCCGCCGGAGGATCTCGCGGAAGGCAACGCGCATTTCCATGCGGGCGAGATTCGCTCCAAGACAAAAGTGGCTCCCGATTCCGAACGCCACGTGGTGCGGTTCCCGATCGATGTCGAATCGGTCGGGTTCGGGAAAAACCTCGGCGTCGCGGTTCGCAGACGGGTAGACAAGCAGCACCTTCTGGCCCTCCCGCAGCTCCTTGCCGCGGAGCGTGGTGTCCCGCGTCACGGTTCGTGAGAACGTGTGAACCGGAGAGACGAGGCGCAGCATCTCTTCCACTGCGAGCGGGATCTTCTCGGGACGAGCGATGAGCTCGCGCCGAACCGTGGGGTGCTCGATCAAAAGCTGCATTCCGCCGGAGATGGCATTTCGCGTGGTCTCGTTGCCCGCAACCAGCAGGACCACGAGGATCTTGATCAACTCATCGTTGGCGAGCTCGATTTGGTCGTCGGCGAAGAGTGCCGGATCTTCATCGAAATGCTTGAGGACGCCGGCGTCTTTCGCGCCCACCAGGATGCTCACGAGATCCTCGCGCGGCTCGCGGCGACGCTCCTCGATGATTCCCGTGAGGTATCGGGAGTATTCCATATAGGCCTGGGCGGCCTTCATGATGATTTCCGGTCGGTGGAAGTTGCCGTCTCCGGCGATCATCGTGTCGGACCAGTGATGGAACCGCTCGCGGTCCTCGCGATGGATCCCCATCATTTCCGCGATGAGGAGGAGCGGCAGCGGCACCGCGAAATCGCTGACAAAGTCGCATGCGCCGCGCGGGCCGATCTCGCCCAGGATTTCGTCGCACAGCGCTTCGAATTTCTGTTCCCAAAGTCGCACCATCCGCGGGGTAAAGCCCTTGTTGATGAGCCTGCGAAGTTCAGTGTGGCGAGGCTCGGCTTCATCGATCAGGCCAAGCTTCACGGGACTATTGGCGCGTACGCCGAGAGCGGAAGTGAAGCGCTCCTGGTCCTTGGAGACTTCGCTGACGTCGTGGTACTTCGCCAGGACCCAGCAGCGGCTGGCCTCGGACCAGTACACGGGGTCGCGCTCGCGCAGCCAGCGAAGCCGTTCGGGCATTGATCCATCCCAGTTCGCAGAATCGAGGAAGTCGACGTCCAGCATCAGAAGCTCCTTATGCGTCGGGCAGCAGTGCCGCGACAAGCTCGTTCAAGAATCGGATCTGTCGACGCACGGCAACGTCCGCGAGAAGATCGGTGCCGATCACCGCCCGGTAGAAGGGCGCGAGTGTGAAGTAGCCGATGACGACGTGATAGAGAGCGATCACGAGGAGGGGGATCTGCTCTTTGCTCCAACGCCGAGCACCGGGGAGCGCACGGATCGTGGTTTCGGCCTCGTGGAAGGCGAGCCGGAACCAGCGGTCCAGCATCGGCGCGAGGTGTGGGCCTCCAGCGAGCACCTCATGCTGCACGAGCCGCGGGACGCTCGGGTGCTGCGCCAGGAACTCCACCACCCGCTCGACCAGGAGTTCGCGCTCCGCGCCTTCGCGCGCGCTCTCGGCGGTGAGCATGTCGAGAATCGGACGAAGTCCGCGCTCGAGAACGGCAGTGTAGAGCGTCTCTTTTGAAGCGAAGTGGTTGTAGAGGCTCGGAATACGCAGTCCCGCAGCGTTCGCGACATCCCGCAAACTGGTCCCGGCATAGCCCTTCTCGGCGAATACCCGTTCGGCGGTGTCGAGGATGCGTCCCGCCGTGCGCTCCCCCTTCCGGAGAGAGCGGGTGGGAAGGTGGACTTGGGGTGCGGTCAGGAGACCTCCAAAAAAAGAACGAGCGCTAGTTTCTTTTTCCTGAGAGGACGCGTCAAGAAGAATCTGCGCTCGACGCCTCGGCCGCGGAAGCCGCCCGCCCGAATCCTCGCGGTCTGCGGGTTTCGCCGCAACGGATTGAAATTGCACGGGTTAGCCGGACGTCCCAGGGCCGGGCCGCGGCTTCGCGGGGGGCATGCCCGCTTGATCTGGGCCGCCTCGCGCAACCGGGCGGAAAAACGGGGACCCGAGCAACCACGACCCCTCATCCGGTAGAGAGGCAAGGGCGTCTTGAGCCGCCGTGAGTGGAGGAACGCGCGCGCGAGAGACCGCAGCCCCGACCAAGGGCGCCGCTATCGAACGCTTCAGCGGCGGGGGAAGCCCACCATCGCTGATTTCGGGGTGGATGCACGGACGGCGATGTCAGAGGCTGCTCGAGATCCAGCGGGCGAAGTCTCTCGAACTCGCGCGCGGGTAGGTCTACTTGCTCCGTTCCTTGTGGAAATGGCGGTGGTTCCATTTCCGGTGTGAGCGAACACAACGAGACTTCGTATTGCGCAAACTCATGGCGACGACTCTCACGATTCCATAGAGTGGTTGTGCGAAATGCACTGGCATCGTGCCGAAGCCCTTCTGATCGTAATCGCCTTCGTCGGCGCAGCGTTTACCCCGTGCCGTTCGCCCGCCCCGGTTTCGGTCCACGGTGTTTACGAAGCCGCCAGAGAGAACGGGCAGGGCGGCTTCTTCCCCGTCTCGAGGGGCGACGTGAACGACAAAAGCGCCCGTTCAAATCCGACGGCGCTAAAGGCCCGCTGTCCGTGCGGCTGTGACGAGCGACCCGCTGTGGCCGGCAGCTCGCCCGGTCTCGGCGTCGCTCTTATCGCACGCGCTCCCTGCCTCCATCCGCTGCCTTCTCACCGGGAGCTCGCCAGCCGTAGCCCCATCCTTCCTCTCGAGCCTCCGAGAAACATCGACGCCATCCCGCGATCGATCTGATCCGTTCATCGCTTGGCCCGTGGTCTCGCTCGTGGTGGATCCTTGTCCACCGGCGTAGGCGCACCCTCGCAAGTCTGCGTGCGAACGGAGGTTTCGCAATGCGACCTACAGCGCTTCGGTCCGTGGGGGTCGGGTACCCCCGAACAAACCTTGCCCACCAATCGCACACCCTCGCTCGTGCGCTGATGTGTGCCGCAATCCTCACCCTGGCATCTTCAGCCTTCAATGCCCCCGATGTCCTCGCGCACGGCTTCGCGGGTCAGCGGTTCTTCCCAGCCACTCTCGTCACCGACGATCCCTTCGTGGCGGATGAACTCTCGCTGCCCACCGTTACCCTGATTCCCAACCCGGCGGCGGACGGTTCGCCGGCCACGCTCGAGAACGATATCTCCATCGACGTCTCGAAACGCATCACGCCCAACTTCGGGATCGAAATCGCCGAGACCTGGCAAAACATCAAGACCACGGGGGCGGGAAACTCGTCGATCTCCGGCTTTGCCAATCTCGATGTCGGTGCCAAGTACCTGTTACTCGTGAACGCTCCTCACGAGCTCCTCCTCTCCGTAGGCGTCAATGCCGAGATTGGCGCCTCCGGGAGCAGCAGCCTCGGCGTTGATCGCTTCAGCACGATTTCACCGGGAATCTTCTTTGGCAAAGGGCTGGGCGACCTCCCGAAGAGTTTGTCCTTTCTCCGGCCCTTGGCTGTGACAGGGGTCCTAAGCCTCGACTTCCCAACGCAGGCCAAGACCACGAGTGACTCGGGAGACGTGGCGCAGAACCCGCACGTGCTGGGTACTGGGCTCGCCATCGAGTACAGCATCCCTTACCTCCAAGCGAGCGTGCTGGACATTGGTCTTAGGACGCCGTTTAACCGACTAATCCCCTTGGTCGAACTAAACTTTCAGACCCCGCTCGACCGCGGCCAGCAGGGTCTTACGACCGGTATCATCTGCCCCGGCATCATCTGGTCGAGCAGCTACTTCCAGATCGGGCTCGAGGCGTTGATTCCTGTGAACCCCCGAACGGGCCATAACGTGGGCGCGATTGCGCAGCTTCACTTCTACCTCGATGACATGTTCCCCCATACCTTCGGAAAGCCCCTCTTCGGAGGTCGCTAAATGTCGTCCCTTCGCGCTCTCTGCTGCGCCGTTCTGATTCTCGGATGGAGTTGGGTCGCCCCTCCTCGAGCCGCCGCCCATGCTTTTCTGGACCATGCCGAGCCCCGTGTCGGAAGCACGGTCCGTACGCCGCCGACCGAGCTGCGCCTCTCGTTCACCCAGGAGTTGGAGCCTGCCTTCAGCACCGTGGAAGTAAAGGATGAGAGCGGCGTGCAGGTCGACAGGGGCGATGTCAAGGTGGATGCGGACGACGCGACGCTCCTGCGCGTATCCCTCAATCCGCTTCCCCCCGGTACCTACAAGGTGATATGGCGAGTCGTGTCGGTCGATACCCATCCGACGGAAGGTGACTTTACCTTCCAAGTCTCACCCTGAGACGTTGGACGTGGTCTCCGGCGTGAGCGTCTCGCTAGTTGTGGTCCGCTGGGTTCATTTTGCAGCGGCGCTGACGCTCGTCGGGGTGTTCTCGTTTCGATTGTTCGTCGGTGATCCTGCTTTCCGACAGGCTGCCGGAGCAGGCTGCAGCGTCGATCACCACGCTCTCACGAGGAGGCTCACGCGCATCGCCTTTGCCGCCCTCTTGCTGACTCTCGTGTCGGGGACGCTGTGGCTTCTCCTGCAAGCCTCTGGGATGAGCGGCCAACCGATCTCTGTGGCGCTTCACAGGGAGGTCGTGCAGACGGTGGTGCTGCGGACTCAGGTGGGACACGATTGGCTGGTTCGCACGGGCCTCCTTACGCTCTTGGCAATCGTCCTGGTTTTGATGCGCAAGCGCGGCCGCTCTCGCGCTCCCCTTGTGATCGCCCTCGCGCTTTCGGCCGCGGAGCTCTCGGCCCTCGTTTGGGCCGGCCACGCAGGTGCGGCAAGGGGCGGACGGGGAGCCATGCAGCAGACATCCGATGCGATCCATCTGGTCGCGGCGGGGATCTGGCTCGGCGGGCTCGTCCCGCTCGCGCTATTGCTGGCGACCGCACAGGGTGCAGGCGACGAAGGGTGGCTCGTTGTCGCTCGAAATGCGGCAAGCCGCTTCTCCACGCTTGGCGTTCTCAGCATTGCGAGTCTCCTCGCAACAGGCATCGTAAACAGCTGGCTCTTGGTGGGAGACCTGACCGGGCTCTTGGACACGGACTATGGCCGGTGTCTCCTTCTCAAACTCGGCCTCTTTCTCGCGACGGTCGGCGTCGCGAGCGTAAGTCGCATCCGCTTGGTTCCCCGGCTTTCTTCTGCTCCCGCAAGGCTCGGTCTCGACGCTGCTTGGAAAACGGTTCGTGAACTGCAGCGAAACATCGCAATTGAGGTTGGCTTGGGTGTCTTGATCCTCGGCATCGTTGGGGTCTTGGGCACTCTTCCTCCCGCCGCGCACCCGCATGTTCACGTCGGTTCCACGGGGACGTGCGTCAAGGCGACGAATCGATACGAATCGAGCTCTAGTCTGCGGCGCCGCGCTCCTTTGACATGCGACAGAGAGGAGTGATCTCGCGTCTGCCCCGTTCGTGCCGCGGACCCCCCCCACCTCTGTGCCGCGCGGGATCGCCCCGGGGGCGAATCCTCGCGGCACGGGCTCCGCCGGGCAGAGGGGCGGTGTCCAAACCGCGACCCCTCAAGGCTATGCCCTATTAAGCGGAGGGCATATCACGCCGATCGGCGCCGGTGAGGGATCATGCAGGCCCTCTGAGAGGACCATGCAGGCGCTGACCGGAATTTCCCTTTTGCTGTTTGTCGCGACGACGGCCATCGTGGGGGTGCGAATGCTCCTCCTCGCCCGCCGCACGGGCGAGCGCCCCGAGCTCCTGATGGGTGCCGGGATGGCTCTCGTCGGGGGGGTCGGATATCCGGGTGGAATCATCTCTCGATTCGGTCTCGGGTCGGTCGGGGAGATGAGCTTTCCCATCTGGTTTTTTTCCACGGCTTGCACACAGCTCGGCATCGCTCTGATCTACGCCTTCACCTGGCAAGTGTTTCGCCCGAAGGCGACCTGGGCGAAGGCTCTCGTCGTTGCAGGAGTGGGATTCATGGTGGCCGGCTTGGGGGGCATGGCGCACGCCTTGGCCACCGCCCCGCCCGGCGCCGACTCAGCCGTCGTGACCCGAGGCCCGATTTTCATCGGGATGGTCGGCTATGCGGGCTGCTTCCTGTGGACGGCTTTTGAGGGATTCCACCATCATCGGATGGCGCTACGCAGGCTGGTTCTCGGTCTTACGGACCCGATTGTTGTGAACCGCTTCTTTCTCTGGGGGTTCTTCGGTTTCATGGCGAGCGCCCTCACCGGGATCAGCGCCGTAACTGCACTCCTCGGCGGCCGGCCGTCGGGAACGCCAGTCACCATGCTCCCGATGGGCGTACTCGGCGTCGCAGCGGCCATCGCCATGTATTTGGCCTTCTTCTCTCCGGCCTGGTACGTCGGCTGGCTCCAAGGCCAGGTACCGAAGGCCAGCTCTGGGCAGAGCTAGGGACACACCTCCCCAGCGCTCCGCCCACCCCGTGGTCTCGTACGTCGCGGCATGACGCGCTTCCATGTCCGGTCCAGGCCGGACGGGCCGGACTCGCCCCAGAAATGAAGAAGACCATCGCCCGCGAAGGCACTTCGGAAAGCAATGGGTGTCACGTTGGGATGACTTCGCTCGCGTACTAGGACAAAAACACGCGATTTCCCGCAGAGGGACTCTCCGGGGCGACCTCAGGTGCTCGCGGTCTTACCGAGACTCGTGCCTTTCCGGTCGACCCTGCGGGAGTGCTTGGCTTGGGGGAGGGTGAACCAGAACGAGCTGCCACGGCCAGGGTCACTCTCTACACCAATCTCTCCCCCATGCACGTTCACCATGTTGCGCGCGATCGAGAGACCGAGGCCGATGCTGTTGATGCCGCTCCCCGGCCCGCGCGAAAACTTATCGAAAATCCGGTCCCTGTACGCGACGGGAATTCCAGGTCCGGTGTCTTCGACCTCGAAGCGGAGATACTCTGCCTCGGGTCGAGCGCGCAGGGTGATCCTCCCGCCCGCCGGAGTGTGCCGGAGCGCGTTCTCCATCAAGTTTGAGAACACCAGCCAGATGCTTTCTTGGTCCGCCCAGACGCTGAGGTCATCCGACACTGGCTCCACGTGGATCGCCACAGATCGCGCCGCCGCATTGCTCCGGTAGGCCCGATGCGTGCGCGACAGAAGGTCTCCGGCGCGGATCTCGTCTCGATCCAGCTCGATCGTGACCGACTGGAGTCGCGCGAGATCGAGCATCTCGTTTACGGTCGAGTGAAGACGCTCGCACTCCTCACGGGCCGCTTCGAGGAGGTCCTGCTGTTTGTCGGAAAGCGCACCGGCGACCCCTTCCAAGCAGAGATGGATCGCCATCCGCATTGACGTGAGTGGCGTGCGGAACTGATGCGCGGTGGTTAAGAGGAGGTCATTTCGAAGCTCGTCGAAGCGGCTGAGGCGTGTCACATCTTGAAGCAGCACGGTCGCAGCGACAATGGTGCCGTCTTGGCCATGGACCGGCTCCGCGCGCGGCAGGAAGAGGCGGCCGTCATCGGGTACCGAGAGGCGGACTGCGTCGTCGAAGCTTGTCGGTGAGACCGCGCCCTTTCCTTGGAGTACGTGCCAGCGGAGGGTATCTACGGCTGCGCGGAGGTGCGGATCCAGTCCCCGAAGCGTTGGCATGTTGCCGCCGCTCGGAAGGAGGTCTTCGGCCGCCGGATTCAAGGTGAGGATATCCCCTTCGAGATCGAACACGAAAACGGGATCCGGAAGACTGTTGAGCACGGCTTGTGCGGCGAGCTGGGTGTAGAGCATCTCGTCGAGCGAACTCCGTCGGTATTGCTCCATCCGATCGGCCATCGCGTTGAACGCCGCAGCCAGCCCGCGTGCTTCAGCTCCGCCGCGGAGGTGAGCTCGTACGGCGAGATCTCCTCGCCCGAACTGCTCGATCACCTTCGCGAGAGTCTGGAGGGGGTACATCGCGCGGCTGGTCACTGCCCAAGCGCCGCCAAGTCCGATCGCAGTTGCCGCAAGCGCCGCGCAAAGCAGCCCTCCGGTGAGCGCCCCGAAGTGGCCGAGGAGATTCTTGCTTTCTTGGATCGTGGCCTCTTGCTTTTGCTTGAGAAGACGGCTGACCCCTCGATGGAGGGCCGAGAGTCTCGGTTCGAGGTCGCGGAGGACGCAGGCTTGCAGCTCTGCGAGTTTTTCCCTCCTCATGCAGGCGGGAACAGCGAGCTGATATTCAGCCCACTGCTGCCGAAGGGTCGCCACGATCTGTGCGGCGTGGGGCTCCCGGATCGTGGTCTCCTGGATGCTGAGGTCCGATGCGAACGCCTTTTCGTCCGAGCTCTCCTTCGCGAGCGTCCGATCCTGAAGACCCGCGGCTGCCAGAGTGGCTGTTCTCTCCAGGTGGTCGAGCTCCTCCTTCATGCGCTGCGTGGCGAGTGCATTCCGGGAGTCCTCTGACAAGAGGTACTGCGAGGTTCGGCCCAGAGAAGAGACCGACTGGACAGCGGCGACCGCGATCACGATCAACGCGATCGCAAGGGGCAGGAAGGCCAGGATCATGCGAACTCGCGAAGTCATGACGAGGGTTCCCGGTCCGGCAGACCACAGATGTGGAGGTCGAAGTCGTCCGCTTCTCGAACCATCCGTCGCACGAAATCGCCTCGCAGGAGGTGTCGCCAGAGGGAGGAGTGCGTGCGTCCGATGAGGACATGGGCGACGGCGTGGGAGCGCGCAAAGTCAAGGAGCGTTGTGACAACGTCTTTCCCTTGAAGCTGAACGACCTCCGCTCCGAGCTCCCTGGCTTTCTGAATGTTCGCATGAAGGATGCGCTGCGTGGCGGAATCGATGCGGTTGGGGGCTTCGTCCGGTGCTTCTACGTACACGACGTACCAGTCGGTATTGAGGCGACCCGCAAGGCGTGATCCCCGCCGTAACAGCGTTGCGGCCCGTGGGGAACGGGAGGAGATGCAGACCATGACCCGCTCGCTTCCCTGGCGAGGCGTCGTCTCCTCTCCAGCTTCCTCACGGCCATTGGCAAGGGCCGCCCGACCGAGACTCTCAGCGACCTCCCGAAGCGCGAGCTCTCTCAGCGTGGTGAGCTTGTCCTTCTGGAAGAAGTTTTCGAGAGCGCGCGTCGCCTTTTCGGGAGCGTAGATCTTGCCAGCGCGCAGCCGTTCGAGGAGATCTTCCACGGCAAGGTCGAGGTTCACGACTTGATCGGCTTGCTCGAGAAAGGTGTCCGGAACGGTTTCGCGAATTTCTACACCCGTCGCCTCCTCGACCAAGTCGTTCAGGCTCTCGAGGTGCTGGATGTTGAAAGCTCCGATGACGTTGATGCCCGCGTCGAGGAGCGCATCCACGTCTTCGTAGCGCTTGGCGTGCCGGGAGCCAGGGACGTTGGTGTGCGCGATCTCATCGACGATCGCGATCTCGGGCCTGCGCGCGACGATGGCGTCGAGGTCCATCTCCTCAACGTTCAGCCCCCGATACGCAAGAACCCGACGCGGAACGACTTCCAGACCGTGAACCAGCGCCGCCGTATCCGCGCGTCCGTGGGTCTCGACGAAACCCACGACCACGTCGACGCCCCGTTTTCCGAGTGCGTGGGCCTCCTCGAGCATGCGATAGGTCTTGCCGACGCCCGCGGCAAAACCGATGTAGAGCTTGAGACGTCCCCGTCGCAATCGTTCGACAAGCTCGAGGAAGTCCTCCGCACGGGGACGGCTCATCCTTCTCGACTCCCGAGCCCAGGCGGGTGCGTGGGGATGGACTGTTCAAAGGCTCGTGAGAAACGCTTGGCGAGACTTGGGCGACGCTTCGGCATGGTGGATTCCGGCCTTCCCTCAGCGCGTTCGGGGATGTCTCCTTGTAGCCTATCGCAGAGTATGGACCCAGGTACGGACTCGAGAAACGAGCACACTTCGTGCCAAGGCAGGCGCAATACGTGGCGCGTAACGCTGCGTGGGGTCCTTGCAATATGCAGCGGAGGCGGACCTCTCCTTTCAGATTGAAAGGCGGAGCTGAAGCGGTCCTGAAGCACGAAACCCACTTCTTATGGTCCCCCTCCGCCTGAGATCGGTCGCGGAGGACACCGCGCATTTCCCCATGGGGTTCCGGTTCCACCTCGCCCGCGGTCTTGGCCTTCGCGCACGTTCGGCACGATTGATGCTTACTGCAACGCTCGGGAGACGGTGCAGGGAACGAGAGGCGAGTTTGTGAGGGGTGTCTTTGCCGATCTCATCCTTGTGCTTGCGTCTCTCGTCGTTGTTTCTTTCTACGTCGTGTTTGCGAGACGAGCAGCCCGATCGAATCCCAAGCGACCCGCTGGCGCTGAGGCTTGTGTTGGCGCGCGGGGTCACTCAGAGGGAGGAGGGATCACCATGTGGAAGATTGAGGCGATTCTTCGCCCGGCGAGCGTTGACGATGTCACCGAAGCGCTAAAGAAAGCGAGAGTGCACTCCTTCATGATGAGCGATGTGTCGAGCTTCGACACAAAGAGTGGACCCGTAGGCTCCTACCGGGGAGCGCCCTACACGGTCGGTCTCGAACGGGTGAAGCTCGAGGTTCTCGTTCCGGACGATTACGTCGAAGACGCTATTAAAGGCATCCTCGGAGCGGCGAGCGCGCCGTTAAGCAGTGAGGATTGGCTCATCGTGGTGCCTCTGGATGAGGTCGTCCGGATTGCGACCGGACGGCGCGAACCCCGACAACTCGGGAGATAAGGGCGGTTCCAGGCCCAGCGGCTTGGATATCGCGCAGGAATCCTCACAGCGCTGAGGACCGCCGGGTTGGCCAGCGGCGTGCCTGCAAACGCGCGCCAGCATCTCTCGCGTCGGCGATCGAATCCCTCGGTGGGGATCTGCAAACGGCGTCCGTCTCGCCCGCGAACCCGCAAAGACTAAGCAGTACGCGCGGCGAGACCGAATCCCCAAAACCTCTCTCCAAAATCTTCGAGATCAACTCCCTAGATCGCCCGTGCGAGAGAGCGGTGCGCTTATTTCGCTTTGCAAGACCTCCTTTGCTCCAAACCGAAATGCGGTGAGTCCCCACATGCAAGGTTGAGCCGAGATTTGCACGGACGCTCGAAAGGCACGATTGCTGCACTAGCGGCAAAGTGCGGTCGGCCTCGTTGGCTTCTGGTGAGTTGGCGAGACCGGCTGACTGCGGAGTCCGAGGTGACCGGAATCGGACTTCGCATCGGCGCACGGCTCCAACGGGAGGAGAGCAATGGATCTCACAGTCTGGATACCTGCGACCTTTTCTCTGGGGCTCATTCTGATGGGTTTCGTTTATGTATTTCTGATCGCCTGCGAGAACATCTGAGGGGATCGACATGATCTATTTGACTGCCGGAGTCAGCGCATTTCTCTTTGTTTACCTCTTTACTGCACTCGTGCGGCCGGAGTGGTTCTAGCTCCGAACGCGTCGAGTGATGGAGACCTTGTTCCATGTGGCTTCTTCCGATTTCGATCCTCTTAACGAGTGTCGTTCTTTCGGTTCCGCTAAGCCGGTATCTGGCTTGGATCATGGAGGGCAAGTACAAGGCGCCGAGATTCCTGCGCTGGTTTGAGGGGCGTCTCGACAGCGGTCATCAGAACTGGAAGCAATACACCGCGTCCATCCTCATCTCGAACATCGTCCTGTTCGTCTTTGGATTTGGCCTTCTGGCGCTCCAGCCGCTCCTTCCCCTCAATCCGGATGGCAAGGGGATGCTGGGGCCGACGACGATCTTCCATACCACGGTTTCGTTCATGACGAACACCGACCTCCAGCACATCTCTGGGGACGTGCACCTTTCGAATTTCAGCCAAATCTTCTTCATCTTGACGATGATGTTCCTTTCCGCCTCGGTCGGGTTCTGTTCCCTCACGGCGATCATCCGAGCGGTCCGCAGCGATTCCCATGTGGGGAATTTCTTCGTCGATATGTGGCGGGTCGTCGTCTACATGTTCCTTCCCATCAGTCTCTTCATGGGCGTGCTGTACGTGCAGGACGGGATGCCGATGACCTATCAGAGCTCGTATCACGTCGACACGCTCGAGCCGGGCGCGATGGGCAAGACCGACGATGGGCAGGCGAAGCAGCAAACCATCGTCGTGGGACCCCTTGCGGCCATCCTTCCAATTAAGCAACTCGGAACAAACGGAGGCGGATTCTACGGCGCGAACGGCGCCCACCCGTTCGAGAACCCGAGTGCCTGGAGCAATTACCTGGAATCCGTGGGGATGACGCTCTTCCCGTTCTCCCTCGTCCTCATGTTTGGGCGCATGCTGAAGCGAAAGCGCCATGCAGTCGTGATCTACGCGGTGATGATGACCATGATGGTGGGAATGATCGGCTGGGCCATCTACTTCAACACCATGAAGCCCAATCCGGGCCTGACCGCGCACAGCGAAAGCCGGACCTATGAGCTTCTGAGTGCGAGCGCGGAGGGTGGGAAGCGGACGGTGACCGTGCCGGCCGTCGCGGGCCTGCCCGTCGACCAGCACTTGGGAAATCTCGAGAGTACGGAGCTCCGGTTCGGGACGTCGGCGATGTCGACCTTCGCCGCCATGACGACTGCCGTGACCTGTGGTGCGGTGATTGGTGCCCATGACAGCATGAACCCGCTCTCGGCCCTCTCGCCCTTCTTCGGCATGTGGATCAACTGCGTCTTCGGTGGGAAAGGCGTGGGCATGATCAATCTTCTGCTCTTCCTGATCATCGGAGTGTTTGTGGTAGGTCAGATGGTCGGGAGAACGCCCGAGTACCTGGGCAAGAAGGTCGGTGGCCGCGAGATGAAGCTCGCGATGATCGCTCTCCTCGTGCACCCCATTCTAATTCTCCTTCCGACAGGGCTATTCGCTGCCACCGATTGGGGCATGAAGGCGGAGAACAATCCCGGAGCCCACGGCTTCTCCGAGATCCAATACGAGTTCGCATCGGCATCTGCGAACAACGGGTCGGGCTTCGAGGGGCTGGGGGATACCTGGGGATTCAACGCCAACCCCAGCCCAGCTCCCACAAGCCGGGCGTGGGACATCGTCTCGGGGATCGTGATCATCCTGAGCCGCTACTTGCCGATCGTCGCACCGATCGCGATGGCTGCGAGTCTAGGGGCCAAGAAGTCGGTGCCCTTCACCTTGGGATCCATGCGGGATGACACGCCAACCTTCGGGTGTCTCTTGCTGGGAACGATCCTGATCATTGGGGCTCTGCTCTTCCTTCCGGTGGCTGCACTGGGTCCGCTGGCGGAGCACTTGGGTCCGATTCCGTTCGGCGGGTGACGTTTTTCTGACTACTGGCTGTCCCCGGATGGCAACGCCATCCGGAGCGAGGGGGAGTGATCGAAATGGAAGCAAGCAAGGCGTTGCAGGCCCATGGAGACGTGATGGCTGATCCGAACTCGCCGCGGCCGCCGCGTCGGGTGCGGGCAGCGGGGCTGTTTTCCGCAGACCTGTTGGTGCCTTCGCTCAAGCAGGCATTCGTCATGCTGCGTCCGGACCTGCAGTGGTCGAACCCCGTGATGTTCGTGGTGGAGATCGGCGCCATCCTGACGCTCCTCTTCGTGGTCCAGGCGCTGTTTGCGGGCTCGTCGAGCCAGGTGCCGGTGACCTACTTCATCGCCCTCGATGCGTGGCTCTTCCTCACGGTCCTGTTCGCGAACTTTGCCACCGCGGTGGCGGAGGCGCGCGGCCGGGCGCAGGCCGAGTCTCTGCGCAGGACCCGGCAGGACACGCCGGCCCATCGTCTGCGGGGAGGCATCTCGGGTCCCGTGGAGGAGGTCTCCTCCGCCAAGCTCGTCGCCGGAGATCTCGTCCTCATCTCCGCGGGAGAGGTCATTCCGGGCGACGGTGAGATCGTGCGCGGGACGGCGGCGGTGGATGAGTCGGCGATCACGGGCGAGTCCGCGCCGGTGATTCGGGACTCGGGAGGCGATCGCTCGGGGGTGACGGGCGGGACGCTCGTGCTCTCGGACGAGATCGTGGTGCGCATC
>DATGZK010000052.1:0-15679 GCA_035489755.1 Myxococcota bacterium
CACTAGAACGTGTAACGCAGCACAAACGAGAGCTCGTTGCGCTCCGCAATCGAGGTCAGGCCGTCGTACTTGACCCGCGTCATGAAGTCCCCCCCGTTGTTCTGGAGCACCGGCTGCTGGATCGGGATCTGCATCTTCTGCGGGTTCCCGTAGAAAGCGTTCACGCCAATCGTCGCGGAGAACACTTCGCTGTAGCGGTAGGTCAGGCTGACCAGAGCGGCGCCCGACGTCGTGCGAACGTCGTGCACGAAGGTTACGACCGGAATCAGGCGGTCTTGGAAGTAGCCGGTAAAGATCGTGAAGGTCCCCAGCATTGCGAAGGGCCCGTTCACCCACATGGCGCTGTTGTCATGGAAGTTATCGATGTAGCGGAAGAACCATTGGGTGTTGAAAAGGAAGGTGCGATTGGGATTGAGGAAGTTCACGAAGGTCGGGCGGTCCATCGAGATCGTGAGCTGCTGAACGCCGTGGGTCGAGAATCCCTGAAAGCTGTTGTTGTCCTGATACTGCTGCGCGTTGGTCCAGCTGAACTCCACGCCCCAGTTCGTCTTCGTCCGGTCCTCCGCGAAGTCCATGCCGAAGCCGAGGATGTTGTGCTTCGGGTACTGAAGATCGAGCTCTGAGCCCGAGGTCCACAGAAAGTCGCGGCGTCCGAAGAGGCCATTGCCCCCGGCGATGAGGTCGGGCCGCTGCGTGCCCGTCGCCGCAAAAAACGCGCGCACAAGGCTACAGGTCACGGGCTCGGCGATATTGCATTGCCCCGTCTTGTCCGTCGCCGCCGAGAGGACCGCCAGCACTTGGAGGAAGTTGTACGAGAAGGCGGCCAACTCGCTCGGGAACTGGATGATGGGCATTCCGCTGCCGGGATTGAAGGAAAGCAGATTGCTGGTGGCCCCCGCGCAGAAGCCCGCTGGCGCGGCTCCCGAAATGGTCGAGTTGACACAGCCGTCCACCCGCGGGTCGTAGGGGCGGCCGTAGCAGCTGAAGGGGCCGCAGGCCCCGGGGAGGGTGTAGAGGTGGCCGTTCACGACACGGGTTGCGACGGGGCCTCCGGGTTCGAACATCGGAAACGACTGCACAAGCACGCTCGCTTCCGTATTGAATAGATCGATGCCTTGTGAAGCACAGTTCGTTCCGTAGAAGGGACCGCAGCCGAAAAGGGCTTGCTGCTGCACCGTGAGGACGCTGTTGAGTCCCAGGCCCGCTGGCGCACCCGGAACCTGATTGAGCGGAGCGAGCGTTGGCGAATGGGCCCCGGGTTTGATGATTTGGACGAGTAGGTTGAGGATCGCGCTGCCACCTCCGCCTTGATTGGCGAGGATGATCCCGAACAGGCTCGCGATGGGGATACCCAGCACCTTTTGCTGACTGCTAAAGAGCGTGAGCGCGCACTCGTTGCTGAGATCGAGGCCAGGGAGCGGGACCAGGCCGCTCGCCACCCCCACCGTCGCAGAGCAGAAGACGTCAAAGAACTGGCGATTCCCAGCGTTGTTGAGCAGCGCCTGCTCGCTAATCGCCGCACTCCCGGTCACGTTGTTCGGGTTCGGACCGAAGGTGTGACCTTGGCTGTCGAGCGGGTGGCCGGTCAGCGGATCGACGGCGCGGGAGTAGGTGTTGAAGTTGTTCGCCGTCGGGAAGTAGTCGTACCCGTAGTAGTCGGAGAGGGCGAAGCTGAAGCGATCCCAGCGCCACTCGACGCGTGCCCCGCTCTGGAGCCCGCTTAAGTCGTCCCAGACCGAGGGCGGACGAATCTCGCCCGCGAGGGCGATGCCAATCAGGCCATGCGCGGCAAGAGCGACCGACTTCCCGCAGACGAGGAAAACGGTGTAAGGCTCACCGCAGCGACCGAGGTCGTTCGGCATGAAGTTGCCAAGGTTGGCCACGAGCTCAAGACGCACATCCTCGAGAGGACCCACGTTGTAGAAGTTGTAGACCGCGCGGGCGAGCCAGAGCGGGATCCGCGTGTCCTTGAGCGAGCCCAGCGTCGTTCGGCCGAGGTCGACGGGATTGATCTGATCCTGGTTGCGGAAGAGCTCCGTCTTGCCCCAGACGACGTCCTGCTTCCCGAGCCGGAACCAAAGACGCCCGTCCAGCATCTCGAGGTCGAGGTAGCCTTCTTTAAACTCGTAGGTGTCCTGGCTTGCACCTCGATTCCAGGCGAGCTGATTCTGCGAGAAGTTCTGGTCAAAGCTGTCGAACTGGTTCCGGATCGCGCGCAGCGCCGCCGATGGGACGTAGAGACCCTGCGGACCATTTTCCGGCAGCGTCGGAACGTTGGGCACAAGCGGCCGGAGCGTCAGCCCGGGGGTCACATTCGCATTGTATTGGAGGGTTGCATTGGGCTGGATGTAGACGCCCGTATTCCAGGGGCCGAGGGGCAAAACGAGCGGCCCGAGCGTCCCGCCGTATTCCTTGATCGCGAAGCGCTGGTCCAAGACGATGCCGAGCGTGCTCTGGACTGATTTCGCAGCCGCGGGGCCGCCGAGCGCAAGCAGGGTGTCGAAGGGCGGAATCGTCGTGAAATTCGACAACCGCTGGTTCGGCTGCACGGGCTCCGAGGGATTGGCGGGGTCCAGCAGAACTCCCGTATAGCCGCTCGAATATCCATTCGTAAAGTTCGGCGCCGCGCGCGCGGCGCGATCGCCAAACAGGTCGTAGGAACGCGAGAGCCCGCACAGCTTCGTATACACGCAGTCGTACTGGGCCTGTCCGCGCAGGTAGATCTTGGCCTGGCTGAAGGGTCCGAAGCCGTTCGGTGCGAGATCAGCCTCAAGCTCTAGGTTGAGGACCGTTGCCCATTGACTCACGTAGAACGAGTGGATGTCGAAGTGGTCGGAGATCGTTCGAAATTCTTCCTGGGCATAGCCGTGGATCTGGATCCGGCCGTCCGCAAAATCAACCGCCGATACCGTGGGAGACAAGAGGAGGAGGTTCATGAGTGAAGCAATCAAAAGGCATAGACGACGCGGACCGAACATGGGCCACTCCGCGACGGCCGGGGAGCGCGTGCGAAGCACCCGCCGGCCGAACCAAAAATGTACCGCGGCCCTATTTGGCTGTGCCATGCGTCGTTGGCGCCAGCCGCCTAGGCCTTCGCCGCCTCGAGAATCTCCGAGAGCGCGACTTCCCGTCCTTCCGCCGCGCTCCTGCCAACCGCGAGCGCGATCGCGAGGGTACGGCGCGCAGACTCGCCATCCTGGGGTACCTCGCGTCCTTTGAGCAACGCGTCCACGAAGTCCGCCGTGCCGAGGCGGAAGGAAGCCGCCCAGTCCGTCTCTAGATCGTGGAATGCGCGAGTCTCGCCATCGCGGTAGAGCACCACGGATGGCTCGTCGAGGAGCTGACCCGTGCAGCGGTTCACCCACACGATGCCTTCGGTGCCGTGGATCTCGAGGCGATCGTCGCTCACGTAGTACCGCGAACGCACGCGCATTCCGACCGACGCAATCACCTCCCATGAGCCGTACCGCGGCACGCTGCCCGCGTACTTCCACGAGACCAGCGCGGGACCGTCATACGAGGCACCGTCGCCGAGCTTCATCCAGTGGATGAACGCGTGGACGCGCTCGATCTCTTCGGGCATGAAGAAGCGCGCCATGTTGTAGCAGTGATAGCCGTGGTCGAAGGTGGTGGGACCGCCGCCGCACGTTCGCGGGTCGGTCCGCCACGCCATACTCGACGGCTGAACCGCCCAGCCGTCGGTCAGGCGGCCCGCTGCCGTCTTGATGCGCACGGAGAGTGGCATGCCGATGGCGCCCTCGTCGATGAGCGCGCGCGCCTTCTGGTGTGGCGGGTAGTACATGAAGTTCTCGAAGACACGAAGACGCGAGCGCGTGCGGCGTGCGGCCTCGATCACGCTGTCCAGCTCCGCGAGCGAGAGCGTGGGAGGCTTCTGAAGAGAGACTGCCTTGCCGGCCTCGAGCGCCGCGACGGCCTGCGAGGCGTGGAGGTGATGCGGCGTCAGGATGTCGACGGCGTCGATCTCCGGATCGCGGAGCATCGCATCGAGATCGGTGTAGATGCGCTCGGCCTTCCACTCCTCGGCGCGCCGGCAGGCCAAGGCCGCGTCCACATCGCAAACGGCACGGATCTCGGCTTCCGGGTGCGCGAGGTAGCCCTGACATTGGAGATCGGCGATCCGTCCGCAACCGACGATCCCGATCCCGATCCCGTGCGAGGTCATGCGTGGCTCCTCTCGCCATGCAGCATGGCATACGAGCGTTCGTGCCGGGCAAATCGTGTGGCAGGCCTCCGGGGCCCAGTCGGAGCCTCCGCTCCCAGATGGGCTCCGCGAAATGGCGCATAGGCTGAACGCGAACGGCGTTCTCCCTCCTCACCGTTACAGACGTGCGCACCGACCCTCTCCGCGAGTCGGGAGCGCTCCGAACGAGTAACGACTCGAGGAATGGGTGTGGGCGGCGAAGAATCCGATCATTCGGAAAACCTCAATATTTAAAGTTGGTTGGCAGAATTCCGGAAAGGATCGCTCGAAGCTCGAGGTCCGGCTCGAGGTCAAGCGCTCCTGGACTTGTCGCGGGAGATCGACGATCCAGCGACGGGGGGTCGCAGCGCCCTAGGTTCGGGTCGAACCGTGAGCGCACAGGTCATTCCGTCCAGACCGGGCAGGCCGAAGCGGCCGAATGATCGAGGAAAATGCGCCGCACCTCCCCGAGAGTCTCTGGCGTCGCCTGCGTCCCGGAATGGGGGCTCCTCACCACTAGCTCTGAGGCGACGCCTTCGACGCGCCCCCGGTCCTTGACGACGCCAGCGGGTCCACCGGAGGACATCAGCTTCCACCGGACCAGGATTGCGGGAACAACGGGAGTGCCGGGCTCCCGCGGCGTCACTCGACCCCTGGACAACAGGTTTCTTCACGGTCAGGTAGAGGGATTACGAACGACGCGCCGGATGCCTCGACGAAATACCCTCAAGGCGGACGCGTACACGAGGAGTGGTCGTGGTGTCAGGGAGGAATGCGGGCCAGTGTGTATGTCGACACGACTAGGGCGCGGCGTGCTGGCATCTTTTGCTAGAGCTCCGTCGTAGAACGCGAGAACTTCCCCCTCGTATTCCGTCGGGCTGAAGCGATGGAAGTTGACATGCGCCGCGCCGGGAGCCCTCGAGCGTGGACACTCCGGGGCTCAGCATCCATTGCGAGGTGAGGCGGTCCCACTTGTTCATTCGGGCAATTTTCGTTTTCTTTCCAGCGCGATGCACCGATTCGGGAAAGGAGAGCCCCCTGCGCTTCGCAATCCTTGGGGCCGGTATGTCCGGTATCCTGTCGGCGATCAAGCTCCGGGCGGCCGGTTTCGATAACTTCACGATCTATGAGAAGAACGATCGACTGGGCGGTACTTGGCGGGAGAATACATACCCGGGGATCGCGTGTGACGTTCCATCCCACCTCTACAGCTACTCGTTCGAACCGAACCCCGAGTGGAGCCACCGCTTCTCTCCGGGTTCCGAGATCCAAGCCTATTTCGAAGGGGTTGCGCGCCGACACGGCGTAAACCCGCGCATTTGTTTCGGGGCGGAGATCACGTTCGGCGAGTTCTCGGACGGGCGCTGGCATCTCGAGACGAAGGACGGACGGCGGGACGAGGTCGACGTCGTGATCGCCGCGACGGGGGTCCTACACCATCCGAACGTCCCATCGATCGAAGGCCTTGACCGTTTCGGCGGGGCGCTCTTCCATAGCGCACGCTGGGATCACACCGTGGAGCTCGAGGGGCGCCGCGTCGGCATCGTTGGCACCGGCTCGACCGCTGTGCAGATTGTGTCGGCGACCGTCGATCGCGTGGCGAAGCTCTCGCTCTTCCAGCGCACCGCCCAGTGGATCATGCCCCAGGAGAATCCGGCCTACAGCGAAGCGGAGCGAGCCGAGTTCCGCCGCTGCCCGGAGCTCCTGGATCAGCTGCACGCGGACACGGCGCGGCTCTTTGCGAGCTTCTCGAACGGCCTGGTGGACGCGAACTCTCCGCAGATGAAGGCGATCGAAGACGCCTGCCGGGCGAACCTCGAGCAAAACGTGCGCGACCCAGTGCTACGCGAGAAGCTGCGCCCCGACTACAGGGCCGCCTGCAAGCGCCTAGTGATGTCTCCCGACTTCTACCAGGCCATCCAGAAGCCGAGCGCCGAGATCGTCACGGAGGGAATCGAACGCGTCGAAGTGGACGGCGTGCGCACCCGCGACGGGCGCCTGCACGAGCTCGATGTTCTGGTGCTGGCCACTGGCTTCCGGGTCGATCGCTTCATGCGTCCCATGCAGGTGATCGGACGGGACGGCCTCCGCCTCGACACGGTGTGGGCGCAGCGTCCGAGCGCCTATCTGTCCATCTCCATCCCCGGCTTTCCAAATCTCTTCATGCTGAACGGCCCCAACGGTCCAGTGGGGAACTTCTCCCTGATCGAAGTGGCCGAGCTACAGATTGGCTATGTGCTGCAGCTGGTGGAGCTGCTGCGCGGCGGACACTGTCGCGAAATCAGTCCCAGCGAGGAGGCGACCCGGCGCTTCGAGACGGAGCGCACCGAAGCCGCCCGGAACACCATCTGGGGCTCCGGCTGCCGCAGCTGGTATCTCGACGACCGGGGCGTTCCAATGAGCTGGCCGTGGACATTCGATCGCTTCCGGGAGGAGATGGCCGCGCCGAAGCTCGAGGCCTACGAGTTCTCCTGAAGCTCTCCCTCACCAGAACTATTAAATCGGCCCGCCCGAGCCCGACACGAGAGACCACTGGACGATCGAGTCCGGTTTCCTGTCGCTGCCGAAAATAGTACGACGCGCCCAACCGCTCGACCTTGAACCCTGCAGGGAAAAGGGCAGGGGAAATCGAACGCAAGTGGACCCAACGCGGCGAAAACATCATTCATTTCGATACGAACGAGGATTTCGCAAAGCACACCCTAGAGAATGCCCTCGTCTGCTTCAGCGCGAAGGTATCAACACCTTTTTGAAATCGTTCGGTCTAATCGAGGCGGAGGTGGCCGTGGCCGTCCAGGCGCCCGGGTCGGCCGCAGAACTCCTCGCGCATCATCGTGTCCAGCACCGCGCGATCGCCCAGCGTGCCCCACGTGCGGCGGCCGTCGTCGGTGAGGCACGCCGCATGGGCGGTCCGGGGCGTTCCGGCCTGGTGCGCCACGGTGTAGGCCTCGATCGTAACGGGCCCGTCCCAGTCAACCAGCGCCTCGCGCAGCGGGAAGGCATCGACCCGCTGATGGAGGCTCTCGTAGCGGAAGCCGGCCGTCGGCGGCGCGGCTGAGTAGATCCCGATGGCGTGCTTGGCGAGCCAGCCGCCGTTGCCGTGCACGAGACCCGTGGAGCCGCGTTGCTCGCGGACGACCTCGGCCATTCGCGCGATCGCGTGGAGGCCATAGCTGTTCAGCGGCCCGCCCCCAAACGTGAGTCCCCCTGTGACGGTAAGCGGAGGGTCCTCGCGAATATCGAGCTCCGCCGCCGCGACCTCCACCGCGGAGGGAAAGCAGCTGTAAAGGTCGAAGTGATCGATCTCCTCGAGGGTTTTCCCGGCGAGCTCGAGGGCACGTGCTCCCGCGATGCGGATCGCGGGCGAGCGGTGGAGCTCGGCGCGCGTGGACAGGAAGTTGCTGTCGTTGGCTTCCGTCGCGGCGTGCGGGAACACGAGCTTCTCCTCGGGCACGCCGGCGTTCTGAGCGGTCTCCAGCGAGCAGAGGAGCAGACCCACCCCCATGTCGACGCGCGAATTGGCGTTCATGAGCCGCGTATATGGGTACGAGATCATCGGGTTTTCGGGCGAGGCCTGGCGGATCTCCTCGGCGGTGTAGGGCCTGCGGATCCAGGCGTTCGGATTGCGGCCCGCGACCGCGCTAAAGGCCGCCCAAAGCGTGGCGACCTGCTCCGCATGAGTCTCGAGGCGCGATCCTCTCGCAAAGCGGATCGCGCTTTCGATGACCGCGAAGACGTCGCTGGCCCTGTTCATCCCGCGCGCGAGCTCCGCCTCGTGGAAGATCGCCTTGTCCTCGGCGAGCTTCCGATCCGGAGTGCCGGGAGCCTTGCTCTGGCGGAGTTCGACGCCTTGGCGCTGAGCCTGCGCCGCGCTGCGCCCGTTCTCCGCGCCGGTGACGAGTACCACCCTGCGGCGCCCCGCCTGGATCGCGCGCGCCGCATCGATCACGCACGCCTGCGAGAAGTTTCCGCCGTACGGCGTGCCGACGGTCTCCGCAGGCGTTGCGCCGAGCCTGCGGGCAATCTCGCGCCCGGGATCCCCGTAGCGCCAGGTGCCCCGGAGCACGTAGATCGAGTCCGCGCGCTGCAGAAGCTTCGGGGCTCCGCAGTCGTCTCCTGCCTGCTCCAGAGCCGCCACCATCATCTCCAACGGCTCCGCTGCTTCCCGTGGATCTTCGAGTCGCTGCAAGATCTGTCCGACACCGACCAGCACCGGGATGGCTTGCGCTGAGTTCATCATCTCTCCTCGAAATGCGTCCTGGCCAATCCTCTCTTTGGCGAATCGAGTCTAGGAAAGTATCGGACGGCGATCTCGTCTAGACCCGCGCCTTGGACTGTCTTCAGTTTGGCGGCTAGCTGGGCGCTGCCACGCTGGAAAGCCGAGCGCGAACGAAGTCGATGTGCTGTCGCAGCACATAGGCCTCGTCGGCAAACGACGCCGGCAACTTCAGACCGATGACCGCACTTTCGATCACATCGACCCGCTCGAGTAGCTGGCGCGCCTGCTCCGGGTCGTGCAGTTGCTGGCTTTCCCGCTCGAGCGCCATCAGCTGACCATAGCGACGATAGATGCGGGTCCGTATGCGCCAACGGTAGAGTGCCGGAACCAGGCGTACCGCAGGGACGAGCAGCACTACGACGGGCAGCAGCAGCACGAGCATCCGATCGACCAGGCTTGCGACCCAGAACGGCAGATGGCGGTAGGCGGAGCTCTTGCCCGTTTTGTAATAGCGCGCTGCGTCGTCGCTGATTGGAAAGTCATGTTCCACGGGCGAGGGGAATTCGCCTGGGCGCTGTAGAAGCGACCCGTGGCCATGCACTTCCTGCGCGGCCTCGATCAGCAGGTCGGACAGCGCCGGATGCAGGTTGGCTCGGGCGACGAGCTCTACCGTTGGCGCGATCAGCGTGATCGGCCGATCGGGCAGGTTGTGGCCGAGGTCGAACGCCCCCATGGGCAGATCAATCCGGCTGAGAAAGCGCAACCGGCGTACGTACGCGTCGGCCTGGACAAAATCGAACAAGCGCACACCGGGCATGTGCAGCAGACGACGAATCACGTCGGGCTGGGCCGAGTCGCCCGCGAGGAACACCGCGTCGACACGCTGTTCCATCATCGCCTGTAGCGCCTCGTCCCCTGCGAGCGGGAGCAGCGGAGTGGGTCCGCCGGGTTCAATGCCATTTTGCTTGAGCAGTGCGAGCGCAAGCGCGTGGCCACCGCTGCCTTCGACTCCAACCGCGAGCGGGCGTCCCGCGAGTTTCGAAAGGCGGTCGATCGGCACCCGGCTTCTGTAAAGCACGAACAGCGGCTCATAGAAGACGCTGCCGAGCGATACCAAGTCGTCGGAGCGCAGTTCGGTCGGCAGGCCGCCCTGCACGAATCCGATGTCGACACGTACCTTCGGATCGGAGAGGCGCTGCAAATTCTCGACCGACCCCAGCGAGGGCAGGATTTCGAGTCTGATGCCGTTGCGTGCGAGGATCTTCCGATACTTCTCGGCGTTGTTGCGAAAGGCGCTGCCCTGCGTGCCAGCCGTCATGACGATCGAAGTTGGCGGCGCAGGCTGCAGGTAGTGGAAGGCAACGACAAAGGCCCCGATCACGACAAAAAGAGTTGGCGCCACGACCACGCCAAGATCACGCCACGAAACGCGCGTGAGGCGGTAGCGAAGATGGAGGGGTATTTTCGCCTTCGATTCTTGCATATATGACGAGTTGCCTGCCGCCTACGGTGACGCCATCGTCACAACACTGCCCTCGCGCAACCGCGCCAAGCGGCGATCGGGCCGCGCCCATGCAAGGGATGCATTGTCCGCGCGAGTATCCATTTCCTTGACATTTTGGCTGAAATTCCAACCTTCTGCTCCTGGCGTGCGCCGTGCAAAGGCAGGCGCGAGAGTTTAGGCCCTCCGGCCTTCGCAGAGAATTCGAGGACGATGGAAATGCCGCGAACGACACCGAGAATCGTCCTCTTCGACGCTCGCGCTCGGCGGCTTCCTCGGCCCGGGTAAGAACGAACGACGGATGCGCTAAGGCGCGGAGGTGCGGGCAGACTCGATGATAACCGGCGGGAGCGGGGTCGACTCCGCGTCGTTACCCCCCTCGCTGACAAGGTGCGCGGTCCCGGTAATGGCGAGGCGGACGCCCACCGCAGGGGCTGCGCTGCGACTAATCACGGTGATCTTCGTGGGGCCGTCCCGCAGGTCGAACGTGCTTTGGGAACCAACGGGAATTGACCGCTCGACGTCACCGACGACCGTGACCGACGTATCGTTGTAGGCCTTAGGGTTCGCAACGAGCTCGGCGATCGTCAGCGCTGCTGCGCTCCGGACACCGATGCATGCCATTGCGGCAATCGCGATCACCGTCATCCGAACACTCATCCCGTTCTCCGTTTCGTGCGTGCACCTTGGTGATGGTGTAGTGCAGCTTGAACGCTCCACCCGTGACGACGCAGGATTCGCCAGGACAATCCTCATTGTTAATACACAACTGGGCGGTAGTCACGGAACAGTGTCCGCCATCTCCGCCGGTGCTCTGCGTGACATAGCTCATGGACCCTCCGTTGCTGCCGAATTCGGGCCCGCTGTACACAATGTCGAAGGTGCCGATGTCGGGGCTCGAGTCCGCGAGGCAGGTTGCGCCGTCGGTCAGCCCGTACAGCCTGAGGTCGCGCCCCAGCGATTGCCCGTACAACTGGGCTTCGAGGCAACCCAAGCTCTTGCCGGTCGCGTGCAGATGCAATCCATCGCCCGGTAGCAATCCCACATCGAAGGTGAGATCCTGCGGCAGATTTGTGAGCGTGTCGACCTTCTCCAAGCCGGTGATTTCCTTCCAGTCACCGTTCGCCTCTAGGAAAATCTGCCAACCGGGCGTCGGCCCACCGAGGGTGAGGCACGTCTCGCCTGCCGGGCACGCGCTAGCGCTGCAGTCTTGCGTGGTGGTGACGGAGCAAAGCTGCCTCGCCGGAATCACCGGGGTCACTGCCTTGAGCGGGTTTACGATCTCAAGTGCCGTCACATTCACCTTCAGGCGGGTAACCGGCGTTTCGTCGTCGCGCCAGCGCGAGATGATGGTCTTGCCGACCTGGCTGGGAAGCTGACCCTGTATCGGCGTGGTCATGTGAACGGCAGCATGCACGAATGGATTCGGCCCATCCACGAAGGTGGTCGTGACCCCGGGGCGAGGCAGGCCTGGCGGCGTCTGGTCGAAGACGGTCACACTCGGCGGCTTCTTATTCTTATGTCCTGGCGGCCGAGGCAGCAGAGGAATGTCGAATTCGAAGTTGGAGGAGCTGACGTTGGCGAGTGGCTGCGACAGCGGATAGCAATCGACAGCAAACAATGAGAAAGGGCTGGCCTGGTGCGTCACGATGCACTTGTCACCGGCGCCGCCCCCGTTGGGGCTAATCCAGACGTCGGTGCGTGTCGCGGGTCCTCCACTTCGCGACTCTTTCGAATCGTCATACCCATGGATGCGACTGACTGCCACCGCCTGTAACGGATGCACTTCGCTGTGATAGTTGAAGTTCACCCCTGTACAGGTCTCGCCGCCAAGACAGCCCGGGCAGACTGGGGGCCCGCAGTCGCTGTCGATCACGCACGCTTGGCTCGCAGTCTTCGAGCAGGTCCCTGTGGGGTTGGGAAGCGGGTGGCCGCAGTCCCAGATCCAGCGACCGACGCCGGTGAAACGATCGCCCCTACCGGCCCAGGCAAAGAGGGGGTACGAGCCGAGTTCCCACTCGAGCTCCATGTTTCCACCCTCTGGGCCCTCCGGACCCACGTTACCCGTAGCCACGAGACCCATGTCCGCCGGATCGGTAAAGAGATAGGTGTTCTGGTCGTCGGTGACGTGATCGGCAGGAAAATCTCCGCTCTCGTTGATCTTGGCAAAATCGATGGTCCCGTGAATAGTGACCGGATCGGAGAACGGTGGGGTATGCGTGCCGACGTCGAGCGCTGCCCACTCGGGGTTGAGGAGGACGAGCATGTCGAGCAGGCTGGGTGAGATCGACGCGGGGTAGCAACCTCCGCCATCGAGCTGCGTAGCTGCCGAAACGGCGTCGTTGCTGTTGACAAGGGGCGGGTGGGCCGGAGCGCTGATTGCACAGCCGAGCGCGCCTACGATCAATAGCCGAATCCGTCGATCCATCGCGACCTGCCCCATCTGCCAGTCTCCCGGCAACCGGCCATTCCCCTATTCCTACGCCCTGCCATTCCAATCTGTCAAGACGATGCGTTTTGATCGACGCTGACTTCTGTCAGTGGACGCACGGATGCCAACCGATCGAGCTGACGTCAGGATTGCGCTCATTGTCCCGATCCCTCTATGGCCGCTTTACACCCAAGGGCGAAGCCTGTCGAAATGCCTGACCGGCGTCGCGCACAAGCCTCTCCGCGGTTCATCCAAAGCAGGGATGCGGGCCAAAGGCTTACCCCGCCCCCGGTAAGCCATGCAAGGCGCCTTTGGGCTAAATCTGTTGTATCGATCTCAGATCAAGGATACTCCCGGCTCGTAAGTCTTGTATGCGTTCTACTTTCTTGCTGAACCGTGCCGATGAGACTGCCGGGTGGGGACGGGGAGGCGCCCGCCGTCCGCGGCTGCCTTGCGGAGCAACTCGAACTCGGCCGCCAGCGCATCGACCAGATCGTGTAGATCGGGCAGGGCGTCCCAGTCGGCGTTGAGGCCCCAGTAAAGGCCGCCATCGTAGCTGAAGAGCGCGATGCCAAGCGCCTGGTTGCGGTAGAGCGGCACCAGCGGATACGCCTCGACCAGCGGTGCGCCGAGCAGGTACGTGCGGAACTGCGGGCCCGGCACGTTCGTCACCACCACATTGAAGGGACGCGTGAGCGCGGTCAGGCGGGCGAACTGCGCGAACAGCGCGGTGAGCCCAAGCTCGCTGATCTCCTCGATGATCTCGACCCCGTGCGCTTGCTTCGAGGACTTGAGCTCGCGCGTGGTCTCGATCACGTGCGCAAGCCGCTTACGCGGGCTCCGCTCAGCGAGCGGGAGCTCGGTGCTCATCATTGCGACGCGATTTCCGAAGGCACCCGTCTGGTCCTTTGTACGGATGTTCACCGGGACCATGGCTCGGAACTCAAGCGCCGCGACGTCGACTCTGCGCCCGCCGAGGAAGCGCCGCAGCGCGCCGGCGACGGTGGCGAGCACGACGTCGTTCACGGTGCCGCCGAGCTGCTTCTTTACCTCCTTCACCTGCGCGAGGTCGAAGCGCAACCAGTCGAAGCGGCGATGGGGGCCGATCGCGAGGTTGAGCGGGGTCGGCGACGCGCTGTGCAGGCTCGCGCCGAGCGCCTCGCCGACGCCCGAGATCGCGTCCCGCAGCGCGCGCACCGTGTCGAGCGGTTGTGCGATGGCGCGCCGGGCGGCGCCGAGCGCGGCGAGCCCGCCGCCCGCGCCACGGCGCAGTTCGCCGGCGATGAGTTTGAGCGGGCTTGGCGCCGGCCGCGGTCGCCAGCGCTTCAGCTGCGGCAGGGAAACGGCTGGCGACGTGCTCATTGACGCCACCATCAGATCTGCGCTGCCGACGCCGTCGATCATGCAGTGGTGCGTCTTGGTGAGGATCGCGAAGCGACCGCGCGCCAGACCCTCGACGACCCACAGCTCCCACAGCGGCTTCGTCCGGTCGAGCGGCAGCGACATGACGTGGCCCGTGAGGCGCTTCAGCTGGCGCTCGTCGCCGGGCGCGGGGAGGCTCATGTGGCGTACGTGGTAGTGAAGGTTGAAGCGTGTGTCGTCGACCCAGACGGGATGGTTCGTGACCGGGATGCGCGCGATACGCTGTCGATAGCGCGGGACGAGCAGCGCTTCGACCAGGCTGCGGATACGGTCGATGTCGACGCCGCCCTCGGAACGCGCGAGCGGCCCGGCCTCGAAGATCGCCACGGCGCCGACGTGCATCGGCGACGTCTCGGTCTCGATGGCGAGGAACGCGGCGTCGAGGGCAGAGAGGCGTTCGTAGTGGGAGGGCATGCGCTTCCGCCTTGGACGACAAGGTGAGACTTTGAGACCGGCCCGAAGCTTCCGTAGGGATGGCTGGTGCAAGCCCCGTACCTAGAGCCGAGAAAAGTCGAAAACCATAGGGTTTGCAGCCTCAGCGCGGAGCAGCGCAATAGGAGACAGCAGACGGAGCGCCACAAAGACCCACAGCAGGGGGGCGGCGTGACGCTTCGCCTCAAGCGGTAGAACGAGTTGGGTGGTCGACTCGCGGATGCGCCTCGCCACCGCTAGCGCAAGGCCACCCACGGGGTGACCCCCGCTCGCCCACCTCGGCCCGTCTGCCTTCCGCGCCTCGCACTCTACTGGATTGGCGATAACGATCAGGCCGGCCTCCTGTGACCTCGTTGCTTTCGCTTTTGGAAATTGGAGCCTCCACAGGCAATTCGGCGCTTTTAACGAACGACGATCCTGCCCGTCATGTGGGGCTGGAAGCCAGAAAAGTACTTGTAGGTGCCGGGCGCATCGAAACGGAAGAAGAACGACTCGTCGTTGCGGATCGCCTGCGACGCAAAGGCTCCCTCGGTCGAGGTCACCGTGTGCGGCAGCTCGTCGTCATTCACCCAGGTAACGATGGTGCCCCTCTGCACCGTGAGGGTCGACGGAAGAAAGCCGAATAAAGGCGACATGCGGACCTGCACGGGAGGTCCTGCGCACTCCGCGCGGGGCACAACCGCCGCCGCGCCCAGGAGGCTGACCAGTAGGAGACCCAAAACCACGAACACAGCTCGAAGGGTCAGGACACGCTTTATGAAAAAGCCGTGATGCCTCATGCCTTTTTTGCTCCCGTCTTTCGAACTTCAGTTCTCCTAGTGAATGCGCAGTCGCTAGCGGACGACGATCGTCCTTCTCATGTGGGGGTAGATGGCGAATCGTCGCCGTTCTGCCTCCGCGGCGTGACGAAGCTCGAGGCGCGCCGTTGTGAAGGCGGCACCATAGACGCCGCGCTGCCTGACAGAGAGGCGGCAGCGAGGGAAACGAAGAGCAGGGGGCAGCGAGTCTCCGATACCAAGGAATTTTTGAAGGGGGTGTCCAATGCCACGGCCGTGACCTCCTGCTCCGATGTTCTTGAATACACCGCGAACGGGAGCCTGGATTGTCACGATCCTCGGGGCGAGCGGCGTAACCTCGGAGGGAAGCAGCGCGTATTAGCTTGCGCGCGACAGGTTTGCTGACGGCTCCAAGACAGCCAATCTCTGTCCATCAGTCGAGAAGAGAGGTGCCTTTCACAATGACGATCGATACTGCTCGGTCTACGAACGAACTCAAGGGAAAAATGAAGCGCTTGCAAGCGGAGGTGGACAACCACCCTCTCTGGAGCTGCCGCCTCTTTGCGGCGTGCGCAACGGGACGCCTCACGATCGAGGACTTTCGCATCATCTTCGGCCAATACCAGTTCTATTCGCGCAACTTCACACGGTATCTCGCGGGCGCGATGCTCTCTTGCCATGACGACATGCTGCGTGC
>DATGZK010000053.1:0-17103 GCA_035489755.1 Myxococcota bacterium
ACCGCCGACAAGCCAGTCGGTGACGGCCCGGATCTGCTCGGGAGTGGCGCGCGAGTGCATAGAAGTACTCCAAGCACACGGTCGCAGGATCGGCGGCCGGGAGGATCTCCGAGACCCATGGGGCGAACCATCCTCAAATCCCGGTAAATCGGAGACTGAGATCAGGGATTTGGCGGTCAGCGGCAGCGAGGCGCCGAGGCGACCCGGCCGGGCTCAGTCTTCGAGCGAGGTCAGGCCTTCGCGGATTGCGTACTTCGTCTAATCGGGGACGCTGTGGATGCCGAGCTTACGCATGACGTCGCGCCGGTAGCGGTGTGGCGAGGCGCGGGTTCGAGTATCGCGCTCGGCGAGCTGCGGCCGGGCGACTATGTTTCTCCGTTACCTTGTCAGAGTGCATCGCTTCAGCGTGACGATCGGCGGGCGGACCTACAGCGTGCGCGCGCGAGGGCCGCGAAACGCTTTGCGCAAAACGATAAGCCAGTACACCGAAGAACCCTCTGCGCGCGCCGGTCCTCTCACGGCCACCGTCCAGCGGAAAGGCGGTGCGCCGCAGACCCTCAGCGGAGTGCTGAGTCTCAGGATGAGCGCGCACGGGAAGATCGACTGGGACTTTCACCGGTAGTACCGCTGCGCGCATGGCGCTTGGCTTCTACCGCCGAGCGGCTCTCTTTGGAAAGGTGAACTCCGGCACGTGCACACCTTTGGCTCAGCTCTCTCGAGATCGGCAAGCGACTCTACATCGCCACGACCACCGTCGAGACGCACCGGCGTCCGCCCCTCGACGCGATCCGCGCACAGCCTTCGGGCGGCCCGTATCGTGGCAGGGTGGAGGGCCGGCGCCGGTCCGATCGCTGCGTCCGCGTCTGCCTTCCACCGCAGGAACACGCCCGATCCGCACGTCTGAGGAGCAGGATGCGGGTAGTCGGAATCTGCCACGAGGGGAAGCGTAGCGCCGCGCGCGCTGAACCCCCCTTCACTAACAGGCGTGGCAGTTTGGACGGTTCCCATTTACGCGGTCGAAGCGATGCCGGCGAGGGTGGTGTCCTACCCTGGGGAAAAAAGTAGACTCGTCCCATGGTAAGCGTTTTCGTCTGTGATCGAGGTGCATCCTGCCAGCTCGGACATCGCCTTGGCGATACGGTCCGACAAGTACGCGTGAGAAGGAAGGGCCGAAGCGCGCGGGCGACGGCTCAATCTGCGGCCGATGACTTTTTCTCAGACGACACGAATCTCGGCCAGATGCAGGTGGAGGTCACCGTCGAAGAGGAGGAAGAGGAGGAGGATTAGGGCACGAGGATCGGACTGAGCCCGCTTGTCCTTCCGGGCAGCAAAATCACTGGCCAAAATGGATGCACGAACCGCCGCTATTGGCGAATCCACACGTACCACCGCCCAGCACGGCCGTCACCTCAATATCTCGGCCCGGAGTCGCACGATGAATTCGAAGCGAGAGAGAGCGAAGCGCGCATCTCGCGTGAAGACCAAAGCGCGGCGCCAGCTTGGTAGGGATTCGAGCGAACGCGAGCGAACGCGAGGTAAAGGACTTCATCGTGGGGGCGATCGAGGCATCGCTCTCGGAGAGCCTCGAGCAAATGGGGTTCTGCAAGCGCGAGGTGAAAGACCTTCTTGCGGGGTCGACCGATGCATTGACGGCGGCGCTGAGGGAGAAGCTCAGTGGTCGCGAGGTGAAGAAGTGAAGCCAAAGCCCAAGGGCGCGAAAGGGCGAGCATGAGCAGAGCAGACGAGGAACGCGAATCGAAGCTTTCGCGCTTCCGGAGTGAGGTGCGCAGAGAGCCGACAGACGATGAATGGTCGTTGCTTTACGCTACACACGCCATTGAACGCGCCCTTTGGGACGATCCAAATACCAGAAGACTTCCTCGGGCTCATCATTGAGGTCGTGAAGAAGGCGGAGCGCCGAGGAGCGAGGAAGACATGAAGCCCAAGCCCCGCAGCGCGCGACGCAAGCCGATAAAGGACGAGCACTTCGTCGACGTTCGCAGAGGCCGAAACAAGGATTGAACGCAACGGTACCCGGTCAAAATATCTCCGGTGACGAGCGCAGGTGGCTTGTGCGCAAAGCACGCTCAGAGGACGCTCCGAAGCTCAACGCCTATTTCGAAAGCCTGAAAGCTGAGGCTCTGCCTTGGTTCTCCACTTTTCCGGAGTCCTGCCAAGGCGGCCCTAGGCATTCCTTTCACCAGCCGATGGTCCGGTTCTACGGCGGGCCGGGTTGCCTGGTTCTTGCACCGGCTGCTGGATGAGCCAACGGTATCCGTCCCAAACGTCGGCATTGAGCGGCCAGCCGTGGCCGAGGACGGCCTGTCCCCCGCCCTCCTTGCGGTAGATCTCAGTTCCGTCCTTTGTGTTGATCGTGCTCACGGTATGACTTCCCCTCTGTGCCAGGGGTAGTGAAATGTTCGCTGGCTTGGTTTCCGTGGCTGGCGCCACGGTCGGCAGGCGGCAGCAGCGGCCATGCCGACGCTGCCAATCAGTATATTAGCGCGCAATGTAGTCGAAGCCAGCAGGCGAGTTCCGGTCGGTCCTGGACAACACTCCTCGAGAAGATTGGACTGTTCCTTCACGAGGCACTGGACGGTGCCATCGGCAGAAGAAAGGCTCTACGGGTCCTCTCACGATGGGGCGAACGCTCTCGACGTGCTGTTCCCCTAACTGAAAAGCACGAGCTCGTAATCGCGCGACTTTGAGCGCGCTAGGATCTCGCTCCTGGGGGCACCGGATTGCAACCGGGGCCCGCCCGCTCCGGCGGGCCAGCCCCCATCCTTCCCTACGGAGCGCCGCGAGGGAGCGCGCGGCATGGCACGGAAGAGGCGGCAGGATCCCTCTGAGCCGAAGACGCAACACCATCCCAAGCGTCTGCGCACCGTGCGTGCGTTCAACAAGATGCTCGGCGCCCAGGTGCCCAAACCAGACCGGTATTGGGATCTAGGTGGACGCTTCGGCGGTCTAGAGACAGCGCCTCCACCTCGGGTGGACACTATATGGAGTAGAATCGTTAAGAAACCTCGGAACGGACCTCGGTCGCTGTTCCCGGACAGGTCCGAGCTCTAGTTGCCACCCAGGGTGGCCTCAAGCGCCGCAGCTTCGCGCTCAAGGCTCCGCATTCCGATCCGACGCGCTGCTGCAAGCGAATCTGCGAGCAAGGTGCGAGCGCGTTCTGCATCGTCAGGCTTCGCGCGCTCGGCCAGCGCCCGCGCCCACCAGTAGCGGGTGCGTGCTGCAAGGACGGGCGCGCGGAAACCCTCCTCGAGCGCCTGCGCTACGTCGCGTTCCGCGATTCGCGCGCACGTCTCCGCAAGGTGCCACAGCCCAAGCGGCGCTTATTTCGCGACCGGGTTCTCAGACGCGATGAAGCTCTCGCTAGTGAGGTAACCTCGCGACATGAGTTGCGACGTTCCAGATGTGCCCGAACGGATCCTCGAAGCTGCCGAGCCGGTCGCCCCATTCTTTATCTGCCACCGGACTGATCACTCTCGCGCCTTCGGCAAGGGCGCGCTCGAACACTGCCTCCGTGTTAGCAACATACATATAAAGGCTCGCCGAGGAGCCGCGGAGGGATTTTGGACTACGCGGCCATCCTTCGCCGCGGTGCTCCTGTGAGTGTTGCGAGAATTCATCAGAGAGCATCAGGGGCGAATCTCCGATTCTAAGCGTGGCGTGGCTCACCTTGCCGCCGGGCTCATCGTGACGCTCTATTACCGTCGCATCGAATACCCTCTTGTAGAACTCGATCGCGCGGACCGCATCCGCGACGCACAAGAAGGGTGTTAGCGTATGAAACGCCTCCGGAATCACACTCGATGTCGTAGCCATAGATGGCCTCCTCGAGATTCGGCGAAGTCGCCGGCATGATCGATGACTAGCGCGCGAAGAGTGACGCTGTATTGTAAACATTTTTCCGACCGTGCCGTTGAGATCTAACCATCGGGCAGCACGTGGCTAAGAAGCGCGACCGGCGTTACACCTGCGAAACTATGGAACTCCTTGATGAAGTGCGATTGGTCGTAGTACCCACATTCGAGGGCTATCTCTGACTATCGCGCACTCCTGACGCAAAAGCTCGGTGTCGGCCGAAGATCGAGATATGGCTTGCTATCCGGATCGTTGCTCATGTTCCGCCCGACTCGATTCACTACACGGACAGCTTGATTGAAGCGCAAGAGTCGTGCGGTCGCCTTCGGAGGCAGGCCAACATGTTTGCGAAATTGCACGATCAGGTGACGCCGGCTGCATCGCAGTTCGGCCGCGAGCATTCCAAGAGCGCGCTCACAAAGAGGGCCGCCCACCAAGGGCCGTAGAGAACCCGTCCGGCCATGAGTGATTGACGGGCCGAGCGGTAACCTCAACGAGAGCCCCCGCGCTGGATCGGCGAGAGCACCCTCGGCTGCGCCTCGACCGCCTCGACGAGCCGCCGATGCTTCACGCCCTCAGTCTGGCGCAGGGGTGCAACGCCGACCGTCTTGCCGGCGGGAGGCTCCTCGGCCGCGCCTGGTCGCCAGTCTCGCGGTGCCGAGATGGCTTTCGCGCTGGCTCGATCACGGCCGGTGGCATCTCTTTGGTTACAGCCTTGCAGGCTGTCGTCGTTGGTCACCGTTGGTTTGTGCTTGACGACCTGAGTTCCGAAGCTCACGGTCGTGATTTAGCTCTAGGAGCCCACAGCGACGCGTTTTTCGACTGCTTCGTACTCGAGGCCGAATAGGCGGCTGCGGGCCGCCTGCTTTCGCGCGAGTTCTACGTGGGCCTCTTCTACATCATGCACCTTTTCCACGACTTAGCTCAGTGCTTGCCGTAATCGAGCGCCACGCCCTTGCGCTGGGCGATGATGTAGGCTTCGAGGGCGCGCAGCCGCTCGTCGTTGGGGTCCATCGTCTTGCCCTTGACGGGGTTCTCGATACACCAATCGATCATGTCACGCAGCAGAGCCACGCGCTGCAACTGCACCTGGTATTTTGGATAGGTCTCCGGATGGGTATTGGACGCGTCAGGATGGCACATGTCACAGCTCACCCCGATCGTACCGCCCAGCAGTTTGTCGCTGTGAAAGATGCGCTTGCCTTCCTCGACGAATTTCTGGGTCTCAGCCTGCCACACCTTGAAGTCGCGCTCGTGAAAGCTCGCGTAGGTATCGCCCTGCTGCTGTTGGCCTTGCGCCGGCTTCTGGATCGGCACGCCTTGTATCTGCGGGGAAGTGGACGCAGCGGCCGGGGAGGGTGCGGCGGCGGGCCCGGGCGCGGCTGGTTCGGCGGGTGGGCTTTGCGCCTGCGCCATCTCCCAACGCTCGCCAGGATGCGCCTGCTGCCACGATGCCATCAGGTCGCGCGTCACTTTTGAGGCCTGCTCGCGGCTCATCCGCTGGCCGGGCTCGAGTCCTTGGACTTCCACGCTGGTCTTGCCGTCGCAGAGCATGACGACCACGCCGCCATTCTTGGCGGCGGGCGCCTGATGGTCTGCCGCCGGTTGTTGTTGTGCTTTAAGGGCTGCCGGCAGAACGGCGAGTCCGGCGATTGCGGCCACGGCGCTGGCAACCGCGAGAAGTACGACTGGAGTGCGATACATGGCTTTCACCTTTGACCCATCAGCGCGCCCAATGCGGTGGCGCGTTCAATAGCTGTCGAATTGCGGCGCGGGCGGACGGTCGCTCTTGCCGCCCGACACCAGATAACCGGCCGGCACAGATACCGGGTTGCGATCCCACAGGCTGTAGATCGAATCGACCATAGCGTCGTCGCGCATCACGAACTGGCCGTCGCCGCAGCCGTCGAGCTGGTCGAAGGGGTCAGCACGGTTCATCTGAATGGTGAGCGGCGGCAGTCCCTCCGGAGCGTACGGCCACGGCCACGCGGTCGAGAGCATCCCGTAAAAGTTGATGTTCCCGATGCGATTAAACAGCATCTGATGGGTGTGGCCATGGATCACGGTCACGTTCTGGAAAGGCGCCAGGAGCGCCTGCACCTGCTCGGCGTCCTCGGTCCAGAAATTCCAGTTGCGGTAGTACTTGTATAGCGGCGAGTGGGAAAAGACGACGACCGGCGTGGTGCGCGGCACCTTGGCGAGGTCATCGGCCATCCACTTGCGCTCCTCGTCGCCGACCTCGAAGCGCGACTGGACCCCATTGTCCAGGCCCGCCACAGTCTGCATGCGCTCCGCGGGGGTCATCTTGCGCGTCGTCCAGAAGTCCTGCTCATGAACGCTCATCAGGACCACGAAATGAACGCCCTTCCAGTCGAAGGAGTAGTTCGGCGGACCGAAGATCTCCTGCCACGCTTCGCCCATGTCAAAGAACCAGTCGTGCTCGCCGACCATGATCTTCACGGGCGCCTTGAGCTCGGCCAGGATTTGACGGCCCAAGTCGAGCTCCTTGCGTCTGCCAAGTTGGGCTAGGTCACCACCGAACAGCACAAAGTCGGGCTGCGGGTCGAGGGCGTTAACGTCCTGCACGGCCCGGACCGCGGCGCGCACGAAGCGCTGATTGAGCGTGCGCTCGTAAAGATGGGTGTCGGAAACGTAGGCGATTCGAAACGGGGCGCTGCCCTGTTTGCCAACCGAGCCGAAGTCCTTTTGCGTCGCTGCGTTGGCGAATTCGATTAGCTGAAAACTGTGCGGTGGCAGCAGGCCCCGCGCCAGCACGGCGCTGGCGCTGGCCGCCGCCACCTTCAGAAAGGAGCGGCGATCGAGTTTGCGCAAGCCGCGCATGACCGAGTCCCTTTGCTCCATGAACTTGGTCTCAACACTTTTGTGCCGAACTGCCATGGTCCACCTCGGTTGCAGTGGTTGATGGTGGCCGCACTATCTGCCGCCCAGCAGCGCCGGATTTTCGCCCATCTGGGTTGGCCCGATATCGCCGAAAGGTCCCCCCAGCCCCGGCCCGTTGCGCCCCGTAAGACCCATCGCGGCAGCGGTGTCACGCTGTGGCCGATCGGTCCGCGAGCGCTTGAATTGCGCCCGATACTCGACCTGCGCGGCCCGGGCGTATTCGGGACTGGTCAAAGTGGCGAGAAAGGCCACCAAGTCGTCGATCTCGGGCTCAGTCAGGCCGAGGGGGACGATGCCGCCATCCAGGAACGGGTTCTGCACACCACCCTTGTTGTAATGGTCGACCACGTCCCACAGCGTGGCCTGTGAACCGTCATGAAAGTAAGGCTGGGTGACGAGCAGGTTCCGTAGCCCCATCGTGCGGAATCCGCCGATATCGTGAGGATCGCGGGTAACCAGGAAACGGCCCAGCTCGCTCATGTCGGTCTGGATGGCGAGTTCGTCGAGCTGCTGGGCGCTCCCGCCCCGGGCCAGAAGCGCCAGGGCCTTGCGCGCCAGCGGCACGAAATCGGACTTGTGGGCGGAAACCCCGATGTTGTGGAAGCGGTTATCGCTGAAGAGCGGCTGTGTCAGGTTGACTCCGTGACACGACATGCAGCGCCCCTTGCCGTTGTAGATTGACCAGCCGCGCCGGGCCTGATCGCTGATTGCCTTTTCGTCGCCGCCCAGGAAGCGATCGAACGGGGTGTTCAAGGAAACCTGGCTCCGCTCGTAAGCGGCGAGCGCGCGCTGTAGATCGGCCAGCGTCACCGGTCCGCCGAACACCGCCTTGAACTCCGCCTGGTATTCGCTGATAGCGCCGACCTTGGCGACCACTTCGTCGAAGTTCTTCATCCCCATCTCGATCGGATTGATGATCGGATCCGTGGCTTGCTGCTCGAGCGTCGGCTCGCGTCCGTCCCAGAACTGCAGAACGTTAAACGCCGCGTTGAGCACGGTCGGCGCGTTGCGACGCCCGAACTGCTTGTGAATTCCGTCGGAGGTCGGCTGCTGGTCGGTGAAACCCTTGTCGGGCTTATGGCAACTGGCGCAAGCCTGTGTATTGTCTTCCGACAGCCGCTTGTCGAAGAACAGTTCCTTACCGAGCGCCACCTTGGCGGGATTCTGCGGATTGTCGGCTGGAGTCAGCCATCCGTAGAGTTCGTGGGGAAAGCCGGTCTGGTCCAGGGAGCGCGGCTCAGCGAGTGGGCTGTTCGCCTCCTGGCCCGTCGCGAGCGAGGCCCCACTTACAAGCGCGAGTAGCAACGAAAAGAGCGAAATCCGTGCGTTCGACATTGGCGCCTCATTAGCCGGACTGCGCCGACGAACTTGTTTTCGTCAACATATCATCGTTGTCAATTGCCAGTAAATCAATTTTCTGCTCTCCAGGCTCAACGTTCTCCGGCGGCTGCTGCGCGATGACGTTGGGAGACGCGTAGCCATAGTGCGGCGGCGGGTAGCACCACGACCAGGGATACGCTGCGCCCCACCACCCGAACGCGGGGCCAAACCCGAGCGCGACGCGCGGGCCGCGGAAGCCAAAGCCGTGGCCGAAGCCATGAAACCCGCCGTGAAATCCATCGTGGAACCCGCCGTCGGGCCCCCCGCCCCGGGCCGAGCTGGGTGAAGGTCCGAGCAGCAGCAGCACTCCCAAAGAGACTACGAACGCTGCTCTCTTCACCGTTTCCCTCACGCTACTTCACCGCGGAGGCAATGCGCGCCCACTCGTCCATCTGGACCTTGGCGACGAGCTTGTAGGCGCCGTTCTCCGGACGAAAGATCGAAGCTTCGCCTTCCTTCACGTCAAACCAGTCCTTGCCCAGCGCGTCGACGATGTTGGGACGATGGGAGATGATGAGACTATTGGTGCCGGCCTTGGGTGGCGTGGACACCAGTTTGCGGAAGGCCTCGGCCCGGCGTGCATTCTCATTCGGAGAAACCACGAGGCCGCCCTCAGTGACATCCGAGGTCTTCTCTATGTTCTCGAACCCGGCCAGCACCGCCGTGTCGTAGGCGCGGTTGTACCTGCTTGTGTAGACCTGGCCGATCGGAACGCCGATCTGGCGGAAGGCCTCCCCGAACGCCTTGGCGAGCGCCTTGCCTTTGTCATTCAGAACGCGCTGGCCCGCGATATTGTCGAAGTTCAGCGGGTCCGTATCGGCCTGATCGGGAAACGTCGCACCGTGACGGAACACGATGACGAGCCCACCGGCCTGAAGTGCCTGCACGAGTTGTCGGTCGGTGGGCGCATCGGAAGCGTGCGCCGCCGTGACGGCGAGCGCGGCAGACAGGGCGCAGGTCAGCGCCAGGGTGGTGAGCGTTCGCGTGGTGCTGGAAAGCATGCTGAATCTCCTCTGTTAAGAATTTCTCGCAATCGGAGGGGATCCCTCCCCTCAAGCTCCTTAAACCGGAGCGCGGTCCAGTGTTACCTGCTCATGGACGACGCTGGGAAGGTCTTGCCCCGCTCCGCCCGCTTCGCGTCCGGACGCTAGAAGCACCTGCGCCTCTAGCGGTGGGCGCGGCGCCGGCTGAGGTTCGCCCTGAATGGCCCCCTTGAATCCCCGGATCGCCTCGCCGAGGCCCTTGCCGAGCTCCGGGAGCCGGGCTGGACCGAACACGACGAGCGCGATGCCGAGAATCATCAGTAGATGCAAGGGTTGGAAGAGTCCCTCGAGCATGTCTCTAACCTCCGTTGTTCGCCCGCGGAGCGGGCTCTCCCGACGGCCACGCGACTACCGCGCGACCCTGCGGCTTGGCACTCCCCGACGCAGGCTCGAGCGTCACACGCAGCGCCTCGGGCGGGAACGCAATGGCGTCAAGCTTGGCCACGATGCGCGCTCTGCCCTCGGCGTCGGGCACTGCAGTGCCGAGCGAGATCCACACGCCCTCGCGCAGTAGCCACGCCTGATACACGAAACCGGCAGGCGGTGCGGGCAGGTGCGAGAGCGACAGCACCCCGAGCTTCGTTCCTACTCGTGCACGCCAGTTGGCGTGGGTCTCGGCCGGCGTGCCGGGCGCGGCTTCAAGGCGCAGCGGGTGCACGTCGCTCGACGTTACGAGGTCGAGCGCGCCCTCGTCCCTCTCGAGCGCGGCGCGCCCGCGCATCTCCCGGATGCCCAGCGTCGCCACGGTACCGACGAGGACGAGCGCCAGCATCGCGAGAGCGGGCGAGAGCTGGGCGCGCAATCGCTGGAGCCCCGCACGGATGCGTGTCTTCGCGGTGCCGAGGCGCAGGTTCAGTACGGCCGCGACCTGCTCGTGTGTTAGGTCTTCGAAGAATGCAAGACCAAGAGCCTGCCGCTGAGGAGGCGGAAGCTGCTCGAGGGCCTCCCGCACGGCGGAGCGCCGGAACTCCCGCCAGACCTCCGCCGAGGGCTCGGGGCCCGGATCTGGCAGCACGGCGAGGCGATCAGAATCCGCCGCGCCCGGCAGCGGCTTGCGGCTGCGCCGCCGCAGCTCATTCAGCACGCGGTGGTGAGCGATCTGGAGGAGCCAAGGGCGAAATGGACCGCGCGCCGCGTCGAAGGTCGCCGCACCGTGCCAGACCGCGAGGAACACATCCTGCACGATGTCTTCGGCTGCAGCGGCGTCGAGGGTATGGCGCGCGATGCCGAAGACGAGGGGCGCGTGCCTCGCGTAGAGCGTGCTGAGTGCCTCCTGTTGGCCCCCGGCGAGCGTGTGCACGAGTTCCTCGTCCGTCTCTTCAGGCGCTTTGTCAGCCGCGTCGCGACCGTTCATGCGAGGTCCTTCCATACGAATCGGGCCGGCCCTAGCCGAGCGTCGAGTCCACGATGGCGAGCGGCTGGTTGCCCGCGACGTAGGTCACCGAGCGCAGGCCAAGGAACCGGCGCAGCTCTTCCGCGGGCACCTTGAGCGGCCCCGGCCCGGGCCCTTGGCCCGGCGCCGGCTGCGGGTACGCCGTCGACATGGCGGTGTGGAAGGTCATGTTGCCTTCGACCTTCTGGAGTACCTGGTGGATGTGACCGTTCAGCACGGTCACCGAGCCAAAGCGCTTCAGGTAAGCGAGCCCCTGCTGCGCATCGCCCGTCGTCCAGCCCCACTCAGGATAGACCGCCCAAAGCGGGATGTGCGTGTAGACCACGAGGGGCGTACTGCTCGGGAGCTTCTTTACATCATCCTCGAGCCATTCGAGCTGCTCCTGGCCGAGCATCCCCAAGCCGCCGGACTTGAAATTGAGGACGTTCACCAGTCCGATGAAGTGCACGCCCTGGTGGTCGAAGCTGCGCCAGCCGCCGCCCAGCGTGCCTTTGCCGAAGCGGGCAAGATACTCCTTGCCTCCGTCGCTGAAGACGTCGTGCTCCCCGGGGACGAAGAAGGTTCCTCCCAAGGCCACGTCGCCGAGGAGCTGCGCCACCGTGTCGAACCCACCGGCCTTCTGGGCGTGGGTCAGGTCGCCCGTGTGGATCAAAAAGTCGGGTGCCGGGTCGAGCGCACGAATGCGGGCGATCGACTCCTGCAATGTCGCCACCGGATCCATGTTCGGATCCTTATTGAAGCCGATGTGCGTGTCGCTGATCTGCACGAAGCGGAACCCGCTGGCGGGCTTTCCTCCCGCGCCGGCTCGAGGTGCATTCGGAGCGGCTTGGAGTCCAGCGAGTGCTTTGGAGGAGAGGACGCCACCGCTCAGCGTCCAGACGAGGCCCGTCCCCGCCCAGGCCATGCACTTCATGAAGTCCCGGCGGTTCGTGCCCTTGTTGCTCTCACTTTTCGACATCGGATTCTCCTTTAGTGGACGACAATCGTCCCTGTCATGCGAGCGTGTATGGCGCAGTGGTAGAGATAGGTACCCGGCGCATCGAAGTGGAACGAGAACGACTCATCGGTATCGAGCGCCGGCGACGAGAATTTCCCGTCGGCTGAGGTCACCGTGTGGATCTCATCGTCCTTGTTGACCCAGGTGACCGTGGCGCCGGGCTTTACCATGAGAGTCGGCGGATCGAAGGCGAAGTTCGAAATAAGCACCTGCCCGGGCGGCGTCGCAGAGTCCGCGGGGCTCGAGGGGGTCGCCGCCCCGAAGAGCGTGAGGAGCAGGAGGCCGCCGACCGCGGCGATGCCTCGACGGGTGGGGACTCGCTTCAGGGTTTCATCCAGTGCCATGGGGGCAACCTCCTGCTCCGATGTCCTTGGATACACCGCAGGCAGGAATCTGGATTGTGACGACCCTAGGGGGCTCGTCGTGCGTGATTCTCGGAGGGAATCGGGAAAGGGGACGTGGATCCTGCGGGGCCCTTGCTTGGCCACCGCAACACCCCGGTGGCCATTGGGTACGCGGCAGTCTTCAGGGGCGCGCGAAGACCATCACGCTCCAGAATGCGAATAGGAGCAACATCCACCCTGCTGAACCGATGATTACGCCAACCAAGATCCCGATCGCCGGGTCAAGCGGGTGGCTGGTCGCCTGAAGTTGTGCCCGAGGCTCGTCGTCGCGCGACCTCTCGGGCGTGAGGTCGCACATTCATCCGACCGGCAGGTGGTAGCCGTTGAAGAACCAAAGCGCGCTGGAGTACCAGAGTACACCAACGGTGAGGACGAGCAGTCCGCCCGCAATCGGGAGAGCCCAGCCCGGCAGCGTCCGGCTTCGGGCCAAGAGTATCTTCGCGACGAAAGCGCGGCCGATGGGGCGCGCCGCGGTAGCCATCCCCGGCAGCTGAACCCACATCCAGAAAGCGCGAACCAGGAGACGCAGCGCATCGCTGTCGGAGGAGCCGAAAAAGCCAAGCGAGTAGTCCGGTGTACGCTCGAGGCCAAACACGGCCAGAGCTGCCGTAACGAGCTGCTCCGGCAACGACGATCAAAATGAACTGATGCCTCTCCCGCACGATGCCTTCGGCGGCGGCGCGATCGAGGGTCTGCGACGCAATGCCGAAGGCCGGCAGCGTGTCCCGGCCATAGAGCATGTCGGCCGCATCCTGGTTTCCGCCCGCCACCTCGTGCATGAGCTCTTCATTGGTCGGAGTCTTGCGCGTAATCTGGTCGTAGCCGTTCATCGCAGACCCTTCCACGGTCGCCCTCGTGTCTCGCTCAGCCGAGCTTCGTGTCCCTCATGGTGCGCGGCGATTCGCCCTGGAGGCTCGTTCTCACCATGCAAGAGCGGCCGCCCAGGTGAAGCGCCGTCCTAGCGGACGATGATCCTGCCTGTCATTTGGGATTCGGAGCCAGAGAAGTACGTGTAGGTCCCCGGCGTGTCGAAGCGGAACGAGAACGACCCGTCGCTGAGGATTGTCTGCGACGCGAAGACCCCGTCGGCCGAGGTCACCGTGTGCGGCAGCTCATCGTCGTTCACCCAGGTAACGGTGGTTCCCGCGTGCACAGTGCGGGTCGATGGAGTGAAGCCGAAGAGCGACACGCGAACCTGGACAGGCGGGGTTGCCGACTCCGCCCGGCCCGACACGCCGACTGTGGCGAAGAACGCAAGGAGGAGGATGCCGCCGACCGCGGCGACGCCTCGAAGAGTGGGAACTCGCTTTAGGGTTCTATGCAGTGCCACGGGGATAACCTCCAGTTCTGATCTCCTTGGATTGGATACACCGCGACTGGAAGCCTGGATTGTGACGATCCTAGGGGGCTGACCGTGGGCGATCCGCGAAAGGGTAATCGGGTAAGGGGGCCCGTGGATCCTACGGGGCGCTCGCTTGGCCACCCCAAGACCCTCGGCCGTTGGGTAGAGCAGCACCCTTCATCGTCGCGCGAGGACTATCACACTCCGGAGCGCGAATGCGAGCAACACCCACACTGCTGAACCCATGAAAACGCTAACCAAGATGCCGATCACCGGGTCAAGCGGGTGTCCGGTCGTCTGGGGTTTTACACGCAGCGGAATGAGGAGGGTCTCGTCCCCGCGCGACCTCTCAGGGGTCAGATCGCACGCCGCTCGCGGGTTCACATTCCGCATCATTGCTGGTTCCTCGAGAAGGTTTCGCTCGTGTCCCGCACCTTTCGAACGTCCGGTTTCGTGTCGAGCGGTCGAAGGAGCCCGATCAGGGGGCAGGGCTCCTCCGAGCCGACCAGGATCAGCGGGTCCAGGCCCGATTGGCGGAACTCCAGCGACGCGACGCCCTCGTCGGCACGCCTGCGACAAGATGGGGTGTCTGGTAGCGCCGCCACGGTATCGTCGAGTGATACCCAGCCTACAAGAGTGGCAAGCGGGAATCGCCCGCGCACGAAGATGACTTCGTTGTCGGACAACGTGCGTCGGAAGGAGGCCTGTGCGCGCGGCTGCGCGATGCCCGCGACGCGGGCCCGCCGGTCACGCCACCTCGCCAGCGACCCGATGCCCGCACTGTCGCAAGTGACCTGGCCTCGCCGGAAGCTGCCTCCGGGAAGCCCCTCGAGGTACCGCACCTCAGTCTCGGGCATCAGGACGTTTCGACATTCGTCGCTGTCGACCGTGAAGGTGCGGAGGGTGAAGTTCGGGCCCTTGAGGACAGCGTCCAGGTAACCGCCGCGTGGGACCACCGTCTGCACGGCGAAGCCCGTCTCGGTGCTTGGAAGCCCGATTTGCCACACCGCCTGCTGCAGCGAGCACGCCGAGACGAGGAGAGCGAGCCCGATTGGTGCCCAGGCGATGCACTTCCTGAAGCCGCGACCGTTCGTGATCTCGTTGCTCTTGCTCTTCGGCATCGAGGGCTCCAGGGGCAATTCGGCGTCCTTAGCGCACAACGATCCTTCCCGTCATGTGAGGCTGGAAGCCTGAGAAGTACGAGTAGGTGCCGGGCGCATCGAAACGGAAGAAGAACGACTCGTCGCTATGGATCGCCTGCGACGCGAAGACTCCTTCGGTCGAGGTCACCGTGTGCGGCAGTTCGTCGTCATTCACCCAGGTAACGATGGTGCCCCTCTGCACCGTGAGGGTTGGCGGAAGGAAGCCGAATACCGGCGACATACGGACCTGGACGGGAGGTCCGGCGCACTCCGCGCGGGGCACAACCGCCCCCGCGCCGATGAGGGTGAGGAGGAGGAGACCCACAACCACGAACACAGCTCGAAGGGTCAGGACACGCTTCATGAGAAAACCGTGATGCCTCATGTCTTTGTCGCTCCCATCTCTCGAAGTTCGATTCTCATAGGGGATTCGCCGTCGCTAGCGGACGACGATCGTCCCTCTCATGTGGGGTGGACGGCGCAGAAGTACGCGTACGTGCCTGGCGCATCGAAGCGGAACGAGAATGACTCATCGGTATCGAGCGCCGGCGACGAAAACTTCCCGTCGGCCGAAGTCGCTGTGTGCGGCTCTTCGTCCTGGTTGACCCAAGTGACGGTCGTGCCGGCGTTGATCGTGAGGGTCGGTGGATCGAAGGCGAAGTTCGACACGTGGACCTGGACGGGCGGGACCGCGGACTCCGCGCGGCCCGATACGACGACCGCCGCGAAGAGCATCAGGACCAGGAGACCGCCGACCGCGGCAAGGTCTCGAAGATATGCACCTCGCTTCGTGCGAGAGGCGCCGTGACCCGTATGGTTGTGATATTCGCTCTTCGACATCTGACTCTCCTTTGGTGAAGCGCCGTCCTTAGGGGACGGCGACCTCTTTTGTTGCGTGGAGGTGAATGGGACAGAAGTCTGTGCAGGTGCTCGACGCATCGAAGCGGGACGAAGACGGCTTGTCGGTGTCGATGGCCATGGAGGAGAAGGCCCCGGCGGAAGGTCCCATGCGCGATTCGTCGTCCTGCTCGACTTTGACAGTGGTACCGGGCCCGACCATGCGCGTCTGCGGATGGGAGGTGATTCCCGACACGCGCACTTGGAGGGCTCGAAGCACTGACTCCGCGCGCGCAGAAGCCCCGGCTGCTCCGAGGAGCGTGAGGAGCAGGAGACCACCGAACGCGGCGATTCCTCCAACCTTCTGGGCTTGCTTCAAGGGGGTGCCCAATGCCACGGCCGTGACCTCCTGCTCCGTTGTGATTGAGTACACCGCGGGCAGGGCCTTGGATTGTCACGACCCCAAGGCAAGGGACCATGCACGAACTTTAGAGACGAATCTGGGATGAGGTGTAGGCGATGGGCACGGGTATGGCTTTAGCAGGGCGGAGGTCTCGGCGCCGCCGATCGCCTTTCTAAGCGATTTCAGACAGGCTCGGCACCGTGGGTAACGCGCGGGGATGTCCACGTCGACAATCCGGACAGCCATTTGCGGCTCACTGAGCAGCTCATCCCGGCCCGTGAGTACGGCTCATCAGATGGAGCACGTGGCCGAGCTTTTCCTTCTTGGTGCGAAGGTACTCAAGATTCTTGGCGTTGGGCTTGATCTCGAGGGGAACGCGCTTGACGATGGTGAGGCCATAGCCCTCGATGCCGGCTCGCTTGCCTGGATTGTTGGTGACAAGCCGCATCTTGCGCACCCCGAGGTCGAGGAGGATTTGTGCGCCGACCCCGTAGTCGCGCAGGTCCGGGGGAAACCCGAGACGCTCATTGGCCTGCACCGTGTCGAGGCCCTCGTCGTCCTGGAGCGCGTAGGCCTTGATCTTGTTCTTGAGGCCGATGCCGCGCCCCTCTTGACGCATGTAGAGGATGACCCCCCTGCCCTCCTCCTCGATCATCTTCATCGCCGCATGGAGCTGCTCCCCGCAATCACAGCGCAAGGAGCCGAAGGCGTCTCCCGTCAGACACTCGCTATGTACGCGCACGAGCACGGGGTCGTCGGCCCGGATCTCGCCCTTCACGAGCGCTACGTGGTCGACGTGGTCGATGTCGTTCTCGTAAACGTAGGACCGGAACTCGCCCGCGATCGCTGTGGGCACCACAGCCTCCGCCGCGCGCCGCACGAGGTTCTCGTTTCGCAGGCGGTACTGGATGCTCCTCAGATCGGAGATTCCTCCAACCTTCTGGACTTGCTTCAAGGGGGTGCCCAATGCCACGGCCGTGACCTCCTGCTCCGTTGTCATTCAGTACACCGCGGGCAGAGACTCGGATTGTCACGACGCGCGAGCGTAACCTTGGTGAGGGTCAGCGCGTATTAGCCTGCGAGCGACAGGTTTGCTGACGGCTCCAAGACATCCGATCTCCATCCATCGGCCGAAAAGAGGTGCCCATCACAATGACGATTGCTGCGGTTCACTCCATGAACGAGCTCGACGAGTCGATGAAGCGCTTGCAAGCGGACGTGGACGATCACCCGCTCTGGAGCTGCCTCCTCTTTGCGGCGTGCGCAACGGGACGCCTCACGATCGAGGACTTTCGCATCATCTTCGGCCAATACCAGTTCTATTCGCGCAACTTCACACGGTATCTCGCGGGCGCGATGCTCTCTTGCCATGACGACATGCTGCGTGC
>DATGZK010000054.1:0-15553 GCA_035489755.1 Myxococcota bacterium
GGATCGCCGCAGGCTGTGCATCCCGTTCGGGCCCCTGCGCGCCCGCAGCGCCGCAAAATCAGCCATCCACGCTTACGAGCCTCGCTCGATCCGGCGACAAACGCCGAAGAAATGGAGCCTTTTGGGACGCGAAGTAGCTAGTTCCTTCGTCGCGCGTGCTGGTCCTAGTTCGTTCGATCGGCGGCAGCGGCAGGTACAAGCTCCACGGGCAACGCGCATCCCGCGAGCCGCGCGCAGGCCGCTAGCGCGCCGGGCGGCGCGCCTCGCGGAACCAGGTCCGGTATTGCTCCATTCGCTTGCGCTGCTCGTTCGGCGCGTGGCGCTGGCAAGGCTCGTACTCCGGCGTGTCCAGGGCCGCACCCCAGCGCAGTTCGACGCAGTCGTTTGGGTTGTAGGCGATCTCGAACGCGGGCCTGCGGGCCAAGACCTCGGCCACGGTGAGCCGCCAGGGACTGCCATCGCTCCGCGTGTATGTGATCGCGCGTTCGCGAACCCGCCGCGTGTGCAGCTCCTCGATCTCGGCGCGCACGGCCTCGGGCCGACGCGATCCGAGCACGAAGAGCTCGGGATGACGCACCACGTGCTCCGGGAGGTCTATTAGAACCTTCATCGCGATCAGAAGACGCATGTCGCGCGATGGGGTCGAATAGTCCTCCCATCGTCCGGTAGTCTCGAAGATGCTGCTCCCCTCCGGCATCGAGATGATGACTCGGGGATTTTCCCGCATGTACTGCTCGCCATTTTCGATTGAACCCACGCGCGTCTCGAGCTGCTCCACGAGTGCGTCGAGAGTGTCCTCATAGGAGCGAATTGGATCGACGCCGTTCGGATTGATCAGTTTCGCCAGCTCCGCATAAAACGCGTCGGGCAGAAGTGTTGCCTGGTCATCGGAGAAGGGAACGAACCTTGAGTCGGCGCGTAGCTCCCGGTTCGAGAGCGGACGCAGCCGACTCGTGCCGTCGCTTGTTCGCGCTGATTCTCCCGTTTCAGAGCCGTGCACCAACGGCCGAAACGCCTTAAAGCCCGGCCCAGCGCTGGGAAGGTCGCTCGCAAAGAGGAAGGTTCCCTCCCAGAAGCGCTTGCGGCCGACGGACGCGTCTGGCTGTGCATCCACCGCAAGCAGGAGTCCGCTGTGTTCGGGCGTCTGAGGAACCCAGCGCACGATCATGAGCGTATGTCCGTACGGATCCGCGTAGATCGTGCCGGGTCGCAGCGTATCCCGCTCGAGCGGCACCGGATAGAAGTCGGTTGTGTCGTCATCGAGAGCGGTGCGTGCATTGCCCGATTGAACCGTATCGACAACGCGCCGAGAAAATGTCTTGAAGGCGTCGAACGAATCCCGCCGCTGCAGGAGCTGCTCGTTCGTCGCCGGCGGGCCGCAGCGGGGCGGCACGCTTGAACTCCCTCGACTGCACGCCCGAAAGCCGAATGGCAAACCGAGTTTCCATGCGAAGTAGGCGCGCAGAAAGTACGGCAGGTCCGCACAGTCGGGTGTAGCACGGAGTGCCTTGGGTCCAGGGTCATCCTCCCCCAAGCCGAGGTAGTTGTGGAGCAGGTTTCGCGTCGGATCGCGCAGCACAGGCTCGAGCGACGGGAAGGCGAGGCTCGTCTCTGGTGGAGCATCGAAGAGGTGCTCGATCCACACCCCGTACATGGCCTCACTGGCGCGATCCCACGCCGCGCGCTCCGAGAGCCCACCATCGCTGGGGTTCTGCTGCCGCAACTTGCCGGGAGTGGCGACTTCGACCCTTCGGCACGCCACGGTGCTATCGCCGCGCCGTGCCTCCACGCGCCAGTGGCCGGATGCAGGCCGCTCGATCGTCGCAACGAGGCTCCACGGGGGACCGCCCCGTTCGACGACGTCGAGCGGCATCATCCGACCTGCGGGATCCACTGCCACAAGCTCAGAGATCGGTTTGCGCTCAGCCACTGCGATGAATCGCAATCGCACGTCCGCCATCGGCAAACGGGGAGACCACCAGAGTCGGACATCAAAAGGTTCCGCACATTCGGCGGCGGACGATGCATTGCTCGACGCGCCGGCGGCTCCGGCCGCGAGCACGAGCGCAGTGACAATGACGGCCACGAAGGCCCAAGACGCTTCCGCTGCCAAGCCGCGGGCGCTGCAGACCCCTCGCTCGAACCGCGCGCCTTGTGGCCCGCGTTTTCGGCGCAGTCCCTTGCAAATCGGGAGCGCCAGCTGCGTCGGCGTGCCGCAGGTCGCTCGCTCACAGCCTTCCCGCGATGCCTTCGAAAGAGGTGGGGCCGTCTTCTCGAGAGTGTGCACCACCGTTCCCTCGCGAAGATCGCTTCCCTTGAAACTCACCCGCACCGTTGCAACGCACTCCGGACAATTCCTCGGCCAGCCCGAGCCTATCGCCCCCTGTCGTGAAAGCGAGCGGCGCAGGACGGCACTCTCCCGTTCGCCGAACCCACCCGTCTGCCTTCGAAGCGGCGTGCGTCGAGAGAGCTCGCTTGGAGAAGGTGACCGTCACCGGTCGGAAGACTCTTCGAGGGCTCTTCGAGAGTTCCACGAGGGTCGGGAACCCTCGATCTCGTCTCGGAGGACGCGATGGGACGGCCTCGCTGAGACCCAATATAGGGGAATCCCGCTAGCGCATCTGCGAGACTCCAAGCCGACGCAGCATGGAGCGCTTCTTCTGGTGGTGTCCCTCCATGCGTTGGAGAACGTCGCAAAGAAATCGGACGGCCTCCACTGCGTATGTCCCCTTGTTGAGCATGACGCACTCCGCACGCCCGCTCATTGCCGCATCCGTCACCTCGGCCCGTGACGGCATCCCCTTCTTGGCAAGGCTCTCGAGGACCTGAGTCGCCCAGATCACCGGGACGTGCGCCGCCTCACACAACCAAAGCATCTCCTCCTGCACTTCCGCCAACCGCGAAAACCCCATCTCTACGCCAAGATCGCCGCGCGCCACCATCACCCCGGTTCGAGGACTGCGCAGTGCCTGGAGCAGGAAGCGCGGGAGCTGTTCGAACGCACGTCGCGTCTCGATCTTGAGGACAACGCCAAGATGACCGCCATTTCGCTCTCGAAGCTCCCCGAGTAGCTCGTCGACATCTTCCGGCTTCCTCAAGAACGAGAGTCCCACCATATCCGCGTGAGCGACAACAAATTCCAAATCCTGCCGGTCCTTCTCGGTAAGCGCAGAAAGATGCATCTCCGTATCTGGAAGATTAATGCCGCGATCGTTGCGCAGCTTGCCCTTCCCGGAACGCGCGTGCGTAATCTCGATGCGGAGGCCTTCTGGAGAGACTTCTTGCACAATACCCCCGAGCTTACCGTCGTCGAAAAAGATTCGTTCCTTCGGCCGAACGTCCCCAAAAATTTCGGGGAGCGTGCAGCCAATCGTCGCAGGCTGCAGTACGATGCCCGCGTCGTTTGTCAGGGCAGGCTGCCCCATCCGGGCGTCGCTCGTCAGCACGAGCGTATCGCCGACCGCAAGTCGCAGCGCTCGCGAGATTGCAGGGACTTCGCCCACCGTTCCCGCGCTCACGAAAGCGTTGGCGCGGAATAGGTTCACCCGGGAGTGAGACCCCACATAAACGGTCCGGTCGGTCTCCGCGCAGTAACGACCATCGGCCGCTCTCACGATCGCGAGGGAGCGTGGTCGTCCGCGCACATCGCTAAAGCGCAGTTCGTCGCCGGACTCGAGGCAGCGGCAGAGCGCGGCGTCGAGGGGCAGGACGGAGGCGGCGCTCGAAGGCGTCGCCGCCTCCTGAATCCAAACTCGGCCGGGCGCCAGGATTTGACCGGCGTCGTCGCGCAGCGGCCACACATGCAGTACGCCGGGCCCGGGCTGGATTGGACCCGTGCGCAGTTTCGGGCCCGCAAGGTCACACTGAACGCGGCAGGGCCGACCAACCTCCCGCTCGGCCCTTCGCAGATGATCCACCATGCGCCGCCATGCCTCGGAGTCGTCATGTGCGCAGTTGATTCGCATGACGTCCATCCCGGCCGCAACAAGGTCCCGTACCAAGCTTGGATCGTCCGCTGCCTCGCTTGGCACCGTCACCATCACCCGCACGGTGCGCTCTTTCGCTGCAGGGCCCAGCAGCGCCGCTGTGTGTTCCGCAAGCAGGCGGGTTCCGGTCTCGAAGTCCACGGGAGGCGCAGGCTCGAGGTCAAGCGGCTGCGGCGGGTCGCAAAGCCGCGAGAGGGCAGCGAGCACGGAATCCACGCAAGCCAGTACGTGCGGCTCAAGACGCCCGAGCGAGCTCAGACCGAGCTTCGCAAGGTCATCCTGGATTTCCCGAACATCGTGCTGTCGTACGGCCAGGTAGTGGAGCAAGTTTCGCGCGCTCGGCAGGTGTTCGAGCGGAATCGCAGCGAGTTCGCCGCCCAGATCCCGTTCGAGCGCGAGCGCAGAATCCCGCAGCTCTCGCAGGTCGTGAATCAGTCGCTTGATCGTGGGCTGTGCGTGAGCACTCGGCATGGAAACGGTAGATGCTAGCGCGCGAGGCGCACGATCGGGTGATGAACAGAATAAGAATCGATGGGGCCAGACGACATTGCTCGAGCCAGGCCTTCCCGCAGATGAATTTTCTTCTCGCAGCGGCCCCTTGGACCCCTGGGCTTCCCGAAGGCGCGGCCGGGGCGCTGACCTGTCGGATCGTCCGGCGGGGCGGTCGGCTAGGTTCTCCGTGGAGAGCTCGATACTCCCGAGGCCGCTTTCCAAGCCCGCGGCGGGGCGAGTGACGAGCAAACGGAGTCCATCCTATGAAGTATGAACTCTATTACTGGCCAACGATCCAAGGCCGCGGGGACTTCGTCCGGCTGGCCCTTGAGGAGGCCGGTGCCGAATACGTCGACGTTGCGCGAGGATCGGAAGACAGCGGAGCCGGAGTTCCGGCGCTGATGCGGATTCTCGATAGCAACGCGATCGAGCGTCCGCCCTTCGCCCCTCCGTTTCTGAAAGCCGGGGATCTTCTCATCGGCCAAACCGCGAATATTCTCCTCTTTCTCGGCCCTCGGCACGGCCTCGCGCCAAGCGACGATGCCGGGCGCTTGTGGACGCATCAGCTCCAGTTGACCCTTGCGGATCTCGTGCAGGAGGTCCACGACACGCACCATCCCATCGCGGCGAGCCTGTATTATGAGGAGCAGCGAAAGGAAGCTCGCCGACGGGCTGAAGAGTTCTTGAAATCACGAGCGCCCAAATTTCTGGCCTACTTTGAACACGTGCTAGAACGAAACCCGCAGGGAGATCAGCACCTCGTCGGAGCGGCTTTGACCTATTGCGATCTTTCACTCTTTCAAGTCAGCGCTGGGCTGCGCTACGCCTTCCCCCGAGCCGAGGCGCGATATCAACGTGACTACCCCCGTGTCTTCGCACTGCACGACCGGATCGCTCGTCGTCCTCGAATCGCTGCCTACCTGGCATCGAATCGGCATATTGCATTCAACGAGCAGGGGATTTTTCGTCATTACAAGGAACTGGATCGGGAGCTCTAGCTCCTTCCCCCTTCCGAGTCGCGGGGAGACTTACGACCAGCCGGCCCGTTGTGCGCAGCTCCGGGTCCGAAGGCTGCCTCCCCCGCCGATGAGTGTCTTCTGAGCTCGCAGCGCGACCCCTGGTGTCGCTTCATCGCGTGACAACTCACCCTCCGCACGTTTGAGGCGATTCACGAACGAGCCGGCCCCCCTCGTTTTCCCAGCCCGGAGGGTTGTATACTCCCGAGAGGCACGAGCTTGCCGAATCACAGAGCCATCCGGAAAGAGACCAGCAGTTCGCGGACCCGCTCCCCGAGTTCAGGCGAACCGGGAGCCGGATACTGAACTTCGAATAGCGCGCGAGGGAAGCCTCCGAAGTCATGGATCGTCCGCGGTCTCCGACCTCCTGTGACGCGGCTGCCCGCAACGTACCAGTGGGCTGAAATCGCAAGGATAATGCGTGGCATGGGAAACATCGCGGCAAGATCCGCCCACGCCTTCGTGCAAGGGTTGCCTTCGATCGCGTTCATCGGATTGCCGTGGCCCAAAAATAGCGCCGGCATCCTCACTCTGCGGATCTCCGCAATGCCACCGCGATCATCCGATTCTTCGCTTTGAGAGCGTGAGACCTTGCATGCCCAAGAGAGAAGCACATTCCCACCTGCACGAGAAAGGCAGAGGGATCAGGTGGTAGACGGGCTGGTCCTGCCAACCTGCCAGCAGACGCCCGCGCGGACGCCGGCGAAGCATACGCGGGAGGCCGCGAGGCCGACTCCCGCGAGAGTCCGTTCTTCTTCTAGTGGTACATGTAGGTTTGGCACGCGGCGTAGATGAAGCCGAGGAGCGATGCCAGCATGAGCACAGTCCCGGTCCAAGCGACCGAAAGGATCACCTTCTCTTGGCGGCTATAGCGGGGACCGAACCGCAACGGCGCCGTCCGCTGAAGGGTCGCGTGGAGCGCCAGCTTCCGAGCGCGGTCTGCGTTCTCACAATCAAGAAACGCCTCGTTGGCCGGATTCAACGCCTTCGCCATCGTGTCACCCCCCTCTCGGTGCCAAACGCACCAACCCCTGACGAGAGCAGCTCTCGTACCAACGCTGCGCAGTGCATAGAACGTCACCCTGGACGCTGTTCGCCGATTTTCTTCCCCTCGGGCGCCACCTTGTGCTGCACTCCGTTACTGTGCGAGGCGCCTATTGCGTGCCCCTGGCCGAAGACGAAAAAAGGACGAAAGAGAGATTTTTCATGCTCTTCTCGCCCGTCGGGTCTCCCGGCCACGCGGACAGCAGCGGGAGCCAATGCCGCGCGATTTGACCTCCTGCTCGAGGGTCGGCGCGCATCGCACAAGACGCGCCTCGCGCGATGATCCCGAGCCAGATTCCACATGGAACAAGAAGGCCTCGGCTGGGCGCCGCAGCTCCATCACTCGCTCGTACCCGTGCTCCCCGAGGATGACGTCGAGCGCCGCCCATCGGCAGGATGGGCGAGGCCTCACCGACGTCGTCTGACTCGCCGCCGTGCGGGAGGGTCCCCATGGTTGCCACCTCTAAAAGTCGACGCGATCCAGGGGAGGGGCCGGTTCGGATCTGGGCAAGGTCTTGGCACCGCCTATCATCGTGCAACTTGCGCGCGGCCCGAGCCCAAAGGTGGCGAAGGGCAGCTCTCTCGGCGCTTGATCCTTCGGTTCCGCCATCCAACAACAAGTGCGCCATCACGATCCGTGGGCGATCAGAGAAGATGAAGAAGGAGCGGAAAATGCAACTTGGAATGATCGGTCTCGGGCGAATGGGAGCAAACATGGTGCGGCGCCTCATCAAAGGCGGCCACGAGTGCGTCGTCTTTGACCGGTCGCCGCAAGCGGTGAAGCAGCTGGTCCAGGAGAAGGCGGTGGGGGTGTCTTCCCTCGCGGACTTCGTGAAGAACCTCGACAAGCCGCGAGCCGTGTGGCTGATGGTTCCGGCGGCGGTCGTGGACCAATCGATCGCGGATCTCCTCCATTTCCTCGAGCCCGGAGATATCCTCATCGACGGCGGCAATTCGTACTATGTCGATGACATCCGACGTGCAAACGAGCTCGCCTCAAAACAGATTCAGTACGTCGATGTGGGGACGAGCGGGGGTGTATGGGGTCTCGAACGCGGATACTGCATGATGATCGGCGGTCCGGAGCAAGCTGTGCGACGCCTGGATCCAGTCTTTAAGACGCTGGCGCCGGGTCGCGGCGATATTTCGCGCACGCCTGGGCGCGAGAAGCTCGGGGGCAGCGCGGAGCAGGGTTACTTGCACTGCGGTGCCAGCGGAGCCGGCCACTTTGTGAAGATGGTCCACAACGGGATCGAATACGGCATGATGGCCGCGTACGCGGAGGGCTTGAGTATTCTGCGCGATGCGAATGTCGGAAAACAGAACCATGCGATCGACGCCGAAACGACTCCGCTCCGCGATCCGGAGCACTACCAATACGACCTGAATCTACCTGACATCGCCGAGGTATGGCGGCGCGGAAGTGTCATCGCCTCTTGGCTGCTTGACCTCACAGCGTCAGCGTTGGCCAAGGATCCTGCGCTCGCTAAATTTTCTGGCCGGGTCTCTGATTCAGGCGAGGGGCGGTGGACAATCAAAGCCGCGATCGACGAAGGCGTTCCGGTGCCAGTCCTCTCGGCTGCGCTCTACGAGCGCTTCGCGTCGCGCGGTGAGGCAGACTTCCAGAACAAAGTACTGTCAGCGATGCGTTATGAGTTCGGCGGACACTTGGAGAAGTCGGCTGGGAAATAACCACCCGAGCTGAAAGGGTTCGTGAAGAGTGATTCCCACTCAAACGCCCGGACCTCCCTCTGGGCTCGCGCCGGGGAGCGGCGGTCTCGGTCGCCGGAATAGAGCTCGACCGTCTATCAAGAGCGCCGGAGACGACACCCACTTCTCGAGGGCGCAAGTACGAAAGCCAGCTGGGAAAGCTGGAAAGGGTGGGCCGAAAAGAAAAGGCGAGATGCTCAGAAGGAGTGCATCTCCTCGGGAAGCCGAACTGGAAGCGCAATCCCAAAAAGCCCCGACTCAATTCAGACCCCACCGAAGGTGCTTGGATTGATGCGGCCTCCTCGACCCATCGGACGCCGCCCCCTCTGTGAGGGAAGCTTCTCGTGAGTACTCAAGTCATGACCGTGCGCGGCCCGATTGAACCCGAAGACCTTGGCTTCACCTCCATGCACGAGCACATCCTCAGCAATGTGGAGGTATTCCGAGATCGCATCCAACGGCTGGGCCTCCTTCCCGCTCGGGTGCCGCTCCCCGCCGAAGACAAGCTTTCGTTGCAGAACCGCTCGACCCTCCGCCACGCGATGATCCTCTCGACAGACAACCTCAGTCTCGACGACGAGAACGTCATGACCGCCGAAGTTGCCGACTTCAAGGCTGCCGGCGGCTCGACGATCCTCGAGGTCAGCGCGCCTGGGATCCGCACCACGCCCTCCGATGCCCTCGCCCTCCGCCGCATCTCCGAGCGCACCGGGGTCCATATCGTGGCGTCCACCGGACTCTACGCGGAGGACACCTGGCCCGATCGGTTCCGCTCGATGAGCCTTGGAGGGTATACGGATTTCCTGCGAGATGAGATCGCCCACGGCATCGGCGAGACCGGGGTCTTGCCCGGCCACATTAAGGTGGCTTACGAGGGCAAGAGCGAGCCCATGGACACCTACCTCCGCGCCGCCGCGCACGTCTCGCGTGAGTCCGGCCTGTCGATGCAGGTGCATGTCGGCCTATTCCGCCCCAATCACGAAGTCCGCGCGACCGTCCTTCGGACGCTGGACGACAGCGAGTGCATCCCGAATCGAACCTTGATCTGTCATGTTGAGAACTGGCTCGGCAGCCTTCCTACGACCCAGCTCGTGATGAATCCTCACTCCGTCCCCTGCGACCTAACGCTGCACAAGGAGGTCCTTGATCGCGGCTTCGTTCTTTGCTTCACCTGCATCGGCGCGGAGTGGGACCAAGAACCGCTCGGGCTCTCCCACCGGCCAGACTGGTTCATTCTGGCAGGACTCCGGGCGCTCCTCCAAGAGGGTTACGCCGACCAGCTCGTCCTTGGCCACGATGTTTTCACCAAGCTCTGTACACGTCGCGGTGGCGGAGAGGGATTTACTCGGATCCCAAGCTTTGTGATCCCGACTCTGCGCGACTGTGGTGTCCAGGAAGGGGACCTGCGCAAGTTGACGGTCGAAAATCCGGCTCGCCTCCTCGCCTTCTAGGCGCTGGGCGCGAGCGACAGAAAGTCCTCACGGAAATGCGAGCCCTGACGAGGTGGGCGCGATGATGCCGGCGGCAGACCGTTATGTGCTCGCCATCGATATGGGATCCGGAAGCCTCAAGGTGGCGCTCGTTTCGCACCGCGCCGAGGTCATCGCGGCCGCAGAGCAGGAGGTCCACACCCGCTTCCTCACGGGGGGTGGCGCCGTGCAGGACCCAAACGAGTGGTGGAGCGCTGTCCTCCATTGCGCACGCGAGACGCTGAGCCGCGCCCACGTACCGCCCGAGCAGGTGCTAGCGCTCCGCTGCACGACGCAGTGGGCGGTCACGCTTCCGGTCGATGAACAGGGTGAACCCCTCACCCATGCGCTCTCGTGGATGGACACGCGAGGCGGCCCTCACAGCCGAGCGCTCGTCAGCGGGCCGATCGAGTTCGGGGGTTACGATGTCTTTAAGCTCTCCCGGTGGATCCGGTTCACCGGCGGCGCACCTACCCGAAGCGGCGTCGACGGCCTCGGCCACGTGCTCTTCCTCAAGTACGAGCAGCCCGACGTCTATGCGCGAACCCACAAACTTCTCGAACCGATGGACTACCTCAATCTAAAACTCACGGGAAGGATTGCGGCGTCTTACGGCACGATTTTCCCCTACTGGCTGACCGACAATCGCGACCCGTGCAAGATCGATTACGACCCCCGCCTGTTGCGGCTCGCGAAGATCGAGCGTACGAAACTGCCCGACCTTCTCCCCGTCGATGCCGTGCTCGGCGCGCTACGACCCGCTGTGGCCGAGGCCCTCCGCCTGCCCACCACGACGAAGGTATTCACCGGCCTCTGCGACGGCCCGGCAGCAACGATCGGTGCTGGCATCGTGGATGACTACGAGGGTTACTTTTACATCGGCACCACGTCGTGGTTGTCTTGTCACGTTCCCAAAAAGAAAACGGATTTGATGCACTCGATTCTTACCATGCCCGCCGCGCTTCCCGGGCGCTACATGGTGGTGGCGGAACAGGGGATGGCGGGCCGCTGCCTTGAGTTCCTGAAGGACAACTTGCTTTATCCACCCGGCGAGCCAGGCGTCGAGATCCCTGTAAACATCTACGAAGTCTTGAACGCACACGCCACGAAAGTGGCGGCGGGAAGCGACGGCCTCATCTTCACACCTTGGATCAACGGAGTGCTCGCGCCCTCAGAAGAGCCGGCGACTCGCAGCGCATTTTTCAATCAGTCGGCGCGGACAACGCGCAGCCACTACGTACGCGCAGTCATGGAGGGCGTCGCCTTCAACCTGCGCTGGCTCAAGCGGCACGTCGAGAAGTTCGTAGGCCGGCGCTTCGAACACCTAAATTTTATCGGCGGAGCTGCCCTGTCAGACGTGTGGTGCCAGATCCTGGCGGATATCCTCGGCTGCCCGATCCGCCGAGTCGCAGATCCTCGCTACGCGAACGCCGTGGGTGCTGCGCTCACTGCATTCGTAGCGCTCGGCGAAATTCAGGTCGAGGACATCCCGTCGCTTGTGAAGATCTCCTCGGTCTATCAACCCGACCCATCCAGTCGACAGGTCTACGACAGGCAATTCGCCGAGTTCATGGCCTGCTTCCGCCGGATGAAGCCGATCTACCGGCGGCTCAACCCAGCCCTGCGTGCGAAAGGAGCGTGATTCGGTGCCCAACAAGAACCGTGGGGGTGCGAAGTCAGGCGGAATCTTTGCTGAAATGCATCCCTACCGAGATGAAACTCAAACCTATCTCGCCTTGCCTACGGGGCCACGCGATCGCTCCGAGATTCTTCGCGAGCTGCGCGCGATCGCGCGACAGGAGGATGCCCGCTGGGAAACCGGACGGATCTCCGGGAGCTACTACCACGGCGGGAAGGAGCACTACGCCTTCCTGAACGAAGTCTTCGGGCTCTTTTCGCACGTGAATCTGCTGCAGCGTGACATGTGCCCGAGCGGCACAAAATGGGAGGCTGAGATCGTCTCGATGGTCGGGCGAATGTTGCATGGCGATACTGCGAAGGCACTCGACCCGAAAAACGAGGTGGGCGGCGCGGTCACGTCCGGGGGGAGTGAGAGCATCATGCTGGCAATGCTCGCCTACCGCGAATGGGCCCGTGAAGCGAAGGGAATCACCGCGCCGGAGATGGTGGTGCCGGAAACTATCCATCCTGCGTTCAGCAAGGGGGCGCACTACTTCGGCGTTCGGCTGATCCGAGTGCCGGTTGCAGCGGATTTCCGCGCCGACCTGGATGCGATGGGCGCGTCCCTCACGAAGAATACCATCGCCATCGCTGGCTCCGCGGCCAACTACCCCCACGGTCTCATCGACCCGTTCGAGCGCCTCTCAGACCTCGCCCTCGAGCACGGGATTGGACTCCACGTGGATGGATGCCTCGGGGGCTTTCTCCTGCCATGGATCGAGAAGCTCGGCTATGAGGTCACCCCCTTCGATTTCCGCCTTCCTGGGGTCACCTCGATATCCTGCGATACCCACAAATTTGGATACGGCCTGAAGGGCGCGTCCGTCGTGCTCTACCGCAACCGGGCCCTCCGACGTCACATGTACTTCTCGATGACGACCTGGCCGGGTGGGGTTTACGCATCGCCCACCATGGCCGGAAGTCGTTCAGCTGGCATCACAGCCTCCACCTGGGCCGCAATGGTCTCCCTGGGTGAAGAAGGCTATCTCGAAACCGCGCGTCGCATCATGACGGCAGCGGATACGATCCAGGCGGGGATTGCGGCCATCCCCGAGCTCGAGATCATCGGTACACCCACCTTCTGCATGGCGATCCGGTCAGCAAGAGAAGGGCTCGACATCTTCCATGTGAACGACTTCCTCGCGAGTCGCGGCTGGCGCCTCAACGGCCTGCAGCGGCCACCGGGCATCCACATCTGCGTGACACTCCCCCAGACGCTCCCCGGTGTGGCGGAATCCTTCGTCGCTGACCTGCGTGAGGGAGTGGCCTATGCGAAAGATCCCCCGCAGCCGCAGGCGCGGAGCGGCGCCCTCTACGGTGGAGGCGCGCTGCCACCCGGAGCGATCCAGCAAATGCTTTGCGCCTGGCTCGACGAGACCTACGAGCCATAGGTGCAATAGAATGCGGATCGACTTCTCCGCCGCGCACCTGTGCCTTACCAGGGCTACGGGTCCATGCGCTGGACTTCCTCCGACATGCCTCGATGGGGCACGTCGGCGCCGCAGGATCTCTGGCCGGGCTCGATGCAACGGCACTGCCGCACGGAAGGCGGGCGGCCTTTGGATCTCGGGCGCACGAACCGGCGAACGCATTTCGGGTCCCCCGGCCAGATCGGCCGGCGACGGGGCCTGGCCCGTGCATAAGCCCAGGAGAGGGATGACGTGACAGCACCGGCTCAGCTTGTGAGGCTCGCACCGTCGATCTTCGAGCTTGGAACAAGCTTTTTCCCCGGGATGCGAGTCCCGGTTCGGATCTTCGGAAGCGAAAAGCTCGTTGCGGAGATGGACGACCTCGTCTTTCTCCAAGCCGCCCACGTCGCGACGCTACCCGGCATTGTCGGCGCAAGCCTATGCATGCCCGATGCGCACCGAGGTTACGGGTTTCCGATCGGCGGGGTGGCTGCGATGGACACAAACGCCGGCGTCATCTCGCCCGGAGGAATCGGCTTCGACATCAACTGCGGCATGCGGCTGGTCCGCACCGACCTCACCTGGGCCGCGGTGCAACCCCGCGTGCGCGAGCTCGTGGACGCGCTGGCAGAGCGCGTGCCGGCGGGCGTGGGCTCCCGCGGCTTCGTGCGCCTTGGGCGTGACGAGTTTGACACCGTGCTCCGGGAGGGCGCGGGCTGGGCTGTGCGCAGCGGCTACGGCACAGAGGCCGACCTCGAACATACCGAGGCACGCGGGTGCTTCGATCGCGCGGACCCTGGGACGGTGAGCGAGCACGCAAAAACACGAGGCCTCCGACAGATCGGCACCCTGGGCTCGGGCAATCACTACCTGGAGATTCAAATCGTTAGACGCGATAACGTGTATGACGCGGAGTTTGCCCGCGCCTTTGGGCTCGATCGCGACGAACAGGTCATCGTGATGTTCCACTGCGGAAGTCGAGGCTTCGGTCATCAGGTTGCAAGCGAATACCTCAGGACCTTTCTGCACGCCATGCCCATCAAGTACGGCATTCCGGTACTCGACCGCGAATTGGCCTGCGCCCCCTTCCCTTCGGAAGAGGGCCAGGCCTACTTCGCTGCGATGAGCTGCGCCGCGAACATGTCCTTCGCCAATCGGCAAGTGATTCTGCACAGAATCCGTGAAGTCTTCTCCGCCACGTTCGGCCGAGACGCGGAGTCACTCGGCATCCAGACGGTCTACGACGTGGCGCACAACACCGCAAAGCTCGAGCACCACGAAGTGGACGGCGTTCAACGCCTGCTGCTCGTACACCGCAAGGGTTCGACGCGCGCCTTCCCGCCCGGCCACCCGGAACTGCCGGCCGAGTACCAGACCACGGGGCAACCGGTGATCCTTGGGGGCAGCATGGAGACGGGCTCGTACCTGCTGGCTGGTGTCCCGAGTGGTGCTGCAAGCTTCTTCAGTAGCGCACACGGTAGTGGTCGCACGATGAGCCGCATCCGAGCCCGCAAGCTGATCGGGGGCCGCGAGCTTCAGGACCGAATGGAGGAACGAGGGATCCTCGTCCGCACCGCTTCGCTGCGCGGTCTCGCTGAGGAGGCCGGCTTCGCGTACAAGAACGTCGATGAGGTGGCAGAGGCGAGTGAGCAGGCGGGCCTTTCCCGCCGCGTTGCGCGACTTGTCCCAGTAGCGAATGTAAAGGGCTAATCGGCATTCCCGGCCGAGAGCCAACCGGGACGCGAACGGTTTGCGTCGCCGCCAGCAAGAGCCACCAACCAACGCTCGGCGAAAAAGCGCGTGCCTACGTGGGCCCAATTCGGCCTTAGTGCCGTCCCCAAACGAGCGACGGACTCCCGAGAGTACCCCTGTCACTCGAGGTAGCGGTCTTCGATCGCAGATAGCAGGCCGGAACGCACAATGTCCACATCCGCGTCTGCCGTCTTGTCGGAAACCTTGGATTCGAGGTCCTGGACGGCAGCACTCAGCTCGTCGTCATGGATCACCTCGTGGATCCAGCGCGAGAAATCCGCCCGCGATGCGTGGAAGCGGATCGACGCAGGTGCGCAGGCGATCAACGCCCGGTGAAAATCCTCGAGGTTGGCCGCATCGTACGCAGGACCTGGAGCGTCTCCATGGAAATGGAAGCGCTGGTCCGCGGGGAGCTGTGCTCGCGCGTACTTATGCCAATGGCGAACATGGGAGCTGGTGCGGGGTGCGCGGGTGAAAGCGCGAGGCGCCTGCACTTCGTCGCGCCGGGCCAGCACCGCTTGGCCAAAGCGCGCGGCATCAACCACGCGCACGAAGGGCTTCTGCCACATCTCCTCAATCACGCTGATCGGGTCTGGGGAGCTGGCGGGGACGGGAAGGCGCCCGGCTGGCAACGCCAAGACAACATCGAGTTCCTTCCACACCTCGGCTCTCAGTTCGCCCGGCTGATAGGTGACAAAGCAGTAGCCCTTCTGCGAGGGATCGAAGTATTCCGACGTGTCAGCCTCCCGTCCGAACGGAACGTGGGCTTCGTCGATGATGATCCAGTGTGGAAGGCCCGTAGCCGCCCGTTCCTGCTCGAGCTGCGCCAGAATAGAGGTTTTGTACGCACGACGAGCTGGGCCATCAAGGCCCGACATGTCTACGACGACGCTGCCGAAGCGGTGCTCAATAAGACGCTCGATGTCACCCACGCGCAGGGACCCTCCGCGCCCATTGAGCCAGAGCACGCCGCGGAGGTGCCCGATCGGCTCATA
>DATGZK010000055.1:0-8255 GCA_035489755.1 Myxococcota bacterium
CGGCAAGGCGACCGTGCGCCGCACCGGCGGCAGCATCGCGGCGACGCGTTACACGCTGCTGCCGACGGTCAATTTCCTCATCGACCCGATCCTGCAGCGCGTGGCGCTGAAGACCGAGTTCTTCATCGACGCCGGCACGCCCCCAGCCGTGGCGCGCTTCGCCGGCCCGAGAAACTACGCCGGCCAACCCATGCGCCTGGAATAGACCGCGCTGTCACTCCCGGCTCGTCATGCGGCGCGCGTGCGAAGCCAGGTTCCAGACGCAAATTGCGGCCTGGTGGCGCTTCGAGGTACCGCTCTTTCCCAGCGGGAGTTGACCAAACATCCCTTCTCGGACCCGGAGATCCCGCTTATTCCGCCTAGCCTGTGCCGACGCTCCCGGAGACGGTGTCGCCGCCGAGCCCCATCTGCTCCACCATGCCACACGGGGGAGCGGAGCTATGGCCGAAGCTGCTGGTGCCGCCATTTCGACGATCCTGTTCACGGACCTCGCGGGCTCGACGGGCCTCCTGTGACGCGTGGGCGATGAATCTGCGCCAACCCGACCCCCAAGAGCCGTCGCTCCCCCAAAATCCACGCGCGAGACATTCGCGAACGAGAGCCAATCCTTGCCTAGCCCCGCAACGAGGCGGCGGCTCGGTGGCGTGGACCGTCTGGCTGCTCGCGGCGGCTATCGTGGTGGGTTTCGCGCTGCTGTGGGACCTCGGAGGCTACCCGCTGATCCAGCCCGACGAGGGAAGAAACGCGGAAGTCGCTCGGGAAATGAAGAGCGCCGGTGCGTGGCTCGTGCCGACGCTGGACCGCGTGCCATACCTCGACAAACCTGCCCTGTATTTCGATGTCGTCGCCTTGTCTCTGGACCTGTTTGGGGATCGCGAGTTTGCTGCCCGGCTCCCGTCGGTGCTCTTCTCGATCGGGACCCTCGCCCTCGTCCTGTGGTTCTGCCAACGGGAATACGGGCGGCTGCGCGGCGTGATCGCCGTGATCATCATCGCTACGAGCCCGCTCTTCGTCGCCTACGCACGGACCGTGATCTTCGACAGTGCGCTCGCGTTCTTCGTGACGGCCTCCATACTTGCGGGCTATCTCGCCGAGAGCTCCAAGGAAGAAGATCGCCCTCGCTGGTACGCGTTCTCCGCTGCAGCCGCAGCCGCGGCGACCCTCACGAAGGGCCCCGTCGGCTTGATTATCCCCAGTCTCGTCCTAATCACCTTCCGCCTGTGGGCGGGCCAGCGCGAAGCGATCCGCCGGATCTACTCGGCGCGCAATGCCATCCTCTTCGCCGCACTGGTCGCCCCCTGGTTCGTCGCGGTCACTTTTCTCCACCCGGACTTTCCGTACTATGCCTTCGTCGACGAGTCGATCCGCCGCTACACGACGAACAGTTTCTACCGCCCTCAGGGCTGGTACTTCTTCATCGCCGTCCTACTGAGCGGTTTCCTGCCCTGGAGCATCGTCCTCATCGAAGCGACGGCCCGTGCCTGGACGGGTCGGGCGCACCTAGCGGAGGTAGATCGTCTCTGGTTTTCCTGGCTGCTCGTCGTGCTCGTCTTCTTCTCCTTCTCTCATTCGAAACAAGCCGGCTACATCCTGAGCGCGGCCGTACCGGTCGGAGTGATCGTCGCCAAGTGGTTCGACCCCGCGGACGAGGATGCGATCTCCGAATCCGGGGCGGCGCTGATCCGACGTGGGTGCATCGCACTCGCCGCCGTTACGGCTACGCTGGTCGTCGCGCTAGCGCTGCTTGGATCGCTTCGCGAGCTGCGCGACCGGGTCGGGCACCTGATCCCCGCGCTGCTGCCGGAGCTGGCGCCTCGCATCTGGATCGTGGAGCTGGGCCTCTGTCTCGTGGTGGGCCTGGTGGTCATCTCGGTGCGGAGTCAGAGCCGCCGCCTCGCCTTCGCGGCGTTCGTCGCCTCGCCGCTCCTCCTCGCCACGTTGTGGTTCGGGCCCTGGTCCCACATCGCCGAGGAGCGGTCGTCGCGAGAGCTCGCAGCCGCCGTCGGTGCGCTCGCAACCGACGCCGACGTGGCCTGTATATGGTGCTTCCCAACCGCGCTGCCCTTCTACCTAGGTCGGACGATCACCGTGGTGAGCGAGAGGGGAAGCGAGCTCACCAGCAACTACGTGTTGTATTCGCTCGAACAGGGCCACGAGTGGCCGGAGACTCTCGTCCGCAACAGCGACGCCGAGAGCTGGCTCGCCAGCCGGAAGAGGCCGGTCTTCCTGCTCGCCCCTGCGCGACATGGAGGCGAGACCAAGCTTCGAGCCCTGGTCGAAGCGCGCGGAGCACAGGTTCAGGAGGTCATTCCGGGATTCGTGGGTGCTCTAATTCATGTCGGACCGAATCCGTGAGAGGCGGAGCCGGCCGCCGGAGCGTCATGTCCGCGGGGCCACCCGGACACCCGCGTCCTCCGTCTTCTTCTCGCCCGCCGCGGCCGTCCAGACCACCAGCGTCGCGATCGCGAAGCCGAGGAAACTCCCCATCACCGCGCAGTAAGGATAGTGCGCAGCGAAGTACACGCGGGAGAGGGCATGGAGCGCCGCCCACGAGAAGAGGATCACCTTGAGAGTCGGTCGCCGCACCACCCACATGAACGGGGTCAGCATCGCGAAGAGCGCTGCCGCATGACCCGACACGTAGGAAGTTCCGTGCCGCACGTATTCGTCCTCGACGATGTGCAGCGCTGCGTTCCACGCGGCGTTGGGTTTTGCCAAGGGCCGCGGCCGCTGGACGACGAGCGGTCCCAGGAAGTGAGGCGATATCTCCACGAGGACGATCGAGACCACAGTCAGCCAGAACGCGCGCGAAGCCTCGCCAGGGTCTCTCCAGGCAGGCGGCCATAGGTACCCGCCCGCCCACCACAGCCCCGCAATCACGCGCGCGAATCGCTGCGGCTGTGGTGGCACTCACGCCGTCCCCTCGGGCTTGCGCGCTCCGTGGTGGTTCGCGGTGCCGTGCCGGCGCTTCATCAGATTCGCTCGACCTCGAGCTGAATGGCTCCGGCCGTTTGCCCGGCGCCCCAGGCGACAGTCACCCGGATCCGACCGATAGGGCCCACCCCGGAGTGCGATACGTACGGCTCTCCGTGCCGCGCCTCGTTCCACGACGTCCCGATGAGCCCGTCCACAACAGCGCGTAGCGCCGCGTTATCCGCGGTAGTGGCACTGATGGGGGGGGTGGCACCCCCGATGCCGTTTGTGTGAACCGCGTGAACAGCAAAGTCAGGCATTCCTCTCCTCGTTCGTTTGCGGAACCCTCACGCCGCCCCTCCGCGTTAGCGAAGGAGCTCAGCCCGTCTGAGACTGGCTTTGGGGGGAGCATGCGCCGCAAAACCGCGCTTGGTATCTTCACCCTGCCGCGTTGCCGGCGGTTGCCGGCGAAACGCCCACGGTCTTCCTCTCCCCCTAACGAGATGGACCCGGGCACTCCTGGCAACCCAAAGACCACCAGCGCGACCGGCAACGCGGCACTAGGCACAGGCGGATGCGTGGCGCGTGATGCTGGGCGCGTAGGTCGCTGCGGCCCCTTGTCTTCGCCAGCAGGGCGATCTGATGACGAAGGGCCACCTTCTCGAGCATCAGATCCGAGCGCGACCAGCCAAACATCAACGGTGCTTGTCCGCACTCACTTCTTCTCTCCGCATGGGAAGGCATCGGTGAGCGCACCAAGGACTAAACCAGCAGCTTGCTCGTGGACGTTCTTCGGATGCCCTTGGAGCCACTTCATCACGATGCGGCGGAGCTGACCGAGTTCGACCTTCTCCGGTGAACAGAAGCCTTTGGCAGCGGGAGACACACCAGAGATCACACTATGTGTATCGCTGACACCGGCTATGTAGGTAAGGCAGGCAATGCTTTCGTTCTCGCACCATCCGAGCAGGTCGTTTCCGCTCTTGTAACCTGCAACATCCGCCGAAGCTGGAGACGAAGTGAGCAGAAGAGCAGAAGCGAGCAGGGGGATGATCCTCAGCGGAGCGACACCTTCCGTCCATCCGCTAGCTTGGCGGAACCCCATTCCCATTCGTTCGGCCGCGTAGTTGTTAGTCAAGCGTTCCTCCAGAGCGCGACGGACAGCAGGCTCGGCGCAAAGGTATGCCTGTAGTGAGTCGTCATGTACTTGCGGGCTTTCTGCGTCGTCCTTCTCCCCGGCCCCAAGGACCGGCCGGCGAGCCCCGAGCGACGACCTCGCAAGCGACGGTGCCGAGCGGAAGATTCTTCTCCTCCGCCAGGCGGTGCAGCCACCGACCTCGATCGGCTCGCCCATAGCGTGCGGCATTTGACCACGCTGGCTGCGGCGCTGGAAGCCCGGCGTAGCCCTCGTCGTGCTCGATCAAGCGATCGACACCTCCATGTCCGCTGGGCGGCTCCCGTTCAACGTCCTCGGCTCCATCGCCGAGTTTGAGCGCGCTGTCATCCCCGAGCGCACGCGCTTCGGCATGGCGGCGGCAAAATGGCGCGGCAAGCGCGTCGGGCGCCGCGTTCCGCTCGGGTTCATCGCCGAAACGGCAGGGGGCCAGACGCCTCCACCGAGCCGAATGGATGAGACCTAAGATCGACGAGACAGATCGGCGTCGTGAAGGGCGAGCTAAGGATCTTGTCGACCATCGGAAAGAATCTCTCCGGATAGAATATGTAGACGGTTTCAGGTCTGGCTCTATGACGGGTGGATTGTTCTGCGTGGCCTCATTGAAGTCTAAATACGCAACCCAGTTCTCCTCTGTCCCCGCTCGCTTGCCGGAGACCATGATCACCCGGTCGTGCCGGTCGGGATTCCTGCTTGCCGAGAGCTTGTGGTGGATGCTCTCGATATGGAACCAAACGGATTGGTCCTCCTGCTCCGCCGCTGGATTAATCGGGCCTTCGCAGATGCCCCTGTGGTACGCGGTGTGGCCCTCTTCCAGCGTGCCGCCTTGCTTGCGTGTCATCCGTGCTTCTCCTCCATCAGTCTGGACGGGGTGCAGGGATTCGCGGGGCGCCGGGGTAGATCGAATCAGTGAGCACCTTCAGCCATCCCGCGCCGCCCGCTTGGTGCACCGAATGGCCGGCAATCTGGCCGCTAGGTGCTGATGTTGTCCTCGTCGACAGTCATTTCTACCTGTGCGTAGCGGAAGTTTGAGGCGAAGAACTCCTTGGCCCCCCCCGCGCCGGCAGCTTCTGCAGTGCAACCATGTCGCTCGACATTGATTCGGGGAACCGTGGGGCTGTGACGCAGTCCTCGTTCGCAGCGGCCATCGCGATCACAGATAAAGGTCCAAGACATGTACCTAAAGATAGCGGACTCTCGTCGGTGGAGATGCTTCGGGTTGAAATCTGGACATCAGTGGGACAAAGCGCCTCGGGCTCCGTTGCGCCGCCTGACGCGCGAAAAGTCCCACGCCCTCGGCAATGCGTGGGATACTGTGCGCTCCGGCGTGCGAGGGCGGGACGATGGCGGCCCCGCCCAACTACACACGAACAACCGCGGCGGCTCGATCTTCCCGCCCCCCACGTCGGTTCGTGCTTCCCGAGCGTTCGCGCCCCTGCGAACGATCCTTCAGCCAAAAGTGGCAGCCACAGTAATGTCCGTCGACGTGCGCGCGTTCCCCCCAGGCTGCCCCGGGTGCCGGCACCCCCTTGTCGAGCGCGCGTCGCTGCACGTCGCCCGGCGCAGGCCTCGCGTGCGCTCGCGCGCGACGCGCTGGCCAAGCGCAGGCTGCGGCTGGCAGCGCAGTGAAGCGCCATCTGGCGCCGATGACTCTGCAAGGCGTCGTGAAAGGATGCGGACGAGTAGGGAGCCGCGCTCGTGATGCCCCTTTGTGAAAAACGTCTCTGCAAGCGCCTCGCGAAGCCCGGGCCGAAGCTACGCTCCGCTCTGCGCCTCGAGCTCATCGACAATCGGTCGTCTTTCGAAAGACTGTGCGCTCTCGCGCATGCGCTTGGCGTAGAGGCTCACCGTGCTGACGGCGACATCCATCTCCCGCGCGATAGCGCTTAAGGACGCCCCCTCGCGGAGCTTGCGCTCGATCATGAAGCAGTCCGACTCTCGAATGACCTTGGGGGCGCCCAAGGCGCTTGCCACGACGACGGGCGGCGGCCGGGCCGGCGCGGGTACGGTCCCGGATCAGGTCTCGCTCAAACTCCCCGATCGCGCTGAGCACGTTGAAGAGCAAACCGCCCGCTCGCCGTGCTTGTGTCGATCGACTGATCCAGCACCACGAGGTCGATTCCGAGGGCCTCGAGCTCGCGAGCAAGCGCCATAAAATGGTGAACGCTGCGCGCAGCACCATCGGACGCTTACCGCATCTACGGCGACGATCCTCAAGGAAACCTTTCTCGACGGCGAGGACACCTACATGACCGGCGAGTGGCTCATCGCGTGTGGCTCTCCATTGTGCCGCTCGATGGGAACGAAGGCGCGAAGGGGCGCGCCCTCCTGGAGGTCGAGGTCGCGGCCTCTCTTGCCGAGCTGCCCGAGTTCGAGTGCGTCGAGGAGGGCAAGCCATACCGCAAATGGCTGATCCCTGCGGCATGGCTCAATGAGCGCGCCATCGTCCGCAACGTCTCCGAGCAGGAGATCGAGGACGCGGAGCGCGGCGAGGAGGGAGGAATGAGAGCCGCAATCTACGCCCGCATGAGCACCGACAAGCCGTCCGCCGATTCCCGATCGAGAGTCGATCGATGAAGGCTAAGCCCACCGTGGCGGAGATCGAGAGGAGGCTCTTGGCGAAGCTCGAGGAAATGGGCTTTAGCAAGGGCGAGGCGCAAGACGTTGCTGCGCTCCAAGGCAAGGCATTCGAGGCAGCGGTGAGGAAGAGACTCAGCGCTCGCGAAGTGAAGAAGTGACGGCTAAGCCCAAGGGCGCGAAGTACCGGGCCAGGCGAGGCGGCGTGAGAGCGGCGGCCAGAGGCCGGCGCCTGAGCGACCTCGTCCGCACCGTCGGTGGCTCCCCCTTCGACGCAGATCTCGTGGAGATCCTCCTCGAGCGCGCCGACCGCATCCTGACGTCCGACGGCGGGCGTGAATGCACGCGCGTGCTGACCGACGTGGAGATCGACTTGCTACTCGCCGGCGATGAGCCGGACGGGCGCCACATGACAGGACCGGCGCCGGAACTCAGCGGCAAGCCGCCTCCCCTTTTCAATGTCGAATCGGGGGTCAGTGCTTGGCGAGCTCTCGGCGCCGGAGGCTCCGCGGAAGTAGTGGACGCGGATCCTCGGAGAGCATACGCCGCTCAAGGGCGAGCGGGGGAGCAAAGGGAGATGGGCACGGGCGATCTCACTATTGAGCAGCTCAAGCTCGTGCTCGGCGCCGAGCGCTGGAAGGCGTTTATGGTCGAGGTCGCGGCCGCGCGAGGGCGTGGAAGGGACGTCGTTGTCGAGAGGTGGCTCGCCGTGGCCAGGGCGAAGAGGGCGGAGGAGCTCACGGAGCTCAGGCGAGCGGAGGCAAAGGCAAAGGCCGACGCGTGATGGGCAAGGTGATCCCGTTCAAAGCGCGGCGCAGAACGAAGCGTTCGCGCTCGCGGTGCAGCTCGAGGCGCTTTTCAGCGCGGAGCGGCTCTGTTACGCGCGAGCCATCGTGCTCGGGGCCAAGGTCAGCGCCGAGGGGTGGCTCGCCGGGGTGCCGATCGTAGGGGACTCCGCGTGACGGACCGGCACCGAAGCTCGGCGGCAGGCCGGCCCCCGTCGTGGTCGGGGTTCCGAGCTTGGCGAGCTCTCGGCGCCGGCGCTCCGCGGAAGATGGTGAACGCGGAGCCTCGGAGAGCATACGCCGCTCGAGGGCGAGCGGCGGTAAATTTGCACCGAGGTCGGCCCTGCCTTCGGAGTGCCACGAAACGAGCCGACGCCGCAGCTCAGCGAGGCGCGCCTGAATGGCGAAAAGACGCCCCGCGAGCTCGCGGCGCCGACGGCTTCCGCGAACGTGGTGCAACGCGGAGCCGAGGAAGACTACGCCCGAGCGAGAGACGACCGGTATCGCCGAATCCAGGGAAATCGCGCACCGGAAGCGTGGGTTGAGTCCGCCCGGGAACGCGAGAGGCAATCGTCTCGTGAGGACGGACCGGAAGGGGCGACGTGAGCGACCGCACTAAGCGGCGAGGAAGGCGTGGTGGACGATCGTCGACGGCTGCGCGCAGACCCGCGGCCGAGCACTCAGTGCTACGCGCGATGCAGGCTCGTGGCGGCCCGAGCCCACAGGCAGAGGGTCAAGGCACGGACCCACCCCATCCGAAGGGAGGTGGTCCTGCGTCCAGCTTGGCGTGCCTGGCGCAGCCGATT
>DATGZK010000056.1:0-71848 GCA_035489755.1 Myxococcota bacterium
AGCTCTAAAGGGCTTCGTTTCGGTCTTTGAAAACGGAATAGCGTGCGGTCTCTCGAGTCGGGCCTCGCGGGTTTACGCCTGCGGGTTCGGCTCGGGGAGACGGTGACGGGCCTTGAATATGATCATCGTGGAAAGCGGCCAGCCTCGGCCGGCAGCTTTCCACATTTCCGGACAACGAGTCGGCATTTCGCGAAAGCGAGTGCCGTTCTCGGCCAAGTTCAAACTGGAGAGTTTGATCCTGGCTCAGAACGAACGCTGGCGGCGTGCTTAAGACATGCAAGTCGAGCGAGAAAGGGGCTTCGGCCCTGAGTAAAGCGGCGCACGGGTGCGTAACACGTGGGTAATCTGCCTTCGGGTTCGGGACAACGCGGGGAAACCTGCGCTAATACCGGGCAAGACCACGAGGTCCTCGGACTTTGCGGTAAAAGATGGCCTCTTCTTGAAAGCTATCGCCTGAAGATGAGCCCGCGCCCCATTAGCTAGTTGGCGAGGTAATGGCTCACCAAGGCAGTGATGGGTAGCTGGTCTGAGAGGACGACCAGCCACACTGGAACTGAGACACGGTCCAGACTCCTACGGGAGGCAGCAGTCGGGAATTTTGGGCAATGGGCGCAAGCCTGACCCAGCAACGCCGCGTGAGCGATGAAGGCCTTCGGGTCGTAAAGCTCTGTCGAGAGGGAAGAATGTTCTTGGGGTGAATAATCCCGGGGAAGTGACGGTACCTCTAAAGGAAGCGCCGGCTAACTCCGTGCCAGCAGCCGCGGTAATACGGAGGGCGCAAGCGTTGTTCGGAATCACTGGGCGTAAAGCGCGTGTAGGCGGCTTGGCAAGTCGGGTGTGAAAGCCCGGAGCTCAACTCCGGAACTGCACTCGAAACTGCCTCGCTCGAGTCCCGGAGAGGGTGGTGGAATTCCCGGTGTAGAGGTGAAATTCGTAGATATCGGGAGGAACACCAGTGGCGAAGGCGGCCACCTGGACGGTGACTGACGCTGAGACGCGAAAGCGTGGGGAGCAAACAGGATTAGATACCCTGGTAGTCCACGCCGTAAACTTTGGGTGCTAGGCGTCGCGGGTATTGACCCCCGCGGTGCCGCAGCTAACGCGTTAAGCACCCCGCCTGGGGAGTACGGTCGCAAGACTAAAACTCAAAGGAATTGACGGGGGCCCGCACAAGCGGTGGAGCATGTGGTTCAATTCGAAGCAACGCGAAGAACCTTACCTGGGCTTGACATCTGGAGAACCTCCTGGAAACAGGAGGGTGCCTTCGGGAGCTCCAAGACAGGTGCTGCATGGCTGTCGTCAGCTCGTGTCGTGAGGTGTTGGGTTAAGTCCCGCAACGAGCGCAACCCCTGCCATTAGTTGCCATCAGGTCAAGCTGGGCACTCTAATGGGACTGCCGGTGTTAAGCCGGAGGAAGGTGGGGATGACGTCAAGTCCTCATGGCCTTTATGCCCAGGGCCACTCACGTGCTACAATGGCCGGCACAAAGGGCTGCGAATCCGCGAGGTGGAGCAAATCCCAAAAAGCCGGTCTCAGTTCGGATTGGAGTCTGCAATTCGACTCCATGAAGGCGGAATCGCTAGTAATCGCGGATCAGCATGCCGCGGTGAATACGTTCCCGGGCCTTGTACACACCGCCCGTCACACCACGAAAGCTACTTGAACCAGAAGCCGGTGACCCAACCGCAAGGACGGAGCCGTCCAAGGTTTGAGTGGTGATTGGGGTGAAGTCGTAACAAGGTAGCCGTAGGGGAACCTGTGGCTGGATCACCTCCTTTCTAGGGTGCAACGTCGGCCGATGAGGCCGACCCGCAAACTAGGTCAAAACCGACACCGAGCGGCGCGATGCGTCGCCCACGAGAGTCTGAATCCCGGGTTCTCCCGGTCACTCGTTCAATCGGGGGACTTTCGGTCGGTTGCCTCTCACCGTCTGCCGCACGCTATTCCGTTTTTGGAGACCGGGACGAAAGTAGTGCTGCGCTCGGGGGGTGCTTCGAGCGGGCCCGGCGAGGGTCGGGTGGGGAAATGGGTCGAGGTCGAGTTCGGAGAGCCGGGCCTATAGCTCAGTTGGTTAGAGCGTCCGCCTGATAAGCGGGAGGTCGGTAGTTCAAATCTACCTAGGCCCACCACGCTCCAAGCAGGCGCTCGAACGGCGCGGGCGACGCGCCGGGGCGGCGGCTCAGTCGAATCGAGGAGCGTTCGTCGGATCGATTCATCGGGTCGGGGCTGTAGCTCAGCTGGGAGAGCGCGGGCTTTGCAAGCCTGAGGTCGTCGGTTCGATCCCGATCAGCTCCACCAGGTTTTCGTGCGCGAGTCCGAATCGCGCGAGTGTGTTGAAAGCGCGTCCCTCGAGGACGCCCGGCCCGAAACAGGCCGGAGTCGGAGAGCCGCGGACCTGCGGGCCCGCGGAGCGCCGGCGCTCTTTGACAACCGAATAGCTTTTTGGGTCCAGAGCGTTGAGTGCGCTGTAAGCATGCACCGGCGCGTCCGGTTCGCCGGACGTGTCGGAATGCGACGGGCTTATGGTCAAGCGAGTAAGGGCAGACGGTGGATGCCTTGGCGCCAGGAGGCGATGAAGGACGTGGGAAGCTGCGAAAAGCTCCGGGGAGCCGCTAACCAGGCTTTGATCCGGAGATGTCCGAATGGGGAAACCCGGCCGGGGTCATGCCCGGTCATCCTGCACTGAATTCATAGGTGCTGGAAGCGAACCCAGGGAACTGAAACATCTCAGTACCTGGAGGAACAGAAATCAACCGAGACTCCCCTAGTAGCGGCGAGCGAAGAGGGATCAGCCTAAACCGGCGTGAAGCAATTCACGCCGGGGTTGCGGGACTCCGACGTGGGACTCGGGCGGATAGCGGAACGGTCTGGAAAGGCCGGCCACAGAGGGTGATAGCCCCGTATGCGAAATCCAAGCGAGCCCTAGGAGTATCCCAAGTACCACGGGGCACGTGAAACCCCGTGGGAATCTGGGTGGACCATCATCCAAGGCTAAGTACTACCTGGCGACCGATAGTGAACCAGTACCGCGAGGGAAAGGTGAAAAGAACCCCGGTGAGGGGAGTGAAATAGACCTGAAACCGTTTGCCTACATACAGTGGGAGCCCTATGGCGACACCTTCGGGTGTCGCAAAGGGTGACTGCGTACCTTTTGTTTAATGGGTCCGCGAGTTACTCCTCGGCAGCAAGGTTAAGCCGCAAGGTGGAGCCGTAGCGAAAGCAAGTCTGAACAGGGCGTCAAGTTGCCGGGGGTAGACCCGAAACCGAGTGAGCTAGCCATGGCCAGAGTGAAGCTCGGGTAAAACCGAGTGGAGGCTCGAACCGCAGTAGGTTGAAAACTACCCGGATGAGCTGTGGCTAGGGGTGAAAGGCCAATCAAACTCGGAGATAGCTGGTTCTCCCCGAAATATATTGAGGTATAGCCTCCCGTGATCACTGCCGGAGGTAGAGCACTGGATGGGCTAGGGGTCCTACCAGATTACCGAACCCAACCAAACTCCGAATACCGGCAAGTGCAGCGAGGGAGTCAGACTGCGGGCGATAAGGTCCGTGGTCGAGAGGGAAACAACCCAGACCGCCAGCTAAGGTCCCCAAATTCATGCTAAGTGGGAAAGGATGTGGGAGCGCTTAGACAACCAGGAGGTTGGCTTAGAAGCAGCCATCCTTCAAAAAGTGCGTAATAGCTTACTGGTCTAGTGAACCCGCGCCGAAAATGTAACGGGGCTCAAGCATGGTACCGAAGCTGCGGGTTCGTGACACCTTCGGGTGTTACGAGCGGTAGGGGAGCGTTCCAGTCGCCTGTGAAGCTCGACGGAAACGACGGGTGGAGGCCCTGGAAGTGCTTATGCGGACACGAGTAGCGATAAAACAGGTGAGAAACCTGTTCGCCGTAAGCCTAAGGGTTCCTGAGTAAAGTTAATCTTCTCAGGGTTAGTCGGTCCCTAAGCCGAGGGCGAAAGCCGTAGGTGATGGGAAACGGGTTAATATTCCCGTACCACTAAGAGAGCGTTTGACCGAAGGGGGGACGGAGAAGGGTAGTCGATCCGGGTGCTGGACGTCCCGGTACAAACCTGTAGGCGGGAAGCGCAGGCAAATCCACGCTTCCATTCCAAACGCCGAGAGGTGACGTCGAGAGCCGTAAGGCTCACAAAGTCGATGATCCCATGCTTCCAAGAAAAGCCTCGTAGGGAGCTCTTTTGGTGACCGTACCGTAAACCGACTCAGGTAGGTGGGCAGAGCATGCCAAGGCGCTTGAGAGAACTCTGGTCAAGGAACTCGGCAAATTGACACCGTAACTTCGGGAGAAGGTGTGCCTCGAGCCGTGACGGGACTTGCTCCCAGAGCGATTCGAGGTTGCAGAGAGCAGGGGGTAGCGACTGTTTACTAAAAACACAGGACTCTGCGAACACGGAAGTGGACGTATAGGGTCTGACGCCTGCCCGGTGCTGGAAGGTTAAGGGAACTCGTTAGTGCCTTCGGGTGCGAAGCGATGAACCGAAGCCCCAGTAAACGGCGGCCGTAACTATAACGGTCCTAAGGTAGCGAAATTCCTTGTCGGGTAAGTTCCGACCTGCACGAATGGCGTAACGACTTCCCCACTGTCTCGACCAGAGACTCAGCGAAACTGAAAAGGCGGTGAAGATGCCGTCGACCCGCGGCAAGACGGAAAGACCCCGTGCACCTTTACTACAGCTTCGCAGTGAACGTCGGTTCAACACGTGTAGGATAGGTGGGAGGCTTTGAAGCCGGGACGCTAGTCTCGGTGGAGCCAACCTTGAAATACCACCCTTGCTGTGCTGCCGTTCTAACCCAGTCCCGTCATCCGGGACGGGGACACTGCGTGGCGGGTAGTTTGACTGGGGCGGTCGCCTCCAAAAGAGTAACGGAGGCGCGCGAAGGTTCCCTCAGGCTGATTGGAAACCAGCCGCAGAGTGTAAAGGCATAAGGGAGCTTGACTGCGAGACCTACAAGTCGAGCAGGTGCGAAAGCAGGCCTTAGTGATCCGGTGGTTCCGCATGGAAGGGCCATCGCTCAACGGATAAAAGGTACGCCGGGGATAACAGGCTGATCTCCCCCAAGAGTTCACATCGACGGGGAGGTTTGGCACCTCGATGTCGGCTCGTCACATCCTGGGGCTGAAGCAGGTCCCAAGGGTTCGGCTGTTCGCCGATTAAAGTGGCACGCGAGCTGGGTTTAGAACGTCGTGAGACAGTTCGGTCCCTATCTGCCGTGGGCGTTGGAGATTTGAGGAGAGCTGTCCCTAGTACGAGAGGACCGGGATGGACGCACCTCTGGTGTACCGGTTGTCGCGCCAGCGGCACAGCCGGGTAGCCAAGTGCGGATGGGATAACCGCTGAAAGCATCTAAGTGGGAAGCCCACTCCAAGATGAGATCTCCCTGGGACTTCGGTCCCCTGAAGGGCCGTCCGAGACGAGGACGTTGATAGGCCGGAGGTGGAAGCGCAGCAATGCGTGGAGCTGACCGGTACTAATCGCCCGTGAGGCTTGACCACAGCCCGTTTTGCGCACTCTCGCTCTGTGCCCAGAAAGCTATTCGTTTGTCCGAGCGCGCCGGTGCAGGCCGCTGACACAGTATTCGGTTTTCCCACCGTCCATAGAGTGGGGGCCACACCCGTTCCCATTCCGAACACGGAAGTTAAGCCCCACTTCGGCGATGGTACTGCCGGGCTTCCCCGGTGGGAGAGTAGCGCGACGGTGGGACCTCTTTGCCAAGGCGCCGTCCTTCCGCTCCCCTCGGAGCGGACGGGCGGCGCCTTCGCGCTTCTGGCTACTGGGCGGCCGAGGACGCGTATCCCGCCGGCGCCCCCGTCGCGGGTCGCGCCCTCCACAGGAGCACCACGCGATTGTCCCCGGCCGGGACCGCGGCTTCCAAGACCGGTTCGGCGCCGAGCTGAGCGAAGGCGCTGCGCAAGTGCTCGAGGAAGCGATCCCGAAGCGTCATGTGGAACAGTCCCACTGCATTTGGATCCTCGAGCAGGCGGTGCACGAAGCTGGGCGGGTCCAGCACCTCTTCGGCGGTGCGGTTGCGCCAGAAGCTTGAAGCCCCCCGCAGCCCGTCGCTCGGATCGAGCAGCAAAACCGTGCGGTTGCCCACGATCGCGAGCGCGGCTTCGACGGGCCCCCGAATGCTGCGGCGCGCGACCTCGTGCTGAGCGAGGGGGCCGCTAAACCAAAGGATCCAGCCGAGCGCAGCCATGCCTGCGCCCACCGCCCAGACGCTGCGCAAATCACCCCTGCGCCCGAGCCACAAAGCGACGATCGAAAGAGAAGCCAGCGCGACGCTGGCGCCGGCCACGCTCCACGAGAATCCGCCGAGCCAGACGGTCGCGACGATCGCGGCGCTCGCCGCTCCCGCGGCCGCGAGGCCCGTGGCTGCAGTGCCTTGCTGCGCCCAGCGCCCGTGCAGCCGCAGCTTCTCCTCGCACCAGGTCGCAACTAGGAGCGCGAGGGCGGGGTAGGCGGGGAGCGCATAGACAGAGTCCTTGGCCTTGGAAAAGGAAAGGAGCAGGAGTGGGCCCGCCGCGAACGAGAGGAAGAAAATGCCCGCCTCTCCACCGGCCGTGCGGCGCTTGCGGAACGCGGAAAACGCCGCGAACGGAAGCAGCACGGCGGCGGGCAAGAAGGCCGGCCACAGGTCAAGCGCATAGAAGTAGAGCGGGCGAACATTGCTGGCGTAGCCCGTGAATGCGCGACCAAAGTGGTTCTCGATGAAGAACGCGCGCGCGAGATCGGGCGAGGCGTGTTCGACGAAGGGCACGACCCAGCAGAGGACCGGCAACAGGAAGGCGGCGATCGGAAGCGGGCGAAGTGCGCTGCGCAGTTCGCCGAAGCGGCGCGTGGCAGCGAAATAGGTAAGAGCGCCCGCGCCGAAGAGCACCGGGCCCACGAATCCCTTGAACAGGAACGAGATCCCAAGGCAAAGCGCCGCGGCCGCGTACGCCCTTTCTTTGGCGCGCGCGTCGCGTTCGCCAAGTCCGCGCCACACGAACAGCAGCGCAAACGCAAGCGCCGTCGTGAGGGCGTTGTCCAAAAGCACGGTGTGGGCGGTTCGGCAAAAGCGCGAGGAGAAGGCCAAGAAGGCTACGGCCAGGCCGGCGCCCTCCACACCCAGCGCGTCTTTTCCGAGCAAGAACACCGCGAGAAGGGTGAGGAGCGCGAACCCCGCCGTGACCGCCCTTGCGGCGGCGGTGGTCGGGCCGCCGGTGAGGGCGTAGGCCGATGCCACCACCGCTTGGAAGCCGGGGGGCTTCTCCACGAAAGGGAGCCCCGCGAGCCGCGGCACCACATAGTCACCGCCCGCCCACATCTCCCGGGCGACCTCGGCCTCCCGAAGATCGTCCGGGGGGAGGAGATCTCTGTGGATTTGGCCCACCACCAAAGGCAGTACGGCGGCGAGGGCGAAGACGAGGACGCGCACTCGCACTGCCGTTCCCGCGCGCGACGCGACCTGCCCTCCCGCCCGATCCAGGATGACGCTCTCTGGTCCTTGTTCGCGATCTTCCAAGCGCGCGGCCTCTCGCTCCCTCGTCAAAAAACGACGGCAGGGAACATACACCGGCTTCTCCCCGGCGGGCGGGCGACGAAGACGCGTCTTCATGCCAGAGGGTTGCGCGGAGCGCAATCGTCGCTACGCACGAGTCTCCAAGCCGCCCCCTGCGCAAAGCGCGTGCGCGAGGGTCCGCGCCCGTACGGGGTCCACGACCCCCGCGTATCGCGACTCGGCCTGGGCGGCCGCGAGCCCAGTCGCGGCAAGGAGCGAATGGTCGAAGGAGCGGCCTTCGCAAAGCGCCTTCAGCAGGCCCGCCAGCATGGCATCTCCACACCCGATGGTGTTGTGGACGGAAACACGCGGCGGCACGAGCTGCCACCTCCCCCCGCCTTCGCACCATGCCTCGATGGGCAAAGCACCGTCGGAGATGACGCCCATCGAGACTGCACCGAGCGCAGGATAGGGCGGCGCCGGGACGCCCTGGCGCGGAGCCCCGAGCACCGCGGCCAGCTCCTCACGATTGACGCGCACAAGCTCCGGCCCCTGCGACCAGGCACTTCGCAGAGCGCCGCCGCTTGTGTCCACGGCAACCCGCGCGCCCGCCCCTCGCGCAGCCTGAACCAGAGCCCCCGCCGAGTCCGCCGGCAAGCCCCGGGCCAGGCTGCCGCAAATGGCGACCCAGTCGGCGCCTCGTGCGAGCTCCGCGGTTTGCGCGATGAGGGCGCGCGCGACCGCCGGATCGGCGATGACGCCTGCGCCATGGATTTGTGTGGTGCGTCCCGACTTTGTTTCGAGAAGTTCAAGGCAGGTGCGCGACTCCCCGCTGGCACGCACGGCGCTGCAGGGAATCTGTGCGCGCTCGAGGTCTTTTACGATCCAATCTCCCGCCTCACCCCCGACCAGAACGACCGCATGCACGGGAACGCCGAAGGCATGCAGCACGCGCGCCACGTTCACTCCCTTGCCTCCGGCCTGGGCGTGATCGGACGCTGCAGGATGGAGCCTTCCGGGGGAAAGCTCTTCGATGCACAGGGTGCGATCGATCGCAGCGTTGGCAGTGACGGTGAGGATCATCGAACGCGAACTGGTCTCAGCGCTCTTGCACCGCAGACCCCGGGTTCTGCGGGCGCCGATCCCCTTGGGCGAGATGCCAGAGCACACCGAACAGCATGAGCGCGATCGCCGAGGCCGAACTGCCCACGACGAGGGCGCGCGCGACGAAATTCTCGAAGGCGCGAGGGGTGAGGCCGTGCCGCAGAAGCGGCGCGGCCGAGGGGAGCGCGAGGAGCCCCCATGCCAGCAGCACGAGCATGAGCAGGCCCGCACGAAGACGCGGCGCGATGGCAAAGTCTCCGTCTGTGGCAGACGGGACGGCGCTGCGAAGCCAGCGCAGGGAAAAGAAAGCGAGCAAAAAGAAGCCGATCGCGGTGCTCGCCACCTGTCGTGCTGCGGGTGCGCCGCTGTGGGTGAAGGCATCCCACAGGATGTGCGTGGTCGCGCCCGCGACGAGCGAGACCACAACGCCGGCCCAGGGGACTGCGGGAAGCCCGCCCGGATGGTCCACCATTGGAATTAGCCGGCGGCGAAGGTACGAGGGAAGGAGCGAAACCAGGGGCCGCTTTAGGAAAGCATGAAAAGCAACGTACACGGAAAGTCCCATGGGCAGGCAGAACCAAAGGAGCGCAAGAGGACTGTGGCTCGCACCGCGCGGGACTCGGACCGGCACAAAGTACGAGAGATCCGGCGTGAGGCTCCCGATCACAAGGGCGGAGAGCACCGCGTACGACCCGAGAACGCGTCGCAGGGGAATCGCAGCGGCAGGATGGGCAAGCGTGAACGGCATAGACTCGAGCGAGGAGCAGCAGCGCCCCGTCGCAAAAAGATAGGCCTCCCGGATCTGCTGCGCCCACCCCGGGCTTGGCGCCGGAGCAGGGGCCTCCCCATGGCGCTAACGATCTTGGAATCGAGGCTTTCGCTTTTCAAGAAAGGCGCGCAGGCCCTCGCGCGCATCCGCGCTCTGGGAGGCCGCGCTCATCACCTCACCCGCGTACGCGTACGCGGCCGGCAAATCGAGATCGACCTGACGGTGAAAGGCCTGTTTGCCGATCGCCTTCGAAGCCGCGCTGCCGCGGGTCGCTCGCGTAAGCAGGGCGCGCGTTTCGGCAGCGAGCTGCGCATCGGGTACGACGCGGTTCACAAGCCCGAAGGCCTGCGCAGTCGCGGCGTCGATCGGGTCGCCCGTGAGGAGCATCTCGAGCGCGTGCTTTCGTCCCACGGCGCGGGCAAGCGCCACGCCCGGGGTCGTGCAAAACCAGCCGCCGCGACCGCCCGGCACGGCGAACTGCGCGGAAGCTGCGGCAATTGCGAGGTCGCAGCTCGCCACGAGCTGGCAGCCCGCCGCAGTGGCAAGACCCTGGACCTGTGCGATCACCACCTGCGGCATCGCGGGAAGTGTCTGCATCAGCTCGGCGCACACGGCGAGAAGCCGCCGCATTCCCGCAAGGTCGCGCCCGTCCATGTCCGCAAAGTCATGACCGGCGGAGAAGACGGGCCCTTCGGCCGCGACGATGACGCCGCGCGCTTTGCTCTCGGCGATCTCACGGAACGCGTGGAGGAGCTCGCGCAGATGCTCCTCGGACAAGGCGTTGCGCCGCTCCGGGCGCTGCATGGTGACGCAGGTAAAGGCGTCCTCGTGCGTGACGGCAATGTGTCGGTACTCCATACAGGCCTCCTTCGCTGCCCCTCCCACGGTACCGCCGCTAGACTCGAAGGCACATGATCGAGAGCGCGCCGGAATCTCCCGGCTTCGGCCTCCACCGTGCACCGGTGCCTGCGCTGCCGCGGCTTCAGCAGCTCGTTCTCCCCACGCCGTGGGAGGTCGGGCCTGTACAGATCTACGTCATTCTTGGCGACCCGCTCAGCTTGATCGATACGGGCGTGAAGAGCCCCGCCTCCCGGGCCGCCCTTGAAGCCGCGTTCGACGCCCTCGGGCACGGTCTCGAGGAGGTCGAGCGCGTGATTCTCACACACCACCACGGCGATCACCTCGGCCAAGCCCAGTCCCTGCGCGATGCCGGCGCCCAGCTCGAGGTCTGGGCCCACGAGGTCGAGGCGCCGACGATTGAAGCCTGGAGCGCGGAGCGCGACGAGGCCATCGAAGCGACGAACGCCTTGTTCCACGAGTACGGCGTACCGGCCGCCGTGATCGAGAAGCAAACCGCAATGCGCAGGCGCTGGCTCTTGGAAGATCCGCCGCTCTGCGAGGCCACTCGGGTCGATCGTCGATTGCGCGATGGCGAGCGCATCGCGTTCAAGGAGTTCGAGCTCGAGGTGCTGCACGCCCCCGGCCACACCGCGGGACACCTTTTGCTGTGCGAGCCCGAGAGCCGAACGCTCATGACCGGCGACCATCTCATGGGTGACGCCGTCCCCTTCACCGACACCTACTTTCTGGACGAGCCTCCCGATCCGCGCGATCCGCTGCGGCGAACGCCACGCTTTCGCGGTCTCGTCGAGTACTTCGCGAGCCTGCGCCGGCTGCGCGCTCGAAGCTTTCGCACCCTCCTGCCCGCACATGGAGGCGTCATCGATCGACCGGCGCGCGCGATCGACGAGGCTCTCCTGTTCTACGAGGTGCGCGTGCAGCGCATCGCGCGTGCCCTCGGCAAGCTCGCCGCTCCCCGCGGAAGTGCCAGCGCATGGGAGGTCTGGCAGTCGCTCTTCCCGAAGGCCGATCCTGTCACGCAGATGCGTACACGCATGCTGATGGTGATTGGCGGACTCGACGTGTTGGATGACGAGGGGCGGGTCGAGCCTCGCCGCCGCGACGACGGGATCGTCGTCTATGCCCCCCGCATGAAGCTCTCCTAGTCTGGGTTCGGCGGAAAGCCGTGCGAGCGTCCCGCGCGCACGATGTGCGCCTCCCCTAAGGCCGCGTCGCTAGAAGGTGTATGGCGAGCGCATGCCGTTCGCTCTCTGAAAGCGGGAAGAGGGGCATCGGCGGCGTCGGTGCGGCGAGAAACGCTTCGAGGCTCGGAAGGCTGTAGCGCTTTGCGAGGCCAAGAAGAGGCTTTGCGACGACGCCCTTTTCCGCAGCTTCGGGCACATGGCAGCCGGCACAGCCATAACGCTCGAACAAAGCCTCGCCGCGTGCGCTCTCTTGCGCGATCTCCGAGGCGGGGAGCGCCGCGAGGGGATTCGCTGGCAGGCTGGCAGGGGCGGACGCAGGCGGCGAGGCCTGCGGCGCTTGGCCGAACGCCACGCGATAGACAGAGCCCGCATAGTCGTCGGACACGTAGAAGGCGCCGTCTGGGCCCTCCGCAACGTCGACGGGCCGGCCGATCACGTCCTCGTCCTTGAGGAAGCCTGTCAAAAAATCACGTTCGGTGATCGCACCGTCCGCTCCCCAGTGAAGCGACACCACCTTGTAGCCGTCCTTCTTGGTGCGATTCCACGAGCCGTGGAGGGCGACGAGTGCAGCTCCTTTCAGCTCGGAGGGCGCGTTCTCGCCCCGCACGAAGGTCATCCCGAGCGGCGCATTGTGCGGCCGGAAGCCATGCACGGGGGGTCGGCTGCGCGCGATCTCGGCCTCGTGGCCCGCACCGAAATCGGGGTCCGGTACGCGGTCCCCGTTGGCATAGGGCCAGCCGTAGAAGCCGCCCTTGACCACGAGGTTGAGCTCGCACGGAGGAAAATCGTCGCCGAGCAAATCGCGACCGTTGTCCGTGGCGTAGAGATCGCCCGTAGCGGGCTGCCAGTCGAAGCCGACCGAGTTTCTCAGGCCGCTCGCGAAGATCTCCATGTTCGAACCATCGGGCTCGAAGCGCAGCATCGCGGCGCGTCGCGGGTCCTGCTCGAGGCAGACGTTGCAACTCGATCCCACCGAAACGTAAAGCTTCCCGTCGGGTCCGAAGCGCAGCGTGCGCGTCCAATGATTCCCACCGGCCGGGAGTCCGGTCACGATGCGCTCGAAGGCGCCGCTCGTCTCGCGCGTCGCCGGGTCAAATCGCACGCGCCCGATGGCGTCCGTCTCGGCGATGTAGAGCCAGCCGTCGTGCAGGTCCATGCCGTGGGGACGGTTTAAGCCTGCGATGAGCGTGCGTGCGCCCTCGGCGCGCCCGCTCCCATGGGTGTCGCGCTCCAAGAGCACGATCTTCCCCTCCCGGGGAGCGCTCACCAGCAGGTCGCCGGTGGGCGTAAAGCGCAAGAAGCGCGCTCCGGGGATGCCCTCGGCATAGCGCCCCACGCCAAAACCCTGCGGAACCCGAAGCCGCTGCCCGACCGTCTCGACCGAAGGGGGGGCAATTCCGCGACCGAGCAGGAGCTGACGCAGCGGGGCATTGACCGCAAAACGCTCGGGTAAGAAGAGCTGGCAGGCCCCCACGCCGACGGCGACGGCGCCCGCGGCGATGAGCGACACCCTGCGCAACCGGCCCGCCACCCGCGGGATACTACCACCCGCCCTTCTCCGCCTCGACCGCCGCGCGCCCCGGAACAAGCGGGTGCGGGGGTTGACGCACGCCTGCGGCTGAAGCACTACTCTCCGCCCACTGGAGAGGGGTTCGCCATGGCGTTTCGAATTCGCAAGGGCGACCTCGTCCAGGTTGTGGGCGGCGTCGGCCGCTCGAGCGGCAAACAGGGTCGCGTGCTCGCCGTCGACCGGAAGGCCGAGCGCGTGCGCGTGGAGGGCGTCCGCCTGCAAAAGCGGCACGTTAAGCCGGGCCGCAAAGCCAGCAAGACCGGGGGCATCGTCGAGAAGGAGGGCTTCGTCGACCTCTCGAATGTGATGCTGGTCGATCCCGCGAGCGGAAAGCCGAGCCGAGTCCGCATCAAGCACGAGGGGGACCGTCGCGTGCGCGCCTTCACCAAGAGCGGCGCGGCTGTACCCGAGCCCCCGGCGCGCTAACCCCATCTTTCGGCGCCCGGGCGCCGTCCGAGGCAACGATGGCCAGAAAAAGCAAGCGCGAGAAGATCAAGCTTGAGTCGAGCGCCGGCACCGGCCACTTCTATACGACGGCAAAGAATCGAACCAATACGCCGAACAAGCTCGAACTCAAGAAATACGATCCTGTGGCCCGAAAGCACGTGGTCTACAAGGAAGCCAAGCTCCGCTAAGCCGCGCGGTGCCAAGACAAGGAGAGCAGGAAGAAGCCATGGCCTGGGTGATCACTCGTCTGTGCCGGGACTGCGTCGACCAGAGCTGCGTGGAGGTTTGCCCCGTCGACTGCATCTATGGCTACACCGCTACCGACACCGCCACCTTTCCCAATCAGCTGTACATCGACCCCGAAGAATGCATCAACTGCGGCGTGTGCGAGCCCGAGTGCCCGTGGGAGGCGATCTTCGAGGACGAGCAGGTGCCGGGCGTGTTTCGCGACGACACCGCCCTAAACGCCAAGATCGTCGAGTTCAAGGACCAGTTCAAAGTGCCGGCCAAGGTCGACAAGCCCCGCCCGACGCCCGAGCAGATCACCGAGAACAAGCGCAAGTGGGATTACACCGGCTAGCTCCGCCCGGCCCGGTCGAAGGCTTCGGCCATGGCCTCGATGGGGGCGTCCCGGCCCGTCCAGAGCCGAAGCTGTTCCGCGGCTTGATACACGAGCCACCATTTTCCCGAGAGCGCGCGGGCTCCCCGCGCCTTTGCGTCGCGCAAGAGCCGCGTCTGCTCGGGCTCGTAGACGGCGTCCATCACGAGCGCTGTCGGGGCGAGCGCAGCGGCGGCCACGGGGGAGCGATCCTCATGCAGCCCGACGCTGGTCGTGTTGATGAGAACGTCGTATTCGGCGGCCCGCAGCTCGCTGAGCCCCCCCGCGCCGTGGGCTCCGAGCGCAGCGGCGAGGGCGTGGGCCCGCTCGGGAGTGCGGTTTAACACGACCACCCGTGCGCCCCGTTCGAGCAGGCCGAAGACCGCCGCTCGCGCCGCACCCCCCGCACCGAGCACGACGGCGCGTGTGCCGGAGAGCTTCGTCTCGCGCTCGAGCGCCTGGACTGCGCCGAGCCAGTCGGTGTTCGATCCGACGAGCCGCTCGCCGCGCAGCGTCACGGTGTTGACCGCGCCGATCCGGCGTGCGGTCGGGTCCACCTCATCGAGGTGCGCCATCACCGCCTCTTTGTGAGGAATCGAGACCGCAAGCTGCCGGATCCCGAGGGCGCGCGCGCCAGAAACCGCATCTCCAAGCCGCCCCGGCGGGACGTCGAAGGCGAGGTAGACGGCGTCGATCCCGAGGGCGCCAAACGCCGCGTTGTGCATCGACGGTGAACGCGTGTGGCCTGCCGGGTGAAGCACGATGGCGCACAGCGCGGTGCGCGCCGAGAGCTCAGGGGACAACCATCACCTTCGATTGCGTGGTCGGGCGCTCAAGCGCGTCAAACGCCGCGGCCACGTCGTCGAGACCGACCACGTCGGTGATCATCGGCGCCGGCGCGATGCGGTCCTGCTCCAACATGTCTACGGTGTACTCGAAGTCGCGCTTCTCATAGGCCAACACAAAGTGCAGCGACGCTTCCTTGGCGATCCCCGCAAAGGGCATGAAGCTGTCCTGCTGCATGCACACGCCGACCACCACCACGCGGCCCCTGAACTTGAGCGATTGGAGGGCCGACGCGATGAGGCCCGGGAGCCCAACCGCTTCGAACACGACGTCGACACCGTTCGGGGCCAGATGCTGCAGGACGCCGAGCAGGCTGGCGTCCGCGGGATCGACCACGGCAGAGGCGCCGAGCGCCGCAGCCATGGCACGACGGCCCGGCGATTTTTCGGACACGATCACGCAGCGCGCACCAAAGTGGCGTGCCCAGACGAGGGTCGCGAGTCCGATCGGGCCTGCGCCGAGGACGAGAACGTTCTCCGCGGTGCGCAGCGCCGCGACGTTCACGGCATGCAGGCCCACGGCGAGGGGCTCGACCAAGGCGCCCTGGCGGGCGTCGACGCCGGCCGGAAGGCGCACCATGTGGTGGGCGGAAACAGCGACGTACTCCGCATACGCCCCCGCCGCCTGGCCGAGGCCAATCCCCTTCATGCCGTGGGTGCAGAAGACGCCAAGCCCGCTGAGGCAGCGCTCGCAGGTTCCGCAGGAGAGGGCCGGGAGCGCGCAGGCGCGCTCGCCCGCCTTCCAGCCGTGGCCAGACTCCATGACCTCGCCCGAGAACTCGTGACCCATGACGCTCCCGCGCGGGAGGATGCCGAGCTGGTGCGCGTGCAGGTCGCTGCCGCAGATTCCGCAGGCGCCCACCCGCAGCACGAGCTGGCCCGGACCGGGCGTCGGATCGGGAATCGTCTCGACGCCGAGGGACCGGGGGCCGGTCACAACCACACTGCGCATGCTCTTCTCCCCACTCGTCCGCGCGAGGTTATCGAATCCCGACCCCCGAGCACCTAAACTGCGGCGCGAATCCGAGGGAGGGCGGCGCCGTGGGGGTTCGGGCAAAAAGGGCAGGCGCGAAGCCGCAGGGCAACGATGCGCCGCAGGTTGCCGTGCTGATGGGGAGCAAGTCCGACCTCGAGACCATGCGTCCGGCGGCGCAGATGCTCGCCAAGCTCGGCATCCCCTACGAAGTGCGCGTGATCTCCGCCCACCGTACCCCCGACCGCCTGCGCGAGTACGTTCGCGAGGTCGAAAAGCGCGGTCTCGACGTCATCATCGCCGGGGCGGGCGGCGCGGCACACCTCGCGGGTGTCATCGCGGCCCAGACGCTTGTGCCCGTACTCGGCGTCCCGATCGACAGCTCGGCGCTTCACGGCCTCGACGCGCTGCTCGCTACGGTGCAGATGCCCGGTGGCATCCCGGTCGGCACACTCGCCATCGGCAAAGCCGGCGCCACCAACGCCGCGCTTCTGGCCGCGGCCTTTCTCGCGCGCCACGATCCCGGCTTGCGCGACCGGCTCGCGCAACACCGCAAGGAGCAAGCGAACGCCGTGCCCGAGGGGCCCGTTGAGCTCTAGGCGGGGGGATCCTGCGCTCGCGCGAGGGCGGCTTTGAGATCCTCCCACACGAGGCGGCGATTCTCAGGCGTGTACTGACGAAGCACGAACGCGGGATGGAAGGTCGGCATCACGGGGATCCCGCGGTACTCGTGCCAGGTGCCGCGAATCTTCGTAATCGCGATGTCCCGGGCCAGCAGGAGGCTTGCCGCTGGCTTGCCAAGGGCCACGATGACCCGCGGCCCGATCGCCTCGATCTGGCCGTCGAGGAACGGCCGACAAGCCGCCACTTCGTCGGGCTGCGGTGTGCGGTTGTTGGGCGGTCGACACTTCACGATGTTGCAGATGTAGACCTCGCTCCGAGCGATGCCGAGACCCTTTTCGATCATGCTGGTGAGGAGTTCCCCCGCGCGGCCGCAGAAAGGGATGCCTCGCAGGTCCTCCTGCTCTCCCGGCCCCTCGCCCACGAAGAGAAGCTTGGCATGGGGGTTGCCGTCCCCGAAGACGATCTGGGTCCGGCCTTGGGAAAGGCGGCAGCGCGTGCACTCGCCGAGCACCGCCCGGACTTCTTCGAGGGTGGGGCGGCTGGGAGACGGCGCCGCTTGCTCGACCGGGGCAGGCGCCCGCGCCGGGGCAGCGAGGGAATCCCCCGCCCCGGGCGTCTCCTTCGCGCGCTCGATCCGGTCGATTCCCTCCTCCGCGAGTTCCTCGACCAGCGCCCGCGCCGAAGCGAGAAGCCCGCGCAGCGTCTCGCTCATCGTCCCTTCCACGCCGGCGGCCGCTTCTCGAAGAAGGCGTTCAGCCCCTCCTTGGCATCGTCGGTGAGGGAGGTGAGCACGATCATCTCCCGCAGGTAGCGGAGCGACGTTGCATATTCCATTTCGCACATCGTGTGTACCGCCTCCTTGCCAAGGCGCAGCGCCGTCGGTGAGTAGCCGCAAAGCGTACGCACGAGCGAGTCAAGCTCAGCGTCGAGGGCGGCGTCGGGTACGACGCGCGTTGCGAGACCGAGCGCGAGGGCTTCGCGGGCCGCGACTCGGCGTCCCGTCAGCATGAGGTCGAGCACCACCTTGCGGCTGCCGGTGGCGCGATAGATCGGAGCCGAGACCACCATCGGAAGAAGACCGATTCCAATCTCCGGCAGACCGAAAACCGCGCTCTCTGCAGCGATCGTAAAGTCCGCCGCCACCGCGAGGCCGCAGCCGCCCGCGAGGGCGAAGCCCTGCACCCGGGCAAGGACGGGCGGCCCGGCCCGGTGCATGGCGAGGATCACGCGGGCCACCAAGTCGAAGTGTTGCCGATACGCCTCGATCGTCTCGTGGGCCCGCAGCTCCGCGAGGTCCGCTCCCGCACTGAACGCATGCTCGCCCGCGCCGCGCAGCACAATCACCTTGACCCGAGGGTCTGCGCCCCCTTCGCCCAGGCCGGCCTCGAGTTCGTGGAGCGTGTCGCGGTTTAGCGCGTTGCGCTTTTCCTCGCGGTCGATCGTCAAGGTGAGAACGCCGCTGTCGGAAAGCTGGGAGAGGATGTTCGGCAAGGGCTCAGCCCCCGCGCGCATCGAGGGCCGCGAAAGCGCGCTCCAGAGCCGCGATCCGGGCGCCTCCAGGGTCCGGGTCTTGTGCGGCGCTCTCTTTGTGCGCTCCCTTGCCGGCGGCCGGTTCTTTGGTCCCGTGCTTCTGGGCCTCGATCTTCTTTTTCACCTGGAACTCAAAGCCTGCGTCGTTGGCCGCATCGTGACACGAGCCGCAGATCTGAAGGATCACGCAGGAGTCGCACTTGTCTCCGAGCGACACGATCGTGCCAACCTTCGTCGAGCCCTCCTTCACGTGATCGCCCCCGGGGCCGTGGCAGGACTCGCAGCCGACGCCGACCAAGCCGGGGTGCGCGTCGGGCTTCTCGCCCACCGGGAAGCCGCCGGTTCGACCGAAGCCGGTGGTGTGACACTTGAGGCAAGCGCTGTCCGCGCTCTTGCTCTGCTTCGAGAGCGCATCGATCGCCCGGGCGTGGGGACTCTTGGACCAGGTGTCGTACTCCCCGGGATGGCAACTTTGGCAGGCCTGCGAACCCACGTAGGCCGCCGTCGTCGGCAAGAGGTCGTCGCGTGGGCGCCCCCGTGCGAGCAAGATCTTCCGCTTCTCCTCGAGTGGCAGGCTCGCGAGCTTTGCATTCGCTGCGTGGGAGATGCGGGGCAGGAAGTCGGCGTACTTAAAGCCGAGGGAGTGCTGCGGGTCGTGGCAGTGCAGACACTGGGGCTCGTAGTTGCCGTCTTTGACGAGCCCGGGTGAGAGGTGCGGGCCGCCGCGGCCGTGGCAGCTCTCGCAGCCCACGTCTTCGAGGCTCGGTGCGGGCGGGGAAATGGTGTAGCCATCCGGCTTTCCGAAGCCCACCACGTGGCAGCTCACACACTCGGGGTCCTTGTCCGCGCCGTGGGTGACGAGGGTATGAAAGGCGTCGGCGTGATGGGTGACCTCCCAGGTCCGTTTCTCTGCTTCGTGGCAGACCGCGCAGAACTCGTTTCCGCTGTAGCCGTTCTGGTTGAGCAGCATCGGCACGGAGATGCCGGCCAGCTTTGCAATCCGCATCTTCATGAGCGGCGGATCCCGGTCATCGCGCCAGCCTTCGGTGCGGGCCTCGATCTTGCCGTCGGCGCTGATCAAGAAGAGGTCCGGGACACCCGCCATCGCCCCGTAGGCCTCCCTTACCTTGTAGTCGAGATCCACGAGCACGGGAAAGAAGTCGAGTCCGTCGGCCCGCAGTGTCTCTCGCACCGCGTCGATGCGATCGGAGACCGACACCCCGACCAGGACGGGGCGCTTGTCCTCCGGAATGGTGGGGAGGTAGGTCTTGAGGAAGGAAAGCGCGTGGTGGCAGTGGGGGCAGGTGTGGAGAAAGAAAACCAGGAGGACGGGCTTCCCGCGGAGCGCCGCCAGGTGAAAGCGTTCGCCACCCTCGAGTCGCTCCGCCGTAAAGTCGGGCGCCTTCGGGTGCTCGCCGAGCTCGGGGGCGGTTTGCGCACCCACCGGGGGGAGGCGCAAGTCGCTGCGCAGCTGGGTCTCCGCCACGCGCGGGGCGTCTGGGACATCGCTTGCGAAACCGCCGAGACCGAACGTCACGTAGCCCTCGGCGTCGGCGCCGACCACAGCGACGGGAACTTGCAAGCCGAGCTTTTGCGCGATCGCGCCGCTCGTGTCATCGATCACCCGGAAGTTGAGTCCCTGCTCACGCACGAAAGCGTCGAGCTTGCTGCGGTTCCCACCCATGCCGATGCCCACGATCTCGAAGTTCTGGTCGCCGCGCAGGCCGGAAATGGCCACCAGGGCCTTCGCCATGACCGCGGCCTCGGGTAGCTCGGGGTTGAAGAAGAAGAGGACGAGGCGCTTGCCGAGAAGCGTGGACACCGAGAGGCGTTCCCCCTCGAGAGTCGTACCCTCGAACGCCGGCAGCGGCTGATCGTGGCGCGCGGGCTTGGCGGGGGCGGTCGTGCTGGAGGGAGAGTCCGTGCTCTTGTCCGGCGCTGCCGGGGAGGCAGCGCCCAAGGTGCTCGCGCCGCCTGCCTCGGACGCCGGCGCGCCCCGGTCGCCGCAGGCGATGCCGAGGCCAGCGACGACAACGAGCGCGAACTTGTGCGGTCGCACGGGGCGCAGAATAGGAAGGGGCCCTTGGGGGGGCAAGCGCGAAGCGCGAACCCGAGCCTAGCGAAGCTTCGCCTTCAGTTCTGCGAGCTTCTGCTTGAACAGCTGGTTGCCGGGCTCGAAGGTGCAGGCCATCTGGAGGTTGCGAGCCGCCGCGCTGAGGTCGCCTTTGGCGAGATCGTTTTGCGCGAGGGTGAAATAGCGCTTCCCGTTCGGTGTCTTCCCACCCCGCTCTTCGGCGGCCCGGCGTCCCGCTTCGACCGTGCCCTCGACCAGCTGCATGCGCGCGCCCGCGGAGGCGCCCTGTGCGAGCCGCTCGTCGTAGAGCTTGCGACGGCGTGGGTCGCGCAGAACGGAGTACGCCTCGGTCACCCGCTTGGCGATGTGCTCGACCGCGCTGCGCATCTCGGCGTCGAGGTGTCGATGGGCATCGGGATGAAACTTCCGCGATGCGGCGTGGTACGCATCGCGCAGCGCCGCGCTCGCGGTACCGCGTGGCGCCCCGAGAATCTCGTAGTAGTTGAGGTCGTCCACCAGGCGCGCGAGGGCCTTGATCTCCTTGGGGTCAAAGCCCGTCCCGGGCTTCGGCCCGTTGGAGCCGACGGTGGTCACTTGCCCTTTTTCTCCGGGCCAATCTCGAGATCAATCGAGATGTCCTCGGTGGGGGACGAGAGGTCCTTGTAGTTGCGATCGAACAAGTCCTCGGCCGGCGTGTCGATCGGCACCTTCTCGTCGGGCGCACCGTCGAGGCCACCGATCTCGAGGCTCGCCTTCGCCGGCTCCGCGGCCGGCTGAAGCGGGGAGAAGCCGCCCGTGATCTCAAAGTCCGCAGGGCCGTCGCCACCGGGCAAAGACGCCGGCTCGTCCATCGCGACCAGCTCGTGCGACGAATCCGCCTGAGCCTCGGCAGGCTCGGCGGGGAGATAGAGCTCGGCCAGCTCGGGCAGGTCGTCGGGAAGAACCTCGAGCTCGTCACTCGCGTCCACCGCAACCGACGGCGGCGCGGCTGGCGCAGGCCGCGCGGCAATCGGCCGGGAAGGGGGCGGCGGCGGAAAGAGCGGCGCCGAGCGCGCGAGCGGCGCGGCGGGAGCGGCGACCGAAGGAGCCGCAGCCAAAGGGGCGCCTGCGGCAACGGCCGGTGGCGCGGCTGCGGTCTTGACCGCCTGCGGCACCGCCCCGGCCGTGACGGCGCTCGGTACGACCTGCGCCGTTCGGTCTCGTTCCATGATCTTCTGGATTTCGGCCTCGGACAGGCCCGAGGAGAGCGTAATCTGGGTGGAAGCCTGCTGGCCCGTGGCGGGATCGCGCGCCGTTACGTTCACGATGCCGTCGCTGTTGATCTCAAAGGTAACGTCGATGCGCACCTCGCCACGCCGGGCCTTCTTGAAGCCCGAAAAGTGAAACTGGCCGAGCAGCTCATTTTCCGCGGCCTGGCGCGACTCGCCCTGATAGACCCGGATGTTCACCGATTCCTGGAAGTCCTGGAACGTGGTGAAGCTGCGGGTCTGCTCGATCGGCACCGGGGTATTGCGGTCGATCACGGTCTCCGCGAGCCCGCTGGCTACACCGATCTTCAGTGACAGGGGCGTCACATCGAGCAGGTATGCCTCTTGCTGGGGCGAGAGCAGAGACGCGGCGTGGATCGCCGCACCGAGTGCCACCACTTCATCGGGGTTCACGTCGGTGCGCGGCTCTCTTTGGAAGTACTCCTTCACGGCATTGCGGATCAGCGGAAGGCGCGTCGGGCCGCCCACCAGGATCACACCGGCGAGATCGCGCGCGACGACATTGGCCTGCTGGAGCGCCTCGTCGCACACCTTGAAGGTGCGCATCACGAGGTCCATCACGAGCGACGAGTATTCCTGGGTCGTGATCCGCCGCTCGACCGAGCGCCCGCGGCCGTCCGGTCCGACGATCACGTCCGGGATGCGCACCTCCACCTCATCCTCGAGCGAGAGACCTTTCTTGGCCGCTTCGGCGGCGACCTTGAGCTTCTCCAGGGCATAAGGGTCGTTGCGGAGGTTGATCCCTTCCTTGGCCACGAACTCGTCGGCCAAGAGGTCGATCAGGCGGTCGTCAAGATCGTCGCCACCCAGAAACGTGTCGCCGCAGGTCGAGAGCACCTCGAAAACGTCCGTGCCGATCTCCAGCACGGAAATATCGAACGTGCCGCCGCCAAGGTCGTAGATCGCCACGCGTTGATTGAGGCCCTTGCCGAAGCCGTACGAGAGTGCCGCGGCAGTGGGTTCGTTCAGGATGCGCAGCACCTCGAGGCCGGCGATCCGACCGGCGTCCTTGGTGGCCTGGCGCTGGTTGTCGTTGAAGTAGGCGGGAACCGTGATCACCGCCTTGGTGACGGTTTGGCCGAGCCGAGCCTCGGCGATCGACTTCATCTCGCGCAAGATCATGGCGGAGATCTCAGGCAGCGAGAACTCCTCACCCCGCACTTTGATCCGCACGCTGTGGTTCGGGCCCTCGACCATTTCGTAGGAGCAGATGGCTTTCGCCTTCTTCACCTCCTCGGAGAAGAAGTAGCGGCCGATCAGGCGCTTGGAGCTGTAGATCGTGTGCTTCGGATCGTGGATGATGTTCGCCTTGGCGGCATTTCCAACAGTGATCGAGCCATCCTCGGCGAAAGCCACAACGCTCGCGGTGATGCTCTCGCCGTACGCGTTGGGAAGCACCTCCACCTTGCCGCCCCGAGCCAAGGCCACGCACGAATTGCTGGTCCCGAGGTCGATTCCGATGGCGACTTCGGCCATCTCCTTCCCTCCTGGCATTCGACAGCCCTGCAGCCCCGGCGGGGACGCCGGCCACACGCAAGCAACCGCTCTTGTATCGGCAGAACCCCGCGCCGCCTGAACGCTTCCCGGCGCTCCCCGCGCTCGCCGGAGGCCGGCCCGCGTGCTACCTCCCGCGATATGTCCGGCCACTCGAAATGGGCGACGATCAAACGCAAGAAGGGTGCCGCCGACGCCAAGCGAGGGAAGATTTTTACCAAGCTGATCCGCGAGATCGCGACGGCAGCGCGGATTGGAGGGGGCGATCCCGCGGGCAACCCCCGGCTGCGGCTTGTGATGGACAAGGCGCGGGGCGCGAACATGCCCAAGGACAACATTGAGCGCGCCATTAGGAAGGGCACCGGAGAAAGCGGGGACACCCAGTACGAGGAGGTCGTGTACGAGGGTTATGGCCCCGGCGGAACCGCCATCCTGCTCGAGACCCTGACCGACAACCGAAACCGGACGGTGGGCGAGATCCGCCACGTGCTCACGAAGTTTGGCGGGAATCTCGGAGCCTCGGGCTGCGTGTCCTTCCTCTTTGAGAAAAAGGGCCTTTTGAGCTTCGAGCGCGCCGGCCTCGATGCGGACGCCCTGCTCGAGGCAGCACTCGAGGCGGGAGCCGAGGACGTGATCGAGAGCGAAGCTTCGCTCGATGTCACCACCACGCCCGGGAATTTCGAGAAAGTTCGTGATGAGCTCGCAAGGCGCGGCTTTAAGGCCGCGAGCGCGGCGATCTCGATGCAGCCCACCACGACGACAAAGCTCGATGGCAAGGAAGCGGAGTCGATGCTGCGGCTCGCGGACGCCCTCGACGATTTGGACGACGTGCAGAACGTCTACGCGAACTTCGACATCTCTGACGAGGAGATGGCCAAGATCGCATAGAGCGCCGGTTTCCCCCCGGCCGGCCGAGAACCGCGGACCCCGAGCCGCGGAGGCAAAGACGGTGCCCGCGACCGACGCCTCCGCCGAGGCGCGCGTGCGAATTCTCGGCATCGACCCCGGATCGACCGTCACCGGCTTCGGTGTGCTCGAGCGCGCCGGAAGCCGGGTGCGTCATGTCGCCCATGGGACGGTGCGCCACGCGCGCGACGCGTCCTTGGCCGAGCGCCTCGCGACGCTCCAAGCGGCGCTCGCGAAGCTGATCGCGACCCATCGCCCGGACGTCGCGGTCGTCGAGCGGGTTTTCGTCGCCACAAGCCCCCGGGCGGCGCTCGTGCTGGGCCACGCCCGGGGCGTCGCACTGGCGGCCGTCGGCACGGCGGGCCTTCCCCTCCATGAGTACGCTCCCTCGCAGATCAAGCTCGCCGTCACGGGGAGCGGAGCAGCCGACAAGCGGCAGGTGCAAGCGATGGTGCAGCGGCTCTTGGCGCTCGCGACTCCGCCGCCCTTCGATGCGGCGGACGCGCTCGCGGCGGCGCTCTATCACGGCCACGCCGGGCCTCTCGCCGCGGTTATGGCTCGCGTCGTGCCGCGGGCTCGCGCGCCGCGCGCAAAACGGGGCCCGCGCTTTGTGGTGAGGCGAAAATGATCGCCTCCCTCGCGGGTGTGCTCCGGGAAAAGACACCGTCGCGTGTGGTCATCGACGTGGCAGGCGTGGGCTACGAGGTGTTTGTTCCCCTTTCAACCTTTATGGAGCTGCCGGACGACGGCAAAACGGTGGCCCTGCGCGTCCATACCCACGTGCGCGAGGATGCGATCGTGCTCTACGGCTTTCACAGCGCCCGGGAGCGTTCGGTTTTCGAGCTCCTGATTCGCACGAGCGGAATCGGGCCCAAACTCGCGCTCAGTATCCTCTCGGGCATGGAGCCCGACCGGCTCCTAAGCGCCGTCGCGACCGGCGACGTCGAGGCCCTGCGCAGGGTGCCGGGCGTCGGCCTCAAGACCGCCGAGCGGATCGTCGTGGAACTGCGGGAGCGGGCGGCTCAGCTTGCGCTCGAATCGGGCGGGCAGGCGACGGAACGCCGGGCGCGCGCTGCCGCGGGCGGCGCTGACGCCGGAGGCGAGCTCCAAGAACAGGCGCTCTCGGCGCTCCTTAACCTTGGCTACACGCGGCCGCAGGCGCAGCGTGTGGTGGAGGAAGCCGCCAGCGAGGTCGGCGCCGACCTCGCCCTTGAATCTCTCCTGCGCAGCGCCCTGCGGAGGCTCTCGCGATGACCGACCCCTTCGATGGGTGTGGGGCCCTCGCGGCCGAAGCTCTTCCGGGCGAGCGCGGCGTCGAGGAGCGGCTGCGACCCCAGTCGCTCCGGGAGTTCGTCGGTCAGGACCGACTGCGGGAGAACCTCGGGGTCTTCGTGGCGGCCGCGCGCGCCCGCGGCGAAACCCTCGATCACATGCTTTTCTATGGTCCGCCGGGTCTTGGCAAGACCGCGCTTGCCCACATCGTTGCGCTCGAGATGAAAGCGCAGTTCCGCGCGACGAGCGGGCCCGTGATCGAGCGCCCCGGCGATCTCGCCGCACTGCTGTCGAATCTCGAAAACGGCGACGTGCTGTTCATCGACGAGATCCATCGCCTCAATCCCGCCGTGGAAGAGATCCTGTATCCCGCGATGGAAGACGCCCAGCTCGATCTCGTGATCGGACAGGGCCCGAGCGCGCGCTCGATCCGCCTCGACCTGCCGCGGTTCACCTTGGTCGGCGCCACGACGCGCGCGGGCCTTCTCTCCTCGCCGCTGCGGGATCGGTTTGGATACGTCGCGCGCCTCGATTTCTACCCTCCCACCGATCTCGTGCAGATCCTCATGCGCGCCGCCCGCATCCTCGGCGTGCCCCTCTCGCCCGGGGCGGCGGAAGAGATCGCCCGGCGGGCGCGGGGTACGCCGCGCATTGCGAACCGGCTGCTGCGGCGCGTGCGTGATTTTGCCGAGGTAAAAGGTGGCAGCGGCGCCGAGGTGACACGCGAGGGCGCCTGCTTCGCCCTCGGCAAGCTCGACGTCGATGACGCGGGCTTCGACACGCTCGACCGCGCGCTGCTGCAGACTCTGCTCGAAAAATTCGACGGTGGACCGGTGGGCCTCGACACGCTCGCCGCAGCACTCGGCGAAGACCGCGGAACCCTCGAGGATCTGGTCGAACCTTTCTTGATTCAGGGTGGCTATCTCGAGCGCACGCCGCGTGGGCGCCTCGCCACGCGCATTGCCTGGGAGCATTTCGGGCTCGAGCGGCCGCAAACCCGCACTCCGGCACAGACGAAGCTTCTCTAACGGCTAGCGGCTCCCCGCGTCCCCCGCCGGAGGGGGAGCATCGTGGGGTGCCGCCGCGCGGCGCAGGCCCGGCGCTGTGCCGGGGAGTGCACCGCGGTTCCACAGCACTTGCACCGCGCCCTTCTCATCGCGCGGGTCGTAGACCACAAGGTCGTCCAGGCCATCCCCGTCGAGGTCCGCGATACAGGTTAAGCCCTGCGCGGGCGCGCTCTGCGTCGCCACTCGTGGCCCAAATCCAGGTCCGGATTCTCCAGCCACCCCGAGATGGACCGCAATCTCGTCCCGGGCGAGCCCGTAGAGCAGATCCTTGCGTCCGTCCCCGTTCCAGTCGCCCTCGGCAGTGGGCAGGAGGGCCGAGACGCGACCTTCACTGAAATCGAGGGGCAGGCTCACCGAGCCCGTCCACGACGGCCTCGGCGACGTTCCAACCGGGCCGCCGAGGGGAAAGACCCGAAGCTCAATCTCCACACGCCGCATGGCGAGCGCGCGGGCGACTTGCACGATCCCGAACGCGATCTTCGACGAGACGAGCTCGGCCCGGCCATCCCCGTCGAGGTCGATCGTGTCTGCGCTCGAGAGCGCGTCGCTCTCGTCGAGCAAGAGCCAGGGCGGATCTTCGAGATGGACGCCCTCGCCGCGGTTGCGGTAGACCGCGGTGAAGGAGTGGCTGCGCAAGAGCGTGCCGGAGGTTCGATGGATGACGAGATCCGCGCGGCCGTCCCCATCGAGATCGCGGGCGATGATGCGCAGCGACGTCGCCTTGTGTCGCAGCTCCTCCTCCGAGGTAAAAGGCCGGAGCGTAAGGCGACGCGTGGGCGTCGGCGGGAGGCCCGTGGGGCCTAGCCGGAAGATCCACACCGAGAAGCGGGAGAGTGCAAACAAGTCCAGCCGTCCGTCGCCGTCGTCGTCGGCGCGGGCGAGCCCGGGCCAGCTAATCGAAGCCGCGAGGAACTCGTCCTGCGGAGGGGGGCCGGGCCCTTCCATCGTGTATTCGGCGAGCAAGGGGAAGCTGAGCGACGGGCCTTTGCTCCCGTCGAGGTGGACGATGCGCCCGCCCTGAAGCGTTGGCACCAATGCCGATCGCACGCTTCCCCCCTCCCAGGCGTCGATGAAGTGAAGCCGCGCGAGCTCACGCGTCGGCGGCGGGAGGGGCGCCGGCGGATCGAGCGCGATGGCCTCGCTCGCACCGGATGAAAAGGGGGTGACGAGCAGGATTTGATTCGCCGCGAGCAGCGCCACCCGTTCGCCTGCCTGGCCGGGCTCACGAACGAGGTCGTAGGCCACGACGGGGCCGGGAACCTCGAGGATTTGCGTCGCCTCGGGCGCATAGCGCCCCGAGGGGCCGGGCGGGAAAAAGGCGAGGCCACGCTTTTGGTCGGGGGGGCTTCCCCGGACAAAGGCGACGATCAGTCCTTGGCGGCGGCCGCCCCCACTCTTGGCGAACCATGCGGGTGTGACCTCGACAGGGCGGCCTTCGACCCGGAGGGTCTCCAGATCGAAGATCGCCTCCTCGCCCCGCGCCGGAGCGAACGGCGCGAGCACCACGGCCAGAATGAGGAGGGGAGCCGGCCAAAAAGGGGGGCGGGGCACAGGCGGCAATGTAGGCAACGGCGGCCTTCCGCGTTTCCTTCGCGCCCGGGCTCAGCGGCTGGATCCGCCCCGGCCCCGAAGGGCCCTCGGCTCAAACCCGTGGCTGAGCTAGCCGATAGGACGGGAATCGGATCGCCGAGCAAGGGAGCGCCGTGGCCTTCGTCCGCGCCGTCTTGCAAAAGATTCCGCTTCTCCTAGCGGTACCCCTCCTCTTGGTGGGGGCGCTGGGCGTTGCGCAGTTCCATGCGCCCTCCGCTCCCTTTGTGGGTCCCGCTCACGACCTTCTCGTCGGCTGGGTCCTCGCGCTTGGCCGCATGGTCGGTCTTGGGACAGGACTAGAACGGATTGCCACCGGACCCCTCGCCTACGCTCCCCTCCTCGTCGGCTTCGTCTTGGTCGCTCTCACGCTTCGGCGTGGCCGGCGCCGAACCGCGGACGAAGCCGCCGAGGACATGCGGCCTGGGGCTCCGGCGGTCGACAAGAAAACCCGCCGACGATCGGAAAAGCAGGCCGAGGCTCTCGCGAAGAAGGGCAATCTCGCCGAGGCGGGAACTCTCTTGGTGGAGGTTGGTTCGCTGGATCGCGCCGCGGAGCTCTTCATCAAGGCGGAGCTCTTCGCGCGCGCTGCTGAGATCCGGCACGACCAAAATCGTTTCGCCGAGTCCGCGGAGCTCTACCAAAAGGCCGGCCGCTTTGACACCGCCGGTACCATTCTCTCGACCCAGGGCGACTTCGCAGGCGCCGCCGAGTGCTTTGCCAAGGCCAACCGGATGTCGGTCGCAGCAGAGATGTTTGAGAAGGCCGAGAACCACCTGCGCGCGGGCGAGTGCTATCTGCAGGTGGGCTTTGCGCGGCACGCGGCGCAGGCGTTCGTGAAAAGCCAGGCCTGGGCGAAGGCTGCCGCGGCGCTCGAAGAGGTGATCACCGAAGAGTTCGCACGCACCACGACGGGCCAGGACCCGAAGAAGCAGAAGGAGCTGCGTACCCTCGTCCTTCAGGCCGGCCGCCTTTACGAACAAGCCGGCAACCTCGAGAAGGCCCTCGCCGTCCTCGATCGCGGCAACTGCCCCAGCGCCGCCGGGGAGATCGCGCTGCGTCTTGAGCGCTTCGCCGCTGCAGCGGAGCTCTTTCAGCGCGCCCACGAACCCCTGCGTGCTGCTGAGGCGCTCCAGCGGCTCGGCGAGGACGGAGAGGCCGCGCGCGTCCTCGGCGAGTACCACCGCGATCGGGGTGATGACGAAGAGGCGGCGGCCGCATTCGAACGCGCGGGCGAGTGGCTCGCCGCAGGCGACCTCTACCGCAAGCTCGAGCGCTACGCGGAAGCGGGTGCTGCGTATGAACGCCAGGGCGACTCGAATCTCGCGGCGGAGATGTTTCGCCTCGCCGGCGACACGTCGCGTGCCGCCTCGATGTATGAGCGGGCGGGCCGCTACGCCGAGGCGGCCGAATGCTTTGCGTCCGTCGGCGACCGTGCCAAGGAGGCGGAGCTTCTCGAGCGGGCGGGCCAGCTCCTCAAGGCGGGCGAGATCTACCACGAGCTTGGCCGCGACGACGACGCGATCAAGCTGCTCCAAAAAGTCGAGGCGGGGACCGCCGAGTTCGGGCCGGCCTCGGCGCTGCTCGGCCGGATCTTCCGTGCGAAAGGCATGCACTCGCTTGCGGTCAAGAAGCTAAAGCAAGCGATCGGCTCCGCAGAGCTCTCGCGCGATACGGTGCAGGCCTACTACGCACTGGCCGAGGTCGAGGAGCTGAGCGGCGAGGTGCCCGAAGCCGTCGATATCTATGAGAAGATTCTGGCCTTCGACTACCACTTTGCAGACGTCGAGAAGCGACTCGCCACCGCCCGTACCAAGGCGGCCCTGCTGCCGACTTTGGACTCTCATGCCACCCAGGGCACAGGCGAACGCCCGCTCACGCCTTCGAGCCCGCCTGCGCGCTATCAGATCGTCGGTGAGCTCGGGCGCGGCGGGATGGGCATCGTTTTCAAGGCCAACGATTCGGTGCTGGACCGGGTTGTGGCGTTTAAGGTCCTTCCCGACGCGCTCAAGGAGAATCCGCAGGCGCTCAAGAATTTCCTCCGCGAGGCCAAGAGCGCGGCACAGCTGAACCATCCGAACATCGTTACGGTCTACGACGCCGGCGAGCAGGACGGCCGCTACTACATCGCCATGGAGTACGTCGACGGCACGACGCTGAAAGAAATCTTGCGGCGGCGCGGCGTGATCGCAGCAAGCGGCGTGCTGCACGTACTCGTGCAAATGTCTGAGGCGCTCGCCTATGCGCATGAGAAGAAGATCGTTCACCGGGACATCAAGACCGCGAATACGATGTGGACCCGGGACAAGAAGGCGAAGATCATGGACTTCGGCCTCGCCAAGGTGGTCGAAGAGGTCCGCAACCACACGACCCTCGTCTCAGGCACCCCGTATTACATGAGCCCCGAGCAGACGCTCGGGCGCAACGTGGACCACCGGACCGACATCTACTCGCTCGGGGTCACCATCTACGAGCTTGGGACGGGGACGCTGCCTTTCCGGGATGGGAATGTGCCCTACCACCATGTCCACACCCCTGCGCCCGACCCCCGCTCGGTGAACCCGAACCTCCCCCTGCCCCTGGCGCGCATCATCACCCGCTGCCTCCAGAAGTCCCCCGACGATCGCTACCAGTCGACCCGCGAGATCCTGGCCGAGCTCCGGGCCGCCGTGAGCGAGGGAGGCCTCGCCACGAAGCGCGCGTAGCGCTCGGCTGGCTCTGGGACTGTGACGTATTCGTCACGAGCGTAACGAGAATGTCACTGGAATCGCCCCGGAATTGGGACCAGATGCTCACCAGCCGGGGGATTGTGTGATGCTCATCACCGCAACAGGGCGGAAGGGTTAGGAAATCAGCCATGGGGGATGACCGATTCATGAACGACTCATCTCGGCATGGGGCTTGCTATCCCCGAACTCGTCGGGAAGGATTTTTCGTTCCGACGCTCTCGGGGGGGAGGGGCGGTGCGACAACGGACGATAGCGGAGAAGATCTCGTGCACGGGCATTGGGCTCCACAGCGGAGCTCCGGTGGAGTTCACGCTCCACCCCGGGCGCATCAATAGCGGGATCGTCTTCTCCGCGGAACGCGCAGGGCAGTTGGTCGAGGTTGCGGCGAGGCCTGAGTCTGTCGTGGCCACCCGCCATGCGACGAGTCTTGGTGCCCAGGGCCTCACGGTGGGCACGGTCGAACACTTACTCGCTGCGCTCTATGGCGTCGGCATCGATAACGTTCGGATCGAGCTTGGGGGAAGCGAGATCCCGATCATGGACGGGAGCGCTGCTTCCTTCGTGTTCCTGATCCGCGCCGCGGGTATCTACGAACAGCCCGCCCCGCGCCGCTGTTTGCGAATCCGCCGGCCGATCGAGGTGGTGGACGGTCTGCGCCGCATCTGCGTCGAACCGGCGCGCTCGTTCCGCGTGTCGTATGCGATTGACTTCTCCCATCCCGCGATCGGCCGCCAATCCATCGAGAACCTCGAGCTCGCGGAGGGCGTGTTCGAGCGCAAGCTCTGCCGTGCCCGCACGTTTGGCTTCTTGCATGAAGTGCAGGCCCTCTGGCGCGCCGGGCTGGCCCGCGGCGGATCTCTCGACAACACCGTAGTCCTGGATGACCGGCGGGTGCTCAATCCCGAAGGCCTTCGCATGCCCGATGAGTTCGTGCGCCACAAGGTCCTTGACCTCCTGGGCGACTTGGCGCTGCTCGGAATGCCGATTCAGGGCCATGTGAAGGTCGAGCGGGGAGGCCACGCCCTGCACCAGCGGCTGATCGCCGAGCTCTTGAGCGACCCTTCGAGCTACGAGATCGTGACGGGGCCGCGCCGCCCGGCTTTCTATGTCGACGCTCCCTCGCGGCTGGTCTCAAACGCCTGAATCTGGAGACGCTGGCAAAGCGCGGGCGTGTGCTCGCCCTCGCGAGAGGGCGAAGGGCTGCTGCGGGGATTGGAGCAAGCGCCGCACATCGAGAGCGCGCCCCCATCGGAAGAGGGCGCACCAAGACTAGCGGTCGGTCATGTCCTCGAGCTGCCGCGCAAGGCGCGCCGAAGCCACGGCGTCCGTAAACTCGATTCCCATCCCTGGCGAGCGGCCACCTCCCTCCCCTGGGCGCGGCGCGTGGGTCCAGGCCACCCGGCCCTCGATCTCATGGACGCCCTCGCCCCCGGGTAGGCGGAAGCGGACCTTGAGCGGCGTACCGCGAGGCAAGGGTTGCTCGCTCTCGATGAAAAGCCCCCCTGCACCGAGGGTCGTCGCGTACTCGCACTGCACACCCGCCGGGGACGAATAGTCGACCAGGATGCGCACGGTCCGCCGCCGGTGTTTGCGCTCCTGAATGTTCTCGTCTCTGTCACTCATCGTTTGTCTCCCGCGCTTTGGGCTCCTAGACCGTCTCGGACCAAGCGACCGCGACGCGCCGCAGGAGTTCGCGGGCCTCGGGTGTACCGTCGACGAGCGGGGTCAGGTCTACCTCGTCGGGCGGGGGTAAGGCGAGTTGACCGGCGTCCTGCAAGAGCGCGCAGAGGGCGGCCCGCAGGTTTCCGCCGCAGGCATCAAGGGCTGCCGCGTGCGCGAGGGCGCGCAGTTCGCCGCGCCAGGCCACAAAATCAATCTCCGCGATCTCCTCGGGCGACGAGCTGCCCATGGCCTTGCGGACCCGCCGTCTTGCCCAGCGCCCGAGGGCATCGCTGACGGCATTGATGAGTCGCCCGTCGCCAGAGAGCTGCTCCCGTTCATGCGCGAGCCTTGCGACCAGCGCGACCACCGCTCCTGCTTCGTCCGCGGGAAGCGGCACGAGCGCGGGTGCGGCGAGCGCCGCCTCCGCTTCGAGCGCTGCCTGACGGAAGGAGGCTGCGGGATCCGCCGCCCCGGGCGCTGCGGTCGAAGCCGGCGCGGGCGAGCCGAGCGCTTGACCGATCTCTTGCGCGACTTCGCGCACGAGATGGCGGGCGCGTTCCCACACCACATTGCCAAGAGACCCGCCCTGTCCGATCCGGAGCGAGAGCGTCGCGGGGGCGGCCTCCCGCTCCGTCGGCGACGCGGCGCCGAGGGCTCGCAGGATGGCGAGGCCATTTTCGAGAGGCGCCCGGCCACGGGCCAAACCGCCCTCTGCGATTCGAATCAGTCCGCGCAGCGATGCGAGCCGCGTGGGCTGCGCGTCGAGAAGCTCGCGATGGCGCGAGCGGGCCTCCTCCCAGCGCGCAGGCCGGAAGGTCAGGAGCTCGGCCAGGGCCTCGCGGGCTTCGCGCTGCTGCGGCTGCACCGCGAGGGCGCGCTCATAGGCCTCGATCGCACCGTCGACGTCCTCGAGGGGGCCGGCACGCAGGCGACCAAGCTGCAGAAGGACTTCGCCAAGGCCCGAGCGGTCTGCACCTTGGAAGTGGGCCGCGAAGCTCGCAAGCATCTCGCCGGCCTGACGCCACTCGCCGAGCGCGCGAAGCAGCCGGGCGGCTGCGAGGGCGCCGTCCAAGTCGCCTGCGTCGCACTGCGCCGCCTCGCGGTAGGCGGCCGCGGCATCGCGCCTTGAGCCGCGCGCCTCGAGGGCGCGCCCACGCACTCTGAGCAGCGCCGCCCGTCCAAGCCCCTCGCGCACGTGCTCGAGACCCTCACTCGCCGTTGCAAGCGCCTCGTCGGCGCGGCCCAGTGCGGACAAGCGGGTTGCCAGAACGATCCAGGCTCGCTCTGCCCGCCGGTCTGCGGAAAGGGCCTCGCGCAGCTGCGCCTCGACGCGGGCGGGAAGTCCGGTCTCCTCGAGCCCAAGCTCGGCTGCACGCGTGAGGCAGGACGCGCACACCGCGGGGGTTGCGACGCTGGCCCAGGCTTCAAGGGCGGCCATCGCCTCGACCTTCCGGCCGGCTCGCTCGTGCAGCGAGACCAACCCCTCCCGCGCGTCCTGTCGGCTGCCATCGAGTGCGATGGCTTCGGAGTAGCGCGCGAGCGCCGCGACCGGCTCGTCTTCGCCGTCCAGCGCGCGTCCGAGGAGCGCCAGGCGTCGAGCCCGCAGCGCGTCGTCGCGGCCGGGCAGCGCGAGCCAGGCCTCCAGGTGTCGCCTCGCGCCTATGAAGTCATTCAACTCGAACAGCACCTCTCCCTGTTCGCCGAGCGCTCGCTCATGGGCAGGGTCAATCGCGAGCGCCGCCGCGAACAGGCGCACGGCGTCTTCGAGGGGCCCGGCGCTCCGCGCGGACGCGCCGCCCGCGAGTGCCACCTCGAGCCTCTCCGCGGGAGCCAGATCGCCGTGCTGTGCCGCGAGATCGAGCGCGCGGGCCGCGGCGCTTGCGGCTTCCTCGTGGCGCCCCTGCGCGGCACCCACACGCGCGAGGATCGCCTGGGCCTTGGCGGAGGCGGGATCACGCTCTGCGGCGCGACGGGCGAACGCTCCGGCGCTCTCCAGATCGCGCGGCTCGACGAGCGCGGCGGCGCGCACGAGGCGCTCGGCGGCGGCGCCATCCGGCGCGAGTTCGGAGGCTTGCGCCAGCGCCCTTGCGGCGCCCGCGGCGTCTCCACTTGCCTCGCGCAGCCGCGCAGTGGCGTCGCACACCGCAAGGTGTTGGGAGTCCAACGCGAACGCCTGCTCAATCCGCGCCCGGGCCTGCGCTCTCTGGCCCAGGGCCTCCAGTGCCTCCGCCAGCGCGAGGTGGTCGGTGGCCTGTGCAGGGACCTCCCGGTCGTCGCAGATGGTGGTGAAGACCTCCACAAAGCGTGCGAGCTTGCCCGCCTCGCGGTAAAGCTCAGCGAGGGTGAGGCGCTCTGCGTGGCGGAGCGGGCCGATTTGGGCGGCGGCCTCCAGGGCACCAATGGCGCGGGCGCCGTCTTGCGTATGACGGCGCGAGATCTCGGCGACGCGAAGCCAGATCTGCGCACGGCGCGCGGAGTCGGCTTGGCCGAGCAGTTCCACTTCGCTTTCGTAAAGGTCGAGGGCCCCGCGCCAGTCCTCCATCGCTTCGAGCAGCGTCTCGAGCGAGTGAAGCGAGACACGATCCTGGGGCTCGACCTCGAGTGCGCCGGCAAAGGCCCGGCTGGCCCGGGTGGTGGAGCCGAGATGACGCCAGGCCACCTCGCCGAGCCGGCGCAGGAGAGCGGCCCGATCCATCGTCCCCGGCTGCGCGAGTTCCTGCTCGAGTGTCGAGGCCACTGTTTCGAAGTCGCCGAGGAGCTCGCTCGCAGCGCGCAGGCCACGCAGCGCGCCGGCGTGGCCCGGTGCACGCGTGAGCACTTCCCGGTAGGCAGCGGCTGCGCCGGAATAGGCATACAAGCGCTCGTGTCGGAGGCGAGCGAGCTCGAGCCAGCCCTCGACGTCATCTCCTGCGCGCGTGAGCCGGCGGGCCAATCGATCGGCAAGCTCCACATCGGCGTGCTCGGCGCGGAGCAGCGTGATGAGCCGCTCCTCGGCTTCGACGCGCTCGGGATCCAGGGCGCCCGCGCTCCCGCCGCCGGGCCGCGATTCGCCCACCAAAACCCGTAGGTGGGGGAGGGCGGCCTCGGGATTGCCGAGATGTTCTACGTAGGCCCGGGCAAGGTCCGCGTGGAGCGTGCGCCGCCGTTCCGCGAAAACCGGAGCGTCGCGATCGAGGAGCCGAAGCTCCTCCTCGGCTGCCGCCGCCCATTCATCACGCCGGCCCGAGACCGCAAGCACGTCCCCCAGAGCCTGGACCAGCTCGAGGCGCGCGGCGCCCGTGGCCTCGGACTCCGCCAGTGCTTCTCGCAGCTGCTCCGCCGCGCGGTCGGGCTGGCCGCCCGCACCTGCAAGGAGTCCAGCGAGGCGACGGCGAAGCGCGAGCCGTTCTGGCCCGCTCGCGGTGGCAAGCGAGCGCTCGATCACAGCGGCCTGCTCGAGCGTGCGACGCAGGGCCGCGTACAGCCTTTCGAGTTCCCGAAGCGTCTCGGGATCGCCGGCTCGCACGGCGAGAGCCTGCTCGAGGGCCGCAGCCGCCCGCGCCGGTGCGGCCAGATCTCGCTCGAGAATCGCGGCCCGCTCGACGTGAAGCGCGTGCAGCGCATCGGGGTCGCTCGTCGCCGCGGCTTGGGCCTCGAGGGCGCGCAGCAGACCCGTGGGCTCGCCGACCCTCCGCCGGAGCGTGGTAATGCGGGCGAGAACCTGACGATCTCCCGCACGCACGGCGCGCAGGCGCTCGAGCCAAGGCAAAGCGGCCGCCGGAGCAAGCCGCTCCTCGGCGACGCGAGCTGCCTCCACCAACAGCGCCTCGCGCGTGCCCGCGTCGGCACCCTGCGCCTCGGCGAGCAGAGCCTCCACGTGGCCCTGCCAGTCCCCGATCGCTGCCAAGTTTTGAGCAAGGCCCCGACGGGCGGCGCGCTGGGAGGCGTCGAGCGCGAGCGCCTCGCGATAGGCGGCGGCTGCCTCCCCGGGCTGTTCGAGCGCGCCCGCAAGCAGATCGGCCTTGCGGACGAGGAGCGTTGCGCGCCGGGCGGCGCTCCGGGTGCCGCGGATCGCGCGCTCAAGCGGGGCCAACGCTTCGGCGGGGCGTCCGAGGGAGACCGCGAGACTCAGCACCTGCTCGAGGGCAGGACCATGACTGGGTTCGAGCTCGAGGACGCGCCGCAGATGGACGAGTGCGTCCGCCTGCCGCGCGAGCGGCCCGGCAAAGAGCGCAGAGAGCTCGAGGCGAACCGGCGTCTCGTCCGGGCCAGCCACCCGGGCCAGTTCGCTCTCGAGCAGCTGGGCCAGCGGCTGCGCCTCACCGCTTTGGCGGTAGAGCTCGCGCAGCGCAAGCTTTGCGCCCAAATCTTCGGGTCGATCGCTGAGAACCTTGCGGTACGCCTCGCGGGCGGCCTCGTCGCGGCCAAGCGCTCGCAGGGCGTCTCCCAGGCGCAGGTGCCAGTTCGCGCGCTGCGCAGGGTCCTGCGCGGCCTCGCCCGCCGTGGCGCAAAGGTCGACGAGCGCTGCGGTTTGACCGGTCTGCACGTAGAGCGCCGCGAGGGGCTCGGCGATGGCGCCCACCGGGCCGAGCTCGTCGAGGGCAGGCTCGAGGGCCTCGATTGCGCCCGCAGGGTCGTCGAGCGTGCTGGCTCGCAGCTCCGCGATGCGCTGACGCAGCGAGGCGCGCCGAAGCGCCTCTTGAGCCCGCTCGCCGGGCGCTGTCGCATCGAGTGCGGCAAGACGGCGCTCGAGGACGCTTACGAGCTCGCGGTGGCGGCCCTCGCGCGAGAGCCGTCCGATCAGAAACTCCGCAGCCTCTGTATGCCCCGGCGAAAGTTCCAAGGCGCGCTGCCAATGCGCCTCTGCACGCGCTTCATCGCCCAAAGCGTCCGCGCACAGCTGTGCGGCCCTGGCCCGCAGGGCAAGCTCGCGCACAGGCTCCGGGCCCGTCTCGATTTCGCCTTCGAGCGCGCGCAGAAGATCCTGCGGCTGATTCGTGTCGGTGTAGAGCAGGGCGAGGGACTGCCAAAGTTCGGGTCGTTCCGGCTCGAGAGCCGCCGCGCCTTCGAAGTGCCGAATCGCGCCGTCACGGTCGCGCGCGCGGTCCCGACAGATTCGGGCCAGGCGCTCGTGCAGCGTGAAGCGCTCGTGTGCGTCCGCGGGTCCGCCGAGTGCCGCAAGCCGGTGCTCCAGCGTCGCGCGCAACTCGTCCCACTCGCCCCGCCGCCCGAGCAGCCGTTCGAGGCGATCTTCGGCCTGGGCCGCGAGGGCGGGCAGGGCGCGCTGCTCGGCCACGTTGCGCAGCAAGAGCTTCGCTTCGCCGCTGCGATCGAGTCGCTCGGAAAGGAGCAGCGCCTGCTCGAGCCAAAGGGGGGCGCGCTCCTCGTCGTTCCGCGCGCGTGCAGCGCGCTCGCCAAGGAGCGCCGCGAGCCCGTCGGCATCGTCGAGATCGCGCAGCCCGTGCTCGAGTCGGGCGATCGCGGCGTCGCACGTCGGATCGGCCGAGACGACCCCTCGCAGGACAGAGATCGCTTCTTCGGTCCTGCCGAGTTGATCTTGGAGCAGGGCTGCCCGGCGCAGGTCGAGGGCGGCGAGTTCCGCCGCCACGGGCGCCTCGTTGCGCGCCAGCTGCTCGTGCCGCTCCTGCAGCCGAAGGGCGAGCACCTCGAATCGCCCCGTATGCTCGAGCAGCTCTTCCAGCCGGGCGTCGCCGGCCGCGTCGCTCAGGCCCTCGCGGGCAAGCATCGAGAGCGCATCAATCGCTCCGTCGTGGTCGCCGAGCCCCTCGTCGAGCAGCTTCGCGAGCGCCCGCAGCGAGCTGGCGCGCGCGGCGGGGACCAGATCCACCAGCTGACGGCGCAGCTTCGCCGCCTCGCCGAGACGGCCCGCCGCTTCGTGCAGCGTCGCAAGGGCCACAAGCGAGGGTGCATGGTCCGGCTCGATCTCGAGGGCGCGCTCCCAAGCCGCGGCCGCCTCACGCTCTCGGCCGCAGGCGGCGTTGAGCGTGGCAAGTCGCCGCCGCAGTTCCGCCTGGCGCGCGCTCGAGACCAGGGGATCGAGCTTCTGGAGCACTCGACATAGTTCGGTGTCGTTTCCGGACGCCTCGTGCAAGCGAACACAAGTCTCGAGGGCGGCGGCCGAGGGCGCGAGATCCGCGAGCCGCGTCGCCCAGCCAAGGGCCGCTTCGATGTGCCCCGACTCTTCGTGGCGCCGCACCAGCTCGCCGACGAGGTAGGTGAGGCGCTCGCGATCGGCGGCGACTGCAGCTTCGCGCTCGTAGGCGCGCACGATCGCGGCGGGGTCTTGTCCAAGGATCGCGACGCGCTCGAGGCCGCGCAGCGCACGTTCCGCACGCGGATCCAGCGCGAGCGCCTGTTCGAAGGCCTGAGATGCGGCCTCCTTTTCACCGAAATGGTCGAGCAAGAGATCGCCGAGAGCACACAGCGGGCGCAGCCTCTGTACGCCTTCTGCAGCCGCCACGCTCGACTCCAAGAGCGTGCGCAGCTGCCCGAAGGCCTCCCCTTTGCGGTAGATCTGCTCCAGCGCCTCGATCAGACCCGGCGTTTCTGGGGCCACCTGGAACGCGCGCTCGTAGACCTCGCGCGCCGCGTCTACGTCTGCGAGCTTTTCAAGATGCAGTGCGCCAAGCCGCATCCACAGAGCCGCCTGGATCGCGGGCTCGCCGCTCGCGAGGGCGGCGCGGCGCTCGAGCACGTCGACGAGCTCCTCGTGTCGGCCGGCCGCCAGCAGCACGTCCGAGAGCTTTGCGAATAGTTCGGGGCTGCGGATTCCGCGCTCAAGCCCGCGGCGCAGCCGCGCGAGCGCGGCTTCGGTATCGCCGAGCTCTGCGGCCAGACTGGCGGCTTCAACCCAGACGTCGCTCGGGGTTGCGTCGCCCGCCAGCTGCGCCAGTCGCTCAAGACGCATGAAAAGAGCCCGCGGGTCGCCGGTGTGGCGCTCGACCGCGGCGAGGGCAGCGTGCACTTCGACGTCCTCGGGCGCGAGCTCGGCTGCGCGCGAGAGCCAAAGGCGTGCGGTGGCGACGTCGCTCAGCTGCTCGAGAGCGATCCGGCCGGCGTCGAGCGCGACCGCCACGCGACGCGACGCCCCCGCCGCGAGGTCAAAGCGCCGCTCGGCGAGTGCGACCACCTGGGCCCAGTGCCCGCGTGCGCGCGTCGCTCGGCACAGGGCCTCGACGGCTTCCTCGTTGCGCGGGTCGTCGGCCAGCGCGCGCTGGTAGCACTCCTCGGCTCGCTCGGCCTGCGCGGGATCGCGCTCGAGCAGGCGCGCCCGCGCGACGAGTGCGGGGGCCCGCTCGGCGCCGCGCAGCTCATGGGCGAGCCGATCCCACGCGTCGGCAGCCTCTTGGGTGCGCCCGAGCGCTTCGAACGCCCGGGCTGAGCCCTCGATCGCTTCGCGATTGCGCGAATCGAGCTCGAGCGCCTTTTGAAAGTGCTGGAGGGCATGGGGTGCGTCGGAGAGCTGGCGCAGCCAAACCATCCCGATCTCTGCATGGAAGGGCGCCGCCTCGTAGGGAGGCATCGGGATCTCCGCTTCGAGATCGGCGATCTGCAGGGAGAGCACCCACTCCGAACGCGACTCGTGAAGACGCCGAAGCTGGCGCAAGGCGGGCCGGAACGTGGGCTCCAGCCGCACGGCCTCCCGGTAACACGCGAGGGCGTGGTCCGGCTCCAGGCAGCGTTCCTCGAGCACCTGGCCGAGACGAAACAAAAGGCGCGCGCGCTCGCGCTTTTGGTCGCGCAGGGCGGGCGCCGTGAGTCGCCTCCAGTAGAGGCCGACCAGCTCATGCCACTCGCCGCGAAGAAAATGATGCTCTTCGAGGGCCGCGAAGGCGACACTGTCGCCGCTGTCCGCCTCGAAGCGTTCCCGGTGTCGATCGAGCGACGAGGCCACGCTTCCCCCCCGGGCGCTCCCGGCCCGCTTTGACCCCGACTCGGGTGGCCGACGTGCATCGCGCGGCCCCGGCGCCCGGGAGACCCCCCGCTTCCATCGACCCGCCGGCCCCAAGTCTTGACCTCACGCGACGTCTTCCTGCATGGCCTCCGGTCGCGGCGGCCGCGGCGTGCTATCTAGTGTTTTCGAGGGGTTAAGACGCATGGCCACCCCGCCCAGTCCCGTCGGCAGCCGCCCCGGTGGTGGCGCCGAGCCCGCATCTCGTCCGCTGCTCCCGCCCGCCGAGCGCCGCAGGCGAAAACGCGAGATCCAGATCGCCATTGGCGTGCTGGCAGCGATCTTTTTGGTCGTCTTTGGGGAAAAGCGGGTTTCGGGCTTCGGGCGCTTGCTGCCCTTCGGCGATAGCGGCCTTTTCCTCCTGCTAAACGCCCTAAACGTCATCCTGATCCTGCTGCTCGTCTTCCTGCTCGCCCGCAACTTCGTGAAGCTCGTGTTCGAGCGGCGGCGAGGGCTCCTCGGCGCCCACCTCAATGCAAAGTTCGTGGCGGCCTTCGCCGTCATCGCGAGCATCCCGACGGTGGTTCTCTTCGTCGTCTCGTTCTATCTGCTCACGGATTCCGTGGATCGCTGGTTCAGCCTCAAAATCGACCGGGCATTGGACCAGAGCCGCGAGGTCGCCGACGCCTACGACGCGATGGCCGCGCGAAATGCGCTGTTCTACGGCGAGCGCATCGCGGGCCAGATCACCGGGCAGCGCCTGCTCCTCGAGGAGGAACGTCCGCGGCTCGCCGAGATCGTGCAAAGCCTGCAGCGCGACTACAACCTCGGCGTGGTCGAGGTCTTCAGTGCGACCGGCCAAGAGCTCATCACCGCGATCAACCCCGAGATCCCTGCCACGACGTTCGCCCGTGCCGATAGCGACCTCGTGCGCTCCGCCCTCGGCGGTGTGGCGGCGTCGCGCGTGGACGAGACGGACGGGAGCGAAGTGATTCGGGGGGCGGTGCCCATCCGGTCGTCGCTCCGCCCGGAGGAAACCGTCGGGGCCGTCGTCGTGAACCACTTTGTGCCTCACTCGCTCGCGCGCAAGCTGATCGACATCCGGGCCGCCAAGGACGAGCAGCGTGAGCTCGTGCACAATGCCTCTCATGTGCGCATGACCTATCTCCTCGTCCTCCTCATGGCATCACTTGTACTCCTCGTCGTCGCGACGTGGTGGGGCTTCCGCATGGCGAGGGACATCACGGGCCCGATCGGTGCGCTCGCCGCCGGGACGGCGGAGGTGGCCCGCGGCAACCTCGACATCGTGGTCGAGCCCACCTCGGACGACGAGATCGGCCTCCTCGTGCACTCCTTCAACAAAATGACGCGGGACTTGCGCGATGCACACGGGGGGCTCGAGCGCACGAACGCAGAGCTCGACCAGCGGCGCCGCTACATGGAGATCGTGCTTCGCAACGTCGGAGCTGGCGTGGTTTCGCTGGACGCGGGCGGCATCGTCAGCACCATCAACCCTTCCGCGCAGCGCCTGCTTGGAATTGTCCCGGGCACGGCGGTCGTCGGTCGAAAGCTCGACGACGTGCTCGACCGGCCCGAGCACGTCGAGATCGTGCGCGACCTCTCCTCGCACCTGCGAGCGGGTGTGCGCGAAAGTATCCGCCGCCAGGTGCAGGCACCCCTCGGCGACGAGATCTTGACGCTCCTCGTCACGATGACGCTGCTGCAAGACGAGGATGGTCGAAGCCTCGGGATGGTGATCGTCTACGACGACTACTCGCAGCTCGTGAAAGCCCAGCGCATGGAGGCGTGGCGTGAGGTGGCGCGGCGGATTGCCCATGAGATCAAGAACCCGCTGACGCCCATCCAGCTCTCCGCGCAGCGCATCCGTCGCCGCTTTCGCGACCGGTTCGTCCGCACGCCGGAGGACGCCAAGGTCTTTGACGAATGTGTGGACGCCATCACGAGCCAGGTCGAAAGCCTAAAGCTCTTGGTGAATGAGTTCTCGAACTTCGCGCGCTTGCCTACAGCCAACCCGAAGCCGGACGATCTCAATCGTCTGGTGCAAGAAGCGGTCGCGAGCTACAGAGGCACCGAGGGTGTGTCACTGCGCACCGACCTCGATTCCTCGCTTCCGAGCGTCGACCTCGACCGCGAGCAGATGCGGCGCGTCCTCACCAATCTCATCGACAACGCGATCGCCGCGGTGCGCGAGGCCTCCGCGAAGGGAGCCGGCCTTGTCGAACTGCGCACGGTCTACGATGCGCCCCTCGGTACCGCTCGCTGCGAGGTCACGGACAACGGCATCGGTATCCGGCCCGAGGATCGCAGGCGTATCTTCGAGCCCTACTTCTCGACCAAACGCCACGGTACCGGACTGGGTCTTGCGATCGTCTCGCGGATCGTGGCCGACCACCGCGGATATATCCGCGTGCACGAGAATCGGCCGCGGGGTACGCGCTTCATCATCGAGCTACCGGTCCGCGGAGCCTAGGCTTGCGATCTCCGCCGACAGGCCTCTGGATGCGCTGCGTTCCCGCGCTGCGGCGACGACGCTCGGGGTGTGACTGATGCCGCATGTCCTGATTGTCGACGACGAGGAGAGCATCCGAGGGTCCCTCGCCGGCATCCTTTCCGACGAAGGCTTCGACGCAAAGACGGCGAGCGATGGCACCCAGGCGCTGGCTTTCCTGCGCGAGGCCGGTCTCGATGGACTCCCGGATCTGGTTCTTCTTGACATCGCGATGCCGGGCCGGGACGGAATCGACATCCTGCAGGAGCTGAGTGCCACCTGGCCGGAGCTCCCTGTGGTGATGATGAGTGGCCATGGCACGATCGAGACTGCGGTCCGCGCCACGAAGCTCGGAGCCTTCGACTTCATCGAGAAGCCGCTCTCGATCGAAAAGCTGCTTCTGACGATCCAGCACGCCATCGAGCGTGCCCGCCTGGAACGTGAGAACCGCCGCTTGCGCGCGGCCGCGCTGCGCGCCCACGAGATCCTCGGATCCTCTGAACCCGTGCGGCACCTCAAAGAGCAGATTGCGCTGGCGGCCCCGACGAACGGCTGGGTCCTCATCACGGGTGAAAACGGGACGGGCAAGGAACTCGTTGCGCGGCAGATCCACCTGCAGAGCAAACGGTCCGACAAACCTTTCGTCGAGGTGAACTGCGCGGCGATTCCCGAGGAGCTGATTGAGTCCGAGCTCTTTGGACACGAAAAGGGTGCCTTTACCGGGGCGATCGCACAGAAGCGCGGAAAGTTCGAGCTTGCCCACGAAGGCACCATCTTCCTCGATGAGATCGCGGACATGAGTCTCAAGACCCAGGCAAAGATTCTTCGCATCCTCCAGGAACACAAGTTCGAACGCGTGGGTGGCAGTGACACCATCGAGGTTGAGGTACGCGTGATCGCCGCGACGAACAAATCGCTCGAGAAGGAGATCGCTGCGGGCCGCTTCCGGGAGGATCTGTACTATCGGCTGAACGTGATTCCCTTCCACGTTCCGCCGCTTCGCGAGCGGCGCGAGGACATCCCGATCCTTGTGCGCGCCTTTGCGGCGGAGTTCTGCGCCGAATCTGCGGTGAAGCCGAAGGAGATCGCACCGCGGGCCATGAGGTTCTTGCAAGCCTACGCCTGGCCGGGCAATGTGCGCGAGCTGCGCAACCTGATGGAGCGCCTTGTGCTCATGACGCCCGGCCCGCGGATCACGACGGACGATCTCCCGGAATCAGTGCGCGGCGCAGCGCCGGCCGGCGCCCCGAGCCTGGCAAGCCTTGAGGACGCGCGGCGTGCCTTCGAGCGCGACTACATCATCACGAAGCTGCGCGAGCACGGCGGAAACATCTCTCGCACCGCCGAGGCGATCGGCCTCGCCCGCGAGAGCCTCTCGCGCAAGATGCGCCAGTATCGGATCGAAGCGCAGCGTGACTGAGGACGGGGGTTGCGCAGGGGTCCCTCGCATCCGGATTTCGCGCGCCATGGCTGCGGAGGCGGCGCAGATCGCGGCGATCGCGAAAGCGTCCCTGCGCAAGCCCTGGTCCGCGCAGGCCTACGCGGATGAACTCTCCCGCGGTCACGCCCGCGTGTGGGTCGCGCGCGAAGACGCGGCACGCGGCGCGGTCGTGGGCTATGTCCTCGCCCACCGCATTGCGGATGAGCTCCACGTGCTCTCGGTCGCGGTGGAGCCGCTGCGGCGCCGCCGCGGCACGGCTCGGGCGCTGCTCGCCGAGGGGCTGCGCGTCGAGGCCCGTGCCGGAGCACGGGTGGCGTGGCTCGAGGTGCGGGTGGGAAGCGCAGCCGCGCGCGCTCTCTACGAAGCCTTGGGCTTTGGCGCCGCCGTGGTGCGAAAGCGCTACTACGCCGACGGGGAGGACGCGCTCGTCATGAAGCTCGCGCTCCAAGGAGCGCAGGTCGGTGCGCCGATCCGCGCGCGCGCACAAGTCGTGGATCAGCGTCATGAGGGACAGAACCGGCGGATCGTGCTGCGCACGCCGCAGTGGCCGGGTTTTGCGCCCGGCCAGTTCCTCATGCTCTCCCCCGGTCCGCTCGGCGCCGTTTCCCGCCTCGATCCTCTGCTGCCGCGACCCATGGCGGTGTATCGCGCATTGCCCATCGGGGAGGGCGCGGCGGATGTCGAAGTGCTCTACAAGCTGAGTGGCCGCGGGACAAGACTGCTGGCAGAAGCGAGGCCGGGCGAGGCGGTGGGCATCGTCGGTCCGCTTGGCCACGGCTTTCCGCACCCGGAAGCCGGGACGCCTGCCATCTTGGTCGGGGGTGGCACCGGCATCGCGTCGCTCTACGAGCTCGCGGCGCAGCTTGCCCCGAGGAGCTCGCTGCGCGTCCTGCTCGGTGCGCGGAGTCAAGACGAGCTGATGGGACTCAGCGATTTTCGCGGCCTTGGTGCTGCGCTCGAGGTCGCAACGGAAGATGGCAGCACGGGGACGCGGGGCCTCGTGACCGAGCTGTTGGGGCGCGCCCTCGTGCAGGCCGGTCGAGCGACCGTCTACGCCTGTGGGCCCACGGCGATGATGCGCCGCGTGGCAGAGCTGGCCGCACCGTCGGCTAGACAATGTTTCGTGTCGCTCGAGAATCCGATGGCCTGCGGTTTTGGGGTGTGCCTTGGCTGCGCGGTGCCTCGAGCCGAGGGCGGCTTTCGCCTCGTCTGCCGGGACGGGCCGGTTTTCGAGGCGAGCGAGATCGCCTGGGAGAAACAGGGATGAGCGCCAAGGGCGGCCGTCCCCTCGCAGAGAGCGACGTGGAGTGCGCGGTCAGCCTCGCAGGAATTGCGCTGCGCAACCCCGTGCTCACCGCCTCTGGCACCTTCGGTTACGGCACGGAGTTCGCTCCCTTTCTCGACTTGCGGCGGCTTGGGGGGATCGTCTCGAAGAGCGTGAGCCTCGAGCCCCGGGAGGGCAATCTCCCCGCGCGGATCGCGGAAACACCGGCGGGTATGCTGAACGCCATCGGCCTCGAGAACGTTGGGGTCGACGCCTTCGTCCGTCAAAAGCTGCCGGCGCTGCCCGACGGTGTACCCGTCATCGCAAGCGTCTTCGAGACTCAGATCGAGCGCTACGCCGAGGTGTGCAAGCGTCTTACGGGCGTCGCGCGAATCGTCGGAGTCGAGATCAACGCCTCGTGCCCCCATGTGAAAGCCGGTGGGATTGAGTTCGGCCAGAGCCGCGACGGCTTGGCGGATCTCGTGCGCGCCTGTCGCCATGCCACGACCCTCCCCCTCCTGCTCAAGCTCTCGCCCAATGTGACCTCGATCCCGGAGATGGCTCGCGTGTGTGAGGGCGAGGGCGCCGATGGCCTCTCGCTCATCAACACGCTCCAGGCGCTCGATGTGGACGTGGAGAGCCGGCGGCCGCTCCTGCGCAACGTCCTGGGTGGCCTCTCGGGCCCCGCCATCCGGCCCGTCGCGTTGCGCATCGTTTGGCAGGCAGCGCGCGCGGTCAAAATCCCGATCTGCGGAATCGGCGGCATCATGACCGGGGAGGACGCGGTGAAGTTCCTGCTCTGTGGCGCGACGGCCGTTCAGGTGGGCACCGCCAACTACCTCAACCCGGCGGTGGCCGGCGAGGTGGCCGACGGGATTCGGGCCTACGCCTCCCGGCACGGCTTCGCGCGGGTGGCCGACCTGGTGGGCGCCCTGGAGCTTCCGGACGCTTGATCCATGGTTGCGATCTCCCTGGAATTCGGATAGGTTACGCGCGTTTGCGCCGGGGAAAGTGGACTTCTCGTCCGCTTTTTTAGTTTCTGGGCACAGCAAAGGTGTATCGGGACATCCCCCAGGAGCTTCGGACCTTGATCGAGCCCATCGTGGAGTCCCACGGGCTCGAACTGGTAGACGCGGAGCTCGTGCGGGGTCGCGGACCGTGGGAGTTGCGGGTGACGGTCGACACACCGTCGGGTGACGGCAAGGTGTCAATTGAGCGCTGCGCGGACGTCTCACGGGAGATCGGGACGCACCTGGACGCGACAGACGCGATCCCGGCGCGCTATCGGCTGGAGGTTTCATCGCCGGGGCTGGACCGGCGGCTGGCACGAGAGAAAGACTTCGAGGCGTCGCGCGGGCTGGAGGTGCAGATCGAAACCCGCCGGCCCCTCGATGGGCGCCGACGGTTCCGCGGTCGACTGGTGGCCTTCGACTCGGGGGTCGCGACGGTGGCCGTGGACGGCAGGGAGATGTCGATCCCATTCGCGGAGATCGGCAAGGCGAACAGGGTGTACGAGTTCACGCGGGCCGACTTCGCGCGGCCCCGAGGCTAGACGGAGCACACAGCATGCTCGGCTTGAAGCGCGAGATCGACCAGATCGCCAAAGACAAAGGCATCGACAAGCGCGTCATTATCGGTGCGCTCGAAGAGGCCATGAAGCAGGCGGCGCGGCGCAAGTACGGCCAAGAGAAGGAGATCGAGGCGCGCTTTAACGAGGAGCTGGGGGAGATCGAGCTGTTCGAGTTTCGAACCGTCGTCGAGAACCTCACCGATCCGGAAAATCAGATCCTGATCGAACCCGCCCGCGCGCTCGATCCGGAGGCTGCGGAGGGCGACCAGATCGGGGTGAAGCTCGACACCACCGATTTTGGCCGGATCCTCGCCCAGACGGCAAAGCAGGTGATCATCCAGCGGGTGCGCGACGCCGAGCGCGACAACGTCTACGAGGAATACAAGGATCGTAAAGGCGAGGTCGTCAACGGGATCGTGCGTCGCTTCGAAAAGGGCGCTCTCATCGTGGACTTGGGGCGCGCTGAGGCCGTGCTGCCGCCGAAGGAGCAGGTGCCTCGCGAGAGTTACCGGCCTGGCGACCGGATCCGGGCCTATGTCCTCGACATCACGAAGGCCACCAAGGGCCCGCAGATCATCCTCTCCCGCTCCTGCACGCAGATGCTGACCAAGCTCTTCGAGCAGGAGGTGCCGGAGATCTACGAAAGCATCGTGTCGATTGTCGCCGTGGCGCGCGAACCGGGCGGGCGCTCGAAGATCGCCGTGGCCTCGCGGGACAGCGACGTCGATCCCGTGGGCGCCTGTGTGGGGATGAAGGGCAGCCGCGTCCAGGCCGTGGTGCAGGAGCTGCGGGGCGAGCGCATCGACATCGTGCCCTGGAGCCCGGACGCCGCGCGCTACGTGTGCAGCGCGCTCTCCCCGGCGCAGGTCTCGAAGGTGATCATCGACGAGCAAGCGAAATCCATGGACGTGATCGTCCCCGACGACCAGCTCTCGCTCGCGATCGGTCGCAAGGGCCAGAACGTTCGCCTCGCCGTCCAGCTCACCGGCTGGCGCATCGACATCAAGAGCGAGTCGAAGATGCGCGAGGTCGCGCGCTGGCTCGCGGAGGCCGTGTCGGTGGTGGAAGGGTGCGGCGAACCCGAGGCGGAGCTCCTCTTGCAGCGCGGGATTACCTCCCTCGAGGATCTTGCGGAGTGCGACGCGGAGTTCCTTTCGTCGCTGCCGGGAATCGACGACGCGGGTGCAGCGGCCATTAAGGCGCGGGCCCTCGAGCTCGCGCATGAGAAAGCAGAGCAAGAGGCCCGCGAGGCGGCCGAGCGGGCTGCCGAAGAGGCACGGCTTCAAGCCGAGGCAGCGGCGGCCGCCGCGGCTGCAGCTGCGGCGCCGGTCGAGGCCGGTCCGAAGGCAGAGTAAAGATCCCGCACGCGCCGGCAGGCGGAGCCTGCGGTGCGTGCGAAGACGCAAGGCCGGGGGGGATCGGGCGACACTGACACCGGCGACGGATACTGCAAACTGAACCCGGTCGGAACCGGGACGGGAAGACGAGCCGCGCGCATGGCGAAGATCAGGGCCTACAAGATCGCCGAAGAGCTGGGGCTCGACCGCAATGAGCTGGTCGAGAAGGCGCGCACGTTCGGCATCGATCTCAAAAGCCCGATGGCTTCGCTCGAGGATGCGGAAGTCCTGCTCCTGCGGGAGAAGCTGGGCGCCGCCAAGGCCCCAGCGGAGGTCGTAGAAGAGCGCGTCGCAAGCGGGAGCGGCACAGCCGTCATCCGGCGACGCAAGCGTGTTGCGCCCCCTCCGCCTCCGCTCCCCGAACCCGGGGCTCCGCTTGTCAGCGAAGGCGCGCAGGCGCCGGCCCTGGAGCTGGCGGCCGAGCCCCTTGCGGCTCCCGAGGCGCCGCCCGCGCCCGAGGAGCGGGCCGAGCCGGTCGTCGCTCCGGAGCCCTCCGAAGAAGAAGCCGCGCGGGCACGCGCCGGCCTTCCGGCTCCGCCTGCGGCCGTGGCCGTGGGCGATGCCGAGGCCGCCGGTGCGGGTCCGGCGGGGGACCGCAAGGGCAAGCAGCGCAAGCGCGTGCGCGAGGTCGTGAACCTGCGCGAACAGGAGCAGATCGCACGACAGGTGGCCGGTCGGGTCGCGGTGCGTCGGCCCGTGAGCGTGGATCCTCGGGCCTTTGTCTCGCCGCGCCGCAAGCGCCGGGATGCTCCGGCACCGGCGCGGCCCGCCGCCACCGCGGCACCGAAGACGACACGCCGGGCAATTCGCGTCGACGGTTCGGTCAGCGTGTCGGAGTTCGCGAAGCTGCTGGGTGTAAAGGCGCCCGAGCTTCAGGGACGCCTCATGGCGCTCGGCACCATGGTGGGCATCAACCAGACGATCGACCTGGAAACCGCTGCAAAAGTGGCGAGTGGCTACGGCTTCGAGGTGCAGGACGTGCGCTTCCGGGAGGAGGAGCTGCTCGCCCCCCAGGAGACCGGAGAACAGGAAACCGGAAATCTTGTGCCGCGGCCGCCCATCATCACAGTGATGGGCCACGTCGACCACGGCAAGACCTCACTCCTCGACGCCCTGCGCAAGACCGATGTCGTTGCGGGCGAGGCCGGTGGCATCACCCAGCACATCGGCGCGTATCAAGTTTCGACCGGTGGACGCAAGCTCACCTTCATCGATACGCCGGGCCATGAGGCATTCACCATGATGCGCGCGCGCGGCGCGCAGGTCACGGACATCGTGGTGCTCGTCGTGGCGGCGACCGAAGGCATCATGCCGCAGACGGTGGAGGCGATCGATCACGCCAAGGCGGCGGACGTTCCGATCATCGTCGCGGTCAACAAGATCGATCTGCCCGACGCCAATCCGCAGCTCACACGCCAGCGTCTTATGGAGCACGGGCTCGTCCCCGAGGAGTTCGGTGGCGAAACCATCTGCGTCAACATCTCTGCGCTCAAGCGGACGGGACTTGAGCAGCTGCTGGAAATGATTCACCTGCAGGCGGAGGTGCTCGAGCTGCGCGCCGACCCCTCGCGGCGCGCCACAGGGGTCGTGCTCGAGGCGGAGCTCGACCGCGGACGTGGACCCGTCGCGACCGTGCTGGTGCAGGACGGCACCTTGCGCCGGGGCGACGTGCTCGTGGTCGGAACCGGCTTTGGGCGGGTTCGCCTCATGCAGGACGAGTTCGGGCACAAACTCGATGAGGCGGGGCCCGCGACGCCCGCCCAGGTGGTCGGGCTCTCGGCAGTGCCCGAAGCGGGCCAGGTCTTTCACGTCGTCGAAAGCGAGAGGGTCGGCAAAGAGATCGTCGAGCACCGGATCGCGGAGCTGCGGGGGCGGCCGGCCGAAGTGCGGCCACGGCTCTCGCTCGAGGACTTCTTCGCCCAGTCGCAAGATGGCGGGGTCAAGGAGCTCGCGATCGTTCTCAAGGCAGACGTGCAAGGCTCGCTCGAGGCCGTGCGCGACGCTCTCATCAAGCTCAGCACCGACGCGGTGAAGGTGGACGTCATTCACACTGGCGTCGGCGGCATCACCGAAAGCGACGTCATGCTGGCGAAGGCCAGCAATGCCATCGTGATTGGGTTCCATGTGCGCCCGGACCCGGCCGCCCGCCGCGCGGCCGAGGGGCAGGGCGTGGATTTGCGCCTGTACCAGATCATCTACGAAGCCACCGACGATGTGCGCCGTGCCATGGCGGGCCTGCTGCCGCCGACCGTGAAGGAGGTGGTGCTCGGCCGGGCGGAAGTGCGCCGCACCTTCAGCGTTCCGAAGGTGGGCACGATCGGCGGTTCGTACGTCCTCGAGGGCCTCGTCCGACGCGGCGCACTCTGCCGCCTGATCCGGGACGGCGTTCAGATCTACGAAGGTCGAATCGGCTCGCTCAAGCGCTTCAAGGACGACGCCCGTGAGGTGCTGACGGGCTTCGAGTGCGGCATCGGCATCGACGGGTACAACGACCTCAAGGTCGGGGACGTGATCGAGGTCTACGCCCGCGAGGAGCAGCCGGCGACCCTCTGATGATTGTGGGCGTCGCGATCGTCGAGCTCCACGTCCACGGCTCCCGATCGCTCAAGGAGAAGCGCGGAGTGGTGCGCAGCGTGATTCAGCGCGTGCGCAATCGCTTCGCCGTTTCTGTGGCGGAAGTGGGCGGTCAGGACACCTGGCAGCGCGCGCAGATCGGCATGACGACGGTGGGTGGCGACGCGCGCAGTGTGCGGGCGGCCCTGGACCGGGCGGTCGAATTCATCGAAACCCTGGGCCTCGCCGAGGTCATGGACTCTGACGTGGACGTGCTCAGCGTTCCCCATCGAGGATTTGGGCCGGAACCGGACGAAGAGGAAGACGGGCAGGGCTAGATGAGTCGCCGTACCGAGCGCCTCGGTGAGCAGCTTCGCGGCGAACTCGCGCGCCTCTTGCATGAAGAGGCTGCGGATCCGCGAATTCGTCTCGTGACGCTGACCCGCGTCGACGTCGCACCCGACCTCGCGCGGGCCGATATTTTTTGGAGCACCGTCGAGACTCCGAACTCACCCTCGCTCGATGCGACGGCGGCGGGTCTTGAAAGAGCCGCTCCGTTCCTCCGTCACCGGCTGGCCGAGCAGATCCAGCTGCGGCGCACGCCGGAGCTTCATTTTCATCATGACCCCTCCCTCGCCCTCGGTGATCGGACGCTCGCGATTTTGCGCGAGCTGCGCGATGAGAAGCCCCGGGGATAGCTCCGCAAAGGTGGAGTCCGCCGTGCACCGCCGAGGCGAGGTTCGCGCGCAAACGTCGCGAGCACGCCCATGAGGGCCGAGACCCCCGGGCCGAGCGGCTTTCTGGTGGTGGACAAGCCGGTGGGCTGGACCTCGCACGACGTGGTGGCTGCGGCGCGCGGCTGGCTGAAGACCCGCCGCGTCGGGCACCTCGGTACCCTCGATCCGCTGGCGACTGGGGTCCTTCCGCTGGCCGTGCGCGAAGCCACGAAGCTCGTGCCCTTTCTCATGGGCGGTCGCAAACGCTACCACGCGGTGATCCGCCTTGGTGTCGAGACCGAGACGCTGGATGCACAGGGTTCGGTTCGAAGCACCCATACCGGTCCGCTGCCCGAGGTGGCCGCGGTCCAAAAGGCGCTCGCAACCTTCGAAGGCGAAATCCTCCAAACCCCGCCGATGTTCAGCGCACTGAAGCACCGCGGTGTGCCCCTCCACCGCCTCGCCCGGAAGGGACTCCATGTCGAGCGCGCCCCGCGCCGGGTTCGCGTGGACCGAATCTTGTGCCTGGGCTGCCCGCTTCCCGATCTCGAGCTGGAAATCGACTGTTCGTCGGGCACGTACATTCGCGCACTCGCCGCCGACCTCGGGACGCTGCTCGGCTGCGGCGCGCACCTCGCGGCGCTTCGGCGCCTCGCGAGCGGGCCCTTCTCTTTGGAGCACGCCCGGCAGCCGCAGGAACTCGCGCAGCTCGCTCCAGGGGCCGTGGCGGCGCTGCTGATTCCCCCGGCGGCCGCCCTTGGCTTTCCCGTCCTCCGGCTCGCGGGTGCCGAGGCGCGCCGGGTCGCCCACGGCGGGGAAATCCCCGCTCCCGCTGGGCTTTCCTTGGCGGGCGCGAAGATCGCTGCCCTCGATCCCGAGGGCGTCCTCCTGGCCGTGCTCGAGCTTCGTGCCAATCGCGCGCTGCGGCCGCTGCGCGTCGTCGGGGTCTGGCCGCGGGTTGCCCCGAACACCCCCCTCTGTTAAACCTCTCGCGCACTTGGAGGAGCTATCGCGTTGGTTTCGGCGCAGCGCAAGAATGCCTTGATCGAGTCCTTTCGCACGCACCAGTCGGATACCGGATCTCCGGAGGTTCAGGTTGCGCTCCTCACCGAGCGCATCAACGAACTGTCCGAACACTTCAAGACCCACAAGAAAGATCACCATTCCCGCCGCGGCCTGCTCAAGATTGTGAGCCAGCGCCGACGGCTCCTCGATTACCTCCGGAGGTACGACGCGGGCCGCTATCAGGCCCTGATCGAGCGCCTCGGCCTTCGACGCTAGGCGCCTTCGAGTTCGAAAGTCCGAAAAGCCCGTAGACCGGATCGCCCAAGTCGGGCGGTGCGGTTCCCGAGCGGCGGCGCAGAGCGTCGTTCTGGGAGCCGATCAAGGAATGTGGGAGTCCGCCATACGCGAAGTGATGGAACCTCCGCCTCGGCTTCGCGCATCGCAGATCCCGCATTCCTTCTTCCTTCGCTCCCCGAAACACCTCCGCATCGCCTCGTAGCTCCAGCCCCTGGCGGGCCGGAGAGGAGATCCTGATCCCATGCCTTATTGGTTCCGACCCGAGACCGTGACGTTTGACGTCGGTGGTCGTTCGATGACGATTGAAACCGGCCGCATGGCCAAGCAGGCCGCAGGGGCGGCGCTTGTGAGCTACGGCGAAACGGTCGTGCTGGTGACGGCCACCACCGCCAAGCCGCGCGAGGGGATCGACTTCTTCCCGCTGACCGTGGATTTCGTGGAGAAGACCTCGGCTGCGGGCAAGATCCCCGGCGGATTCTTCAAGCGCGAGGGTCGCCTGGCAGATCGCGAGGTCTTGGTCTCTCGCTTCATTGACCGCGCGATTCGGCCGCTGTTCCCGGACGGGTACCGCGACGAGACCCAGATCACCGCGACCGTGCTCTCCGCCGACGGCGAGAACCATCCCGACATTCCCGCTTTCATCGGGGCGTCGGCCGCACTCGTGCTCTCGGAGATCCCGTTTCTCGGCCCGATCGCCGCGGTCCGGGTCGGCCGGATCGACGGCAAGCTCGTCGTCAATCCGCTCCACTCCCAGCTCCAAGGCTCCGACCTCGACCTCGTGGTCGCCGGCAGCCGCAGCGCGCTCGTGATGGTCGAAGGGAGTGCCCAGGAGGTTGCGGAGCGCGAGCTCCTGGAGGCGCTGCAGTTCGCGCACGCGGCTCTGCTGCCACAGATCGACGCCCAGGGGGACCTCCAGGTCCGCGCGGGCAAGGCGAAGCGGGTGCTTCCGCCTCCCGCGGACCCCTCCGCGCTTTTTGCCCGCGTGCGTGCGCTCGGGCAAGAGCGACTGCGCGAGGCCGTGTGCATCCCGACCAAGGGCGAGCGCTATACGGCGATTCGAGAGGTGGAGTCGAGCGTCGTCGAGACGGTGGCCAGCGAGTATCGCAGCGAGCGCGTCGCCTTGGACACGCTCGAAGCCGTGGAGAAGCGACGCGAGGGATACCGTTCGCTCGTCGAAACGACCAAGGCGCTGCTCCACGACCTGCGCTCTGAGCTGATGCGCGAGCGCATCTTGAGCGAAGGCAAACGCATCGATGGCAGGAGCACAACGGAGATCCGCCCGATTGCTTGCGAGGTGCACGTGGTTCCACGCGCACACGGTACCGGCCTCTTTACGCGCGGCGAGACACAAGCTCTTGTCTACACCACACTCGGCAGCGCCGATGACGAGCAGACGATTGACGCGCTGACGGAGCGCTACCAGAAACAGTTTCTCCTGCACTACAACTTCCCGCCCTTCTCGGTCGGGGAAGCGAGGCCGCTGCGAGGCCCGGGCCGGCGCGAGGTCGGGCACGGCAACCTCGCCGAGCGGGCCCTCAAGGCGGTGCTGCCGAAGCATGAGGATTTTCCGTACACGATCCGCATCGTCTCCGAGACGCTCGAGTCCAACGGTTCCTCGTCGATGGCGACGATCTGCGGCGGGACGCTGTCGCTGATCGATGCCGGTGTCCCGATCAGAGCACCGGTCGCGGGCATCGCCATGGGGCTAATCCAGGAGGGCCACCGCGTGGCGGTGCTCTCGGACATCCTCGGGGACGAAGACCACCTGGGCGACATGGACTTCAAGGTCGCGGGTACGCGCGGTGGCGTTACGGCCCTGCAGATGGACATCAAGATCCCGGCCGTGGATTGGGAGGTGATGGAGCGCGCTCTCGAGCAGGCGCGGGCAGGGCGTCTGCACATTCTCGACGCCATGGAACGGGAAATCGGGAGCGAGCTCTCCGGTCTTTCCGCGCGCCCCGAGCTCTCCCGCTACGCGCCGCGCCTGGAAGTGATCTGGATCAAACCCGACCGAATCCGCGACGTGATCGGTCCAGGCGGGCGCGTGATTCGAGCCATCCAGGAAACGACCGGGGCAAAGATCGACATCGAAGATTCGGGTCGGGTCACGATCTTCTCGCCGGACCACGACGCGCTCGAGCGCTGCCGCGGCATGGTGCAGGAGCTGACGCAGGAGGCGGAGATCGGCCGGGTCTACCTCGCGAAAGTGAAGCGGATCACGGACTTCGGTGCGTTCGCGGAAATCTTCCCCGGCACCGACGGGCTCATCCACATCAGCCACCTCGCGGAAGCTCGTGTGGAGCGTGTGACCGACGTGGTGCAGGAGGGCGATGAGGTGCTGGCCAAGTGCATCGACATCGACCCGACCGGCCGCATCCGGCTCTCGCGCAAGGAGGCCTTGGCCGACGTCGCAGCCAAGGTCTGATGCCGGCGCGGCGCGGGCAGGGGGGGCGCACGCGCCGAGTGCGCATCGCGCGTTTGCCCGGGGCGGAGGATCTTGGGCTCCCGGCGCCTTCGACTCCAGGTGCAGCCGGCCTCGACCTGCCGGCGGCCGTGGATGGCGAGCTGGTGATCGAACCGGGCGCCCGCGCGCTTATCCCCACGGGTTTCGCGATCGCGGTGCCGCCGGGTCTTGAGGGGCAGGTGCGCCCCCGCAGCGGCCTTGCCCTCCACCACGGCATCGTGCTCCCCAACGCGCCAGGCACGATAGACTCCGACTATCGCGGGGAGGTGAAGGTCATTCTGCAAAACACGGGTCACGAATCGTTCGTCGTCAAGCGCGGCGAGCGGATCGCGCAGCTCGTCTTCGCGCCGGTCGAGCGCATCGCCTGGCGCGAGGTCACGGCGCTCGACCCGACTGCCCGGGGAGACGGAGGCTTTGGCCACACGGGCAGAGCCGTGAGTCCTGCGGTCGGGAGCCGCCCGAGGCGGGCAAAGCCCCGAGGCCCGAGATGACCGCACCGTCGAGCGAGCTTGCCGAGCCGGGCAGTGATGGCATCCATCCGCGGCCGCCGACACCGGTGCCCCCGCCGAAGACCACGGGCTCAAGCAACCTCGCGCTTCGGCTGGTCACGGCGGCGATCCTCGTTCCCGCGCTCATTTACACCATCTGGGTAGGCGGACTTCTCTATCTCGCCGTGATCATCGGGATTGTGCTCCTCGGCCTGCGCGAGTTCTACGGCCTGATCGAGGACAAAGGGGCCCAGCCCCTCGTCGGCTTTGGCTTTGCGGCCGGCGCCGCGATCCCGGTCGTCGCGTACGTCGGAAACGAGTACCACGCCACGATCCTCATGACCGCGACGCTCTTGGCGGTGATGGTGGCGCAGGTCGGGAAAGCCCAGATCACAGAGGCCCTGTCCAGCATCTCTGGGACCTTTTTTGGCGTCTTCTATGTGGGCTGGCTGCTCTCCCATGCCGTCGTGCTGCGTCAGTTCCACGACGTGGTGTTGGCGAAGTGGGGCGCTGCCGCGGCGGCGAGCATTTCGCCCGAGGCGGGCGCGTTCTACATGTTCTACACGGTCACCACCGTCGTGATGTGCGACGTCGGGGCCTACTTCGGCGGTCGCGCCTGGGGCCGTCGCAAGCTGGCGCCCCAGATCAGTCCTTCAAAGACTGTGGAGGGCGCTCTCAGCGGGATCGGGGTGGGAATCGGCTCGGGCCTGATCGCGAAGGGGGTTTTCGATCTGGCCTGGCCGAGCATGTCTCGAGACTTCTCGTGGCTTGCGGCGCTGCTGTTTGCACTCGTTCTTTCGATCGTCGGCATCATCGGCGATCTCGTGGAGTCGCTTTTGAAACGTGACGCACGTGTCAAGGACACGGGGAGATTGCTGCCGGGGATGGGCGGCGTGCTGGACCGGATCGATTCGAATCTTCTGGCGATTCCCGTCATGTACTATGGGCTTCTGGCCTACACCTACTTGCGCGTAGGCTGAGCGCTCGGAGAGCCTAGGATGATCGATCGCTACTCACGGCCAGAGATGCAGGCCCTTTGGAGCGAGGAGGCGAAGTATCGCCGCTGGCTCGAAGTCGAAATCACCGTATGCGAGGTCCTGGCCGAGGCCGGGCTGATTCCTTCCCGGGACGTCGAGAAGATCAAGGCCAAGGCGGCCTTCAACGTCGCACGCATCGAGGCCATTGAGCGCGAAGTGCGGCACGACGTCATCGCATTTCTGACAAACGTCGCCGAATCCGTCGGCCCGGAGGCGCGCTGGCTCCACTACGGGATGACGTCGAGTGACGTGCTCGACACCGCCCTCGCCCTGCAGCTCCGAGACGCGGGGCGCTTGCTTCAAAGAGGCGTCGAGCGCGTGATTTCTGCCTTGCGCCGGCGCGCCCTCGAACACCGGCGGACGCCCATCGTGGGACGCACCCACGGCATCCACGCCGAACCCACGACCTTTGGCCTCAAGCTCCTCGTCTTCCACGAGGAGATGCGACGCAACCGAGTTCGCCTCGAGCGCGCGCTCGAGGACGTGTGCGTCGGAAAGATCTCGGGAGCGGTGGGGACCTTTGGGCACTTCGAGCCGCGCGTGGAGGAGGAGGTCTGTCGACGGCTCGGGATCGGCTTCGAGCCGGTGGCGACGCAGGTGGTGCAGCGCGATCGCCATGCCGCTCTCGTCGCGACCCTTGCGGTCCTCGCATCCTCCCTCGACAAGTTCGCCGTCGAGCTTCGCCACCTCGCGCGCACCGAGGTGGGCGAGGTGGAGGAAGAGTTCGGCGCCGGCCAAAAGGGCTCGTCTGCCATGCCTCACAAGCGCAACCCTTGGCGCCTCGAGAACCTGTCGGGGTTGGCTCGGGTGGTGCGCGGCTACGCGGTTTCGGCGCTCGAGAATGTCGCGCTCTGGCACGAGCGCGACATCAGCAACTCCTCGGTCGAGCGCGTCGTCCTGCCCGATGCGACGCTCGCCCTCGATTTCATGCTTCAGCGCTTTGCACAGCTCGTCGAGACGCTGGTGGTCCACCCCGAACGCATGCGGGCGAATCTTCTCTCGAGCCACGGCCTCGTCTTCAGCGGGCAGCTTCTCGTCGCCCTCGCGGCGCAAGGTCTTTCCCGAGAGGAGGCCTACCGGCTGGTCCAGGGCCATGCCATGGAGGCCTTTGAGACGGGCGGAGACTTCCGGGAGCGCATTCTCGCTGACAAGGCGATCGCAAAGGTGTTGTCTCAAGAGGAAATCCACCGCGTGTTCTCGCTCGACGAGGCGCTCCGCCACGTGGACGCCATCTTCGAGCGCACACTGCGAGAGGGAGGCGCGGGATGAAGGCTCTCGTGTACGTTACACCCAAGCGCGATGTGCTCGATCCGCAGGGTAAGGCGATCGAGCGCGCGTGCCGCTCCCTTGGCTACGCGCAGGTGACCGGCGTCCGCCAGGGGAAGCTTTTCGAGCTCGAGCTCGCCTCCGGCACCGAGCCCAAGACGGCGGCAAATGTGGTGCGTGAACTCTCGGAAAAGCTGCTTTCGAACCCGGTGATCGAGGACTTCAAAATCGTCGAGATCACGCCCTAGGCCCGGCCGACTCCCGGTTCCCGAACGCGCGCACTCTTCCCGCTGCCCCCCGCGGCACCGCAAGAGGGGCGAATGTGATGAGCGCAGCACGTTTCTTCCAGCTCCTAAACCTTGCGGTTCTGCCGTGGTGGGCCGTCTTTCTTGCCGCACCGCGCTCTCGGATCGCAGGACGCGCAGCCTCTCACTCCGCCATCTTCTTGGCGCTCTGCCTGCTCTATGCCGCGTTGCTTGCCGGCGCCATCGTCACGCGGGGAGGCGAAGGCGGGTTCGATTTCGACGGACTGCGGGCTGTCCTCGCAACTCCGCGCGGCTTTCTCGCGGGATGGACGCACTACCTTGCCTTTGATCTCTTCATCGGCGCGTGGATCGTGCGCGAATCGGGCCGCCTTGGCGTGGAGCCGCGCCCCTATCTCTTCCTCACGCTCGTGGCAGGTCCGATCGGGCTGGGCGGATTTCTGATCCGCCGCTGGCTTCGCCTGCGCACGCTTGGCCAGCTGGGGGATCCGGACCTGATCTAGCTGGGCGCAGTCGACCCTACACAGGTGCGAGTCCCAGGTTTCGGCGGATTCGCGGCTGCGGGGGCTCGGTGTTCGGTTCAAAGGCACGACCGGTCACCTGCTCGAAGGCTTCGATGTAACGGCGCGCCGCTTCGCAGCGCACGTCGATCGGGATCTCGGGGATGGGCCCCTCGCCCCGGTAACCGGCGTCGACCAGCCAGCGCCGCAGATACTCCTTGTCCAGCGCCTCAGGGTCGCGCCCCTGCGACATCGCGACCGTGTAACGGTCGCGGTACCAATAGCGGGAGGAATCGGGGGTGTGGATCTCGTCAACCACCGTGAGCTCTCCCTTCGCGTCGAAGCCGAGCTCGTACTTCGTGTCCACCAGGATGAGCCCTCGGGATTCGGCAAAGCGGCTGCCTTCTTCGAAGAGCCTCGTGGTGAGGTCCGCCGCGGCGTCGAACTCGTCCTGCGAGATGAAACCCCGCGCGATCAGGTCCTCGCGCGACGCCAGCTCGTCGTGGCTGCCGTGCGCCGCTTTGGTCGTGGGGGTGAGCAGCGGCTTCGGAAGACGCTCGTGCTTGCGCAGTCCGTCGGGGAGGTGATGGCCGCAATACACCCGGTCCCCGCGCGCGTAGGCCGTCCAGATCGAGGTCGAGGTGACCCCCGTCAGATAAGCCCGCATCACGAACTCCACCGGGAGAAGCCGGCATTCGTTCACGATGGAAACGCTCGGATCGGGCACCGAGAGGAGGTGGTTGGGCGCAATGCCACGCGTCTTTTCGAACCAGAAGGCCGCGACCTGGTTGAGCACCTGGCCCTTGAAGGGGAGGGTGCCTACGACGACGTCGAAGCAGCTGACCCGGTCGGAGACGATGATGGTGCGCCGACCCCCGCGCACATAGCTGTCTCGAACCTTCCCCTCGTGGCGCGTTCCGAGCTCGGACAAGTCGGTCCGCTCGAGCGTTCGCGCGCACTGATCGCGTAGCAACGAGACGTCGATCCCCACGCTGCTCCCCCTCCATTTCCGAACCGGACCCATGCTAACACGCGCACCCGGCGCTCCCGCCGCTTGCAGCGCTGGGGAGGCGACCGGGGGCATGCGTTGACCCGAGGGGAGGTCATCGATAAAATCTGTGCGTCCCCGAAACGAATGTCGACGGCGACCCGGTCGCCGTTCCCTGCCGACGGAGGTCGCACACGCCCCGTGTTCGCAGTGGTCCAGTTTCCGGGCTCGAACGACGATCGCGACATGCAGTTCGCGCTGAAGTCGGTGCTCGGCGCCCCGGCCTCTCTTGTCTGGCACAAAGCAGCGCAGCTGCCGCGAGGCACCCGGGCGGTCCTCTTGCCCGGAGGCTTCTCCTACGGTGACTATCTGCGTTGCGGGGCCATGGCGCGCTTCTCGCCCATCATGGCCGCGGTGAGGCGCTTCGCGGAGGCCGGCGGCTTTGTCCTCGGCACCTGCAACGGCTTCCAGATTCTCTGCGAAGCGGGACTTTTGCCCGGAGCGCTCGTGCGCAACCGTGACCTCCACTTCGTGTGCGACTTCGTCCATGTTCGGGTCGAGCGCAACGACACTGCGTTCACCACCCGCGCGCGGACAGGCCAGCGGTTGCGCCTTCCGATCAAGCACGGTGAAGGCTGCTATTTCGCATGCCCCGAGCTTTTGGCGCAGCTTGAAGCCAAGCGGCAGATTGTCCTGCGCTATGTGACGCCCGAGGGCTCTGTTGCGCCCGCCGCGAACCCGAACGGCTCGGTGGGCAACATTGCAGGCATCGTGAGCGAGGCTGGCAACGTCTTCGGCCTGATGCCGCACCCCGAGCACGCCGTCGAGCCTGCTCTCGGCGGAACCGACGGCAGCATCCTCCTCGGATCGCTCTTGGACCGGGTGAAGCGGGAGGCCGCGTGAGCCAGTCAGAGGTCGTGGTGGATCTTCAGCTGGCGCGGGAGCACGGTCTTACCGAGCAAGAGTATGCATGCATCCTCGAGATCCTGGGCCGCGTTCCCACGTTCCCAGAGCTCGGGATCTTCTCCGTCATGTGGTCTGAACACTGCTCCTACAAATCCAGCAAGAAGTACCTGCGCGCGCTGCCGACCGAAGGCGAGCACGTGCTGCAGGGACCGGGCGAGGGCGCGGGAGCGGTCGCCATCGGCGACGGGCTCGCCGTCATCTTCAAGATCGAGAGCCACAACCATCCCTCGTTCATCGAACCCAAGCAGGGCGCTGCGACCGGCGTGGGCGGCATCCTGCGTGACATCTTCAGCATGGGTGCGCGGCCCATCGCGAGTCTGGACGCGCTGCGCTTTGGCCCGCTCGACGACCCGCGCCATCGGCACCTGCTGCGCGGCGTGGTCGATGGAATCGGCGGCTACGGCAACGCTGTCGGAGTGGCCACCGTGGGCGGCGAGACGGGCTTCCACGAGTGTTATCGGGGCAACATCCTGGTGAACGCCTTCAATCTCGGCGTGGTCGAGGCGGACCGAATCTGGAGGGGCAAGGCTTCGGGCGTGGGAAATCCCGTGATCTACGTCGGCAGCAAAACGGGCCGTGACGGGATCCATGGCGCGAGCCTTCTCGCATCGGCGGAGTTTGGCGAGGGCGCCGAAGCCAAACGGCCGACCGTCCAGGTCGGGGATCCCTTCACGGAAAAGTGTCTGATCGAAGCATGCCTCGAGGTGATGGGTGCCGACGTCTTGGTCGGCATCCAGGACATGGGCGCGGCGGGGCTCACGTGCTCGTCGTTTGAGATGGCGAGCCGCGCCGGGACCGGCATCGAAATGGACCTTGACCTTGTCCCGCAGCGCGAGTCGGGAATGACCCCCTACGAGCTGCTGCTCTCCGAGAGCCAGGAACGGATGCTTCTCGTCGCGCAAACCGGCAGCGAAGCGAAGGTGAAGGAGATCTTCGAGCGCTGGGAGCTTGACGCCGCAGTCGTCGGACGGGTGACGGCGGATGGGCTCATGAGGATCCGCTGGCATGGGAAGACCGTGGTCGAAATCCCTGTCGACCCCGTGGCGGAGAACGCCCCCGTACTCGACCGCCCCCTGCGTGAGCCGGCCGATCAGCGCGGGCGCCAGCGGCTTGAGCTCGGGCAAGTGGCCGTGGAGCACGATCCGGCCGGTGCACTCGAAGCCCTCCTCGACTCGCCCAATCTCGGCTCGAAGGCGTGGATCTACCGTCAATACGACCAGCTCGTGCAGGGCAACACCGTGCTCGGCCCGGGCGGCGATGCAGCCCTCGTGCGCGTGAAGCGCGAGGACGGAACGCCCACGTCCAAAGCGCTCGCGCTGTCCGTCGACTGCAACCCGCGCTGGTGCTGGCTTGATCCCTACGAGGGTGCCGTGGCCGCAGTGGCAGAAAGCGCTCGCAACGTGGCGTGCACGGGTGCGCGGCCCCTCGCGGTCACGAACTGCCTCAACTTCGGCAATCCTGAGAAGCCGGAAACCATGTGGCAGTTTGCGGAAGCGACGCGCGGCCTCGCTGCGGCGGCGCGAGCGCTAAGAACGCCGGTCGTCTCGGGCAATGTGTCGTTCTACAACGAGACCGCCGGTCGGCCGATCTACCCGACGCCAACGGTCGCCGCCGTGGGTCTGCTCGAGCCGTGGGAGCGCTTTGCCGTTTCGCACTTTCCAGAGGAGGGCCTTGCCATCCTCCTGCTTGGCGAAACGCGCGAGGAGCTCGGCGGGAGTGAGTGGCTCGCGCTGCGCCGGGGCCTTGAGCAAGGCCCGCCGCCCCGGGTGGACCTTGCCCATGAGGCGCGGCTCCACGCTCTCTTGGCGGAGGGAGTTCGCGCGGGAGCCATTGTGGCTGCGCACGATGTGTCGAGCGGGGGCCTCGCGGTGGCCCTGGCAGCGTGTTGCTTTACCGGACCGCGCGGCGTGCGGGTCGGCTGCGAGGTGACGCTTCACCAGTCTCTGCGGCTCGACGCCCTTCTGTTTGGCGAAAGCACCGGCCGGGTGGTCGTCGCGAGCCGAGAACCCGAGGCGCTCCTTGGGCTCGCGGGGGAGCGGGCGGTTCCCGCCGTGCGGATCGGCACGACCGGCGGCTCGAGTCTTCGCATCGCGCCGAGCCGGGGAGCGCCGTGGATTGATGCGCCGCTTGCGCGGCTCGAGTCGATCTGGTCGCGGGCTCTCCCGCGAAGGCTCGAGACGGACGAAGCGATCGGACTGCTACCCTCGGAGGTTAAATGAGCCCCTCCATGAAAACCGATGGCCGGCAGAAGACAGCAGGCGCTCCGGCGCAGGTGCAAGCGCTCCTGGCGGCGCGTGCGCGCGACCGCTTCCACGATGAGTGCGGGGTCTTCGGCGTCCATGGCCATGCCGAGGCTGCACACATCACCTACCTCGGGCTCTACGCGCTCCAGCACCGCGGGCAGGAGAGTGCGGGCATCGTCGCCTCGAACGGACATGAGCATCTCGCCCACCGGGGGATGGGCCTTGTGGCCGACGTCTTTGATGAAGCGAAGCTGGCCAAGCTCCCCGGCCGCCACGCCATCGGCCACGTGCGCTATTCGACGGCAGGCGAGAGCACGCTGCGCAACGCGCAGCCTTTCTGTGCGACAACCGACGGCGGCCCGGTGGCCATCGCCCACAACGGGAACCTGGTGAACGCCGTCTTGATTCGGCGCGAGCTCGAAGGGCGCGGCGCCATCTTCAGCTCGACGGTGGACAGCGAGGTGATTGTTCATCTCCTCGCACGCTCCCGGGAGGGCGCGCTCGAGGACCGACTCATCGATGCCCTCTCGCGCGTGAAAGGTGCCTTTAGTCTCCTCATGCTGACCGACGACGCGCTCATTGCAGCGCGGGATCCCTTCGGCTTCCGGCCCCTCGTTTTGGGACGCCTTGAGGGTGCTTTCGTGGTGGCGAGCGAGACCTGCGCTCTCGACCTCATCGGTGCAACCTATGAGCGTGACATCGAGCCGGGTGAGATGGTGGTAATCCGGCGCGGGAGGCTGCGCACTCTCCACCCCTTTGCGCGCGCTCCGCGCGAGGCCTTCTGCATCTTCGAGTACATCTATTTCGCGCGCCCCGACTCCAATCTTCAGCGCCAGAACGTCTACGCCTTCCGCAAGGAACTCGGCCGCCTCCTGGCCCGGGAGCACCCCGTCCCCGCGGACATGGTGGTCCCCGTGCTTGACTCGGGCACCTCCGCCGCCCTCGGCTACGCCGAGGAATCCGGGATCCCTTACGAGACTGCCCTCATCCGCAACCACTACGTGCGCCGGACGTTCATCGAGCCGTCGCAGTCCATTCGGCACTTCGGAGTCAAGGTCAAGCACAATGCGATCCGCGGCATCCTCGCGGGCAAGCGCATTGTCCTCGTCGAGGACTCCATCGTGCGCGGAACGACGCTCCTTAAGCTCGTGACGATGCTGCGCGGCGCAGGCGCACGAGAGGTACACGTGCGCGTGTCCTCGCCCCCGACGATCGGGCCCTGCCACTACGGCATCGACACGCCGACGCGCGAAGAGCTCATCGCGCACCACCACTCGCCCGAAGAGATCCGCAAGCAGATCGGAGCGGACTCGCTGGGCTATCTCTCACTCGAGGGCCTGCGGCGCGCGGGTGCTCTCACCAAGCACGGCCACTGCGACGCCTGCTTTTCCGACGAGTATCCCCTGCCCGTGGGGGATGAAGAGGCTGTCCCGCAGCTCTCCCTCTTCCGCAACGTCGCCGAAGCGGACGAGGAGGCGAGCGGGTCGGCGCGCGGGCGTGACCGCGCATGAGCCAGGGCGCATGAGGCAGGGATGAGTCCGCGGCGGCCACTGATTGGCGTCACCACCTATCCGCGCCACGGAAACGATCGTCCCGCATTCTTTCTGCCCACCGCGTACGTGGACTGCGTACGCGCGGGCGGCGGCATCCCGCTTCTGCTCGCCCCGGGCGAGGAGCGACCCGAGGACATCCTGAACCATGTCGATGGGGTCGTCTTCTCCGGCGGCGGGGATCTTGACCCCTCCCACTTCGAGGCGGAGCCCCATCCCACGCAGTATGGCGTCGACGAAGAGCGGGACCTGTTCGAGCTCGCACTCATGCGCAGTGCGCTCGAGCAGGAGACGCCCATCCTCGCGATCTGCCGCGGGCTCCAGGTGCTGAACGTCGCGCGGGGGGGCGATCTGCACGTTCACCTGCCGGACGTCTTCGGGGAGGCGGTGCTGCATCGCCACCCCGAACGCCGACCGATCGCGCACCCCGTGCGCTTCGATCCCGGCTCCCACCTTGCGAAGATCTACGGCACGACGGAGATCCGGACGGTCTCCTGGCATCACCAGGCGGTGAATCGGCTGGGCGAGGGCCTCGCCGCGGCAGCCTGGGCCCCGGATGGAAGCGTCGAGGCCGTCGAGGTGCCCGAGCGGCCATGGGTGCTCGCGGTGCAGTGGCACCCGGAGATGCAGCCCGAAGAGCGTTGCCTATTTGCGGCGTTCGTAGACGCTGCACGCGAACGCCGCTAGCACGGGGTAAAGCCCTCCCGCCGCTGCCTCGGGCGCGTGTTGCATTAGGACCGGACGGCGTTCGGCCGATACGTCGCCCGGAGGCACTCTCCTGATGCTCCCCGGCGATTTCGATTCGGAACCGCCTGCTCCGCCGCGGCGGCTCTCGGTCCGCTTCGAGGACGCTGCGGCGTTTCGCGAGGAGTTCGAGCGCAATCTCTCCAACGGGGGCCTCTTCGTGCCAAGCGAAGAGGTGTTCGAGCAGCGAGAGCTGGTCGAGGTCGAGCTCGTCCTCGCCTTCTGCGGTGAGAAGCTCCGCTTCCCCGGCGAAATCGTGGACTGGCGCCCAGCGGAGCTCGCCTCGCCCGGCACTGAACCCGGGGTCGCCGTCCAGATCCTGGAGGCGGCGCGCGAGCTTCGCGGGCGGCTCGAGCCCTTCGCCGCGCGGGCCCCGGGAGCAAGCAAGCCCGTCTCGAAGCCCGCTCCCGAGCGCCGCGACGCGCGCCGCGCTCATGCGCGGGTGCCGGCCCGAGTTTCGGCCGGGGAGACGAGTGCGGGGACGCGCACGCGCGATCTTTCCACCTCCGGCGCGCTCCTCTCTTCCCCCGGCGAAGCCGTGTCCGTCGGCGACGAACTCAAGGTGACACTCGTTCATCCCACACGCGGCGAGGAGCTCGAGCTCTCGAGCACCGTCGTCCGCCACGTGACGGGGGAAGAAGGTGTGACGGCGGTCGCCGTGCGCTTTGCCCCGAGTCCTACCGAGCGGCCCGTGGTCGAGCGCTTCGTCGAGGAAGTCCAGGCCGTCGAGCATGCCCGGCGGCTCAGCGGGATCGCCGGATCGATCGCAGAGCTAGGGGTCGCAAACCTGCTCCAGATGTTCGGCACCGGCGCGCAGCAAGGCACGGTCATCCTGAGCGCGAGCGGCAAGGAGGGTACGGTCGTCTTGCAACATGGCATGTTGCTCGCTGTGCGACTTGGCGCCGTGTCGGGGCTCAAGGCGCTGGTACGGCTGCTTGCTTGGCGCGAGGGCAGCTTCGAGTTCCACGGGGGCGTCGAGCCCGTACCCGACGGGGAGCCGCCGCTCCCCCTCGACGCCGCGCTTCTCGAGGCGGTGGGGGAGGTCGACGAAATCGCACGGGCCCCGCTTGCGACCCTGCCGCCGACGACGATGCTCGCGGTTCATCGCGCCCTCGTGGACCGCGAGTCCGAGGCGCTCGAGAAGACAGAGCAGGCGGTCTTCGACCTCGCGGCGGCCGGTGCGCCGATCGGTCGGATCTGCGATGTGATCCCGGTGGGGGACGCCGAGATCTACCGAGCCCTGGCTTCCCTCGTAGAGCGCGGGGTTCTCTCGCTGCCCGATGTCCCGCCGGCGCCGACCCCCCACCGAAAGCCCAAGAAGGGCTAAGGTACTGGGGTTCCGCCTTCGCGCGGGGCGGCTCCCTGCAAGAGCTCGGGGTCGGTGATTTCTCGGCGTACGAGTTTGCCCTTCTCGAAGAAACTTCGGACGTCGATCTTGCCGTCGCCGTTGAGATCCTCCTCGCGCAGCACCACCTCACCGTCCGCATCGAATCGTTCGAAGCGATCGAGGATGCCGTCGCCGTTTGTGTCCTGCGCCTCGGAGACGAGTCGCCCCCCCGCATACTCGAACACGCGGACCGGCGTGCCGTCGGCAGCGCGCAGCACCTCGATCTTCTGAACGGTTCCGTCCCGGCCGAGCACGAAGTGGGAGGTGGGCACGCCGGCGTGCTCACGGTCCTCCCAGACCTCGCTTCGCCGCCGCCCCGCATACGCGGTCCAGCGTTCGGGTGCTCCGTCCGCACCGTCCTCGCGCAAGACGGGAGGGCCGCCCGCCGTCGGGACGTAGAAGACGGCCAGCGTCCGGCCGTCGGGCGCAAAGAGGACGCGCTTTGCAACGGGTCCGTGCGCCTGCTGTGCGGCAAGGCGTGGACCCGGGGCGTCCCCTCTCGCGATCTCCGCGGGCCGCAGCGCGGACTCGATCGCCGGCGAGAGCTCGTCCCCCTCTCCGCCCACGAGGGAGATCGCGGCAAGGAGGGCATCCCGCCGTGCGCGCTCTTCTGAAAGCATCTGCTCGGCCCCCGCCCGCTGCGCAGGGGAAAGCTCCACCTCGATGAGATCACCGCCGAGCGCGGCCGCGCGGGCGGGCGGGAGGGTCGGCTCGAGCTCACGCGCGAGGGCGAGCGTCGCCCGCGCTTCCTCGATGTAGACCCTCACGTCCTTGTCATCCGGATCGATCGCCTCGGCGCGGCGGAATGATTCCTCCGCGTCGTTAAGGCGCCCTACGGCCAGACGCGCCCGGCCACGATCGATCTCGCTGGCGAGCCTGCGTCCGAGCCCGGGGAAGAGCGCGCGGATCTCCGGCGAAGGCCAGAGGGCAGCTGTCGCGGGCTCGGTTCCGCTCGCGAGCGTGGCCCGCACAGCTTGATCCGCAAAGACGCGTTCGAGCGCGCGGGAAAGGGCCTCGTCGGCGCAGCCCTTCCCGGCTTGCGGATCGCCGTCCACGACGCGCATGGAGCGGGGCAGCACGGAAAGTCGCTCGGGCGTGCCCGCCGAGACCGTGAGCACCGCCAGTGCGAACGGACCGTCTTTGGCAGAGTCACCACAGTTCGCACGGTCAACGCGCAGCGAAAGTACAGCGCGGGGCGAGCGGCTTCGGAGCCAGGCGCGAGCCTCTGCAACCGTCGCGGGCGAAAGCTCGGTCACAGCGGCGTGGGGCAGGCGCTTGCGGAGCTGTGCGACCAGCACATCCGGGGCACGCCGATCGGGCCACTCGTCGAAAAGGCCAGTCGTGGTGGGATCCTCGGGCTCGGGAGGAAGCAGCACCACGAGGACGCCCTCGCCCGGGAACTCCAGAGGTTCATCCGGGGGCGGCGAGGGAGGGGGATCGACCCGGTCGGCACGTGCCCGCAGCGCAGGCGCCTGCTCTTCGTGGCCGGACTCGCTGAGCACGCGTGCGAGCAGGCGCAGGGCTTCGGGATCGTTGGGCGCAACGGCGAGCGCACGCTCGAGCGACTGTGCCGCCGCATCCAAACGGTTTTGCAGGCGGAAGGCGCGAGCCTCCTCAACCCGCAGGCGCACAAAGCGCGCGGTATCGGCCGTGGTCGGCGCCTCTTCCTTCGGGATGGGATCGATTCCCGGCGCGCAGCCGCCAAGAGCGAGCAGGAGGCACACCATTGCGGAGGCGAGGGTTGCCACCCTCGAAGTGTGGGCGTGGGCGCGCACCCACCCAGAGAACCCCGAGCCGCGGGCCGAGTCAAGCGCGGGCGGCGGGACCCGGCTTGCGCAGGAGGGTGTCTTTCAAGAACTGGGCGTCGTCGCGCTCAGGGTGGTCGAGGGTAAAGTGAAGACCCCGGCTCTCCCGGCGGGCGGTCGCCGCCTCGACCACAAGCTCAGCGATAGTCGAGAGATTTCGTAGCTCCACGAGGTCTGAGGTGAGGCGAACGTTCCAGTAGTACTCGGTGATCTCCTCCTGCAGGAGCGTGATGCGCCGGTGCGCCCGGGCGAGTCGTCTGTCTGTGCGCACGATGCCGACGTAGTTCCACATGAGACGCCGAATCTCGTCCCAGTTCTGCGTGATCACCACCGCCTCGTCGCTCGGAGTCGCACCGAACAGCTCCCACGCCGGCGCGTCGACCTCACGCTGAGGCAGGTGGGGAAGCCGCCGCAAAGACTCCGTTGCCGCCGCGTCGGCAAAGACCACGCCCTCGAGCAGCGAGTTCGAAGCCAGGCGATTGGCTCCGTGGAGTCCCGTGTTCGCGACCTCCCCCGCCGCGAAGAGATTCGGGATGTCGCTCTCGCCTCGAAGGTCGGTGCGCACACCGCCGCAGCAGTAGTGCGCGGCCGGTACCACGGGAATGGGCGCTCGCGTGATGTCGATCCCGAAAGAGAGGCAGCGCTCGTAGATCGTTGGGAAGCGCTCCCGCACCCACACCGGGTCGCGGTGCGTAATGTCGAGAAGAACCCACTCGTCGCCTGAGCGCTTGAGCTCCGAGTCGATCGCCCGGGCCACGATGTCCCGCGGAGCCAAGTCGGCCATCGCGTGATAGCGCGTCATGAAGGGGTCCCCGCCCTGGGTGCGCAGGATCCCACCCTCGCCCCGAACGGCCTCGCTGATGAGGAAGGACTTCGCTTGCGGATGCCAGAGGCAGGTGGGGTGAAATTGCATGAACTCCATGTTGGCGAGGGTCGCGCCTGCCCGGTACGCCATCGCCATGCCATCGCCTGAGGCGATGTCTGGGTTTGTGGTGTAGAGGTAGACCTTGCCCGCACCGCCCGTCGCGAGGAGCGTGATGCGCGCCTGGAACCGCTCCACCTGCCCCGTCCCGGCGTCGAGCACGTAGGCTCCAAGGGCACGGTTGCTGCCCGGAAGGCCTGCCTTGGCGGACGTCAGCAGATCCACCGCCGTGTGGTTTTCGAACAGAGTGATGTTTGGGTGCGACGATGCGCGGGTGAGAAGCACGCGCTCGATCTCGCGGCCGGTCGCATCCCGGTGGTGCAAGATCCGCCGCCGCGTGTGACCGCCCTCTCGCCCGAGGTCGAACCCAGGCTCGCCAGGGGGCGCCGGTTCACGGTCGAACTCGATCCCGAGCTTCAGGAGGGCTTCGATCATCGCCGGGCCCCTGCCCACGACGAAGCGCACCACCTCCTCGCGACACAGGCCTGCGCCTGCGACGAGCGTGTCCCGCACGTGGTCTTCGAGGGAATCCTCCCGCGAAGAAACCGCCGCAATTCCCCCCTGGGCCCAATTGGTGGCCGAGTCCGCGGCTCGCTTCTTGGTCACGATTCCCACGCGACTGTGATCTGCGACACGGAGTGCGAAGAACAGACCGGCGATCCCGCTTCCGATTACGAGGAAGTCGAAGTCGCGGCGGTCGGACACTCGGCCCCCCAGGGGGTTTCGGGACCACTCCAGCGGTGGGGCGCTGCGCCCTGTGACCTCAATCGTTGCTGGCAGGTTCCGATAAAGGGTACGGGTCGGACGATGACGAGTCTACCGGCGGCCCCCCCTGCCGCCAACCGAAGGTGGATCGTATGGCTTTGGCGAGAGCTGCCTATCGCACGCTGCTCACCTGTAGCCTCATGCTCACCGCCCCGGTGGCCGGTGCCGGGGAGCTCTACCGGTACGTCGACGCCCGGGGGGTCATCCACTTCACCGACAGCCCCACCGATTCGCGCTACCAGCGCGTCGTCCTCAGCGACTTCAGCCGACCGAGGCGGGGCTTCGGGCTCACCTCATTTGCGCGCCCTCCGGGCGGGGCGGCGGGCGATTTCGACCGCCTGATCGCGCACACCGCAGCTCACAACGGCCTGCCCCCCGCGCTCGTCAAGGCGGTGATTGCAACGGAGTCTAACTTCAACGCCACGGCGGTGTCGGCGAAGGGCGCCCTCGGTCTCATGCAGCTCATGCCCGAGACCGCAGACATGCTCGGCGTCGATCCGTTCCGAGTTGATGAGAATGTGGACGGCGGCACGCGCTATCTACGCCACCTGTGGGACCGCTTTGGCGATCTCACCGACGCCCTCGCGGCGTACAACGCAGGCCCCGAAAGTGTCGACCGTTACGGCGGTATTCCGCCGTATCCGGAGACCCAGCAATACGTGCGAAGGGTTCTGGCCTATTATCGGCACTACCATGGCGACTTCCGTCCATGATCGTGCAGGGACAGCCGCCGCAGGGCTGCCCCTCGATCATCCCCAAGAGCATTTCTGGAACCTCCCCAACACCATTACCGTCCTGCGGGTCGCCGTCATTCCGGTCCTGTTCCTTCTGCCGGTCGCTCACGGCCGGTTCGGGAGCCAACTGCTCGCGTGGCTCTTCATCGTGGCTGCCGTCTCCGACCTCGTCGATGGCTGGCTCGCCCGCAGGGGACAACAGGTCACGAGCATTGGGAAGCTCCTCGATCCCCTCGCGGATAAGCTGCTGGTCACCGCGGCTCTGATCGTTCTCCTCTCTGTGGGCCGGGTCCCACCTTGGGCGGCCTGGATGGTGGTGGTCATCATCGGCCGGGAGCTGGCTGTGACGGGACTCCGCGGCATCGCCTCGGCAGGAGGTCGGGTGATGCCAGCGTCCTCGCTCGGGAAAGCCAAGACGCTGTCCCAAAATGTTGCCATTGGGGCGCTCTTGTTTCCGGATCCCACCCTTGGGCTTCCGGCCCACGGGATTGGGCTGACACTGCTCGGGTTGGCCACGGCACTCACGCTATGGTCAGGCTATGTCTACTTCGCGGAGTACTTCCGCGGGACCCCCGGCGATCGGACCTGAGGAGGAAGCTACGGTATGAGCCGCCTGCAGGAGCTGGCGGGACGGATCGAGTCCCGCGAGGCGCGCATCGGGGTCGTCGGCCTCGGCTACGTGGGCTTGCCCCTCGTGGTCGAGTTTGCGAAGGCCGGCTTCCGCGTCACGGGATTCGAACTTGACGCCGAAAAGGTACGCATGCTTTCGGCGGGTCAGTCGTATATCGAGGATGTGCCCGCCGCGGACGTCGCAAAGTATCGCGAGAGCGGTCACCTTTCGGCGACGACTGACTTCGGTGTACTCGCCTCCATGGACGTGATCAACGTCTGTGTCCCGACTCCCCTGACGAAAACCAAGGATCCCGACGTCTCGTACATCGTGCGCGCCGTGGAGGACATCCGAAAACGGCTGCACGCGGGACAGCTCGTCATCCTCGGCAGCACCACGTACCCGGGTA
>DATGZK010000057.1:0-62471 GCA_035489755.1 Myxococcota bacterium
GCTGGCATACTTTAAGATACTTGCGGAAGAGGCGGAGGTGCCGTACCAGACGCTGATTAACCTCTTCTTGCGAGACTGCGCGCGCGGGAAAAAGCGCCTGTCGATGCGCTGGGAAGCCGCGTAAGGGCGGTTTGCGGCCCAGTCGCGAGGCGGCCGATCCAAGCGCCGCAGGCTGGCCCGCGCGGTGCCGCAGCCGCCGCACTGCCGGGCATCCGCCCGGGGCGAATCTCTTGGAGGAGACGCGACTTCCGCGATCTCGAACTCTACTGCCGTCCCGGCGGCTACTTCTCGTTCTTTGACAAGCACGCGGTCCACGAGATTACGTATGGCGTACTCGAGGATTTCTCCCTCGAGCTGGCCGACCGCAACCTCTCGCCGAAGAGCCGCCGCAACGCGTTGGGCGCATTCCGCAGCTTCCTCGGCTGGCTCAAGAAGCGTGGCGAGCTGCATGAGTTACCAGTGTTTCCGTGGCCCAAGGTGGACGAGTACGAAAGCTCGGTGAGAGCGAGCTTGCCTCCATCTCACGGCGCTTAACCGCCAGCCATCGCATCAAGTGAGACGGAACTTGGTTGAGTTTGGCGGTGGCCGGCACGTATTCGGCGAGCCTCGCATTCTCTCCATCGAGGACCAGGACGCGATCCTCGAGGCAATCCCCGAACGCGAGCGCGGCATCTTCCTTGCGCTCGCACTACTCGGCCTCCGTCCCTGCGAGGCGCGCGCGCTCGATGTTGCTGACTACGCGAACGGCTGGCTCATCGTAGATAAAGCGGTGAAGGGTTCGGGGTCTCGGGCCCCGATCCGCGGAACCAAGACCGGCAAGGGCAAGCGTCTGCCGGTCGGCGAACTCTTGGAGACCTGGATCACACGATGGGTCGCGTCCGCTGCGCGACTCACGGGTGCGCCGCTATTCATAAACCCTCGCACCGGCAAGAGGTGGACGCATTGGGCACTGCGCACCCAATGGCGCGCTGCCGCCGCGCGAGTAGGTGTCGTGGACGCACGGCTCTACGAGGGAACAAAGCACACGATGGCGACCGACGCGATTCGCCGAGGAGTCTCAGAACGAGCGCTGCAGGCATTCCTCGGCCATTCGGACACACGGTCCACCCGCCGCTATGCGCGCTTCTCGGAGCACGCGTTAGTGGCCGTCCTGCGACCTCGCCCTCGCTTCGCCGAGGAACCCGAGTTTGTCGGTGGATTGTCGGTGGATCGAAAAACACAAAAATACGTTGAATCAAATCGCGGAGTTATGGCGTCCCCAACGGGATTCGAACCCGTGTTATCGCCTTGAAAGGGCGATGTCCTAGGCCTCTAGACGATGGGGACGCGCGCCGGGGGACCAGTATGACCCAGAGACGGTGGCCGCGCAGTCACCCCCTCCCTCCATCAGTCTCCGGGTGTGGCCTGAGCGATTCGCCACAGGTACCAGCTCGCCACGCTGCGATAGGGGCGCCAGGGCTCTGCGATTCGTTCGAGCTCGGCACCCCTTGGCAGTTCGCTGAGCTCATACAACCGCTGGGCGCCCTTGCGAATCCCATAGTCGCCAAGGGGTAGGACGTCAGCGCGCCCGAGCGAGAAGATGAGCAGCATGTGCGCGGTCCACTCTCCGATCCCGTCGAGCTCGGTCAGCGTCTCGACAACTTGCGCGTCCTCCATGCGAACGAGTCGGCGCGTGGCGATGCGACCACTCCGAAACGCCTCGGCCACCCCCCGCAGTGTCGCCACTTTCCTCCGGGAAAGCCCTGCAGAAAGGAGCGCCTCATCGCGCAGTGCAAGGAGCGCTGCCGGGCGCGGAAATCGACCTTGCCCGAGAACCCGCACTCGCCTTCCGATGGCTGCGGCCGCGGCGCCCGCGAGTTGTTGATGGAGAACTGCTTGCAAGAGGGCGGTATACGGATCACCGCGCCTCCGCAAGCCGCACGGTCCCAGCCGCCGGATCCACGTGCCAAGCCTGGGATCCCGCCGGCTCAGCACCCGCGACGCCCGCGCGAGCAGCGGCGGATCGATCCGTCCTTCCATCCCCGTCACGCCCGCCATCGTATCGGCTCCACGCAGAGGGGTGAGAGCGGGGTAGAATGTCGCGCCATGGATGCAGGCGAGCTCCGGCGCGAGCGAACGCAGAATCTGTGGGTGAGCCTCCAGCGCAAGCTGCCGCCTCTCGCCAAGGCGGCGACCCTCGATGCCCAAACCGCGGTTTCCTTCGAGCGGATCGGCGGCCTCGCTGTCGCCAAGGACGAGCTCCTCACCTATGCCTGCGCCGCAACCCACCCCGAGGTGTACGAGCGGTGGGGCACATTTCCGCCGTCGGCACTCCTGCTGCTCGGCCAGCGCGGTGCTGGCAAGACCCTTCTTGCGCAGGCGCTGGCGACGCGCACTGAGACTGGCTTCCTTTGCATCTCCGTGCCACGTCTTGTAATCGAGCTTCTCCGCAGCGGTGGTCGGCTCTCCGAGTGGACTCCGACTTTCACCCAGTCGCTGGCCGAGATGCCGCCTGTCACCGTGTTCTTCAACGAACTCGAGTTCACGCAGACCGAGGAGATGGGAGGGCGCAGAACAGACCTGCCCCAAGGACCGGCGATGGACTTTCTTTTGGAGTTCATCGACCAGACGATTGCTGTGAAGACGACTCTTGTGATCGGAGCCACTAGCCATCCCGAGACGCTGCGCCAGGCCTTCGTCATGCCCGGACGGTTTGAGCGGATCGTCGAGGTGAATCCCGTCTTCCCGGACGACATCGTGAAGGCGCTCCAGATCCATGCGGCCGACGCCGAGAAGCGAGCTGGACACCCGCTGTTCGACTCTGTCGACTGGGAGGCGGTGGTGCGGCAGTACCGCGAGCCAGCACCCGGGGACTGGGTCCGTCTGATGCATGCGACACTTCGCCGCAAGGCGCGCTGTGAGGCGGCGGGGGAACCTGTGAAGCTCGCGACGACGCAGGACTTGATGGACGAAGTCGACCGTGCGCGCAAAGCCCGAACCCGCCTGGCTTCCACCGGTGGCGGCATCTACCTCTGAGAGGGTCCATGGAGACCGCAATCGTGACAGGAGGAGCTGGCTTTATCGGCTCGAACTTCGTTCGTCTCGCGCTTGCTCGGACGGGACGGCGCATTGTGGTCGTGGACAAGCTCACCTATGCGGGAAACTTCGCCAGCATTGAGGAGGTGTCGCGGGATCCGCGCTTTCATTTTGTGCGAGCCGATATCGCCGACTCGGGCGCGATGGAGGCAGTCTTCCGGGAACACCCCCCGCACTGGGTCGTGAATTTTGCGGCCGAAAGCCACGTGGACCGTTCGATCGATGGCCCCCGCGCTTTCGTGCAGACAAACCTGGTTGGGACCTTCGAGTTGCTTGAGGCCTCGCGCAAACATCTGGCCCGGCTCGATCCGGCGGAGCGTTCCGCCTTCCGCTTCCTCCACATCTCCACGGACGAGGTCTACGGCTCTCTTGGGCCCGCGGGTGCTTTTTCCGAGACGACGCCCTATGCGCCAAACTCTCCCTACTCCGCGACCAAGGCGGGCGCGGACCACCTCGTCCAGGCGTATCACGCGACCTACGGGCTTCCGACCCTCCTCTCAAACTGCTCGAACAACTACGGGCCCTATCAGTTCCCAGAGAAGCTCATCCCGCTCATGCTCCTCAACGGGATTGAAGGCAAACCGCTCCCCATCTACGGGGACGGTCGCAACGTCCGGGACTGGCTCTTCGTCGAGGATCACTGTGCCGCCCTCCTGACCATTCTCGAGCGGGGGTGCCCGGGCGAGAAGTACAACGTCGGCGGCGGGAACGAGCTCACGAACCTCGAGCTCGTGCACCGGCTTTGCGCGGAACTTGAGCGGGTCCTGCCCGCGGCCACAAATTCCGCGCTCGCCTCGAAGGGCATCGGTGGCTACGCGGACTTGAAGCAGTTCGTGGCGGACCGGCCCGGCCATGATCGTCGCTACGCGATCGACGCCTCGAAGCTACGGCGAGAGCTCGCCTGGAGCCCCTCCCACAGCTTCGACCGGGGTTTGCGGCTCACGGTGCAGTGGTATCTGGAGCACCGCGATTGGTGCGAAACCGTGCAAAGCGGGCGCTATCAGCGTGAACGGCTCGGGTTGGGCGCCGCGGCGGATTAGATGGCGGGGCGCCGCCTTCCCTAGGCCAGCGCGAAGGGTGCCCCGTCAAGGACCCGCGGGCGCGGGGCTCGACCCCGATCGGGCTCGTGGGCGAGGCTACGGATCGCAGGCAAGGCCGCGATTCTGGCGTCGAGACAGGGCCGGCACATCCCATGGCTCACCGGAGCGGTCGAATGGACATAGCGTCCATTCTTCGCACCAATCTCGTCCTGGCACCACGCGCATACCTGCCCCATGCCTTGGAAGTGGGCCGGTCGGGGTAAGAAGTGGCGAAAAAAGTCGGTCCCGAAGCCGGGACTTCTCGGGGCCGGGACTCCGGACCCCCAATCCGGGTCGCGAGAAGGATCCACAGGGGCTTTTGACCCTGGGTTTCCCCTGCAGCAGCCTGGCCTCTCCCGGACGCCCTGCCGCCCCTTGCATGCGCGGAGCCCTGGCAGGGGCTCGGCAGGCTGCACGTTCGCCGCCGGTGGGCTGCATCTGCCGTCCCGATCGAGAGAACGCCCGGGCGGCGGATCGCCCTCGGAGAGATCTCCTAAGTTATTGATTTATCAGTATTTTCATTCTCCGCAGGACCTGGCACGACCCTTGATAAGGAACTCCTTGGGCTCGCCTCCGAGCCCGTTTGCCGGGAGTGCGATGAGCGACCACACCGTCCTGTTCGTGGACGACGAACTCAACATCCTAAAAGCCGTTCAGCGCCTCCTGCGCCACGAGCAGATGACCGTGCTGTGCGCTTCGCGTGCCCAAGAGGCTCTCGAGCTCCTCGAGCGCCAGCCGGCGCAGGTGGTGGTGACCGACCAGCGCATGCCGGAGATGAGCGGCGTGGACCTTCTGTCCGCGGTGCGCGAGCGGCACTCCGACGTCGTGCGCATGATGCTCACGGGCTACACGGAAATGAATGTCGCCGTGGATGCCATCAATCGCGGAGAAATCTTCCGCCTCATCACGAAGCCATGGAACGATGAGGAGCTCAAGGCGACTCTGCGCCAGGCGTTCGACCACTACGACCTCAAGCAGGAGATCAAGCGGCTCAACCAGATCACGCGCGAGCAGAACTTCAAGCTCCAGGACATGAACCGGAACCTGGAGCAAAAGGTGCGGGAACGCACAAAGCAAGTTGCAGAAAAGCATCAAGAGCTGCGCACCGCGTACGTACAAACCATCCGCGCGCTCGCCGAAGCAGTCGATGCAAAGGATGCCTACACCCGAGGGCACTCGGAGCGGGTCGGTGTGTATGCTTCGAAGATCACTCGCGAGATGGGATTCCCGAAGGAGTTTATCGAGCGCGTCTACATTGCGGGGCTGCTGCATGACGTCGGCAAGATCGGCGTGCGCGACGCCGTGATTACCAAGCCCGATCGCCTCACCCCGGATGAATATGCGGAAATCAAGAAGCACCCCGAGATCGGCGCCAAGATCCTCGAACCTGTCTCCTTCCTTTCAGACGTCGTGGCGTGCGTCCGGCATCATCATGAGTGGTTCGACGGATCGGCAAGCGGCTACCCACAGCGGCTGCGTGGGGATCAGATTCCCCTCCCCTCGCGCATCATCCTCGTCGCGGACACCGTCGAGGCGATGACGAGCGACCGACCCTATCGCAAGGGGATGAAGCTCGAGGCCGTGATCAGCGAGGTGCACCGCTACTCGGGTACGCAGTTCGACCCGGCGTGCGTGAAAGCCTTCTTGCAGGTGCTCGAGCGCGAAGGCGAGAGCTTCATCCAGAAGAATCAAAAATTCGACATTTACGCCTTTATCGAGGGCTAGCGCGTGGAACTCGGCTGCCGGGAGGATGGAATCTGACGAAACACCCTGACAGTGCGCCTTTGCAAGAAGCTCCGCTCCCGCTTCTCGTCGATCCCGACGATGAGTTGGCGCGGGAGCCGCGGCTGCTCTGCGACTCGCGCTTGCTGGGTGCACTTCACGCGGAGTTTGGTGAACGTCTCGGTCCCGGCGGTACGGCCGCGACGCTGCTTCAGCTCGGGTACCTGCATGGTCTTCGGGACGGCTTGCGTGTACTGCGATGCGGTTTTCTCGATAGCGCCCACCCTACCGCCGAGGCGCTGCCGACCTCTCCACGCCTTGCCATTCGGCTTGACGCCAAAGCCGCGGGCTCGACACGAGGCGCCATCGAGCTGACCGGCTCTTGGCCCGAGCACCACGAGGCTCAAGCCAGGAGCGCACTGCTCGGAGGGAGCAGCGAGGCCTCGTGCTTCCTTTCCGCCGGCTACACCTCAGGCTGGCTTTCCGGACTTCACGAGACCGAGCTCGTGGCCATCGAGACCGCGTGCGCGTCGCGCGGCGACCCCCACTGCGCCTTCGTTGCGCGCGAACCCCTGGCATGGCTCTCGGCAGCTGCCGAACAGGGCCGCGCTTCGGTCTGTGCCCTGCCCTTCCCGGAGCTACGGCGCTGCGTGGAGCGCGAGCTCGCTCGGGTTGCGGCGCCGCCGGATCTGTCCGCATTCGATCCAGGCTCGCCTGCGGTTCACGTCTGGGGCCCGGTCATGGTGCTGCCCTTTTCGGGGAGTGAGGAGTGCTTGCGCGCGATCGACCTCATCGGGCGCGACCCTGCGGCGGGGGAGGTGAGCGTCGTCGTGCTCGACCTCTCGGGGGCGGTGATCGATGAGGGTTTCGGCGCGGTCGCCCTCGAAAACGTCCTCGAAGCCATCGAGGCCTGGGGCGCCGAGCCGATCCTTGCTGGCGTTTCGCCCCTCTCCGAGCGGGTCGTGGGGGAACTTCAGGGCTCGCATCTTGTGGTACGCAAGGACCTCCCGGTCGCCATTGCTTCCGCCTTCCAAATCGCCCACGCCCAGCGCCGCTTTCTTTAAGAGCAACTGACGTCGCGCCGATGGAGCGCTTGGAAGCGCATGAAGAGCCTGCCCAACAGCGGCAAACTGAGCGAGACGCCCCTTCCGGCACTGCTGCTCGAGCTCTCCCGGGCTCGCTTCACCGGCGCGCTCTCTCTTACCCGCGATCGCACGACAAAACGCGTGCTCTGGCGCGAGGGAGCCCCGATCCTCGCCGAGTCGAACCTCGCGAGCGAGACCTTGGGCGTAACGCTGCTCGATTCGGGGAAGCTCTCACGCGAGGACTATTCGAAGGTCGTGGGCTACGTGCAGCTCAAGAACTGCAAGGAAGGCAAAGCGCTCCTCGACTTAAAGCTCCTCGAGCCGAAGGAGCTCTTTCTCGCCCTCAAGGAGCAGCTCCGCCGGCGGATCCTTGAGTGTTTCGGGTGGCCGGATGGCGCGTGGAGTTTGGACCCAACGCAAGTTCCGCCCCCTGACGCACAAGCCTTCCGCCTAGATCCGCGCGTACTCGCCCAAGATGGCATTGAGTCCCACTGGAGTGCGGAGCGATTGCTCGGCTCCCTTGGCGAACGGCTCGGCCGAACGGTTCGTGCCTCCGAGAGCCGTGAGCTCCTGGCCGGGCGGCTGCGCGCCGCTCCCGGTGTCGCGAAGTTCCTCGACGCCCTCGACGGCACCTGCACGCTCGGGGAAGCCCTTCGCCGCGCGGGTGCCCCCGGCGCGCTTCCCGCGGCGTGGGTGCTCGATGCGGAGGGGCTCCTGACCTATCCCGATTCCGGGGAAGAGGGCGCAAACGACTCGCCGCAAAGCGCCGCCGCAACGGGTCCTCAGGATTCGGGCTTTGACATCGAGGTCGTGGTGAGCGGTGCCGGGGCCTCGAGTCCGTACCGCCCGGCGGTGGCCAGAGGGATGGCGAGTCGGGGCGTGGCAGCGGGCGCGGAATCCGCCGACGTAGCCGCGCTGCGAAAGGAAGTCATCGAGAAACACGCGCGCCTCGATCTCGACCACTACGCGCTCCTGGGGGTCGCGCGGGAGGTGAGTCCCGCGGACATCAAGCGCGCCTATTTCAGTGCGGCGAAGCGATTGCACCCCGACGCCCTCTCGCGGAGCGGTCTTGAGGCTTTGCGCAAGCCCGCGAATGAACTCTTCGCGCGGATCGCGAAGGCCTACGCCGTGCTCTCGGATCCGAAGACACGCCGCGACTACGACGCCGATGCAGCCGGCGGCGAGGAGGGAGAGGCCGAACGCATTGCCCAGGCCGAAACGCTCTACCGCAAGGGTGAGATCCTGGTGCGAAAAGGCGCATTTCAAGAAGCGATCCAGTTCTTGGCACCGGCTGTCGAGCTATGGGCCGAAGACGCGGAGTACCGATCGGCACTGGGCTGGGCGCTTTACAAGAAGGGCAAATCGGAGCCGCAGGCGGCCCGAGAACATCTGTCCAAGGCCGTCAAGCTCGACCCGAAGAACGCCGTGGCGCACTATCGTTTGGGCGTCGTCTTGCGCGCCCTCGGCGAACAGGAAGCGGCGCAGAAGGCGTTCGCGCTCGCAAAACAGCTCGATCCCAAGGCCAAGGCCAGCTAGCGCTGGGCGGCTGCGTTCCGCTGTGCGTCCTGCGCGCTCTCAAGCGCGTGGCGCGCGGCGGGCTCGGTCAAGAGGGCAAGCCGCTCGGGGTGCTTTACAACCCCGGCCGGCTCAAGAATCTCGACGCCGAGTTCCTCCCCGCCTTTTGTCACGAAGAAGATCTCTGCCTCGCGGTCCCCGACCCGAGCAAAGGGACCCGCCATGGCACGCTGCGCGGCGAGCGCAGCGAGGGCGTCGAAGCTCTCCGTCCGAAAGGGGGAAATGGCGATGCGAGAGAGCACGGCGCCCGACGGCAGCGCATAGAGCGCGCGCAGGGTGGGCTCATCGCAAGGCTTGCCGCCCAGCACGCGACGCCCCCTTTGCGTCACTTCGTCGCGATCTCGCGCCATGATGCTGTCACGCTGCGCATGGCCCTGGAAACCCAGGACATGGCCCAGCTCGTGAAGGGCGATTCCCATCTGTTCGCCGTCGGAGAGGGCTCGGGTGTGGCCGCGCACGTCCGGGCGCGTCGAACGCGGGAGGTGAACCTCCGCCCGCACGATCGCGGCGGCGAGCACCCGGTCGTTAGCTGCGTCCCGAGGTGTGTTTCGAATCCGGCAGTCGGCAACCGTGCTCGCATCCGCATCCTCTTCCGCTGCAAACGCAAACACGAGAGAGCCGCCTCCCGGCTCCGCAGGTACAAAATGCACACCGAGGCCAGCATCCTCCCAGGCGCGGAGCGCAAGGGAGAGGATGTGCAACTCGGCCGGGCTTGCATCTGACGGGAGCACCACGGGAATCGCATGCTCGGGATCCCAGTGACACACGAAGAGCGTGAGCGACCCGGCTGCGGGAAGAAGATAGGGTGTCATTTCCGAAAGGCGGCTGCCTGGGATCTCGGGCAGCGGCATTTGTCGCTCGGAATCCTTCCAGACCGCCGCAGCGCATGCGGCAAGACCGAGGATGGGGAGCAGAGCCGCGGCGCTGCGCCTCACACCGGTACGACACCCCGCTTGCGCCAGGGGCGCTCCACCCGCTTCGAGGCGCAGCGCTCCAGTGCCCGGGCGACGACGGCGCGCGTCGCGCGGGGATCGATCACATCGTCGATCATCGCCCGGATGGCCGGGACAATGGGATTGATCCCGCGGCGGATGCGCTCGGCCGCAGCTTCAATGAACTGAGCTCGTGCCGCGTCGTCGGGGAGCTCGCGCAGCTGCTTTTGCGCAAAAATGGAGACCATGCCCTCGGGCCCCATCACGGCGATCTCGGCCGTCGGCCACGCCACGATGTAGTCCGGTTCGTACGCCCGCCCGTTCATGGCGTAGTAGCCCGCTCCGTAGGCCTTGCGAACGACGACACAGATCTTGGGTACCGTCGCCGCGGAGACGTAGTGGAGCATCTTTGCGCCGTGCCGGATGATGCCCGCGCGTTCGACCTTCGAGCCAATCACGAAGCCCGGGGTGTCCTGGAGGAAGAGCAGCGAGATTCCGAAGGCGTCGCAGATCTCGACGAATTTCGCTGCCTTGTCGGCGCTGTCCACGTCGAGGGTGCCGCCCAGAAACATCGGATTGTTCGCCACCACTCCGACGGGTCGGCCGCCAATTCGTACCAGCGCAGTCACGAGATTGCGGGCCCACTTGGGCTTGATCTCGAAGACGTCCCCATCGTCCGCCAGGATCTTCACAAGTTTTCGCATGTCGTAGGCGCGCCGCGGGTTGTCGGGAACGAGGTCGAGGATCTCCTCGTCTGCGCGCGTGATGTCGTCGCTAGACTGCGCGAGGGGTGCTTTTTCTTCGCAATGCGAGGGCATGAAAGAAAGGTATTTGCGAATCGCCGCCATGCAGGCCGGGTCATCGGGAACCTCAAGGTCTGCAACGCCCGAAAGCTCACAGTGGACCTTCGAGCCCCCAAGCTCCTCCTCGCTGATCTCCTCGCCGACGGCGGCTTTCACGAGGTAGGGACCGCCGAGCGCCATGCTGGAGTTGCCCTTCACCATCGGTACAAAGTCGGCGAGGCCAGGGATGTAGGCGGTGCCCGCGGCCCCCGGACCGACCATCGCCGCCACCTGCGGCACGACACCCGAGAGAATCACCTGCTCGCGGAACAGGTAGCCCGTATCGGCGAACACCGAGGCACCGCTTTCCTCGCTGCCTTCCCCTCCCCCGCCAAGAGCGCTGCCGCCCCCCTGAATGCGTGCCCCTCCAGAGTCGACGAGCCAGACGATCGGCATGCGGTGGCGGAGGCACAACTCTCGCAGGCGCGAGGCCTTGACCTCGCCCGTGGGACCCATCGAGCCCCCGAAGACGGTAAAGTCGTAGGACGCAACGCCGACGGGACGCCCGTCGATCTTTCCAAAGCCCGTCACGACGGCATCCGCCGGGGAGCGCACGCCGGGCTGCTTGCCAAGGATCCCGAACTCTTCAAACGTGCCCGGGTCGAAGAGCAGATCGATTCGCTCCCGAGCGGTGAGCTTGCCGCGCCCGTGCTGCTTCGCGATCCGTTCAGGACCGCCCATCGCAAGGGCGTCGACCTTGCGTCTCTCGAGGTCGTCGACGAGTTCCCGCAGCTTTGCCATCGATTGCTCGCTTGGTCCGGCGCGCTGGCTCAGCGCGGCAGCGCCGCCGTCGCGCTGCCCGTCACGACCGGCTCGCCACGCTGGTTGGTCGTGACGAGATCGATCTCGACGAGACCGTTTTCACCATCGTCCTTGAGCTCGCGCACGATACCCTTTGCCATGAGCGAATCTCCGGGGAAGACCTGCTTCACGAAGCGAACGCTGAACTTGCGCAACACACCGTCGCCGAGCCAGTCCGTGAGCAGCTTCCCGGTAAGGCCCATCGTCAGCATGCCATGTGCGAAGACCGACGGATAGCCCGCCAGCTTTGTGGCGAAGGTCTCGTCGTGGTGAATCGGATTAAAGTCACCCGAGCCAGAGGCGTACTGGACGATTTGCGTGCGCGTCAGGTTCTCCACCAGCTTGGCCTCGTACTCGAGACCGACTCTCATGTCATGGAACTTGAGCTTGGGGTTTGCGTCCTTCATGACTGCACCGCCTTTTCGGTGACGATGCCAACACTCGTTGCCGTCACCATGAGTTCGCCTTTTTCGTCTCGATATTCCGAGATCGACTCCGAAAAGCGCATGGTTCCGCCCTTTTTCCCTTCCTTCGTCCAGCTCTTGCCCGCCCGGTTGGTGACGGTGAGCATCATGCCCGGACGCACGGGCTTGTGGTACTCGAAGCGCTGCTCCCCGTGCAGGATTCGCGTGAGGTTGAGCCCTCCGCCGCTTCCCGCACCGCCGCCGCCCTGCCCGACCGGGGCGCTCGCCGCGGCCGCAGGCTTTGGCGGCGGCGCCGGAATCTTGCGGACCCCGCGCAGAGCGTAGTTCGGATCCCAGTGCGCCGACGACACCGCGAAGGTCGGCGGCGCGATCACACCCCCAAGCGGTGTTTTCTTCGCGTACTCCTCGTCCCAGTAGATGGGATTGGTCTCTCCAAGGGCGCTTGAAAACAGCAAGATGCCCGTGCGATCGACGCAGAAGCGGTACCCGTCCGACATGAATCCTCCATTGATCCGCGAGTCAACGCGCCCTCGATTCTACACGTGCACGGGCCTCCCGCGCGACTCGCGCGTCCCAAACCGCAAAGCTGGCGGCGCCGACGAACACCACGCCGGCCGCAGCGGCGTAGGCCGCTGGATAGCCCCGCGCCCGGATCACCGCCCCGAAGGCCGGCCCGCCGATCAGCACACCGAAGTCGAAGAGCGCGGTGAAGAGCGAGAGTGCGGCACCGCGCTCCGCGTCGCGCGCCCGCTTCACCACAAGGCCGGAGAGGATCGGGAACGTGAAGCCATGGCCGAGGCCGCAAAGGACGCCTGCGACTGCGATGTCGCGCGTGCGGGCCGTTGCCGCAAGCACGAGCAGCCCGGCGCACAGGAGCGCAAGGGCCGGGAAGAGCACAGCCTTCGGGCCGACGCGATCGGGCAGCCAGCCGAGGAAGAGGCGCAAGAAGACGGCTGCCCCTGAGTAGAACGAGAAGAAAAGCCCGACCGAGCCGATGCCGGTGGTGAGGACGAAGGTGGTGACGAAGGTAAAGACGGCGGACAGTGCGGTTGCGAAGACGCTGCCGATGAACCACAGGGGCAAGAGGTCCCGCTGCGCCGCGGCCGCGGCGAAGCCCCGCGAGGGAGCGGCTTCGTGATGGGGCGAGCGCGGCCGATCGCGCAGCGGCAGCGAGACGAGGAGCGAGAGCGCTGCGAGCCCCGAGGAGGTGGCGAAGAGCACGGCGTAGCCTGCGCGGGCAAGAATCGCATCGCCGAGGAGCCCTCCGAGCGAGATGGGCAAGATCCCGGAGACCCCGAAAAGGGCGAGGCCTTCCGTGCGACGGGAGGCCGGCACCATGTCCGCCGCCAGCGTGAAGAGGGCCGAGAACAGCATCGCCTCGGCCAGCCCATGCACGATCCGGACCCCGACCAGCCACGGCCCGATCGCGTCCACGCCGAGGTACAGTGAACACACGACGGTGTTAATGACTCCTCCCACCAGGATGACATCGCGCCGCCCTCGGCTGTCCATGACGCGCCCGACCGGAGGTCTTGCCGCGATCGCCGCCACCGCCGTGAGTCCCGACAGCAGGCCGATCACGACCTCGTCCGCACCGAGCCCGCGCAGAAAGCCTGGCAGGTGCAGGTAAAGGTTGAAGCACAAGGCCTGGAGAAAGTTCGCGGCGGCGCACAGGGCGAACGACCGGGTCAGCAAACGATCGCTAGGCATGGAGGGCCGAGTCTAGCCGCCTGCGCGTCGGATTCGGTTAGACTGTGGCGAAGGGCTGCCCGACGACGAGGAGAGCATCGTGGCCATCGATTTCACGCTTCCGGGGGACGTGACTGAGGTTCGGGACCGGATCCGAATGTTCCTGTCGCAGGAGGTCAAGCCGACCGAGGAGCGCCTGCGGGCCGCCAATGATTTGCGCGCTTGGCGGCCGGCGCTTCAGGAGCTGCGCGAGAAGGCGAAAGCCGCCGGTCTTTGGGCACCCCACATGCCGCGGGAATGGGGCGGCATGGGACTTGGCCCCCTCGCCATGGCATTCGTCTCCGCGGAATGCGGGCGCAGCCAGTTCGGCGCCTACATCTTGAACTGCCATGCCCCGGATGAGGGCAACATGCACACGCTGCTCCACTACGGAACGCCGGAGCAGAAGCAGAAGTACCTGCGGCCGCTCGTCGATGGGGAATGCCGGTCCTGCTTCGCGATGACCGAGCCGGAGGTCGCAGGCTCCGATCCCACGGGCATCCAGACCGCGGCGACGAAGAAAGGGGACCAATGGGTCCTGGACGGCCACAAGTGGTTCATCTCCGGAGCCCACGGAGCGCGCTTTGCCATCGTGATCGCAAAGACCGACCCCGACGCACAGCCTCCGCAGGCCCGGAACACCGCCTTCATCGTCGAGACTGACAATCCGGGATGGAAGATCGTGCGCGATATCGAGACCATGGCGGGCCGGGGCAATCACTGCGAGATCCGCATCGAGAATTGCGTCGTGCCGGACTCCGCGATCTTGGGCGGCCGTGGCCAGGGTCACCGCCTCGGCCAGACGCGCCTTGGGCCGGCGCGCCTAGCGCACTGCATGCGGTGGATCGGGAACGCCGAGCTGGCGCTCGAAGAGATGACCAAGCGCGCGCTCTCACGGAAGCTGCACGGCGGAGTGCTCGCGGACAAGCAGGGCATCCAGTGGAAGCTCTCGGAGTCCGCGCTCGAACTCTATCAGGCCAAACTCATGACGATCCACGCCGCTTATCTCATCGAGAACGGCTTGCCCTTCCGGCAAGAGGTTTCGATGACGAAGTATCACGTGGCGAACACTCTGTGGCGGATCATCGACCGAGCGATCCAGGTGCACGGGGCTCTTGGCTATTCGACCGACTCCGATCTCGAGAACATGATGCGCCACGCACGTTCTGCACGCCTCGTGGACGGCGCGGACGAGGTGCACCTGTCCCAGATCGCGCAGAACGTGATCGACGCCTTCCGCACCGACGGCACGACGCGCATGGCAACCGGGGCGGGCCTGCTCTAGGCAGACGCCGGGGGATTTCTACGGGCGGCGTGCTGCGGCGAGCTGGAAAAGGTCCTCGGCCGCGGGGCCGAGACCGGCAAACCGGTTGTCCTTGGTCTGGCCGCGCTCGTAGCGGAAGAAGATCTGCTGGAGCACCACGGCCATCTTGAAGGTCCCGAACACGAGGTAATAGGGCACGGTCGAGACGTCGCGCCCGGTCTGCTCGTGGTAACGGGCCGTAGCCCGCGCGCGCGAGAGGAATCCCGGCGATTGCGTCGGCATGGGATTGGTCCCAGCAGGTCCCTCCCCGGGATCACTCCACAGTGCGAGGAGGGTCCCGAGATCTGCCAGCGGGTCGCCGCGGGTACACATGTCCCAGTCATACACTGCAACGCAGCACCCCGGGTCATCGTGAGCCACTGCAAGGTTGTCAAGCCGCCAGTCGTTGTGCAGGAGCGTGGGTTCGGGCGAGGAGGGAAGATTGTCGAGCAGCCAACGGGCGAGCTCGTCCGCGAGCGGGAGATCCATCGTCTTCGAGCGCTCGAAGCGCTCGGCCCAGCCCACCACCTGCCGCCGCAAGAATCCCGCGGGCTTGCCGAGGTCGCCGAGTCCAACGGAAGCCGGATCGACGGCGTGGAACTGCGCCAGCGTATCAATCACGACCTCCGAGAGTTTGCGGTTGGCGGTCGCGTCGCGTCCCCCGCCGAAGCGCTCGGGAATGACGCCGCGGACAACGACGCCGTGTCGCCGCTCCATGATGAAGAAAGGGGAACCCAGGACCGCAGGGTCCTCGCAGTAGACGAGCGGCCGGGGTGCGAGCGGGAACCCTTTGTGGAGTGCGAAAAGTGCGCGGTATTCGCGGCCCATGTCGTGGGCGGAGGCCGCAACGGGTCCGAGGGGCGGGCGGCGCAGCACGTATTCGAGGGCAGAGGGGCCGGTGCCGAAGCGGAGGAGGTAGGTGAGGTTCGCGTGACCGCCCGCAAACTGCTGAACCGCGAGGGGGCCCTCGGCGCCGGGAAGCTTCCCCTGCAGGTATCCCGCCAGCCGGGCGGCGTCGAAGCCCTCGCCAAGCCGGATCGGAATCGTGTCGGCCGGAAGCTGCGGATCCTGCTCTGCCATGGGCGGCGCATCCTACCATGCGAAAGCGCGATTCTCGCCGCAAGCGCCCTTGCCACTCCCTCATCTGATAGAAGGAGAAATGACTCCCAAAGACCCGCCCAATCGCGTAAAAGAGACCCTCGTCTGAGCTACCGCCGGCATGAGAGCGCTCTCGGCGCCTCCTTTGCCTACGCGGCGGACGACGGAGAGACCCGCTGAGTCAACTTCGCTACACGCAGCAGGAGCTCCTCCGAGAGCCCAATGACCTCGCGCCCCATGTCGCGGCGGGCTACCGGCTTCACGGCGGATTCGATTCAAAAGGGCGCTACTGCTCCCCACGCGCCCCCGGCCGCTGGGCCGCGGTCGACGCTTGGCAGAAGGAACTCGCGCGGCGCGGTTTCCCGCTGCTCGCGGCGGACAGGAGCCTGCTGCGTGCGGGCCCCTATCCCAGCTACGCCCAGCAGAAGCTTCTGCTGCGTCACGATCTCGGGCAGACGCTCTGGAACTCCCTCACCATTACGGGTGTGATCGAGGCGCGTGGGGCTCTCCTGTGTCAAGTGACCGCTCCAGAGTTCCAGCGGATCGTCGTCGAAGACGTGAGTGAGACGGGCGTTGGCCACCTCAACCAGGGCCTTCTGAGTGCGCACGGCCTCGATGAAGGCGGGGACGCCGCCTGCGGAGTCGGAGGCCACGACGCGATGTGGTTTGCCCTGCGTGACCTTCTCTTTGCAGGTCGCCGCTGGCCCAATCCCGCGGTTCCCGCGAACATTGCCCGCCCGGACGAGGACCAAGCACTGCTGCCACACCTGCCCCGCGCCCATGAGCGCATGATCCTTCTGCTCATGAATGTCCTCCTGATCGAGGTTCGGGCCGAGAACACCTTCGCGTTCGTCGAGGCCTTGGTGAAGGACCCGGAGCTTTTCACCCAGAGCCGCGAAGGTGCCGCCACCGCGCTCAAACTCATCGGCCGCATCCGCGAGGACGAGCGGATCCACGTCGCTTATCTGAGAACCGTGCTCTCGGAGCTGCGCAGCTTTACCTACCGCGCCAAGAACGCTGCGCTCGCGAGCGGCGCTGAGCTTCTCGACCCGCTGTGGCGCTCCCTGGTCGAATGGCACACCGTCGAGAACCCTCGTCTTGCGCGCACTCAGCAGCGCGTAATTCTCGAAAAACGCATCCTCGAGCACCCCGAGGGCGCAGCCATTCTGGAAGAATTTCGGGCCCTCGAGTCTGACGAGCCCGAGGCGCAGGCACAGCTCGCCCCCACCCTCTAGGCGCTTCGATCGAAGCGGACGTGGTGCCGGCCGGGTCCGACCCGAGACGCACCGCGCAAGCGGAACCCCGCCGGGGCGCCAAGCTCGGCCTGTGCGCCGGGCGGAACCGCGACCTCAAGCTCAAGACCTCCCGCGGTTCGCTCCCAAGCCACTTCGATGTCTCCCAGCACCGTGGGGAAGGTCCCCCTCGCGAACAAAAGATTTGCCGGCTCTGGCGACACTCGAAAGCGCCGGAAACCCGGCAGCACCGGAAGGACTCCGAGAATCTCGGTCGAGAGCTGATAGACCGGGGTTGCGGAGAAGCCGTGACAGAGGCTCCCCGTGGGATCGAAGCTCTCCCACAGCGTAGTCGCACCGCGTTCGAGCATGCTTCCGTATCGTGCACGCATCTCCCAGAGTGCGCGCTCGAATCGGCCGGCCTTGGAAAGAGCACGATAGACGAAGTGACTGAAGAAGGTGTTGGCGAGAACGACTTGTGTCTCAGGATCGAGGGGTTCGCCCGTCGGCACAATCGGCGGCGCCGCCGTAAAGACCCCGCGTCGGGGGTCCATGGCGTAGTCGAGCATGGGTCCCCAGCGCTCGCTCGGCGCCACTCCGAAGAGCAAGAGTGCCGCATTGGCGTGTTGGGAAACACGCGGATCTCTGGCACCGCTCGCGGGATCCACCTCGTCAACGTAGGCGCCGCGGCGCGCATCCCAGTGGCGCGCATTGAGCGCCGCCGCCATGGCATCGGCACGGGCGTCATAGCGGCGCGCCGCACGAGCGGACTCAAGAGCACGAGCGAGCCGTGCGGCGGCCCGCAGTGCGCCCACGAGGAGTGCGTTTGTAGTGGCGGCCTCACCCCTTCGTCCGACGGCCGCCCAGTCAATGAAGTTCCAGTGCGGCAAGTCGGCGAGGAGGCCACTTGGGCCACGATGAGGCTCGAACCACGCGAGTGCGCGCTCAATCGCAGGGAAGACCTGTTCGATTGTTTCGAGGTCACCGCTGTAGAGCCAATGCTGCTCGGCATTCAGGATCCACTGCAGCGTCCAGTCGGGAATCAGGATCGCGTTCGTCCGGTGATCGCCGGGAGCGTACATCTGAGTCAGACCATCGGAGCGCTGGCTCTCTGCGGCATGCAGGAGGAACTGACGGTTCAAGACGTTCGTGCTCGGCCCGAATGCCGCCTGGGCGACCAGGAACTCGACCGTGGCGTCGCCCAGCCACTGGCGCTGCTCCCGCGAGGGGCAGTCCTCCCATCCATCGTGCATGCATTGCTGCAGCGTGTAGCGGCCCACCTCCCAAAGCCTCCCGAGCTGGGGGTCTGAGCACTCGAAACGTCCCCGCGCCTCTGCGGGGTAGCGCGTGTAGAGCGATCCCACGTGGCGGATGGCGAGACCCTCGGGCGCGTCGCGTACGGTGAGCTGGACCCAGCGGACGGCCGTCCACTCAAAGCGTTCGAAGCGCTGAAATCCAGGACGCGCGACGTAGCGGAAAAGATGCGAGCCTTGTGCGCGCACGGGATCAAGCCGCAGCTCGGGGTCGGCGGCTCCGGTCCATTCTCCGACTGCGCACTCTGCCGCCGCAAGCTCCACCACCTCGCCGCCCCGGGCCTCGAGCTCGACAAAGGGATGGCCGGAGTGGATGCAGCCAAAATCAAGGAGGAGCGCGACGTCTTGGCCCGGCCGGGTGCGCACGAGGGTGGCTCGCTCATCTGGCGAAAGCAGCGCATCGGGATCCCGGATCGAGCCTTCCGAGAGCTCGAGGCGAGGCTCCTCGTAGATCCGGCGATGGATGGCCAGATCGGGCTGGGGCACGACTCTGAACGCGTGCACGACGCGGCGCGGCGCGAGGGGCGTCTCGAGGAGGTGTGGGATCTCTCGGGTGAGGAGTGTGGGAAAAGGCGTCACGCGCTGGCCCCCGAAAGGGGCGTCGGGCGGACCTCCACCGACCTTGAGGATGCGGACGCGGTCCCAGGCGCCGTCATCGAAGCCCGGCGCGGCCCAACCGAGCGGCATCGCGCGGGCGTCGTGAACTTCCACGAATCCAAGTCCAAAGTTCACGCGCGGCGCGTTGCGCTCCCAAGCCAAACACTCAAGGCAACGCCAATCGGTGTCTGAAGTGACGTCGGAAGCCGCTTTCTCCCCGCCGAAGGTAAGCGCACACCAAAGGGCTCCGTCACCGAATACCGGTTGCCAGCCTCCCTTGACTGTCTCGTACCACGCGGTGTCGGTTCCGTAGACGTGAACCAGCACCCCGAGCACGTTTTCCCCGACGCGCAGAAGAGCGTCCACTTCGTGCGAATCCACGCGCGGGTGGTGCGGGTCGCTGCGCGCCGGGCCACGCCCTGCGCGCACGCCATTCACGTAGACCTGGTAGCGCCCATCGACGAAGAGCGTGAGCGTCGCTGCGGGAGGTCGCGAAAGCAGCTGAAATCGCCGCCGGAACAGGAAGAATCGATTCTGCCCATCGTCTCTGCGCTGCGCTCCGCCGAGAAAGAGGCTGAAAAGCCCGCCGGGTTGCACCGGCTGACGCTCGCTCCAGATGAAGGGGGCGCGTTGGTACATCGCCCTCTACCGCCGCGGGGTTCGCGAGGTCCGCGCCTTCTTGCCCGGCGCGTGCGCTTTTGCGGGCAATGCTCGATCGAGATGGTGTGTCAGCAGGTTCGCGAGCCAGGCGCGAAAGCGCCGGTCCGCATCGCGATCCAGCGCAAGCCCGGCGCTGGCCCGCACTTGCGGACCTACGATGGCATCGGCGAAGAGCGCGGTCGCGGCCAGCATGATCGTGAACAGGGAATCTTCGAAGTCCGCGGGCGTCGCGTGCCCCCCCGCCACGCGCCGTGCATGTACGAGGTCGGCCACCGCGCGCACGACCCGAACCCCTGCACCGGGGGGAACATCGCCAAGGCCGGTGAGAACGAGCCACGCCACGAGGCGGGCATGCCCGCGGTCCCCCAGCGTTTCGAAGACACGATCGAGCAGCGCCGCGCCGTCGACGTCATCCGTGGGGTCCGCAAGCCGCCGCACAAGATCCGCCTCGAGCGTCGCGAGCGCCCGCTCGGTCACCGCGCGCATCAGCCCCTCCCGACTGCCGAAGTGGTGGAGAATCGCGGGGTGGGAGACGCCCACGTCGGCGGCGACGTCGTGAAGCCGCAGGGCATCGGGGCCGGCGGCAAGGAGCCGCTGCTCCGCAGCATCCAAGATGGCGCGCTGGGCCTCCGGCGCCGGCCGCCGGCGCCGGGCAGCGCTGCCCTTGCGGGATCTTGTCGAAGCCTGGCTTGACACGCGCATGGGCTCCCTGCTACTTACAGCATTGTAAGTAAATAACCGCCGGGCTGCTTCGCCCCTTGCGGTCTTCTTCACAAGGGTATGCCATGAGCAAGCCTCCTCGCCGACGGATCCGCCCCCTCGATGCCTGGCATGGGATTCGCGCACTGCTTCGCGATCCGGATGACACGCGCCAGGTCTTCAAGATCGTGGACGCACTCTCCGGGAAGTCCGGTGAGCGGATCTTCCGGCGCTTTCGTGCCACAGCGAGCGGAGCGCGCATCCTGCATGAGAAGCGCGACCTGCTCAAGACCCTGTGCCAGCGCGATTGCCTCGCCGCCTTGCCGCCGGGCTCCCTTGGCCGCAGCTACCTTGACTTTGTGACCCGGGAACAAATCACGGCGGACGGCCTTGTCGCCGCGAGTTTGGAGGCGCGCGAGCAGGTGGAAGAGCTCAGCGAGGATTACCGGCGCACCATGGAACGGCTGCGGGACATGCACGATCTCTGGCATGTCGTGGCGGGCTACGGGCGCGATCTCGTTGGGGAAGCAAGTCTTTTGGCCTTCAGCTTTGCGCAAACCTGGAACCCCGGCCTGGGATTCATCGCTGGCATCGCCTACCTGCGGATCGGTGATGTCCCGGGCGCGCGGGGGCTCATTCGCGAGGCGTTCCAACGCGGGCGGCGCGCGGCCTGGCTTCCCGGAGAGGACTGGGAGGCGCTCCTCGCCGGCTCGCTCGACGAGGTGCGCTCGCGTTTGCGCGTGGGCGAGCCGCCCCGCTACGAAGCCGTGCGCTCGGAAGGGGCCCCTACCCTCGCCTACTGAACGGCTCCTTCGGATTCCCGGGCGAGTTCGTCGAGCACCACCGACAAAAGCGCGATGACCGTCGGTCCGAGCTCGGGCGTGCGCAGGTAGTGGTCCGCGGCCGGGAGTACGAGAACCCGGCCGGGAGCGCGCAAGAACCCATCGAGGAGCAGGAAACCGTCGTTCGGTCCGAGCGTTCGGAGCCGCTCAAAACCAGGCCGCGCGGGCGGGGTGATCGCGCCTGCGGTGGGGAAGCCCGCCACGTGGACGGTGATCAGCCGGGGTGGAAGCAGGGTTCGGTTCGCAGCACGCGCACGGCGCGAGATGCTATAGGCGGTCGCCTCGGGCAGGCCGAGCGCTGCGCGTTCCGCGTCTGCGACGCCCGGGTCGGTGAGCGGCGTTCCTTCAAGCAGCCCGACGAGATCGATCCAGGCCGCGACCCGGGATGCGAGGGCAGGCTCGCTCGCGAGCGCGGCTTGAACGTCCGCCCCGCCCTTGCTTGCCGAAAAAAGCACGGCGCGGCGTCCGGCTGCGGTCGCCTCGACCACCGCTCGGCTCACGCACACCGCATTGCTCTCGACCGTGTCCACCTCACCCGTTTCGATGAGCGCAACTTCTCGCCCAAGCCAGGCCGGAACCCCTGCGAGGTCCGCGCCCGTCCAGGCATGCGAGCGATAAAAAAGACCGGGAACGCGCAGCGGCACAAGACCCAGGGCATCGAGCTTCTGGGAGATTTCGCGGACCACGCGCGCGGGGTCTTTGCGGACACGAGAAAGGCGCTCTTGGACCTTGGCTGCAAGGGCTGAATTGGAAGGTGCGCCCTCGATGCGAGCCTCGAGGGCGCGCACCTCGCGGTCATACGCGTCCCCCTCTTCCCGACTCCCACAACCGACGGAGAACGCGCAGCCTGCAAGGAAAGAGATCGCAAGCGCCGCGATCCACGGGGCTCTCGTCCATCTTCGACGCTTCGAGCCTTTCCTTGCATCGGGCATCGCAACACCGATTGTGGCGGCTTCGGTACGGCCGCGCTGCGGAGACGCCGCGTCCCCGCTCCCTTGCCAGCCCGGGGCCTGCGCAAGGCAGGCTTCGCCCGCGGGAGGGATCTTCTCACGCGGAGCGCAAGAGGGGCAGAGGGCACCTGCCGAGCGCTCTCGGGCGCGCTCATCTGCGCATCCCGTCGCTTAGGGCACGTCCTGCGGCGCGAAGCCGCAGCGCTTGATCGCTGCTTCGAGCCAAAGAGCCGAGCGCTTCGGCGTCCGCGCCTTCGTCTTGGAATCGAAACCGATAAGACCAAAGCCCCCGCCTGCAAAACCGCGGTGCCACTCATAGTTGTCGACCGCGGTCCAGTGAAAGTAGCCGCGGACGTCTGCACCGGAGCCGCGGGCGCGCGCCAGGGCCGCGAGATGCGCGGCGATGTAGCGGATCCGAAATGTTTCGTCCGAAGTCGGGCACCCGTTCTCGGTGACCACGAGCGGGACGCGGGGGAGTGCGGCGGCTACCCGAAGCAAGCCCTCTTCGAGACCTCGCGGGAACACATGCCTGCCCATCTCATCCTTGGGCGCTTGCGGCCGATCGGTGTAGGAGCCCACGCCGCGCTCTCCAAACGAGAGCGAGGAGTAGTAGTTGAAGCCATACAGGTCGAGGGCGCCGGCAAGACCGGGGATCTCCTCCGGCTCGCGTCCCGGGAGCTCGATGCAACCCGTAACAAGCGCGCGAAGCAACGTCCCGTGGTACCACGCATCAAAGCGTCGTGCGGACGTGCACTGGTGGCTGCTTTCAGGATCCGCCGGACGCGGGTCGAGGTATACCTCGATCGTCGCGACCGTGGGTGAAGGCACGAGTCCCTTCAGGACGCCGTACGCGGCGGCGTGTAAGGCCAGCACGTGACGGGTCATCGTGAACGCCAGCTCACGGTCGCGGACGAAAGGCGGATTCTGCCCCAGAAGATACGAGGAAAGCACATACACCATCGACTCGTTCGACACGTGGAAGTGAGTTGCGTGGCCGGCGAGGGCCCGACCCGTGTGCTCCACGTAGCGGAGAAAGTCCGCATGGTTTGCGGGATCGAGAAGGCCACCCCGCTCGGCCAACCAGCACGGATGGGTGAAGTGAAAGAGGTTTACCCAAGGCGTGATGCCGACGCTGCGTGCCGCGTCGCAGATCGCGCGATAGCGGTCGAGCGCGGCTTCGTCGAAGCGGCCGCGTTCCGGTTCGACGCGGCTCCATTCGACCGACAGTCGGTAGTGACGCAGACCGAGTGCGGCGACAAGCCGCAGGTCCTCCTCCGCCTGCTCCCAGAAGCCGTTCCCCGGGTTTGGGGGTACGCGCCCTTTGCGCGCCGCCGCAACCCAGTCGTTCGGGACGTCACCGCCCTCGGCCTGGAAGGCCGAAGACGCGACGCCCCACAGGAAGTCAGGAGGGAAGGTTACGGGCTGCGCGGGAAGAAGCGTTTGCCACGTCGTCGGGAACCCGGCCGCAACTGCCATGGCAAAGAGTTTATCAGGACCCCCGCGCGCGCTGCGGTGCTAGCGTGAGACGCGCGGGCCGGTCTTGGCCCGGGCCGAGGTGTGGGCGAGGCTGCGCACGCCTGCGCCGCCGCGCAGTCCCTCGAACGGAGGTCTTCGGCTCCGCTCGCAAGAGGAACTCTGGATGAGCGAGGACTGCGAACCCGCACGAGAACTGTTGGCACTGCGCGAGCTCCTGGCTCGGCTTTCCTGCGTCGTCTACCGCGCCTCTTGCGCGGGGGGATCGCGGCAGCTCGAGTTCGTCAGTGAGGCGTGCCTTGCGGTCACCGGACACCCGGCGTCTGCGTTCACGCCCGAGGGCGGTCTACGATTCGAAGACTTGGCGGCGCTCGAGGACCGGCAGGGCCTCGCCCGCGAGATCGATTCTGCGCTGGCCCAAGGGCGTCCCTATCGCATCGAGTACCAGGTGAGAACACCCGACGGCCGAGAGCGCTGGCTGTGCGACGAAGGTCGCGGTGTTTTCTCGCCTTCTGGCGCGGCCTGCGAGGGCGTCGTCTTTGATGTTTCGCGGCCGCACCGAGAGGCCGAGGAAGCGCGGCGCACCGCCGCGAGTTTGCGGCTCGTGCTCGAGAGCGCGCCCCTCATTCTCTTCGCATACGACGCCCGCGGCGTATGCATCCTCTCGGAGGGCCAGGCGCTCGCCTCGCTCGGGATTCGGTCGGGCGCCGCGATCGGGCACCTCCTGCGTGAGGGGTTTCGCGAGTACCCGAGGATCATCGAAAACTGCGAGCGCTCACTTGCGGGCGAGAGCTTTACGGCGGTCGTGGAGTTCGCGGGTTGTGTGTACCAGACCCACTACTCCCCCCTCCGGACGGCACGCGGTGAAATCAGCGGCATGATCGGCGTTTCTGTGGACCTGTCGAATCTGCGACGCACCGAGCGGGCGCTGCTGGAAACCGAAGGCCGCTACCGCCAGCTCGTCGAGAATGCGTACGACCTTGTGACCGAGGTCAGCACCGACGCCCGGCACGTGTGGGCGAGTCCCAACTACCGCACGGTCTTGGGTTACGATCCAGAGCAGCTCGTCGGTCGGAGCATCTTTGACACCCTCCATCCCGACGACCGTGAGCACGCGGTGGAGGTTTTCGCCCACCTTCTCGAAGGACGGCAATCGGGTGAAGCCCGCGTTCGCGCACGCCACAAGGACGGAACCTGGCGCTCGTTCGAGGCCTCAGGCGGCACCTTCGTGACCGCGGCAGGCGAGCGCCGCGCCGTCATCATCTCGCGAGATGTAACCGCGCGGAGAACGACAGAGGCGGCGCTCGCACAGAGCGAGGAGCAGCTTCGCCAAGCGCAGAAGATGGAAGCTGTGGGTCGCCTCGCAGGCGGCATCGCTCACGACTTCAACAATCTGCTGACCGCGATCCGCGGCTACGGAGACCTCGTGCTCGATGCGCTCTCGCCGAGCGACCCCCTGCGGCGCGACATCGAAGAGATCGGCGAGGCGGCGCGCCGCGCCTCCGAGCTCACCGGGCAGCTCCTCACCTTTAGCCGTCGCCAGGTACATCAGCGCAGGGTACTCGAGCTAAACACAGTCGTTTCGGGCCTCGACAAGATGCTGCGCCGGGTGATCGGCGAGGATCTGGAGCTCCGGACGCGACTCGACCCCGTCTGCGGCGCGGTCCACGCCGACCCGGGCCAGCTCGAGCAGGTCCTCGTCAATCTGGCGGTGAACGCGCGCGACGCCATGCCGATGGGCGGTTGTCTTTCTCTCGAGACCTCTCACATCGATCGAAAAGCCGCCGTCGCCGCCGGCCTTCCTCCGGCATCCTACGCGTGTCTCATCGTATGCGACACCGGAATCGGTATGGACGAGGAAACCCGCAGGCGCATTTTTGAGCCATTTTTCACGACCAAGCCTCCGGGCAAAGGAACGGGGCTCGGCCTCTCGACGGTCTACGGGATCGTGCAGCAAAGCGGCGGACAGATCTACGTGGAGAGCTCTCCCAAAGAAGGAGCCACCTTCCGCATCTTCTTGCCGAAGGTTGATCGGCCCGTCGAGGCGCTGGTCTTGGCCGAGCGCGCGGCAAGAGGCCGAGGCAGCGAAACCGTCCTGCTGGTGGAGGACGAGGACGCTGTGCGTCGTCTCATCCAGCGCGTCCTGGAGGGCGACGGATACCATGTGCTCGATGCCGAAAGCCCCGCCGAGGCGCTGCAGCTGTGCCAACAGTACCCCGAGCCCATCGACCTCATGCTGACGGATGTGGTGATGCCCCTCATGAGTGGTCGCGAGCTTGCTTCGCGCACTGCGACCCTGCGACCGGAAATGCGCGTGCTCTACGTCTCCGGCTACATGGAAGACGTGGTGGCCGACCACGGCGTGCTCGAACCCGACATCGACTTCCTCGGCAAGCCATTTGCCCCCGAGGAGCTCACCCGCAAGGTGCGTGAGGTTCTCGACGCGGCACCTCGCTCAAGCCCGCGCTAGCGGGGCTTGGCCCCGGAGGCCTCGTGTCTGTTCGCTTCGAGCTGCCCGAAGGACATCCCGGCGTGGCGCTGGTCACGATTGATCGCCCGGAGCGCGCCAATGCGCTGGATCCCGAGACGCTCCAGGCGCTTGCGGCCGCCTGGCGACGCATCGCGGCGTCGCCCGAAATTCGGTGTGCGGTCCTCACCGGGGCGGGTGATCGCGTGTTCTGCGCAGGCATGGACATGCGCCTTACGATTCCCGCGGCCCAGCGTCTCGCCCGCGGCGAGACCGTGACACCGCAGGAGTTCGAGGGTCTGCGCAGCGTGAGCACTGCCCTGCTCGCCGGCTTCGATCTCGCAACCCCGCTGATCTGCGCCATCAACGGCCACGCGCGCGCCGGTGGCTTCGACCTCATGCTGGCGGCAGAACTCCGCATTGCGGTGCCCGAGGCGACCTTCGCGCTAGAAGAGGTCGCCCTTGGCCTCTACCCGACGGGCAATGCCACGGTTCTTCTCCCGCGCCAGATTCCCTGGGTGCACGCCTTCGAGCTCCTGCTCCTCGCCCAGCCGATCTCCGCCGGGCGTGCGCTCGAGATCGGGCTGGTCAATCGCTTGGTCGCGCCGGTGGAGTTGGTTCCTACGGCCCTCGCTCTCGCCGACACGATCGCCGCCAATGCGCCCCTCGCCGTTCGCGCGACCCGGCGAGGGGTTCGTGAGCTCCTCGCGCTGCCCCTCGAAGAAGCCTATCGCCGACAGGAAGAGCTCGGTCGTCCCCTTCGTGCCACGCGTGACGCGGCCGAGGCACAGCGCGCGTTCCTTGAGAAGCGGCGACCCACCTGGCGAGGAGAGTAGGAAGGGGCGCGGTCCGCTCGCGCCCCCGGGTCCGGGGGCGAAGGCCGTCCGGCTTAATGCACGGTCCGCGGCACTGCGCCTTTTGCCTGGTCGCGAATGCGCGCAAGGTAGGTCGCAAGGAGTTTCAGGGCCTCGTCGAGCTTTCGGAGCTCTCCCACGAAAGCGCCCATGAGGCGCTGAATCTCATCGAGCTCGCTCGGGCTCCGCGCGAGAGCTGCGGGCAGAGCGCGCGGGGTGTCGCTTGCAGCGAGTGCTGCGGCGCATACGGCCTGGCAGCCCGAAACACCGAACGCCGTCACAAGCTGCTCGAGTCGCAGGGCGAGGGCACCGGCAAGCTCAGGGGATACACCCCGCTGCTCGAGCTCCCCGCGGATCCGATCGCGAACGCGTGCGACCTCGTGAGTCGCGGTAGACGAAGTGGACGAGGGTTCGTTCCCGTCGGGCTTTTGAGCCATCGCGAAGGCTCCTTGGGCAGTCGATCACAAGCGGAGCAAGATCGATGCCACGACTCGGGAGCCCGCAAGAGTTTTGCGAGCCCTGCGCCTCGGCGGCGAATTTGGGTCCTTGCGAAAGGAAGCGGGAGGCAGGCGCCCACCGCCGAAGGATGCCCACGAGGCTCGATATGGGAACTGTGGTTCCCACCCCGCAGGCGAGGGTCGGGGGCCTCGCCCGCCGGCTCAGTCGCGCCAAACCAAGGGAACCCGGGCCGCGTCGGCTTCGGTCTCGAGCAGATCGAGCTGCTTTTCGAGCTTTGCCTTCTCGTCATCGAGCCGCTGAAGCTCGCGGGAGTGGTTGGGCGGTACCGTTTCGCGGTGCGCTTCGATCGCCGCGATGCGCACACGCACGTTTTGGAACTCGGCGCGCCACTGCGCTTCGCTGCGGCCGCCTCGAATCGCTCCCGATTCGACGAGGTTGTTGGGCGTTAGGGTCACAATGCCCGCGGCGGCATCGATGTTGTAGGTGAAGTGGTTGAAGTAGGAGAGGCCAAGCAGGCCCACTTCCATCCCCGCGCTCACGCTTGCCGGAACCTTTTCCACGCGAGCTCCGCCGAGGTCCACTGCGTCGAGCATGACGACGGGCTGGTCGACATGCCCGTTTGCGGTGGCGTAGCGCATGGTGCGTGTGTCGGGACCCCCGCCAAGACCAAGTTCGTCCGCCACCGGTTTGGGCACGAGAACGTCACTGGCCCCGGTATCGATCAGAAAGGGTGCGGTCACCCGGTCGTTGAGTCGCACTTGCACGAGCATTCCCGTCCCCGCGCGCTGCACGGGGATGCGATAGGTCCGCCTCGGCGGAGCTTGCGCGGCCGCAGGTGACTGGGCGGCGGGAGGAGCGGTCGGTGTGTTGAAGGTCTGCACGCTGCCGCGGCCAGGCTCGTTGGGCTTGGGAGTTGCCGCGGGGCGGTATTCGGGGGGAACCTCGTCGAGGTGCTGCGCCACGTGGAGCCGCCCTTCCGAGTCCACCCAGCGGTAGATGTCCGCAGCTGCGCGAAGGGGCCAGAGGGACGCCGCGCAGAGAACGACCGCAACCACGCCTCCCACGACGGACTGCACCGAGCGACGGGCCAGCGTCGAGGCGTGGAACATGGGCTCTCCTCTGGGGGCTCCCGGGGAAGAATCGGCTGGCCCGTCCGCACTCTTGACGCCCACGAACTCGATCTGCGTCCTTCCTGCCGGCGGGTGGACCCCAACCGCGACTAGGAGGCGCCTCCGGGGGGCGTGGCCTCGGCCTCGCCGGTCGGCGGGCCCGCGGCATCGAAGAAGCGGCGCACGGTTTGCGCGTCCCGGGCCGAGAGGCCCGGCACCGCCGTCAGTGCTTCGATACTCGCCGTGCGCACCGCCCGGAGCGAGCCGAGGTGCTTGAGCAGCGCTCGCCGCTTGGCCGGGCCGATTCCCGGGATTTCCTGCAGCACGGAGGTGAGACTCGCCCGGTTTCGCAGCGCCCGCTGAAACTCGATCGCGAATCGGTGCGACTCGTCCCGCACCCGCTGAAGAAGGAGAAGGCCGCGCGAACTCGGGCTCAGGAGCACCGGGTCCTTGCGCCTCGGCACGAACACGCGTTCGGCTTTGAGTCCCCCGGAACGCCGGACGCGCGGCGAGGGCGACCCTTCGTCTCGCTCCTTGGCGAGCCCGATCGCCGGGACCTCGAGTCCGGCGTCGCGGAGGGCGGCCGTAACCACGCCGAGCTGCCCCTTGCCTCCATCGACCACGAGTAGGTCGGGCAGCGGGTCCTGGTCCGCGCGGGCAAGGCGGCGCCGCAGCACTTCGCGCAGGCAAGCGTAGTCGTCCCCGCCCGCCGCCTCGCGAATGCGGTAGCGCCGATAGGCCGCCTTCACGGGGCGCCCATCCTCGAAGACCACGCGACTGGCGACTGAGAGGACACCCTGGAGCGTCGACACGTCGTAGCACTCGATCCGGCGCGGAAGGGAGCCAAGCGCGAGGCGCTCCCGCAGCTCTTCGGCTGCCGCCTCCACGCTCTCCCGCGCTTCGACCCGGCGGCCCAGCGCGAGCTGCGCATTTGCGCTCGCCATGGCGACAATCTCCCGCAACGCTCCCCTGCGCGGCGCGTGCACACGCACCTTGCGCCCCGCGCGCTCGGTGAGCAGCAGCTCGAGGGCACCGTCATCGTCTACAGGGACAGGGGTCAGCACCTCGCTCGGTACCGGGCGCTCTTCGGCGCCGCCGTAGTACTGGCCAAGGAACGAGCTCATGGCGTCGCCGTCGTCGAGGCGCACGTCGGAGAAGCCGTGATCGCTGGCGCCGATTACGCGACCGTCGCGCACATACAAGACTTGAACCTGCATCTCTCCGCCGCTGCGCGCGAGACCGAAGACATCGCGGTTGACGCCTCGGGCACCGACGATGCCCTGTCGTTCGACGGTCTGCTCTACCGCTCCAATCTGGTCGCGCACCCGCGCGGCCTCCTCGAATCGCTCCTGCCTCGCCGCTTCCTCCATGCGTTCGCGAAGCCGCCGGACGAGCTCCTCGGACCGCCCGCGCAGGAAAAGTGCCGTTCCTTTGACGAGCTCGGCGTACGCCGCTTCATCAATTCGCCCACAGCACGGAGCGAGACAGCGCCGCATCTCAAACTCGATGCAAGGTCGCCCCCGACGCGCGTAGTCCTTAAACGTGGGGTCGCTACACGAACGCAACGGGAAGATGCGACGGAGATTGGACACGGCTTCGCGAAGCGCCTGGCTCGAGGTGTAAGGACCGAAGTACTGGGCGCCGTCCTCGCGAAAGCGGCGCACGGGCTGAAGCCGCGGCCAGCTCTCGCGCCCGTCCAGGCGCAGCCCGAGGTATTGCTTGTCATCGCGCAGTCGCACATTGAAGGGCGGGCGGTGCTGCTTGATGAGCTCGTTCTCAAGCAGGAGCGCGTCCTTGACCGAGGGCGTGACGAGGACGTCCACCTCGGCCACACGCTCGAGCAGATGGGGCACCTGGTGGCGGCCGTCCCCGCCCGCGCCGAGATACGACCGCACACGAGCCCTTAGGCTCTGGGCCTTGCCGACATAGAGCACGCGGCCACTACTGCTCTTAAACAGGTAGACCCCGGGGGTCGCCGGCAGCTCGTCGACGCGTTCCGTCCAGCTCACTAGGAAGTCCGCAGGCGCACCGCCTCGAGCTCTCGGATGCGGTCGCGCAGCGCGGCTGCGCGCTCGAACTCGAGGCCCTTCGCGGCCTCGGCCATCTCCCGCCGCAGCCCCGCGATCAGTGCCGGCAGCTCGTGCGAGGGCAGCATCTCTTCAGCGGTCTCCTTTCGCGTGGGCACGGTCACGTAGTCCGCCTCCCAAATCGATTCGCGCAGGCTCGAGATCTTCTTCACCACCGACCGGGGCGTGATGCCGTGCTCAAGGTTGTAGCGCTCCTGAATCTCCCGGCGCCGGCTCGTCTCGGCGATCGTCGCCTGAATCGAGTTGGTCTCCCGGTCTGCGTAGAGAACGACCGTTCCTTTCACGTTGCGTGCGGCGCGCCCGATGGTCTGGATGAGCGACCGTGTAGAGCGCAGAAAGCCCTCCTTGTCCGCGTCCAGGATCGCAACCAGCGCCACCTCTGGGATGTCGAGCCCCTCGCGCAAGAGATTGATCCCGACCAGCACGTCGAACGCTCCCTCGCGCAGCTCGCGGATGATCTCCATGCGCTCGATGGTCTGGACGTCGCTGTGCAGGTAGCGCACACGAATCCCATGCTCGGCGTAGTACTCGGTGAGCTCTTCCGCCATGCGCTTGGTGAGCGTGGTCACGAGCACCCGGTCACCGGCAGCGACCCGCTCCCGAATTTCGCCCAGCAGGTCGTCCACCTGACCCGCCGCCGGACGGACTTCGATCTTCGGGTCGACGAGGCCCGTCGGTCGGATAATTTGTTCGACCACGACCCCCTTGGAACGCTCGAGCTCGAAGTCTGCAGGCGTCGCCGAGACGTAGATCAGCGGGCCAATGCGCGCTTCCCACTCGTCGAAACGCAGCGGGCGGTTGTCGAGGGCCGACGGGAGGCGGAAGCCGTACTCGACGAGCGTCTCCTTGCGCGCGCGATCCCCGCGGTACATGGCGCCGATCTGTGGGACCGTCACGTGGCTCTCGTCCAAGACCAAGAGATAGTCGTCGGGGAAGTAGTCGTAGAGCGTGTACGGGCGCTGGCCGGCGCTACGGCCATCCAGCCAGCGCGAGTAGTTCTCGACCCCGTGGCAAAAGCCCATCTGTTCGAGCATCTCCAAGTCGAAGAGCGTGCGCTGCTCGAGCCTTTGGGCTTCGAGGAGCTTTCCCTGCTGACGAAAATGGGCGAGCCGCTCCTGCAGCTCACCCCGAATGCCTTCGACTGCGCGCCGAATCGTCTCGTCGGTGGCGACGTAGTGGCTCGCGGGGTAGATCATCGCCCGCTTGGGCCGTGCCACGACCTTCCCGCGCAGGGGATCGATCTCCGAGATGAGTTCGACCTCGTCCCCAAAGAACTCGATGCGCAGAGCACGCTCATTCTCGTATTGGGGAAAAACCTCGACCACGTCTCCGCGCACGCGGAAGGTCCCTCGGTGGAAGTCGAGATCGTTGCGCTCATACAGCATATCCACGAGCCGCCGCAGCAGGTCGTCGCGGGAAAGCTTTTGTCCGGCTTCGAGGAACGCATGCATGGATCCGTAGGAAGTCGGCGCGCCGAGGCCGTAGATGCACGAGACGCTCGCCACGACCAGCACGTCGCGCCGCGTGAGAAGGGAATGCGTGGCGGAGTGCCGCAGCTTGTCGATCTCATCGTTGATCGACGAGTCCTTCTCGATATAGGTGTCCGAGGACGGGATGTAGGCCTCGGGCTGATAGTAGTCGTAGTAGGAAACGAAGTACTCGACTGCGTTGCCCGGCAAGAGGCCCTTGAACTCGGCGTAGAGCTGCGCCGCCAGGGTCTTGTTGGGTGCCATGACAAGGGTCGGACGGTTGAGCTCGGCCACCACGCAGGCGATGGTGAAGCTCTTGCCACTGCCAGTGACACCGAGGAGGGTCTGGTGGCGTTCGCCGCGGCGAACGCCCGACACAAGCTCCGCAATGGCCCGCGGCTGGTCACCCGTGGGCTCAAACTGCGAGACCAGTTCGAAGTTCTTGCTCAGCGCCTTCTCCAGCGGGGTCCCTCCGGTGTGTCCTCGATCAAGATGCCCTCGGCCTCAAGCTCTTTTCGGATGCGGTCGGCCGTCGCGAACTCCCGGGCCCCGCGTGCGGCCTCGCGCTGCGCAAGGAGTGCGTCGATGCGCGGGTCGCTCTCCCCGTTCCCGCTGCGGGGCTCTTCGGTGGCGAAGCCGAGCCCGAGCCAAGCATCGAACTCTAACAGCAAGGCGCGCTTGTCGGCGGGCGAGAGGTCCGGGCTGCGCGTCGCCTCCCACGCGACGGCGAGGGCACGCGGGGCGTTCAGGTCGTCCCGCACGGCTTCGCGAAAGCGCGCGCGCAGGGGAGCGATCCGTTCTTGTTCGGGCTCCCCCGTTTCGCGTCGCACCTCGGCGGCGTGGGCCAAGAGCCGCCGGTAGCCCGTCGCCGCGGCCTCCATCGCTTCGAGCGTAAAGCTTTGCTGCTGCCGGTAGTGACCTTGCAGAAAAAAGTAGCGGAAGGCGAGCGGCTCAAACCCGCGCTCCACGAGATCCTCGAGGAGGAGCACGTTCCCGGTCGATTTGGACATCTTCTCGCCGCCGAATTCGTAAAACTCGTTGTGCAGCCAGTATCGGACCCAGGGGTGCACCTCGAACGCGCACTCGCTTTGAGCGATCTCGTTGGTGTGGTGCACGCGAATATGGTCCACCCCCCCGGTGTGGATGTCGAAGCTGCGGCCGAGGTACTTGGCACTCATGGCCGAGCACTCAAGGTGCCATCCCGGAAAGCCGCGCCCCCAGGGCGAATCCCACTCCTGCTGGCGCCGCACACCCGCGGCCGGAAACTTCCAGAGCGCAAAATCTGCAGGGTGGCGTTTTTCCGCTACGTCTCCGATCCGTGCTCCTGCCTCCTGGCCCGCAAGGTCGAGCCGAGCGAACTCCGCATACCGCGGAAACTTCGTTGTGTCGAAGTAGAGGCCGTCCGCGATGCGGTAGGTGTAGCCCTTCGCCTCGAGGGTTTGGGCCAGCGCGATTTGCTCGGGGATGTGCTCGGTCGCCTTGGGCAGGACTTCGGGGGCCATGCAGTTTAGCCGCTGCCGATCGCGCAGCCACTGTTCGGTGTAGAAGGCTGCGATTTCTGAGGCCTTGCGTCCGGTCTTCGCAGCCGCCCGTTCCATCTTGTCTTCGCCCGTATCCGCATCGCTGGAGAGATGTCCGACATCCGTGATGTTGATGACGTGGGTCACCCGCAGTCCCTCGGCGATCAGCGCCCGGCGCAGGAGATCCACAAAGAGATAGGCGCGCAGGTTCCCGAGGTGCTGCGCCGCATACACCGTGGGACCGCAGGAGTAGACCCGGGCATGGCCCGGCTCGATCGGCTCAAACCGCTGCTTTTGTCTCGTGCGTGTGTTGTAGAGCGTGAGTGCGCTCATCGCGCCGCCGGCCGCTCCGCGGGCGCGAGCAAGACGACAACGCTTGCGGCCATGCCTTCGCCGCGTCCGATGGCGCCGAGGCCGTCGCTGCTCGTGATCTTGACGTTGACCACTTCCCGGGGGGCGCCGAGGAGCTTGGCGACTCCCTCTTCCATGGCCTCGACGAACGGAGCCAGCCGTGGTGCCTGCGCCACGACCGTGGCGTCGAGGTTCACAAGCTCAAGACCGCGCTCTCGCACCATCGACACCACCTGGCCGAGGAGCTCTCCGCTCGCGACTCCGCGCAGCCGCGCGTCCGAGGAGGGAAAGTGCCGACCGAGATCGCCTGCACCGAGGGCGCCGAGCAGTGCGCTTGCAACGGCGTGAAGCAGCACATCCCCGTCGGAGTGACCCTCGAGGCCACGCTCGGAAGGGACCCTCACACCTCCGAGAACGAGGGGTCGCCCGGGGACGAGCCGGTGTGCGTCCCAGCCATGGCCGATCCGCGGACCGCGGCTCATGCCTCGCCCCTTCGGGAAAGAGCCTCGAGCAGCGCTTCGGCGAGCACGAGATCTTCAGGGCGCGTGATCTTGAGATTCGCGGGGTCCCCCTCTACCACATGCACGGCGACTCCGAGGCGCTCGACGAGCTGCGTGTCATCGGTCCCGACCACACCCTCGTGTTCCGCCTTGGCGAGGGCCTCGCGCAAGATCTCGATGCGAAAGGCCTGGGGGGTCTGGGCGACCCAGCACTCCGCACGGGGGGGCGTCTCGACCACGAGCCCCGCCCGCACGCGCTTTATCGTGTCGGTAGCGGGGACCGCGAGGAGCGCCGCGCCGTGAAGGTGGGCTGCCGCCACGACGCGCGAGACATCGTCCCCTCGCACAAGGGGCCGGGCCGCGTCGTGGACCGCCACGAACCGGATCTCCGGCCCGAGCGAAGCGAGCCCAGCCCGCACGGAATCCTGTCGCTCGAGGCCCCCTGCCACGGGGGGAGCCACCTTCGGGATGCTATGCCACTCGGCGGCGAGGTCCGCGAAGCGGCCGAGGTCGCTTGCGGCCACGACAGGGACAACGAAGTCGATCTCGGGCGAGCGGGCCAGCGCCTCGAGGGAATGCGCGAGCAGACAGCGCCCTGCGAGGCGCACAAACGCCTTCGGGGTCCCCGAGCGCAGGCGATCGCCGCGCCCGGCCGCGAGCACGAGGGCTGCAGTCGCCATGGATCCGCACGATAGCCAAGCGCAAAGGCCCGGGCGCGCTGGGCCAGGCCCGGGCGAGCGACTTTCGCGCTGCTACCGTGCGCGCGGGGGGACCCACCATGCGCTTGGTCGCTTCGGTGTTCTTTGTGTTCGTGACATTCCTCTGCACTGCCGCCCTAGCGGTCCAGGGCGAACCCGAGCTCCCGATCATGATGAATCCCACGGCGCCCGGCGCCGAGACTGACATCATGAAGCAGGTCGAACCAGAGACGCCGCGGGTTCCGCTTGCGCTGCGCGATGCGGTCGAAAAGGGACTGCAGAACGGCTTGGCTCTCGAGGTCCAGCGCTACGGCCCCTACATCGCCAACGAAGTTCTGGCATCGGCATGGGGGGCCTACGATCCCGAGCTCTACTCCGACTACCAGTACTCGAGCACGGACACTCCCGTGGCCAGCCTCCTTACCTTCCCGAACTCAAGCATCCTCGAGCGCGATTTGACGGCTGAGGCGGGGCTGCGCGGAATCCTCCCCTTCTCGGGAACGAGCTACGGGGTCACCTACGGGGGCCGCCGGGTGCAAACCACAGACCCGCTCTCCCTCCTGTCGCCTGAGATCCGGACCTCACTCGTTTTCACGGTCACGCAGCCCTTGCTGCGCAACCTGATTTGGAACCAGCCCTGGACGATGGTCAAGACTTCCCAGGTCGGAAGCCGCGCCGCGTGGGACGAGTTCCGGCGCCAGCTGATGGACACCGTCCAAGCCATCGAAAACGCCTACTGGTTCCTGGTCGCGAGCGAAGAGCAGCTTCGCGTCGCGAACAAGAGCCTCGACAGCGCGAAGGCCCTGCTCGACCAGACCAAGACCCAGTACGACGTGGGGGTCGTCTCAAAGGTCGAGGTGATTCAGGCGGAAGCCGGCGTCGCCTCCCGCGAGGTCAACGTGATCCGGGCAAAAAATGCCTACCTTGCCACACAGGACCAGCTGATCGACCTCGTGTACGGAGCGGGTCTGCGTCCGAAGCTCCAGTTCATGGTGGAGCCGACGGACCACCCGTCGGGGGAACTGAAATACGAGGTCAACCTCGACTTGGCTGTGGAGAAGGCATTTAGCGAACGCCCCGAGCTCGCGATCGCACACGACGAAGTCCAGCGGCAGGAGTATCTTGTTCAGTACGCCAAGAGTCAGCGCTGGCCGCAACTCGACGTCGTCGGCCAGTACGGCTACCAGGGGTTGACGGGCCAACCGAGCAAAGACTGCACCATTCCCAACTTCTCTGGGACGTTCGTCCCCGGAAAAACAACCGGAAGCCCCTGCGCGGACTTTATCCCGCTGCTCCCGCCTGGCTCTGTCCCGAATAGCGCAAACATCATGGACGCCAATCGGGACTTCTTCGATGGGCGCTCGGGCCTCAATTGGTCGGCCAAGGGGATCCTCTCAATCCCGATCGGGAACAACACCGCATACCACAACCTCGAGCGGAGCCAGCTCGAGTTTCGCCGCGCCAACGCGCAGACCAAGCGCACCGAGCAGGACATCATTCTCGACGTCCGCAATGCAGTGCGAAATCTCGAGTCTGCCTACGAAGGCATCGAGGCGTCGGAGCGGGCGCGGATTGCCGCATCCGAGCAGCTGCGGGCCGAGCGCATCCGTCTCGAGCACGGGGAATCCACGCCCTTCGATGTGCTGCTGCGCGAGGAACAGCTCGTCTCCGCGGAGCGCGACAAGATCGAGGCGCTGCGCGTCTACCAAAACTCGGCTACTGCTCTCGACCGTGCCCAGGGCACGATTCTGCAGAGCCACAGCATCGTGATCCAGGATGTGAGTACGCTACGCTAGGGCGGGCGCCACTCAAGATCTGTGGAGGGCAGCGTGAGCTTGTTCGGAGGACGGAAGAAAGAGGACCTCTCCGATGGTTCCAGCGAGCCGACGACAGCCGGTGCGGGCGGGTCCTTGCCTGCGGCGCCGCCTGCGGCGGCGCCCGTCTGGAGTCCATCGGAGGAGCGTGGATCAAAGCCGGGACCGGCGCGCGCCGCCGGGGGGGAGGTCATGGCGAATATCGGCAAGTCGATCGTGATTAAGGGGGACCTGACCGGAGAGGAGGATCTTGTCATCGAGGGAAGGGTCGAAGGGAAAATCCATCTGCCCAACCATCGCCTCACCATCGGTCAAGGTGGAAATGTGCAGGCCGACGTCCACGCGAAGTCGGTGGTGGTGATCGGCCGCGTGGCCGGAAACGTGAGCGCCGGTGAGCGGCTCGAGGTCCAAGCGAGCGGTATCGTCGACGGCGATGTCCACGCCCCGCGTCTCTCGGTCCAGGAAGGAGCCGTCCTAAACGGCTCGATCGAGATGTCCGCGGCGAAGGAACACGCCAAGGAACATGCCAAGGAGCACGCGAAGGAGCCGGCCGCGCGCCCGCTCCCGCTGCCCCAGGCCGCAGCCGCGGCGGGCGGCGAAGCGCGGCGCTTGGTCTAGCCGGGGCGCATCGCAAGAAGGGAAACGGGCCCGAAAAGGCGAGGAGCCTTCGGGCCCGGTCCTTCTGCTCCCTGCCCGCTCGGTATCGCCTAGGCCCTTGCGGCCTTGGGCCCGCCTTTGGCTCCGCTCTTCGCGGCGGAAGGCGTCTTTTTGCTTTTCTCGCCCCCGTAGCGTTCTTCGAGCACGAGGAGCGTCGGTGCAGCGATGTAGATCGAAGAGTACGTCCCCACGAAGATTCCGATCACCATGGCCATGGCAAAGGGCCGGATCACCTCACCGCCGAGGAACAGCAGCGCGAGCACCGCGAGCAGGGTCGCCCCCGAGGTCAGGAGGGTGCGCGAGAGCGTCTGGTTCACGGAGAGATTGAGCAGCGCCGCCAGGTCGTGCTTGGTGTGAACGGTCATGTTCTCGCGGATCCGGTCATACACGATGATCGTGTCGTTCAGGCTGTAGCCGAGGATCGCGAGCAGGGCCGCGAGGACGGTGAGATCGAACTCGCGGCCGAGCAGGACGAACACTCCCGCCGTAATCACAATGTCATGAAACAGGGCGATCACCGCCCCCGGTGCGAAACGCGTGGAAAAGCGGAAGGCGATATAGATCAGGATGAAAATGCAGGAGACGCCCACCGCGAGGAGACCGTCGCGGCGGAGTTCCTTGCCCACCCGCGGGCCCACGAAGTCCACGCGCTGGATTTCGGCGGGCCCGACCTGCTGGATCAGGGCGTCGCGGATCGCGTCCACGAGCTCGCCCTTCTCTCCGGTCGTTTCGCTTTGGAAGCGCACGAGGAAGTCCTGGTCTGCGCCTTCACTGAACCGCACCACCGCCGGGTCCTTGGCGCCCACACTGCTCACCGCCGAGCGGATCATCCCCTCCTCGACCTTTACGCCGGCCTTGAAGCGCACCAGCATTTCGACGCCGCCCGAGAAGTCGAGGCCGAGCTTAATCCCGCGCACCTGGGGCAGCGCGGCAATCAGGGAAATCAGGATGATCGCGCTCGAGATGAACACGCAGATCTTCCACTTCCCGATGAAGTCGATGTTCGTGCCGGGCGGCACGATCTCCATGAACTTCACGCAGTCCTCCTAAATCGAGAGCTCGGCGACACGCCGGTCGCCGGGCCAAATTTCGTAGAGCAGCCGGGTGATGACGATCGCGGCGAACACGCTCGTGACGATGCCGATGCACAACGTGACCGCGAAGCCCTTGATCGGGCCGGTGCCGTACTGGAAGAGCACCACGGCAGAGATCAACGTGGTGATGTTCGCGTCGAGGATCGTCCAGCGGGCCTTGCTAAAACCTGTCGCCACTGCTGCGCGCGGCGTCCTTCCATTGCGCAGCTCCTCACGGATCCTTTCGAAGATGATGACGTTGGCGTCGATCGCCATGCCGACCGTGAGCACAAGGCCGGCAATGCCCGGCAGGGTCAGCGTCGCACCCGCCATCGACATGATGCCGAGCAGCAGGAAGAGGTTCGCGCCGAGGGCCAGGCTCGCGTAGAGACCGGACAGGCGGTAGTAGACCGCCGCGAAGACAACGACCGCGAGCACCGCCACGACCGACGCTCGAAGGCCGCTGCGAATCGAGTCGGCTCCGAGCTCGGGACCGACCGTGCGCTCTTCTTCGATCGCGACGGGGATGGCCAGGGAGCCCGAGCGCAGGACCACCGCGAGATCGGCGGCCTGTTGGGAGGTGAAGCGGCCCTCGATCTGGCCTTGGGCGCCGATCCTCTCCTTGATGTTCGGGGCACTGTAGACCTGCTTGTCGAGCACGATGGCGAGGGGCCGGTTGACGTTCTTTTCCGTCAGCTGAGAGAAGATCCTCGCGCCCTCGGAGTTGAAGGTGAAGCTCACGACCCAGCGGTTGGTGCGGTCCGTGGACACGCGAGCGTCCGACAAGTAGTCGCCTGTCAAATCGGCCGTCTTCTTCACGAGGAAGGCGCCCACGATTCGGTTCGACTGCTTCTCCCGCTCGAAAATGATCTCGGTGCCCTCGGGAAGCCCGTCTTTGTATTTCGCACGGAGCAGGTCTTCCGTGGGCGCCTGGTCTTGCACGATTTTGAACTCGAGGAAGCCCGTCACCCTCAGCATCTCGCGCGCACGAGCCCGGTCCATCTGGCCGCCTGGGATCTGGACCAGGATGCGGTCCTCGCCCTGGCGCGTGACCACGGAGTCCTGGATCCCCTGGATCGGATCCTCGATGCGCCGCCGCAGCACTTCGAGCACCTGCGCCATGCCTTTGTCGCGCACGTCCTTCATCCACTGGGCGGTGAGCTCAAGCTCAAGCTTCGTGCCCTCCGCCCGGGAGACACGGAGCACCCGGGTATCCTCGGCGAGTGTGCGCGCCTTGTCCGCGTCCTGGGGTGTCGCGAGCTCGAGCGCGATGTGCTGACCCTCGACCGCGAGGCGGGTCGGGGTGATCTTGTCCTCGGTGAGCTGGTCGGCGAGGCGTCCGCGCAGGTGGTCGAGCTCGTGATCGATCGCCACGTCGAGCTTCGCACCAAGCACCCAGTGAATCCCGCCTTGGAGATCGAGGCCGAGGCGAATGCCCTGGTTGGGGAGCCACCAGTGCTCGTGCCGGGTCTCGGCGGGGATGAAGTTCGCGATCGTGAGGTAGGTCATCAGGGCCACCAGCGCGGCGGTCGCGCCAAGACGCCAGCGCAGGGTCATTTCTCCTCCCCCTCTTTCGCCTTCTTCACGCGGCGCTCTATCCTTGCGCGATCCACCTTCACACGGACCGGTTCCCCCTTCGCCGCGGCGATTTCAAGGGTCAGGACCTCGTCGCTCGTGCCCGTGACCTTGCCGTAGATCCCGCCCGAGGTGACGACCTCGTCGCCCTTTGCGATCGATTTGAGCAGGTCCTCTTGCTCCTTCTGACGCTTTTGCTGCGGGCGAATCAAGAGGAAGTAGAAGATCAGAAAAATCGCCGCAAAGGGGAGCAGCATCGACACGCCGCCGAAGGGGTTCTGGGGCGCACCCGCGGCTTGGAGCAGAACGACGACCGGGAGCAGAAGCTTCATGCCCCACCTTCCCTCACCCGACGGAGCGTGGTGCCGGGATAGAAGTGCTGCAGGATCTCGCGATAACCGGCGCCGCGCTCGGCCATCGCTCGGGCGCCCCACTGGCTCATGCCGACGCCGTGACCCCGGCCCGAGCCCACGAAGACAAAATCCTGCGACCGCTCGTCGCGCCCCGGATGAACCTCGAAGAGCGTGCTCTTTAGCACATCCTCGCCGAGCGCCCCGCGGAGCGCCCCCGCGGCCACGACCGCCTCACCGCCCGTTCCCACGATGCGCACGCTGCGAACCCGGGCGCCCCCACTGCGTTCTTCGACCCGCACATCGCGGACAGAACCCACGGGGTGGCCGAGAGCCGTCGCCACCCGCGCGAGGGTCTCTCGCGACACCACGGCGCGCCAATAGGTATCGGGCGAGGCCTCCTCGCCCTCGACGCTGACAGGCCGCAAATAGGGCAGTGAGCGGGTCCACACTTCCTCGGCACCCTGCGTCTCGCCGCCCGCCGCCGAATGGTAGACGGCAAGGATCGGCTCCCCCCCGAACGCAAGGTACTCGCCGCGCGTATCGTCGGTCGCTCGGACGACGGTCTCGCTCTCCGCATCCATGCCGCCGTAGACCTGGCTCTCGGTGGTCGCCTTCACATCGTAGGTCTGCCCGTGGCGGTGGGCGCGCTCGTAGAGGACATAGGTGCGTGCGACCACGGCCTGAGCGCGCAAGACCTCGGCGCCCCAGCTCGGATAGGTTTCCCGCGCGAGCGTCCCTGCCACGTAGGCCTCGAGCGGAACCTCATTCACCACGGCCAGACCGCCTTCAGTCCGTCGTACTTCCAGGGCTCCCCGGACGCGCAAACTGTTGGCGACCAGCGCCGAGCCTTCCAAACGCACGCGTTCGCCTCGATCCGTCCCGTCCACCCGAACGCCGCGCGGCCCCGTCGCTACGGTGACGTCGCCCGCCGTGGTCCCCCGCACGCGAAACGGCCCTGGGCCAACGGCCAAGAGAACCCGGACGACGGGGGCGTCGCCTGCGGCGTCCGCTTCGGGCGGCCGGGGCTCCGGCCCTCCCAGCCCGCACGCACCCGCGAGCAGCAAGAGCACGCCGGCGCTCATCCGGTGAACGAGCACGCACGCCCCCCTTGCGCGGGGGGAACCGCGTCGGGGTATCGCAAAAACCCCTGGCGCGGTCAAGGAATCCAGCGACTAGGTCCCGGCCGAGAAATCGGAGGAGTAGTTTCTTTGCTCTTCCGAGAGCGTGTCGATCGAGATTCTCATGGTCTCGAGCTTGACCCGGGCAATTTCCTGGTCCTGCGTCACGGGAATGTCATGCACGCCCACCGCCAGCGTCTTGCCCTCCTCCGCGAGCCGCACCATCGAGAGGAACTGATTTGCGAAGCTCATGTCCATCACTTCGCTCGGGTGGCCCTCGGCCGCTGCGAGGTTCACGAGCCGCCCCTGCGCGAGCAGATAGACGCGGCGGCCGTCCTTGAGGGTGTACTCCTCGCAGCTCGGCCGCATCTCCCGCATCTGGCCGATCTCGCCCACCACCCGCGTGCGCGCCCGAAGGTCCACAAGATTCACCTCGCAATCGTAGTGACCGGTATTGCACACGATCGCGCCATCGCGCATCTGGTCGAAGTGACGCCCGACGATCACGTCCTTCATGCCCGTCGCTGTAATGAAGATCTCTCCGATCTTCGCGGCCTCGTCCATCGGCAACACGCTAAAGCCCTCGAGCCGCGCCTTGAGGGCGGCTGTGGGCTTGATCTCGGTGATGATGACGTTGGCTCCCATGCCCCGCGCGCGCATGGCGCAGCCGCGCCCGCAGTGGCCATAGCCCGCCACCACGAAGTTCTTGCCCGCGAGCAGCACGGAGGTGGCGCGCAAGATGCCGTCGATCGAGGACTGGCCCGTGCCGTAGACGTTGTCGAAGTCCCATTTGGTCTCCGCATCGTTGACGGCAATCACGGGGTAAAGGAGCTTGCCTGCCGCGGCCATTGCGCGCAGCCGGTGGACCCCGGTCGTCGTCTCCTCGGTGCCCCCCACGATCTGGCGCGCGAGCTCCTGGTGCTTGCTGTGCACGGTGAAGATCAAATCCGCACCGTCATCGAGGGTGAGGGTGGGGCGCATGGCCACCGTGCGCTCGATGCACCAGTAGAACTCTTCGGTCGTGAGCCCGTGCCAGGCGAAAATTGAAATGCCCTCCGCCGCGAGCGCCGCCGCAACGTCGTCCTGGGTGGAAAGAGGATTGCAGCCCGACCACGCCACCTCGGCCCCCGCCGCCACCAGCGCACGCACGAGAACGGCCGTTTCTTTCGTCACGTGCAGGCAGCCCGCAACACGCTGACCCCGCAGAGGCTTGGTTTTCTCGAAGCGTGCCCGCAGCGCGTGCAGCACGGGCATGCGCGATTCCGCCCACTCGATCTTAAGCCGTCCCGCCGGAGCGAGAGCGAGGTCCGCGACCGCCTGCCGGTCGTTCTTGTGCATGGTGTCCTCCGATTCAAGAAGGGGATATGAATCAGGTTATGAGGATGCGGGAATGTATGAGTCCGAGCCCCCGCCGTCAAGGCAAGCTCGGGTGGCGGGCTCGGCGTTAGCGCGAAGCGTCGCGGCGCAGGGCTTCCGCGCGATCGGTCCGCTCCCAGGGGAAACCCTGATCCTCGCGCCCGAAGTGGCCATGGTACGAGGTCGCGCGAAAGATCGGGCGCCGCAGGTCGAGCGTCTCGATGATGCCCCGGGGCGTGAGGTCGAAGTGCTTGCGCACGAGCTTAACGAGGATCTCCTCCTCCTTCGCTCCGGTTCCGAAGTGATCGACCCGGATCGAGACCGGCTCGGCCACGCCGATGGCATAGGCGACCTGGACTTCGCAGCGGCGGGCAAGCCCCGAGGCCACGAGGTTCTTCGCGACCCAGCGGGCGGCGTAGGCGCCGCTGCGATCCACCTTCGAGGGGTCTTTGCCGGAAAACGCCCCGCCGCCGTGGCGACCCATGCCCCCGTAGGTGTCGACGATGATCTTGCGCCCGGTAAGTCCCGCGTCCCCCATCGGGCCTCCCACCACGAAGCGGCCCGTCGGGTTCACGTGATAGACAGTGTCCTCCTGGAGCAGCTCTGCGGGCAGCGCCGGCCGAATGAGCTTGGAGAGGACGTCCTTGCGGATCTGGTCGTAGGAAACATCGGGCGCGTGCTGCGTCGAGAGCACGATGGCGGAAATGCGCGCGGGGCGTTCGTTTACGTACTCGACGGTGACCTGCGATTTGGCGTCCGGGCGCAGATAGCCGAGCTCTCCAGACTCGAAAAGGACCCGGTGTCGCTCGATCAGTCGGTGCGCGAGGCGAATCGGAGCCGGCATGAGCTCGGGCGTCTCGTCGCACGCGAACCCGAACATCATCCCCTGATCTCCGGCGCCCTGCTCCTTGTGCAAGCCCTCCCCTTCCGTCACACCCTGGGAGATGTCCGGAGACTGACGGCCGAGCGCGACCATGATCCCGCAGGTACTCGCATCAAAGCCCATCTCCGAGTCTGTGTAGCCGATGTCGTGCACGACCTGACGCACGATGGGCGCAACCTCGATTCGCGCCTGTGTGGTGACCTCGCCTGCCACGACCACGAGGCCGGTCGTGGTGAGCGACTCGCACGCAACGCGCGAGCAGGGGTCTTGGGCAAGCATGGCATCGAGCACGGCATCCGAGATCTGGTCGCACATCTTGTCGGGGTGGCCCATCGAGACGGATTCAGAGGTAAAAAACGAGCGGGCGGCCATCGCGGTCTCCTCGGTTTCTGCGGCCCGGCAATGTAGGGAAATCGTTACTTCGCTTCAATCACGCCGGGTGCGAGGTCACTTGCACTTTCGAGAAGCTGGCCGAGGGCCTCGACCGCAAGCGCTGCATCCTCGCCGATGGCGCGAACGCGCAGGCGTGTGCCTTGCGCCGCAGCCAGCGACAGCAGCGAGAGGACGCTCCGCCCGCTGACCCACTCTTCGCCCCGCGCCACCAGGACTTCGGCGCGAAATCGCGCGGCCGTCGACACGAAGCGTCCGGCCGGGCGCGCGTGGAGGCCCAGCTCGCTGCGCACCACGAATTCACGTTCGCACACCGCATCGCTCATCGCCGGCCTTCCGGCAACAGTTCGCTCGCCACCGAGATGTTTCGCTGGCCATAGTTCTTGATGAAGGGTGCCAGCTCCTCGAGGGTCTTTTTCTCGGAGAGCGTCGCGAGCTTGATCAGCATCGGCAGATTCACGCCCGTCACGACCTCCACGCGGTGCTCCTTGAGAAACGAGAGGCTGATGTTCGAGGGCGTACCGCCGAACATGTCCGTGAGAATGAGTACACCCTCCCCCTTCTCGGCGGTGCGCAGCGCCTCCGCGATCGCACCCCGCATCTCCTCGACCGACTGGTGAGGGTCGATCGAGACGGCGAAAAAGGGCGGAGCGTCCGGCACGATCAGGCGAAGCGCCTGGAGGAACTCCTCGCCCAAGCGGTAGTGCGTCACGATCACGACTCCGACGCTCATCTTCTCCTCTCGACGTCCCGGTGCGAGACATTCACCTCTCGTCCAGCCGCACGAAGTTCTTGGGCCAGGAGATTTGTCACCGCGACGGATCGGTGCTGACCGCCGGTGCAGCCGATGGCGATGGTGAGATAGGCCTTGCCTTCTTCGTCGTAGAGGGGGATCAGGAACGCCAGAAACTCGCGCAGGCGGTGGAGCAGCGCCTGGGCCGTGGGCTGCTTGACGACGTACTCCCGGACCTCGGTGTCGTGACCGGTGAGATCGCGCAGCGCCGGCTCGAAATGGGGATTCGGCAGGAAGCGCACATCGAACAGCAGCTCCGCCGAAGCGGGCGTCCCGAAGCGGAAGCCGAAGGAAATGAGGTTCACCACCGTCGGCCGCGCGCCTCCAGTCACGTGTCGAACCACCGCCTCGCGCAGCTGGTGGACGTTCAGGCGCGAGGTATCGATCGTAAAGTCCGAAAGCTGCGCAACGTCCTCCAGGATGCGCCGCTCGGTCTCGATGCCTTCCTCGACCGAGCCTCCCGGAGAGAGCGGGTGCACGCGCCGCGTCTCGCGGTAGCGGTTCACCAGGACCTCGTTCGAGCACTCGAGGAAGATGAGCTCGACCTCCGCACCCCCCTCGCGCAGCTGTGCAATCACGGACGGGAGCCCACGGCGGAAGGCCGTCTCGCGGGCGTCGATGGCGAGCCCGATCTTGTCGATGGGCGGTGTCGCTTTTCTGCATAGGTCCACAAACTGCGCGATGAGCTGGGGTGGGAGGTTGTCCACGCAGTAGAAGGCCAGATCCTCGAGCGCTGCCATCGCGGTGCTCTTGCCGCTGCCTGAAAGACCGCTCACAAACACGATGCGCGGAGGATGCAGGCTCACGACGACCGACCCGCTGGGGGATTCGGTCCCCGTGCCGGAGCCGCGCCCGCTTCCTCCCGCCCCGCACCCTGGAACCGCTCGTCTAGCCGCCGCGCCGCCGAGGGCCCGGTTCGCCGCAGCTGGCTGTCGCGCGCTGCGACCTCCACCAAGGTCGCCATGCTTCCCGCCGGCCGAACCGGCAGGAGAAGCGCAGGACGCCCGATCCCGAGGATCTCTTCCGTGGGCCGCTCATGGCCGACCCGCTCGTAGCTCGTGTCTTCGCGCCAGCGCTCCATCCGACAGACGAGGTCGATCTCGCACTCCTCGCGCACCGCCTCGGGGCCAAACAGCTCGGGGATGTAGACCAGGCCGATGCCGCGGATTTCCATGAAGTGGCGAATCAGGGTGGGGGCGTGCCCGAGGAGCCGGTCGTCCGGCGTGCGCAAGACACACACGACGTCGTCCGCGACCAAGCGGTGCCCGCGTGAAACCAGTTCCAAAGCGCACTCGCTCTTCCCGATGCCGCTGGCGCCAAGCAGCAAGACCCCCACGCCGAGGATCTCGACCAGCGATCCGTGGATCTGCATCTCCCTGCGCTCTAGAACTTGGCGTCCTCCTCCTCGATGGATCGGAAGACGTCCTCGATACGCTCGGCCTCGAGCAGCGCCTTGCGGAAGGCTGCGTCGCGGAAAAAGCGGGAAATGCGGGCCAGCGCCTTCAGATGCTGGCCGCCCGAGTGCTCGGGAACCACCAACAGGAAGAAGAGCTGCGTGCGCAGGCCATCGATCGACTCAAAGTCGACGCCCGCCCGGCTGCGCGCGAACGACGCAATGAGGCGCTTGAGGCCCGGGAGCTTGCCATGGGGGATCGCGACGCCCTCGCCGATCCCCGTGCTCTGGAGGCTCTCGCGCTCCAGCAGCACCTCGAGCAGCCGCTGCTCGTCCAAGCCCGGCTCGGCGGCCGCGAGGCGCTGGGCCATCTCCGCAAGGACATCTCGTTTGGCGTGGGACGAGAGGTCCAGGATCACCGCATCCCGCACCAGAATGTCCATGATCTTCATGTCGCCCCCCGCGTCGAACGCCGCACAGGCTAACCGACTTCGCGCCGCTGGGTCGAGGACAGGATGTTCATCGCCTCGCGATACTTGGTGACAGTCCGCCGAGCGATGTCGATATTGGCCGCCTTCAGCATCTCGGCGATGCGCTGGTCCGAGAGCGGCCGGCGCGGATCCTCCGCCGAAATGATGCGTCGGATGCGCTCCTTCACACTCTCGCTCGCCACGGCCTCCCCATCAAACCGGCTGATGCTCGAGTTGAAGAAGTACTTGAGTTCAAAGATCCCCTGGGGTGTGTGAACGTACTTGTTCGTCGTGACGCGGCTCACGGTGGACTCATGCATCTCGATGTCGTCGGCCACGTCGCGCAGGTTCAGGGGCTTTAGGTAGTTGATGCCTCGCTCGAAGAACTCGCGCTGATACTTGATGATGCTTTGCATCACCCGGTAGATCGTGCGCTGACGTTGATGAATGGACTTGATGAGCCAGATCGCCGAGCGCACCTTCTCCTGGACATAGTCCTTCGTGTCCTTCGCCGCCCCCGATCCGCGGGCCAGCACATTCTTGTAGAGATTGTTGATGCGGAGCTTCGGCAGCCCGTCCTCGTTTAAGAGGATGTGGAAATCGTCGCCGATTTTGAACACGAAGATGTCGGGCGTGATGTACACCGGGTCCTCGCCGCCGAAAGCGCGACCCGGACGGGGCTCAAGGCGCGCAATCACGCGGCCCGCGGCCGCCACCTCTTCGACCGTAAGACCGAGGGCGCGTGAGATCCCGCGGAAGTCCCGCTTCTGGAGCCCCCCCAGGTGGTCTTCCACGAGCTTGCGCACGAGCGGGTCGTCGATCCCAAGCGCCCGCAGCTGGATGAGCAGGCACTCGCGCAGATCCCGCGCAGCGACCCCCGGCGGATCGAAGGCCTGAAGCTTTGTGAGGGTTGTCTCGACCCGCTCGGGCGGATAGCCGGAATGCTGCGCGATCTCTTCAAGCGTCGCTTGCAAATACCCGTCATCGTCAAGATTGCCGATGATGAAGCGTGCGATCGCGCGTTCCTCATCGCTTAAGCTCGAGAGCTGGAGTTGCCACTCGAGATGATCCGAGAGCAAAGGACGGCGCGTCAGCGTGCTCTCGAGCGAACGCCGCTCATCCTCCTCGGGGCGCTCGGAGAAACCCGTCTGCGGATAGGCGTCCATGTAGCTCTGCCAATCGAGGTCCGCGATCTTCTCGGCGTCGGTCGGCTCCCGCTCCGGAGCCACTTCGCTCGCCCGGGCCACCTCCGGCTCCGTCGGCTCCGCTTCCGTCTGCACTTCGGACGAAGGTGTGGGCACCTCCTCGGTTTCGAGCCCCTCTTCGAGGACGGGATTTTCCTGCAGCTCCTGCTCCACGAGGTTCACGAGCTCGAGCCGTGAGAGCTGCAACAGCTTGATGGCCTGCTGCAGCTGCGGCGTCATCACGAGCTGCTGGCTCAAGCGGAGCTGCTGCTTGATCTCGATTGCCATGGCCCGCTACGTCCCCCGTCTCACAGCCGGCCTACCGCCCGCCCTAGGTCCTCTGCGCGAACCCCGCCCGCAAGTTCGAAATTCTCCCCGAGGTAGATCTCCCGCACCCGAGCGTCGGACGCAATCTCCACCGGGGTGCCCTGCCGCACGATCCGGCCCTCGCTAATGATGTAGGCCCGGTCGCAGATCGAGAGCGTCTCCCGCACGTTGTGATCGGTGATGATGATGCCGATCCCGCGGGCCTTTAATTGCTCGATAATTTTCTGAATGTCGATCACCGCGATGGGATCGATCCCGGAGAACGGCTCGTCAAGCAGCATGAACTTCGGGTCGAGCACGAGCGCCCGCGTGATCTCGACGCGCCGCCGCTCGCCACCGGAGAGCGCGTCCCCTCGCAGATGCGCCTTGTTCTGGAGGCCGAGCTCCCCGAGCAGCTCGCGCAAGCGCTCGCGACGCAAGGAGGAGTCCGGCTCAACCGTCTCGAGGATCGCCGCAATGTTTTGCGAGACGCTAAGGCGCCGAAAGATCGAGGGCTCTTGGGGCAGGTAGGTGATGCCGAGCCGCGCCCTCCGGTACATCGGGAGATCGGTGATGTCTTGCTCCCCGAGTCGAACGCGACCGGCGGTGGGCCGGATGCGGCCGACAATCATATTGAAGGTCGTCGTCTTTCCGGCCCCGTTCGGGCCGAGAAGACCGATCACCTCGCCCGACTCCACGCTTAGGGCGACGTCGCAGACCACTTCGCGGTCGCCATAGCGTTTGTGAAGGCCCTCGGCGCTCAGCACAAAGCCCTGCATCACGCGCCCCCGGGTCCGAGTGTGGCCGTGGGTACGGCGAGAGGGGGAGCTTTCTCCTTCTCTTTGGGCTTCAAGACGACCAAGGCGTCGCCCCGGATAAACATGCGCTCGGTGTCGAGCTGGAGTTCGATCTCCTTGCCCCGCGCGCTGTCCTGTCCTTGGCGCAGCTCTGCGCTTCCCCGGCAGAAGACGCGCTGGGCCGTGTTGAGATAGGTGGCCTGATCGCAGATCGCCGTTTTCCCCTCCTGCTCGATGATGACGTGCCCCGTCGCGACGAGCCTTTCTGGCTGACTCGAGCCCTCGGGGTAGTACGCCTCGAGCCGGTCGGAGTGAAGCGTCACGTTGTCCTGTTGCACAAACACATGTCCGGTGAAGAGGAAAAAGCGCTCTTTGCCCTTCTGGATGGCCTCGAGCTCGTCGGACTTGATGGAGATCGGAGCCGTACTCTGGAATCCGCTCTTCGCCTCACCGGCTGCGGCCGAGCCCGCGCCGCGGGGCGCCGCCCCCTTCTCGGCGGTCGCGACAGGCGCGGGCGGCGGCCGGGCCCTGCGCCAGCCGGCGATGACCTCGTCCGCGAGCCGGTCGATGGCTCCCGGAAGGGCCTCGGGCTGGGCGATCTGCGCGCCATAGCTTCCAACGTCTTGGCCGGTGGCACCTGAGCGAAGGTGGAGCTCGATCGCGAGCTCGCGCCCCGTGCGCGTCGTTCGGCCGACGACGACGGCCTCGACTCCGGCCTTCGTGGCCCAGAGCCGGACGTCGTCCGGCGACGGTTCGGCCTTCGCATCTGCCCCGAGGGTTTGCGGACCCACCACCTGACCGACCCCCTTCGTGGCGAGCCGATCCGCAAGCAAGGAGCCTACGTCGGGAACCTCGGAGCCCGCGGGGCCCGCCCCCTCAAAGGACGCGACGGCGATCGCCATGGAAGGCTTCGGCGGAACCGCCGGCCCACTCAACGTCTGGGCGAGCCCCTCGGAGGGGTGAGCCCCGAAACCGATCAGCACAAGCAAGATCGCGAGCGGACGAGGTCCCCGGGCGCTGCGCCTCACGGTTCACGCACCATGCTCGCTCCCCCGAGCAGGCGGAAGCGTTGCTCGCGCACCTGGTAGCGGAATCCGCCTCCCTTGTACTTCCCCCCGGCTTCTTCGATCTCGACCGGGGCGTCCGTCGAGGCCACGCCGCTTGCATGGTCATATCGCACCCAGGTCGTGGTAAAGCGCCGGCCGTCTGCGGTCTTGCCGTGAACATGCCCCTTGGCGAGGAAGTCATTGGTGGCAAGAAAGAGATCGCCTTCGTCGCAAGTCATCTCAAATCCCGGCGTTCCCTCCTGGGGGTCGACCGAGGATTCGACGCCTTCCAGATGGGCGACGTTGCTTCCGGGATCGAGCCGCGCGTGCTCGGCACGAAGCACGAGGTCCCGCTCTGCGCCGCGACTTGCCACAAAAGTAAGGCCGCGGATCACCATCCCCTCCGTCTCCTCGGCGACCGCCTTGGAGGGCAGGAGAGCCGAGCCGCATCCAGCAGCGAGGATGCACACCGAAAAGAGACGGATCACCGGATACGCTGCGCCAGAGCCCGGGTGGCCGGCGGAAGGGACCTTGAAAGAGGCGAAATTGCGGCGGGCGCACTCGTCATATGCAATAAGCATACCGTTCTGCACCACCCGCAACAAGCGGAAAGCGGCGTTCCCCCCTCAAGAAGACCGGCGAGCCACCTCCCGCGCTGGGAGCGAAATCAGTCGTTGTCGGTGCGGCCGAAGATGGTCCGGAACGGCTCGTGGGACCCGATCCACCACGCAGGACGCATGATCGCGTAGTCGATGAAGACGCCGACAGGGCTCATGATATAGGCCACGATCCGCACGGGATTGCCTGCGGTCTTGGGGTCGTACTCCTCCGCGGCGCGGGTGGGCGCAGGGGAAGCCACGAGGGCTAGAACCACAAGGCCGAGAAGCCAGCCGGCGCGGCCCCGCCGCGTGGGCTCGTGGGAACGATTCGCCATGCTTGTGCCTCCTTCCGCGACCTGTTCAGTCCCTATTACATACCAGTCGCTTCATCGGTTCGCCCGCAGCAGCGCAAGAGCCCGCCGCAGCGAGCGACGCCAGGGGCGGTTCGTCCACAAGGAGCGCCGCCAGGCGGCGGGCCACTCCCGGGGAGGCTCGAAGTGGGCCGCGCTCCACGCGTAGAGCTCAGGTCCGGCCTGCGAGGGATCCCGGCCCTCAGCCTTGCGCCGCGCAAGGCGCGCGAGCGTCATCGCGGGGGGACAGCGCGTCTCGAGGAGGACGGCGGGCACGCGATGCGCCGCCGCAAAGCGGAGGAGGGATTCGCGCCGCCCTGCGCGGTCAAAGGTCGCGTCGAGAATGGCCACGCGGCCCGATTCCACCACGGGTTTTGCGCGCTCGAGCAGTTCTGTGTAGATCCGGTCCTTGCCGCGCTCCGTATAGAGGGGAGCGGCGGCGCCCCGTCTTCGCACCACGTCCGAGGAGATGACCACCCCGGCGAGCACGTCCGCGGCCGCGCGCGCGACGGCGCTCTTTCCCGTTCCCACGATTCCGCACAGGGCGACGACGCCAGGTTGCTCCGACGTGAGGCGGGTCCGCGCCGCGAGGGCCAGATGCCGGCGTGCGCTCGCAGCTGCGGCACGCTGCTGCGCGTTCGCCAGCTGCGGGTCGACGGCGGCCAAAGCGGCGACCTTGGCGCGGACGGCGGCCCGGTAGCGCACGTAGTAGTCGACGACGCCGTAGAGGTCGTAGTCGTCCGCCGCGGCGGCATAGCTGCGCAGAAAGCGCTCCGCGAACTTTGCGCGGCCGCGGTAGCGCAGATCCATCGCCAAAAACGCCACCTCCGCTGCCGCGTCGATCTGGCGCAGATCATCGCGGAACTCGAGGCAATCGATCAGCAGGGGCGCTGCGTCGTCGGTTTCAAAGAAGACGTGCTGGAGGTGCAGGTCCCCATGGCCGTCGACGCCTCGGCGCGCCCGGCGCCGAGCCTCGAAGCGCGCGCGGTGGCTCGCAACGAAGCCCCGCGCGAGCGCTGCGGCGTGCGCGAGGGTCGCCGCACGCAAGAGCGCCGGGCGTCCCGGCACACCCACGCTCGCCTCACGCAGGAGTTCGAAGTTCTGGCGCACGGGAGCCACGCTGCGCTCGAGCCAGGCCAAGGCGGAGCCGTGCTGGCGCGGGCTCAGCCGGTTCGCAGCGTGGAAGCGAGCCACGGCAAGGGCCACGCGATCAATCTGTTCGGGGCGCAGTCGACCGGCGCCGAGGAGCGAAAGCGCGTCGCGCCCTTGAGGCAGGCGCCGCATCACCACACAGTGTTCGGTGCCCGCCGCGCGTGCGAGCAGAGCGTCGGAAACCGGCCCGACCCGCACCCTCCGCCCAGCGAGCCGCACGGGGGCGACTCCGAGGTAGACGTCGGGCGCGAGGCGGCGCCCGAGCTCGACCTCACGCAGGCAGTCTGCATCGCGCTGCGCCTTCGTCGCGAAGCAGACAAAGCCAAGATCGACCGCCTTGCGGAGCTTGTAGACCTTTTTCCCTGTCAAGAAGACGTGGGAGAGGTGGGTCTGCACGTGCTCGATGCGGCCCCGCGCCGAAGGATCTTCGGGATACGCAGAGCTGTGCAAGAGGCCGGCGATGAGCGGAGCCGGGAGAGGCTCGAGCGGGCGCCCCGACTTCACGGATGAATGCGGCCTAGCACGGCGAGTGCGATTTCCACCGCGATCAGCGTAATGACTGTGATCTCGAGCGCCTCGGCACGCCGTGCCGCCGCGCGCTCGGTCAGGATCGTCGTCAAATGGCGGACCGCCTCGAGTTTCGACTGCACTATCCGCTCCCAGGTCGGAAGCCCAAGGCGCGCGGCGCAGCGGCGGTGCACGCGCGCGAGGTAGACGTCCGGCGCCAGCTTGACGGCGTTCTCCACGCGTTCGGAAAGGGTCAAGACCTCGACCATGAGATCGGAAAGTGCCCGGATGGCGGAGCGATAGAGCCCTCGGACTGCGTTCCAGAGCGTCTGTGCCCGGTACACCTCCCGCGAGAACTCCGCGAGCGCACGGTCGAGGCGGGCGTCCAAAAAGCGCAGCTCGAGGAGCTGCACATTCAAATACTCGAGCACGGCGAGGGTGTCGGCGCCGTGGGCGTCGCAGACGAGCGCCCCGCCCCACTCTGCCACGACGAGATCGTCCGGCGAGTAGGAAATCGCATCGCGGAGGGACTCTTCGATCTGCTGCCGGGACAGGGGCGCCGCGTCCATGGCCAGAGTCGCGGCGAGCACCGAGGCATTGTCGCGCAGGAGCGCCTCTGCGCTCGTCTCTGGCTCGAGCGTTCGGAGTTCGAAGACATAGTAGTCCTCGACGAGCTCGTTTAGACCGAGGTTTTGGAAGGCCGGCCGAATCTCCTGCACCAGCTCATGCAGCGCTCGGCGTGCGAGCGTTGCGAGATCCGCACGTGCCACGTCCTGCGCCAGCGCTGGAAGCATCGCAAGGGGAGCCTCAAAGCCGAGGACGAGGGCCACGCTCACTGCGCCGAAATCGAAAAGCCGTGCACTCAGGGCCGCGCGCTGCTTCTCCCCGCCGAGCTCAAGGTCACGCTCCCCGAGCGCCACGTCGACGGGCGGCACGGCATAACTCACATACTCGGGCGCGGGCCGCCTGCGAATGATCTGCGACCTTTCGGGGCGCAGAACACTCGGGATCGACTGAAGGTCGATTGCCGCTGCAACGTCGAACGCAAAGAGCGCAACGATTCGTCCGCTCCCCACGCGAAGTTGACTCGTGCTCATCTGCGCTCAGTGTGCCACGCCGCGAGGTGGGAGCGCCCACCGAAGGGTGGGCCCGGGGGAAGGCCTTCTGTCCGATCGAGCGAGCGTGCCGTCCCGCCCCAGACTGAGGCGACCCGGCGGCGCACTCTGCCTCAGGGGCCAACGCGGTCGTGCGTCGTCTCGGGGCGGCGGGTAGGCTCTCCTTGATGGAGAGCTTTCGCGTGGAGAGCAGCCCGGACCAAGGGCGTGGGCTGGTCCCCCGCAGGATCGGGTTCGCCGGCGCCATGCAAGACGTAGCCGAGATTCTCGACCAATGGCCGGGCCGAGACCACCGCTACTTCCGCGTTCGCACAGCCGATAACGCGCACTTCCTGCTGCGCTTCGACGAGATCGATCACGCCTGGAGCCTCGTCTTCTTCGAAGCCGAGCCCGAAAAGCCGCCTCCTTGCGGCGACGGCTCCGCCTAGTTCCGCAACCGAGCAGGCGCTGGCACGCATCGTGCTTCCCCCTCGTCTTTGTCGCTCCGCGGTCCAAAGACGGTGCGACGGTCATGTACGGAGAAGAGGCCATGCCGGTCGGAACCTACATCTACAGGACGCCGCACACAGTTGCGGCCCACGAGACGGCCCGAGCCGCGGCTCAGCTCATGGAAAGGGAGTCCATCGGCTGCGTCGTCCTCGTCGAAGAAGATCGCCCCGTAGGCCTGGTGACGGACCGGGACATCGCGCTTCGCATTCTCGGCGGGAGGCTCGATCCTTCCAGGGTCTGCGTGGGCGAGCTCGCAAGGTGGCCGCCGATCTTCGTCTCAGCCAAGGCCTCCCTCAGCGAGGCCGTGCGCGTTATGCGGCTTCACCGGGTGCGCCGAGTGCTGGTCGTCGATCTGGACGGCAAGCTCGTGGGTCTCCTCTGTGCGGATGATGTGCTGCGCCTTCTTTCGACTGAGGTCGCAGAGCTCGCAGAAGCGCTTCGCAAGCAGCTCTCGGGCACCGCGGCCGTTCAGGAGAGCGAGTACGCGGGCACGGCGAGCTAGGGCGGCGCAGAGAGGCAAAGAGCTGTGTCCCTCGTCGAGCACTACCGCAGAAAAATCACCTCGGTTCCCGAGAACACATCGGTTCAGGAGATCGCCGCGATTCTCGAGCGGGACGCCGCGGGCTGTGTGGTCGTCGTCGGAATGGATGGATCCGCGACGGGCATCGTCACGGACCGGGACCTTGCGCTTCGTGTCGTGGCAAGCGGACGCGATCCGGAGAGGGCGACTGCATTCGCGATCATGAGCCACCCGATTGTCACCGTGGCAGGCGCCGATTCCCTGGAGCGGGCAATCGAGCAAATGGCGCGCCATGGCATCCGCCGGGTGCTTGTGACCGAGGGCAGCGAGGCCGTGGGCATCGTGTCGCTCGACGACCTCCTCGCGAGGCTCGGGAGCGAGCTCGAAGACCTCGGGGAAGTGGCACGCCTTCAAGGGCGCAAGGGACAGCGCGCACCGAGCCTGCCCCACCTGCGCGAGGAGATGGAAACACGCATCCAGGCCTTCCGCGCGCGCCTTGAGCGTGCGGCAGAGAAGACCAAAAATCCGATCCTCCGCGAGTTCGACTCGCTGCGCGAGGAGCTCCGCCGGATGCTCGAGTGATCCTCGGGCAGGCGCTGCCGTCTACGCGGCACCGAGATCGTGAACCAGCGGCACGAAAGCGACGGGCAGGACGACCCGTTCGTGCACCGTTCCCGCTGCATCCTTCTCGATCCGAAGAAGCTCCTGAGCTTGGTAGGCTCGTCCGACGGGGATCACGAGGCGACCCCCGAACGCCAGCTGCGCGACCAGGGGCGGCGGGACGGCGGGAGCGGCCGCCGTGACGACGATCGCGTCGAAGGGTGCGGCTTCAGGCCACCCGAGATAGCCATCCCCCACCCGCGTTTTCACCTCCGTGTATCCAAGACGCAGGAGGCGCGCATGGGCCGCAGCGGCGAGCTCTGGCACGATTTCGATCGTAAAGACGAGGGCGGCGAGCTCGGCGAGAAGGGCCGTCTGGTAACCGCAGCCTGTTCCGATCTCGAGAACGCGTGAAGTTTGCGTGACCGCCGCGAGGTCGGTCATGAGTGCGACCACGAAGGGCTGCGAAATCGTCTGTCCGTGCCCAATCGGGAGCGGGCCGTCCTGATAGGCCCGGCTCGTCAGCTCCTCCGGCACGAACTCGTGTCGGGGCACGCGACCCATGGCCGCAAGCACGCGCGGCGAAAGCGCTGCGCATCCGGTGAGGCCTTGCGTGGCCCTCGTCTCAAATTCGATCTGGCGCACCATCTCGGCCCGTTCCGCCGCACGCGCTTGCGGCCCGGCGGTGTGCCACTCTCGACTTTCATCGCTCACAGGGCCCCCTGCGGCTCTTTGCCAAGAGCCGCAGCGGCCGAGTCTGCGGCTTCGATCGGGCGGGGGCGGTCAAGGCTCGAGTAGAGAGCTCCACGGACCTACGTCGCAGGGAGCGGCGCGAGGTGGCGGTGCAAGAACCAGCGGTCGAGGATCACGTGCTTGGCCACCAAGCGACTCGCGAGGGCCCAGCGCGCGATCCGGGGCCGCAGTGCCGTTGGCACAAGGGCCGAGAGCGCCGAGACGGGGTGCGCGTCCCGGCGTCCGAAGCGCTGGACCATGGCCTTTTGATACGGCATGAGCTCTGTCCGACCGTAGCCACCCGCAGCACGCAGGACGACCGACGCGGCGAGAAGGCCCGACTCGATGGCGGGGCGAATGCCTTCGCCGCTTCGCGGGTCGGCAAGCCCTGCTGCGTCTCCCACGAGGAGGAGACGATCCCCGACCAGGGGGCGCGGCGAGAGCCCGTAGAGAAGGTAGGCATGGCCGCGGAGCTTTCGCGGGCTACTGGCCGAAAGCGCGCCACGCGCTTGCAAGAAATCTAGGAAACGCCCGACGTGAGCACCGAGATCGCGCGAATCCTGGCGGCCAAGGCCCACGTTGAGGAACGCCCCTTTGCGTACCGCCCAGCCATATCCTCGCAAGTCGTCCATGAAATAAAGCTCCGGGAGCTCCGGCCGCACGGTGCAGGCCGCGGCCGCGCGATCCTCGAGGGCGAACTCCACTTCCTGCGCGGCGACGACGCCAATGCGATCGGGCGGGTCGGGATGCACAAGACGCACGACCGGACAGAAATGCCCGCCCGCGCCCACCAAGAGGGACGCTTGGAGCGAATCATTCACAACCCATCCGCCTTCGGCCACGCGCAGGGAGCGCACGCTCTCGCCGAGCAAGAGCTCGGCCCCGGAGCGGCGAAGCAGGTGGGTATCGAACTCGCAGCGGCGGATTCCGAAACTGACGGGTGTTCCGTAGTCGACTGCGACGTCATCTCCCCCGAGCGCGCCCACACGAAAGCCATGGAAGGGCTGACAGGTGTAGTTCTTGGCGTATTCCTCCAGGTCGAGCTCGAGCTCCTCGACGACCTGCGGCGTAATCCATCCCGCGCAGACCTTGTCGCGCGGAAAGCTCGCGCGGTCGAGCACCGCAACCCGCAGGCCCGAGCGGCGCAGCTTCCACGCGCACGAGGAGCCCGCCGGCCCGCCGCCCACGATCAAAACGTCGAACGATCGCATCGGGCTCCTTTGGCGCTAGCACTGGGTGTAGAGGTACTCCCGCGTCCACGGGATGGCACGGCTCGCGGCGCGTGCGAACACCATCTGGAACAGCTGGAACGAGCCGGACAGGAAGGCCGCGATCGAGCCCGCGAGATAGAGCCTCCACGTACGGACGAAGCGTTCGTCGAAGCGGGCTCGGATCAGGTCCGCGCTCTTCTCGAACCGCTCGAGCCAGTGTTCCAGCGTTCTCGCGTAGTGAAGCCGAAGATTTTCGACGTCCAGCACGCCGAGATTCCACGGCTCAAGGAGACGGGCCATCTCCGACAACGTCGGACAATAGGAGCCCGGGAAGATCCTCCGCTCGATCCATCGATTCATCGGGATGGACTGGGGGCGACCGATCGAGTGAACAAGGCCGCGTCCGTCCGCATGCAGGCACCGGTCGATCACGCGTCCGAGCGTTTCGTAGTTCCCAGGGCCCACGTGCTCGAGCATGCCCACGGAAACAAACGCATCGTAGCTCCCGCGGGCGTTGCGGTAGTCATCCTCCACGAAGTCGATCTGCGATCCAATCCCCTGGCGCTTGGCTTGATCCCTCGCGTAGCCGATTTGTTCGCGGGAAATGTTGAAAGCGGTGACCCGTGCACCGTGTCGTCGCGCCATGTGGAGAGCGAGCGAGCCCCAGCCGCAGCCCGCTTCGAGCACCCGCTCGCCCGGCCGCAAACGAATCTTTCGACAGACGTGCTCGAGCTTCGCCTCTTGCGCCTCTTCGAGGCTCACCGTCGGCGTCGGGAAATAAGCACAGGTGTAGACCATGCCGGCGTCCAACCAAAGGGCATAGAAATCGTTGCCAATGTCGTAGTGGTGATGGATGCTTTCACGCGATCCGGCCAGCGAATGGGCCCTGGCCTTCGGGGGGCGGCGGCGCGTCATGAGGCGCGTCATCCATCCATCGGGTTCTTGCGCACTGAAGAGCGTCGTTAGGGTGGAGACGAGATCGCCTTCGATCTCGAGCTTGCCCTCGCTGTAGGCATCGCCAAAGGCAAGGTCCCCTTGCGCGACGAGGCGCAGGAGCGTCGTGCGATCGTCGATTCGCAGTCGCGCGACCGCGGAATCAGCGCCCTGCCCCACCTCCGTCCCGTCCCAAAGCCGCATGGAGACGGGCGGATGGCCCCGCGCGGCGAGGATCTTGCGCGCAACCCAGCGGTCGAGGGCTCTTACGCTGGGTTTGGAAAGCCTCCGGGCGTCCGTCGTCTGTGTTTCGAGGGACTGCAGATCATAAGGCGTGCCGTGGCTGTCCATGGGCAAACCTCCGGATTTCGGTGTCGCAAATACCATGCCACTACACAGCGTTCTCGGAAAGAGTTCTTTGGGGGCCGCTCGGCTTCTCCGCGGTGACCCGAAGGAGATGGGCACCCGCTCCTTCTGTGGGGAATCCGCATGTACCGGTCGGCAAATGCCCCCCTCGACGGGCCCGCTTGTTGAAGAAAATACCCCCGGAGTCGCCAAAACGGCCCACAGACAGCCGCGCAGGGGGCTCTCCCGGCTCTCGCCCCGGAGCCTAGATCGGGGGCTCGATCTCCTTGCGGATCGTGTGCGCAAGATTGGAAAACTGCTCGGCCAACAAAACGAGTAGGTCGTCCATCGACACGAGTCCCCGAAGCTTGCCCTCGGCGTCGACAATCGGGACCCGGCGGATCGCGAGATCGCGCATCGCGGCGATCGCCTGCTCGAGGGAGCGTTCGCCGGACACGAAGATCGGGTCTCCGGACATCACGTCACGCACAAGCACACGCGTTGCGTCCTCGCCAGGCGCGACGACGCGCACGACGAGATCGCGGTCCGTGACCACCCCGAGCGGACGGCGCTCCTCGGCGACCACGATCGCGCCCACGTTTTCGTCCCGCATGAGCGCCGCCGCCTCCTGGCAGGTCGCGTCCGGCGGCAGCGTCTTTACGGGTCGGCGCAGCAATCGCTCGATCGGCATGAGATTCCTCCTCGGGGTTCACCCGTGGTTTAGACCGTGCAAACCGCACGCCAGGCGTGGCCGAGGAACTTGTGAGGGGGCGCCGCGCGCGGGCGCCCGCGAGGCGCTAGCTCGAGGAGCTAGGTCGCCGCCTCATCCTTCACCGTAAGTACCGGACACGGCGCCAAGCGGAGCGTGCGTTCCGCGACACTCCCCAAGAGCGCGTGCTTGAGGCCCGTTAGGCCGCGCGTCCCCATCACGATGAGATCGGCTTTCGTCGTCTTCGCCGTCTCGACGATTGCGTCCGAGGGCGCGAACTCGACGAGGTGGGTCTCCACTGCAATCCCCGCCGCCTTCACCTTCTGTGCCGACTTATCGAGCTTGCGCGCCGCGGCATCGCGCACCCCCGTCCAGAAATCCGGGGGGATCACGATCTCGTCTGGCATCCCGACCATGGGCGGAAGGTGGTAGGCGTGAAGGAGATGGATCCGCCCCCCAAAGGTCTTGGCAAGGGTAATCGCAAGCTCAAGCGCCTTGGCGGAGTGCGAGGAGAAATCGATCGGCACCAGGATCTTTGAGAACTGGGTCACGTGCGTTCCGCCGAATGGGAGCTCGCCGAGGCGCTCCCCGCTGAGCGCACTCTGCCTTCCTTGCGCTCGCCGCGGCGATAGAGCGTCCGACGGTTGATGCCGAGGATGCGTGCGGCCTGGACCTTGTTGCCTCCGGTCAGCTGCAGGATCTCGTCGATGTAGAGGTCGCACAGCTGCTCGAGGCTAAGGCGCCGGTGTGCCGCGGCGCGGGTGAGGCTGTCCGGCGAGGCCTCTGCCTCGGCCTCCTCCTCGGCACCAAGCGGCAGGTCCTCCGGACGGATTTCGACGCTTTCGCTCAGTGCGAGGGCGCGTTCGATCACATTCTCGAGCTCCCTCGCATTGCCCTCCCAGCGGCAGTGCTGGAGACGGCCAATAGCCTCGGGCGTGAGTGCGCGCCGCCCTGCACTCGTGTGCTTGCGCACGTAGAACTCGGCAAGGGTCGGGACGTCGTCGGGGCGCTCGCGCAGCGGAGGAATGTGGATGGGAATGACGTTCAGGCGGTAGAAGAGATCGCGCCGGAAACGGCCCGCTTCCATCTCTGCGCGAAGGTCCTTGTTCGTCGCCGCGATGATCCGAACGTCCACCCGCACGGACTGCGTGGAGCCCACAGGGCGGATCTCGCGATCCTGCAGCACGCGCAAGAGCTTGCCCTGAAGGCCGAGGCCCATGTCTCCGATCTCGTCGAGGAAGAGCGTGCCCCCGTTTGCCTTCTCGAAGAGTCCCCGCTTGGATGCGATGGCTCCCGTGAAAGCGCCGCGCATGTGACCAAACAGCTCGCTCTCGAGCAGTCCCTCGGGTATGGCGGTGCAGTTGATAGGGATGAAGGGAGCCTCGCGGCGCGATCCCGAGAAGTGAATCGTTCGAGCGACGAGTTCCTTGCCGGTCCCGCTTTCGCCGGTGATGAGCACGCTGCTGCGGTTCTCGGCAATCTTGCGGATGAGCGCAAAGATCTCGCGCATCGCTGGACTCGTTCCGATGAGATCGCCGAACGAGCTGGTCTGATCGACTGCGCGGCGCAGGCGGCGGTTTTCCTCTTCCAAGGCGCGGCGCTCGAAGGCGCGCTCGAGGACGACCAGAACCTCGTCGCGCTTAAAGGGCTTGGTGATGTAGTCAAAGGCACCGGCACGCATCGCCTCCACGGCGGAATCAATGCTGCCGAACGCGGTCATCAAAATGACCGGCATCTCCGCCCGGATCTCCCGCAGCTGCCCGAGGAGGTCGAGCCCCGTCTTTCCGGGCATCCGGATATCGGAGACGACGGCGTCGAACTCGGTCTCTCGAACCTTCTCGACCGCCTCCTCGGCGCTGGCCGCGGCGCTGGCCTGAAAGCCATGGTCCTCCAGGAGGGAAACCAGCATCTCGCGCATCGCGGAGTCGTCGTCGACTACAAGCACGCAACCTGTCTGCTCCATGACGATCCCCCTAGAGCACGGAGCGTGCCGACCCGAGGAGCCTTCCCGAAGGCCCTCCGCGCGGTTCGATGGGTCGGTTTGCCACAGTATGGGGCATCCGACGTCACGTGACACCTCACCCCGCACGGGAAGCATCCTCGGGGCGATCAGCCTCAGTCTCCTGGCCAAAACCCCTTCAGCGGGCGCTTCATGACCGACCTGTGCGGCACGGTCCCTGCACGAAGCGGCTCGTCCGGGGAAAGCGGGGGCGAATGAACTCGACGGACGCTCTGAGAGTGGCAGAGGTGATGCTCCGGGACGTCGTGACGGCGCCCCGAGGCGCAACCCTCAGCGACGCGGAGAGGCTCATGCGCTCTGCGCGCCTGCGCCATCTCGTGATCGTGGAGAACGGAGTCGTGGTCGGCCTCGTGTCGCACCGCGAGCTCCTCGATGCCTCCTTGGCAAGGCTCCGCGAGGGGCTCGGAGCGGGCGCCGCCGACGCCCTCGGCACCCTCACGATCGAGCCCCTGGTACGCACAGAGATCACGATCCCACCGGAAAGCTCGCTGGAGGCCGCGGCCACCCGCATGCTCGCACTCCGGCTCGGCTGCTTGCCGGTCACGACCCACTCGCCCCGTGGACCGCGGCTTGTCGGGCTGGTCACGGAAGCCAACCTCTTGCGGGTCGCCTACCTCCCCCCGCCGCCTCGCGGCTAGGGGGAGGGCGCGAGGGCGGGGAACCGGATCCGAAACTCCGTGCCTTCTCCAGGTTCGCTCGCGACGTCGATCTCGCCTTCATGGTCCGCAACGATTTCGCGCGCCACGACGAGGCCTAGCCCGCTCCCATGCCCGGCTTCCTTCGTGGTGTAGAAGGGCTGAAAGATCTGCGAGAGCTGGTCCTGGGGGATGCCGACGCCCGTATCGCGAACGCGCACTTCCAGCCCCCCGTCGCTGTCCGTCCCAAGGCTCACCACAATCCTTCCGCCTTGAGGCATCGCGTCGACCGCGTTGAGGAGGAGATTCAAGAAGAGCTGCTGGAGCTTCTCCGAGTCACCGCGAATTTCTGGGGCCGGCGCAAAGCGCCGCTCGACAGCGACTCCCCGCCGGCGGAATTT